>CAUTAH010000007.1:0-62427 GCA_963536345.1 uncultured Actinomyces sp.
AATGCCAACGCGGGTGGTCACTGTTGTCCTCCTGCTTGTGCCCCCTGCGGGACACACTTTCTGTATCAACCATGAAGATGCGGTTTGCATCTATGGCCCGCAGTGCTCTGCGGTTCCAGTACTCCTAATCTACACCCTCACCGCCACAGATGAGGGTGAACTAAGTCCTTAGAGAGCTGAGCCACATTATGCTGAAAGAGAGATCTCAGTCACCGTCGAGCATGTCAAGAGTGAGCGCGGACTCGGTATCAGGGATTCCACGATCATGCGCTACCTTGTCCGCCATCGCGAGAAGCCTGCGAATGCGTCCCGCTACTGCGTCCTTCGTCAAAGGAGGATCAGTGTGTTTCCCCAGTTCCTCAAGCGAGGCCTGCTTAAATTTAATGCGCAGTTCACCCGCTTCGCGCAAGTGCTCAGGGACATCATCGCCAAGAATAGCGAAAGCGCGCTCCACTCTTGCGCCGGCGGCGACCGCAGCACGCGCACTGCGCCGAAGGTTGGCGTCGTCAAAATTAGCAAGACGATTAGCCGAGCCACGCGCCTCACGGCGTTCACGCCTCTGTTCCCATGAGCGATGAGTTGCCGGGGCTCCAAGCGCCCGAATCAGCGCACTGATTGCTTCAGAGTCACGAGCTGTCACTCGATCCGAACCGCGCACTTCCTTGGAGCGAACGACCGCACCAAGCTTGCGCGCCAATCCAACCATCGCCAAGGCAACCTCTGGTCCCGGACACGTGATTTCCAAAGATGATGAACGTCCCGGTTCCAAAAGTGAGCCACGCGCGAGGAAAGCTCCACGCCAGACCGCTGCAGCCTCGTCCTTGCCTGCTGCAACAAGCGCCGCCGGCAGCCCGCGGACCGGCCGTCCCGCAGCATCAACGAGGCCACTGAGACGTGCGAGTTCATCCGCCCTGTGCACGACCCGAACCACGTAGCGCTTGCCCCGGCGCAGTGACGAACCCGAAACCACAACAACGAAGGACTCGACGTTGTACAGAGTCGAGAGGAAGGCGCGAAGACGGCGGACCGCAACGGAAGAATCAAGTTCGGCCTCGATGAGGATGCGGCCACCCACTAGGTGAAGACCACCCGAAAAACGAAGAATCGCGCAGACCTCGGCCGCCATCGCGGACTGCGACGTAACCGCGCTGCGGGCAAGCTCATCCTTCATATCCGATGTGAGGGACACCTTTACTCCTTTAGAGAAAGTACAAGCACTGTGAGAAATCAGGGAAGCCAGGTCTCGCTACGACCAACTTCGCCAAGGAAACCATCGAAAGCATCTCGTAAGGCAGCGGCCAGACGAAGAGGATCATGGTGAGGCTCGCCGTCGCCCGTGCGCACCTGACGAAGGAGGACTCGCGCACCCAAAGCATCAGCGGCCTCGGCAAGGTCATCAATATCATCAGTCGTTGTCGGATCAGCAATGACGACATCGAGCTTGAAACTCGGTGCATACCGGGCAATAACGCGAACATGGTCGGCCGTGGTCATCGTGTCTGTTTCCCCGCGTTGACGCGAGAGATTCAAAATGAGCGCACGATGGGCTTCGGTGGTGACCAGCGAGCGGTGAAGTTCAGGAACCAACAGATGCGGAATCACCGAGGTGTACCACGAACCTGGTCCTAGAACAACCCAGTCGGCCTCAGAGATCGCTTCAGTGACAGCTGCAGGAACGCGTGGCTTTTCCGGGGTCAAACGAACCGCTTCAACCGTCCCGGGGGCAATCGCAACTTTCGATTGTCCCTTCACCGTGTAGTGCCGGCCGTTGTCGTCCATATCAGCTTCAATGCTCAATGGATCAACAGACATCGGAAGCACGCGCCCCTGAGCGCCTAAGAGGCGACCAACAAAATCGAGTCCTTCTACCGGATCATCGAGAAGCTGCCACAACCCGGCAATGACAATATTGCCAACTGCATGTCCATCCATTGGCCCGCTGGTCTTCAAGCGCATCTGGAAAACGTCGCGCCATGTCAGCCCCCACTCTGTTTCTTCACACAGTGAGGCAAGCGCCATGCGCAAGTCGCCAGGTGGGAGAATCGGCATTTCTGAGCGCAGACGTCCAGAAGAACCACCATCGTCTGCAACTGTGACAACAGCGGTGAGCTGACGCGTGATGTGTCGAAGGGCGCGAAGAGTTGCGGACAATCCGTGTCCGCCACCCAAAGCGACGACGCGATTATTCGAATCGCCGCGCTGCATCCACCCAGCAGCATCAACGTAGGTCATCGACTATTCCTTTCCCATATCGCGGTGCGTGACGCGAACACTAAATCCATGTTCACGCAGCCGGCGGGCAATGAGCTCTGCGCTCGCCACTGAACGGTGCTTACCGCCCGTGCACCCAACTGCGATCGTCGTGTACCGCTTGAGCTCACCAATATACCCCCTAAGCATGGGAGCGAGGAGATCTGCGTAGCCCAGAACAAAGTCACGAGCACCGGGTTGTGAAAGCACATAGTCAGCGACGGGTTGGTCTTTTCCTGTCAGATGGCGCAGCTCATCGACCCAGTAAGGGTTCTTTAAGAAACGAACGTCCAGAACATGATCTGCATCCAGGGGAAGTCCATGCTTAAACCCAAAGGATTCAACCGTGATTCGAAGTGGAACATCACCGGCATCGGCGATCACATCACGAATATGTCGCGTCAGATCGTGAACAGACATCCCCGAGGTATCAATGACGACATCTGCGGCGCGCCGAACCGGAGCAAGTGCGCGGGCCTCGGCATGAATTCCTTCGAGAAGAGTACCGTCTCCTTGAAGCGGGTGGGGACGTCGATTCGATTCATAACGCCGAATCAATGTGTCCGTCGACGCTTCAAGGAAGAACACTCGATAGGTCACTCCAAGCTCGCGCAGCTGTTCGAGGGAACGAGCGAAGTCAGCAAAAAACTCTCGGGAACGTACATCAACAACGACAGCTAGACGGTGCACTCCCCCGCCGTCTGGGGACATCATTCCCACGAGGGCAGGAAGCATAGCCGGTGGAAGATTATCGACAACGTACCAGTCAAGATCTTCAAGAGCGCGAGCGGCACCGGTTCGTCCTGCACCTGAACAGCCGGTGATGATCACGACTTCGTTTGAACCCGGATCGGGAACCTCTGGGGCAATCTCATCAAGCAACGGAATCCCTCCAGGAACAGTGTCCTCAGTGGGAACGGGGGGCATAGGGATATCGCTCATAGTCCTATGGTGCCATTTGTTGACGATTGTTACCGAAGTTTCGCCACTTTAGTCAGTTTTCTGCTCAGGGTTCAACGCATCGAAAATAGTCTGCGCAAGGGTATCTCCAATCCCAGGCACTTCGGCGATGGCCCCGACAGTGGCCTCGCGGATCTTCTTCACCGAACCAAAGCGGCGCAGGAGCGCCTTTTGTCGGGAGGGGCCAACGCCCGGGATCTCGTCAAGAACCGAACGCTGCTGGGTCTTTGCACGACGTTTCCTATGAGCAGTGATTGCAAAACGATGGGATTCATCGCGCACATATTGGAGCATGTACAAGGCAGCCGAGGTCCTGGGGAAAATGACCGGGAAATCTTCTCCTGGAATCCACACTTCTTCCAATCGTTTGGCCAAGCCAATCAGCGGAATATCGATTCCCATTGCGTCGAGTGCACTGCGTGCAGCATTCACTTGAGGAAGACCGCCATCGACGACCACAAGATCTGGCCGATAGGAAAAACGCCGTGGTCTCCCGCTAGCATCGACCGGACCGGACTCGAAAGCAATACCCTCATCATCTTCGCCATCTTCACCGTTTTCCTCGGCAAGGAGACGACGGAAACGTCTCCGCAATACTTCATCCATTGCAGAGGTGTCGTCCGGTGTCCCATTTCCGTCATCGCCATGGATGTTGAAGTGCCGATAGGCATCTTTACGCGGGGTGCCGTCTTCAAAGACGACCATCGATCCGACCTGCTGCTGACCTTGAGTATGCGAAATGTCGTAACACTCGATTCGAAGAGGTGCAGCTGGAAGGTCAAGGTATTGCGCCAATTCATCCATTGCTTGGCCTCGTTGAGCAAGATCGCCCGAACGGCGAGTCTTGTGGAGCACCAGGGCCTGCTTCGCATTCTCCTTCACAGTCTCCATAAGCTGGGCCTTATTTCCCCTTTGGGGGACATGAATATCGACGATGCCGCCTCGTTTGCCCGCAAGCCACTGAGCCAGTGTTTCTCGATCATCTGGCATGACACTGACAAGAATTTCTCGGGGAACCGCACGCGTGGGAGTGTGGACAACATCATCGACTGAGACTGCTTGGGCCTGCTCAACGGCACGCGCTCCCGTCCCAGAGTCCTCCGGTAATTCGGAGTAAATCTGTTCGAAAAGCCGCGACATGAGCTCCGATTCATCAGCATCATCGTCACGCGAAATCACCCAGCCACGGGTACCGCGGATTCTTCCTCCGCGGACGTGGAAAACATGAACTGCTGCATCCAATTCATCGCTCACAAGAGCAAAAATATCCGCATCAGTCCCGTCGCCCAGAACCATGGTGTTCTTTTCGAGAACCGTACGCAACGCCTGTAAATCGTCGCGTTTTTCGGCCGCGGTTTCAAAATCAAGCTGAGCGCTTGCTTCGCGCATCTCGGCCTCGATCTGGCGCAATACGGGAGTTGCCCGGCCTTCCATGAACTCGCACATTGCTTGGGCAAGAGCTCGATGTTCTTCTTGAGAGATACGCCCGACACAAGGGGCTGAGCACTTATCGATATAGCCCAATAGACACGGGCGCCCTTGCGCCTGCGCACGACGAAAGACCCCGGCTGAACAGGTTCGCAGCGGAAACACTCGCAAGAGGAGATCAATGGTCTCTCGAATCGCCCACACCTTTGTGTAGGGTCCAAAGTATCGACTGTCCTTCCGGCGCGCCTCGCGCGTGACCTGAACTCGGGGATACTTCTCCCCCATGCTGACCGCCAGATAGGGATAGGACTTGTCGTCCTTAAACATCACGTTAAAGCGTGGATTGAATTCTTTAATCCACGTGAATTCCAAAGTGAGCGCTTCAATTTCGCTACGTACAACGGTCCATTGAACCGAGGCCGCAGTCGTGACCATTTTCTGGGTGCGGGGATGCAGATTGGCTAGATCCTGAAAATAGTTGGTCAAACGCGCACGAAGATTTTTGGCTTTCCCAACGTAGATCACTTGCCCCTGTTCGTCGCGAAAACGGTACACCCCGGGATCGGTCGGGATTTCCCCGGTTTTCGGACGATAGGTTGATGGATCAGCCATTCTTTTAGCCTAGCCGCGCCATGAACTTTGTGCGCACCCAGCAGGCCTATGGAAAAACTCTTGGTGCTGGGTTTATCATTTCTTGAAGTTACCGGTGCGGAAAGGTTCGTCATGTTTACCCAGGCCCAAGAAGTTATCGACTTCATTGCACAAGAAGAGATCGCGTACATTGATGTGCGCTTCTGTGATCTTCCCGGCGTTCAGCAACACTTCACGATTCCCGCCAGCGAACTCGAGGCCTCGGTCCTTAAAGACGGCCTGATGTTCGACGGCTCCTCAGTTCGGGGCTTCACGCAAATCCACGAGTCGGACATGAAACTGATTCCCGATCTGTCCTCTGCTTTTGTTGATCCTTTCCGCGCTAACAAGACACTGGTCATTATTTTCTCGATCGTCGACCCTTTCACCGATGAGCCCTTCTCGCGCGACCCGCGCCAAGTCGCTGCCAAGGCCGAGGCTTACCTGCGTTCGACCGGCATTGCCGATACGTGCTACATCGGAGCAGAAGCTGAGTTCTTCGTTTTCAATGACGTTCGCTACCAAGTGAGTCCGCAACACACCTTCTACGCTCTCGATTCTGACGAGGCCTACTGGAATACCGGACGCAGCGAGGCGGGTGGAAACCTCGGGTACAAGGTTCCCGTCAAGGGCGGATACTTCCCGGTCTCCCCCGCTGATGACTTCACCGACCTGCGTGATGAAATGGCTAACCTCTTGACCGAGGTCGGACTTACCCTTGAACGCGCCCACCACGAGGTTGGTTCTGGCGGCCAGCAGGAAATCAACTACCGCTTCAATACCCTGATGGCCGCAGCTGATGACATGATGAAGTTCAAGTACGTCATCAAGAACGCTGCCCGCGCCGCCGGCCTGTCTGCCACCTTCATGCCCAAACCGATCTTCGGAGACAACGGCTCGGGAATGCACACACACCTGTCACTGTGGAAGAACGGCGAGCCTCTTTTCTACGACGAACGAGGCTACGGGTCGCTTTCCGACACCGCGCGCTGGTTCATTGGTGGGCTACTCGAGCATGCTCCCGCGCTTTTGGCGTTCACCAATCCGTCGGTTAATTCTTTCCGTCGCCTTGTTCCTGGCTTCGAAGCTCCGATTAACCTTGTCTATTCAGCGCGCAATCGCAGCGCATGCATTCGCATCCCTGTGACGGGAACATCCCCGGCCGCAAAGCGCGTCGAATACCGAGTTCCCGATCCCAGTGCGAACCCTTATCTTTCCTTCGCGGCATGCCTCATGGCGGGAATTGATGGAATTAAGCGCCGTATTGAGCCGGCTGCACCGATCGATAAGGACCTCTACGAGCTACCGAGCGCGGACTATGACTCGATTGCAAAGATTCCTTCAAGCTTGGAGGGCGCGCTCGAAGCGCTTCGCAACGATTACGAGTTCCTCACCGAAGGTGACGTCTTCACAGAAGACCTGATCGAAACCTGGATTAACTATAAAGAAACGGTGGAGATTGCCCCCATGCGCGCTTATCCTCACCCTTACGAATTCCAGCTGTACTACGATCTGTGAGCTAGATGGCACTACTTTGGCGTTACTATGCCTAGTGTCAACCTGAAAAATAGGTCCGAAACGGAGACGCAATGAAACGCTTGCGCGATGGCTCGTACACCATCAAGCCCACGTTCACGATTCACAGCGACGAGCTACTTCCGGATCTCTTCATGCGGCGAGCGGAAGCCCATCCAGATCAAGTTGTCGTTGAAACGCGCAGCTCAGTTGGTGCAGTTCGTTCGATGACCGCTGCAGAGCTCCAGCGTCAAGTCGAATACACAGCCTGCGGCCTTATCGGGCTGGGTGTTAACTCTGGAGACTCTGTTGCAATCCTCGCTTCGACATCCTTTGAGTGGATGCTTCTGGACCTTGCCTTGCTCTCCATTGGCGCAGTTACCGTCCCCATCTACGAATCTGACTCAGCGTCTCAGATTCAGCACATCCTTGAAGACGCACACGTTGTCCGCGTCTTTACCGCAACAACTCAACAGTCTGAACTCGTTCGTACGGTTGCACCCGCTTTCACGCAAGCCATTGAAAGCTTCGACCAAGGCGCCTTGCGCACTATTGCGCGGGCCGCGCGCGGCGTCTCAATCGATGACATCAAGGAACGTCGCTCATCTTTAAGCTCCTCATCGATCGCAACGATCATTTATACATCGGGCACGACGGGCGTCCCGAAGGGAGTCGTGCTCACCCACGCGAATTTCCTCGCAACAATTGCAGGCGTGCGCCAGGTGCTGGGCGCAGTCATCGACTCGCCTGATACTCGTCTCTTGCTCTTCCTCCCCGTCGCGCACGTGTTGGCACGTCTGGTGATGCACGTCGTGCTCTCTGGTGCTGGCGTTTTGGGTTTCTCGCCGAATATCAAGAATTTGCTTCCTGATATCCAGGCGTTCAAGCCTTCAATCTTGCTTGTCGTTCCTCGCGTTCTTGAGAAGGTCTACAACGCTGCTTCCTCAAAGGCGGGTGGCGGTCTTAAAGGACGAATGTTCGCGTGGAGTGCAAAGCAGGCGCGCAGCTACTCTGTCGCTCAGCAGCGCACTTTCGGCCCTTCACTAACGAAGAAACTCCGCCACGGCCTCGCAGATGCACTCGTCCTTAAGAAAATTCGTTCCGTTCTCGGACCAAACTTGCGCTACATCGTTTCCGGTGGCGCACCACTGGCAACCGATCTCGCTCAGTTCTACGCCGGCATGGGAATCACTCTTATCCAAGGCTACGGCCTATCAGAAACGACCGGTCCGATCGCAGTTCAGCATCTGGGAGCAAACCCGATTGGGACCGTCGGTCTTCCTCTTCCCGGTAATTTCATCAAAATTGCCAAGGATGGCGAGATCCTTGTCCGAGGCCAAGCAGTGATGCCCGGCTACTATCACCTTCCCGAAGAAACTCAAGCAGTCATGCCCGACGGACGGTGGTTCCACACAGGCGATATCGGTTCCATTTCACGCAACGGTCAGCTCTCCATCACTGGTCGCAAGAAAGAGCTCATCGTCACGGCTGGTGGAAAGAATGTTTCTCCAGAGGTCCTTGAAGATGCGCTCGCAACGCACCCCCTCATCGCGAACGTCATTGTCGTCGGCGATCAACGTCCCTTCATCGGCGCTCTGATTACCTTGGATGCCGAAATGCTCCCCGATTGGCTTCGCAAGCACGGGCTGCCCCGCTGCTCCCCTGCCGAGGCCGCACAACTTCCTGAAGTTCAGGCCTCGCTTGAGCGCGCAATCGAGCGCGCAAATAAGGCTGTCTCTCGCGCGGAATCTATCCGTAAGTTCCGCATTATTGACGCCAGCTTCACCGTAGAAAACGGATACGTTACCCCTTCGATGAAGCTTCGTCGCCGCAAAGTCATTTCGGACTACGCGCACGAGATTGATGAACTTTACGGTGGACCAGTTGAAGCCACTGAAAAGCCGCGCCGCAGGTTCTTCTTCCGACGACGCGAGCGCTGACGTCTTCGGCCTCATCGCAACAATTACCGAAAGGGAAAACAGATGACAGTACGCAGGCTTGCAGACGGTTCGTGGGAGTCTCCGGCTACGCGACAGGCAACTCCCGAAATGAATATTCCGAAGATGCTTCGCTTGCGTGCTGAAAACTACCCCTCACAGGTAGCGATCGAACGCCGCTCTCCGGTCGGGGCGTGGCGGCCGGTCACCATTGATCAGTTCTTAGCTGATGCTGACTCACTTGCTCGTGGATTGATTGCTCTCGGGCTTGAACCGGGAGAGCATCTGGCAATCCTTGCACCCACATCCTACGAGTGGGCACTCGTTGACGTTGCCGCCCTGTCGTGTGGAGCAATCACCGTACCGATCTACGAAACAGACTCGGCCGTCCAGATTGCCCATATTCTCAAAGATGCTGACGTTCGGATTGTCATCACTGCGACATCTCAACAAGCTGAGCTTGTCCAGTCTGTTCGCACCGAGCGCGTTCGGCAGATCTTATCGATCGACAAGGGTGCTCAAAGGGTCTTGGCTCAGGCCGGGATTGAAGTACCGATTGAAAAAGTTCGAGAGCGCACTGACGCAGTAGCACTTGAGGACGAAGCAACGATCATTTACACCTCCGGAACCACCGGTGTTCCCAAGGGCGTCGTGCTTACTCACGGCAATTTCATTAGCCCAATGCTTCAGGCTTATGACTTCTTGCCTCTCCTCATTAACGACCCGCGTTCTCGTTCGCTCCTGTTTTTGCCAGTTGCACACGTCCTCGCACGTTTTGTCATGTACTGTTTGCTGGCGGGTCAAGGGGTCGTTGCTTTCTCCCCTGATACGCGCAATCTGGTTGATGACATCGCCACCTTCAAGCCGAGTATGCTCCTTGTCGTTCCGCGTGTTTTGGAGAAGGTTTTCAATGCTGCTTCGGCCAAAGCTGGCGGTGGTTTTAAGGGACGTATGTTCTCCTGGGCCGCACAGCAGGCACGTGCACTATCTCAAGCCACTGCGTACGCGAACACCCCCAAACCCGAATCCCTGGTTGCAGGTCCGCTCCCCGACACGACGCCAGTGCCTGACGCCTCGGAAATCCCCTCACCCGGCCCTTCGACATTGCTCAAGATTCGCGGGCGAGTCGCCGACGCTTTGGTTCTCTCGAAGGTCAAGGCGATTCTCGGCCCCAATCTGCACACGATTATTTCGGGTGGTGCTCCCCTAGCTCTCGACCTCGCGAATTTCTACCGTGGTTTGGGTATCACGCTCCTGCAGGGCTACGGACTCTCCGAAACAACTGGTCCCATCACTGTCGAGACCCCGGAAGATTTTCCTCCGGACAGCGTTGGTTTCGTCTGGCCGGGTAACCAGGCAAAGTTGGCTTCCGATGGTGAGCTCCTTGTCCGCGGGATCTCCGTTTCGCGCGGGTACCATAATCTTCCCGAGGCGACAGCTGAGGCCTTCGTTGACGGCTGGTTTAGGACTGGGGATCTTGCTTCGATTGACGATCGAGGCCACGTACGGATTACCGGCCGTAAGAAGGAATTGATCGTCACTGCGGGTGGTAAGAATGTCTCTCCAGAGATTTTGGAAGATGCTCTTTCCACCCATCCCCTCATCGCAAACATTATCGTTGTCGGTGATAACCGCCCCTATATTGGCGCGCTCATCTCCCTAGATACCGAGATGCTCCCCGAGTGGCTTCGCTCGCATGGACTGCCCATCGTGGATGCGGCACAAGCTGCCGAACTCCCGGCAGTTCGTGAGTCTTTGGAACGCGCGATTGCCCGGGCAAATAAGAAGGTCTCACGCGCAGAGTCGATTCGACGCTATCGCATTGTTAATGCCGCCTTCACCGTGGAGAACGGCTATATGACTCCCTCTTTGAAGCTGAAGCGACGTCGAGTACTGGCGGACTTTGCCGATGAGGTAGAAGCGCTCTACGAATCCGGGACGACTCCCGAAGCTCAGTAAAGTCGTGCGGGGCGGCTAGAGAGTATCTAGTCGCCCCGTTGTTTATGCAACTGAGAAGTGATTACTTCCCGTTGAAGATCTCTGCCAAGAATTCACCGGTAAAAGACTCCTCGACCTGTGCAACTTCCTCAGGAGTACCTTCGGCAACAATAGTGCCGCCTCCGCTGCCTCCTTCGGGTCCCATGTCGATCACCCAGTCAGCACTCTTAATGACATCCAAGTTGTGTTCAATAACGATAACCGTATTGCCCTTGTCAACGAGGCTTTGCAAGACGAGCAGCAACTTGCGGATATCTTCCGTATGCAAACCCGTCGTAGGTTCGTCAAGAACGTAGACAGTACGGCCAGTTGAGCGTCGTTGGAGTTCTGAGGCGAGTTTCACGCGTTGCGCTTCACCGCCCGACAGCGTGGTTGCCGCCTGGCCGAGGCGCACATAGCCCAATCCAACTTCCACCAAAGTGTTCAGGTGACGCGCGATACGTGAGATCGGTGCGAAGAACTCTGCGGCCTCGGCAATGGGCATATTGAGAACGTCAGCGACGCTCTTTCCCTTGTACAAAATCTCAAGTGTTTCGCGATTGTAGCGAGCGCCATGGCAGACTTCGCAGGGAACGTAGACGTCCGGAAGGAAGTTCATCTCGATCTTAAGAGTGCCGTCGCCCTTGCAGGATTCGCACCGACCTCCCTTGACGTTGAAGGAGAATCGGCCCGGACCGTAGCCGCGTAGCTTCGCTTCAGGGACCTCAGCAAAGAGTTTACGGATCTGATCCCAGACACCTGTATAGGTCGCGGGGTTAGACCGCGGCGTCCGACCGATCGGCGACTGATCGACATGCACGACCTTATCGAGCTCATCGGTTCCAGTAACCGAGCGATGTCGTCCGGGAACGAGGCGTGCACCATTGAGGCGCGTTGCCAGTGAACGGTAGAGAATCTGGTTGACCAGAGTCGACTTTCCTGAACCTGATACACCCGTTACGGCAATAAATGTTGAGAGTGGGAAGGAAACCGTCACATCCTTCAGGTTGTTCTCGTAGGCACCCTTCACCGTAATTTGTCGCTGAGGATCTCGCGGACGCCTAGTGGCGGGAACAGCAATTGAGCGCTTTCCGCTTAAATATTGACCGGTCAGAGAACGCTTATTCTGGCGAAGTTCGTCAAGCGTTCCACTGTGGACAATCCACCCACCGTTTTCGCCAGCGCCTGGACCAACGTCAACAATCCAGTCAGCTGCTTCAATCGTCTCTTCGTCGTGTTCGACAACGATCAGAGTATTTCCAAGATCGCGAAGTCTTTCCAATGTCGCAATAAGCTTGCGATTGTCGCGTTGGTGAAGACCGATTGAGGGTTCGTCGAGAACATAGAGCACCCCGACAAGGCCTGAACCGATCTGTGTCGCGAGACGGATGCGCTGCGCTTCCCCGCCGGAAAGGGTGGCGGCGCCTCGTGAAAGAGTCAGATAAGACAAGCCAACGTCAACGAGGAAGTTCAAACGCGCACGAATCTCAGTCAAGATCGGTGCGGCAATGACCGAAGACCGCTGCTCAAACTCAACATGATCCAGATGGCTCTTCGCCTGACTAATCGACAGATCCGATAGCTGCGCAATCGATAAATCGCCTACGGTGACGGCAAGAACTTCCGGACGAAGCCGAGCTCCATGACACGCACTACAGGGCACCTCGCGCATGTAGGAGTCCATCCGGTCAACCACAAGCTGTGATTCAGTTTCTTCTTTCTTGCGCTGAATGTAGGTCAGCGCGCCTTCAAACCCGGTCGTGTAGGAGCGTTCGCGTCCCCAACGGTTTCGGAACTTAACCTTTACCTCGTAATTGCGACCGTTGAGGATGGCATCACGAACTTCAGCAGGGAGATCTTTCCACGGAGTGTCCATGGAAAATCCGAGTTCTTGAGAAAGCGCCGACAACAGGTGCTTGTGGTACTTAAAATTCGAATTCCAGACTATGACAGCGCCCTGTGCGAGGGAAAGCTCCTCATCTGGAACGACAAGTTCAGGATCGACTTCGAGCTTCGACCCAAGCCCTGAGCACTCCGGACACGCGCCATAGGGAGCGTTGAATGAGAAGGTTCGTGGTTCAATCTCGTCCAAAGCGAGTGGGTGGTCATTGGGGCACGAACGTTTCTCCGAATACTTACGGCGTCGCTCGGGATCATCCTCATCCAGATCGATGCAATCAATCACGACAAGACCATCGGATAGACGCAGCGATGTTTCGACAGAATCAGTCAAGCGTTGACGCATACCTTCGCGGACAACAAGGCGATCAACAACGACTTCAATCGTGTGCTTGAGCTTCTTTTCGAGAGGAGGAACCTCTTCCAAACGCATCAATTGTCCGTCGACAATCGCACGTACATATCCGGAAGCTTTGAGTTCTTCAAGAAGATCTTGATATTCACCCTTGCGTCCGCGAACTACGGGAGCAAGTACCTGGAAGCGTGTTCCCTCCGGCATTGAGCGCACACGGTCGACAATCTGCTGTGGAGTTTGAGCTTGAATACGTGCGCCACATGTTGGGCAATGCGCGATACCCGCGCGCGCATACAACAGACGCAGGTAATCGTGGATCTCGGTAATTGTGCCCACCGTCGAGCGCGGATTACGCGAAGTTGACTTTTGGTCGATCGAAACCGCCGGAGACAGTCCCTCGATGAAGTCAACGTCGGGCTTATCCATCTGGCCGAGGAATTGCCGTGCGTATGAGGACAAAGACTCGACGTAGCGTCGCTGTCCTTCGGCAAAAATCGTATCGAAAGCGAGAGAGGACTTGCCGGAGCCTGATAGTCCCGTAAAGACAATCATTGAATCGCGAGGGAGGTCAAGATCGACGCCCTTGAGATTGTGCTCGCGCGCACCGCGGACAATTAACTGATCATGCACTCAATCAGTTTACGTGTTGACACGTTCTTTTTCTCGAACATGTGTTCTTAATCGCGCGCGCGTCCTTCTTCTTCGGCTTCACGAAGTCGCCCCAAATAGAGGACACGCGAGAACGCCTCAATCACGGCACCAGCACACAGTCCAGCACATACGATGACGAGCCACAAAGAAGCTGAAGGCCACTCAAATGCGAAGAAGTGACGGGCAACCGGAATGAATACGCCGAGTACTCCCCCGGCGGCCATCGTACAGATGAGTGCAATGCGCCAAGGCACAAGAGGACGTGCAGTAATTGACAACAGCCATAGCCCCGCGATCAACACAGTAAGAGCTGCCGCCGTGGATCCTAGCGCGGTTCCATCTCCAACCGAAGAATAGACGGCAAGAGCACTGACGCCCAGAACAATGCCACTGGGAATGGCAAGAGAGAGAGTTCGCACGAGGAATCCCGGAACGTAACGCCTATTGTTTGGCCCAAGCGCAATAAAGAACGCGGGAATACCAATGGTCAAGGTGTCGACGTAGGTAAAGTGGCGCGGCAAGAACGGATAACGCCATGCGAAAATCGCGCTCAGAATCACAAAGAGCGTCGCGTAGGTTGTCTTGGCGAGGAACAGAGAAGAGACGCGCTCCATATTCGCCATGATGCGTCGGCCTTCGCCCAGAACGCTCGGTAACACAGAGAACTTCTGATCAACCAAGACAAGTTGCGAAACGGCTTTTGTCGCTGCGGCTCCATTCCCCATTGCAATGCCAAGATCCGCGTCTTTGAGAGCAAGGGCGTCATTAACGCCGTCACCTGTCATCGCGACGCAGTGTTTTTGAGTCTGAAGAGCCTTAACCAAGGCACGTTTCTGTTCGGGAGTCACACGCCCAAAGACATCAGTAGACTCAACGATCGCCAAGAACTCGGCTGAGGTCGGATCGCTCGGAAGCTGGCGTGCATCAAATGCTTGAGGCGCATTGCCATCGGGTGATTGCAAACCAACTTGAGCTGCCAGTGCGGCAACGGTTGTCGGGCTATCGCCAGAAATAATCCGAACGCGCACACCCTGCCTGCGGAAATAGGCCAGGGTTTCACGGGCATCGTCTCGAAGGTCCTCCTCAAGGACAAGCAATGCAAGAGGCAAGGGATCGCCGGGAAGTGTCTGGTCCTGAATTCTCTGGGCGTAGCGAACAACGACGAGGACACGCAAGCCTTCCTCGGCGTACAAGCGGACTGACTGGCGAAGACCTTCAAGTTCCTCGATCCCATCGATGAGCATCTCTGGAGCACCCATCACGATCGAGGACTCCGCGGTCCCCCACGCTGCCCATTTTCGTGCCGAAGAGAAGGGAATCGTCCAGGAATCTGCGCAATGCTCTAAGGGTAAGGAAGAATCTGAATCCAGATATTCCTTCACCGCATGGGCAGTCGCGTTGGTCTCATCATCGTTAAGTACGCGAAGAGCTGTAAATAGCTCTCCATCAAAGTCGTGAGTCTCAAGGACTTCCAGCGAACGCAAACGAATGCCACCAGTCGTCAGTGTCCCTGTCTTGTCCAAGCAAAGAGCGTCCACACGGGCCAGAACCTCAACTGCCGGAAGTTCTTGAACAAGCGCGCCTCGACGGGCCAGAGTTGCAGATCCAATTGCAAAATTCATCGAGGTCAGGAGAACCAAACCCTGAGGGATCATTCCGACAACGCTCGCAACGGCCAAGACCAAAGCGTGCTGCCACGCATGAGGAACTCCGTCACCTGCAATGCGAGTCTGTGACCATAAGGTCAGCAGAATAATCGGCGGCAGGGCGACCGAAATAACGCGGAGAATCTTATTGATCCCCTGCTGAATTTCAGAAGTCGCCAAAGAGAAAGTCCGTGCGTGGCGAGCGATTCCCTGCGCATACAGGTCAGCTCCCACCGCTTGGACATGCATCAATCCGGAACCAGCGACAACCGATGTACCTGCAAGAACCTGATCGCCAACTTGTTTAAGGACTGGGCGTGACTCGCCGGTTAGCATCGATTCGTCAATTTCGAGGCCGGATACCTCGAGGATTTCGCCATCAGCGGCAATCTGGTCACCCAAACTGAGCTCGACGATATCGTCAAGAACGATATCGTCGACATCGATCTGTTCAGTGAGGCCATCTCGACGTACTTGTGCCCGGGGCGCATCGACTATTGCAAGATTGTCTAGAGTCCGCTTCGCGCGCACTTCGGAAAAAATCCCGATGATCGCATTAATGATCATGATTCCGCCAAAAACTGCGTCTTGCCAGGATCCGAAAACAATCACAATGACCATCGCAACGCTGAGGATTGCATTAAACAGGGTCAGGACATTCGCTCGGATGATCGAGGCCAATGAGCGAGAAGAGGGCAACTTCGTGACATTGAGCTGCCCGGCCTGGCGTCGGGCTTCAACTTCTTGCCTCGTTAAGCCGGTGATTGTAGTTTCTGGCGTGCTCGTTGTCACTTGGGCTAGCTCCTGGTCTTATGGCGGCGAGAATGAATAAGCGAAGTAATAACGGTAATGATCAAGGTACCGGCAATAACGCCCAAAGAAATGGGAATACCAATCTCCGGTACGGAGTGGATCGGCTGGCCGCCGTTAATGAAGGGCACGGAGTTCTCGTGCATGGCATGAAGAACAAGCTTGATGCCAATGAATCCAAGAATCACAGCAAGGCCGTAGTTCAGGAAGACAAGCTTCTCCAAAAGACCGTCGATGAGGAAGAAGAGCTGACGAAGGCCAAGAAGAGCGAAGGCATTGCAGGCAAAGACCAAATAGGACTCCGTGGTGAGTCCAAGAATCGCGGGAATTGAATCGAGTGCGAACATGAGGTCTGCCGACCCCAATGCAAGAACGACAAGGAAGAGCGGAGTAACGGAAGTGCGCCCGCTGTGCCGGTAAAAGAAGCGATCACCGATATAGCCATCGGTCACCGGGAAGATACGGCGGACAAAACGAACAATGCGATTCTCTTCAGCTTCTTCCTCTTCTTGTTCTTCCGAGGCGCCCTCCCGTGCCTGGGAATAAGCAGTCCACAAGAGCCACGCACCAAAGAAGAAGAACATCCACGTAAAGCGATTGACTAGCGTGACACCGACAACGATGAAGAAAGCGCGGAAGATCAGCGCCAAAATGATGCCCGCCAATAATGCCTTCTGCTGAAATTCACGAGGAACCCTAAAGGAGGACATGATGATGACGAAAACAAAGAGATTATCCAGCGAGAGCGACCATTCCATCATGTAGCCGCTGTAGAACTGGATGGCAAAGCTTGGACCATAGATAGCCCAGATAGCAACACCGAAAGCAACCGCAAGAGCAACGTAGCCCAAAGTCCACGCTGTCGCTTCTTTCATCGATGGTGCATGAGGTTTACGTACGTGTCCAACAATATCGGTCGTAATCAGCGCAATAACAACGATGGCTAGGCCGATCCAGCCAAGGATGTGTACGTCCACAAGTGACCTTTCAGGGAGTGAGGCTTGAGGTCTCTTCCCACCCATTATTGGGCGGCAACACCGGGTACCGAGGCGATACCGCGTTGACGATGGTGCGCTTCGTGGGAGTACTCCCCTCACTCATAGAGTAACAACGATTCTGCTCACACTCCTACATAAGAATGCCAAGTCGTTAAGAGCTTCACACCGCAGTGCTCTAAACTCGATGGGGTGAGCGTTAAAGACCCTGCAGCCCAGATTTCCCGACTGCGTCGCCTGAAGGAGACCCTTTTCGGGTCAACCCAGGCCCCTTTTGAGCTCCCGGTTGTACGCTCGTGCGCATTTGATACTACTCGCCTCGCTCACGCCGCCGGAGTCTCACGTCTCGCTGAATTGGGTAGACGTGAGGTACGTGAACTTGATCCTTCTGTCCTTGCAAACACTGATCTCTTTTTTACCGAAGTACGCAACGCACTGGAACACCGCGGAATTATCTGGCTCATCGGCCCCATCAATCGCGAGGAACTTAAGCGCCTTGCCGGTCCTTTGTTCCATCTTTTTGTTAACGTTGGGGCCGAGCACTCCAAAGAGCGCACAGTCTTTGCCTTGAGAGTCAGCAAGCTCGTTCACGAGTTGCTCCCTGATCCAGGCTTTCGTGAGGCTCTCCAGGGGATGAATGCAACGCGAACTCCACACGGCCTCGTACACCAAATCGAAGCCAGCGGGGTCACGGTCTACAAGCGTTCGCTGATCACCCGAATCCTCAAAGATCCGCGTGTATGGGTCTACCTCGTGGTTTTTGTATACTCCTCATTGCGCGCCCTACCGGTGATCTTCGTCCCACAATTCCATGGATCAGTCCTCGTCTTGTGGTCGATCGACGTCCTGACCGCAGTTCCCTACACCTGGGGAATCCTCGCAATGATCACCGCCTCGAGGCCACTGGAGCGCTACGCCGGTGCGATCGTCGCGCTGGTGACCTTTATATCGCCATACGTTTACTTTTGGATCCACGGACGCGGATACCCAGGATCGGTGGTTGTCATTGTCGCTCTGATGATCCTCGCGTCAATCGCAACTGAAGTGTGGCGCTCGGTCCAAAACTCGCGACTGGTGAAACGCTACTCCGCGTCACGCAACTCCTGAGGAATCCCCTGGATGGAACGGATTGCGCTCACAACGAGGATCCAAATCCCGGCAACCCACCAAATTCCTGTGAGGATGATTGGGCGTACAGGGGCGTAGGCAACGAGCGCTGCCGTCGCAGCAACCCACACCAGTGCCGCCACAATGTTAAGTGCACGCAAACGCCCGACTCTGAATGGATGAACGAAGGCAATCGGAGCGACCGTCAGTACCGCCAAAATAACCGTGGCAACAACGTTGAAAACCGCGCCAGTCTGGAAAATCCACATAATTGCAGCTACGACATTCCAAGCAGCCGGGAATCCCATGAAGTAGTGGTCAGGGGTTTTCAGCGACACATTGCAGTAGCAGAACATCGATGAGATGCAGACCAACAGGGCCATGCCGATACCAAGTGCCCGCGATCCAAAAGGAAGGTGGAAGGCCATGAACAGAGCAGGGATGAAAGTCCACGTCAGATAGTCAACGATATTGTCCAGAGTTGCCCCATCGAAGCCAGGCGCGTATTCACTGACGCGAACTGCCCGCGCGATTGAGCCGTCGACGGCGTCAACGAGAAGTGCGATTCCCAGCCACAACCACATATGGCGGATATGCCCTTCGAAGAGAGCAATCGTTGCAAGTGTTGCCCAGAGAACACCGGTCAGAGTGAAGGCGTGAGCACCCCATGCCATAGCACGCTTATGAAAAGGAACGGGACGCGTTTGCGTGTGCGCCGTCGTAGACACAATCGACTCCCAAAGTCGCGAACAAGAACGTACCTATCTTAAGCGTTTCTCTGAGCAATACCTACCACTTTCCACAAGTCGTTAGTGAGCGGCTTTCATCGCGCGAAGTTCTTTCTTCAGTTCACTGAGTTCATCACGAAGCCTTGCCGCAAGCTCAAATTGAAGATCCTGAGCGGCTTCCATCATCCGATCAGAAAGCTGACGGATCAGTTCTTCCAAGTCACTCTCGGCCATCTGAGCAAGTTCTTCACGTGTGCGCGTTGAGCCTTCTTGGCCCGCAAACGAAGCCATCTCATCAGCGCGAATATCACTTGCCGTGCGTTCGCGCCTATATCCGCCCTCGAGGAGCTCCGCTGTGTCAACTTCTTCACGAGCGAGCATGTCCGTAACATCTGCAATCTTTTTGCGTAGAGGCTTGGGATCAATACCGTGTTCGGTGTTGTAGGCAATCTGAATTTCACGGCGTCGCTCAGTTTCGTCGATTGCAGCACGCATCGAATCAGTGATGTCATCGGCGTACATGTGAACTTCACCAGAGACATTTCGCGCGGCGCGCCCAATGGTCTGGATGAGGGAACGCGTCGAACGCAGGAATCCTTCCTTGTCGGCGTCCAAGATTGAAACGAGAGAAACTTCGGGAAGATCCAGGCCTTCCCTCAAGAGATTAATTCCCACAAGAACGTCGAAAGTTCCCAAACGCAACTCGCGCAAAAGTTCAACGCGTCTGAGAGTATCGACATCTGAGTGCAGGTATTCAACCTTCACTCCGCGCTCGGCAAGGTACGTCGTCAGGTCCTCAGCCATCTTCTTTGTCAGTGTTGTCACAAGAACGCGTTCGTCACGCTCGACCCGCTCACGAATCTGCTCAAGGAGGTCATCGACTTGACCTCGAGTCGGCTTGACCACAACCTTCGGATCAACAAGTCCCGTGGGGCGAATGATCTGTTCCACTACCCCATCGGACCTATCGAGCTCATAGGATCCTGGCGTAGCTGAGAGGTAAACGGTTTGACCAATACGCTCGGTAAATTCATCCCATTTGAGCGGCCTGTTATCCATCGCCGAGGGCAAGCGGAACCCATGCTCGACCAGTGTACGTTTACGCGACATATCCCCTTCAAACATGGCTCCGATTTGGGGAACTGTCACATGCGATTCGTCAATGACGAGCACAAAGTCGTCAGGGAAATAATCGAGAAGGGTATGAGGCGGGGTGCCAGCCTCGCGCCCATCAATATGGCGTGAGTAGTTTTCAACGCCCGCACATGTCCCGATCTCTTTGAGCATCTCCAAGTCATAGCTTGTGCGCATTCGCAAACGCTGCGCCTCGAGCAATTTCCCCTGCGATTCAAACCATTCAAGACGCTCTTCAAGCTCCGCCTCAATCGAAGCAATTGCACGTTTCATCCGTTCTTCGCCCGCAACGTAGTGCGAGGCAGGAAACAGATACACATGATCAACTTCTTTAATAACATTGCCGGTGACAGGATGGAGCACAGCCAGCGAATCGATCTCATCGCCAAACATTTCAATCCTGATTGCCAGTTCCTCGTAGACGGGAATGATCTCGACCGTATCCCCACGCACTCTAAAGGTCCCACGCGTAAATCCAAGGTCATTTCGCGCATACTGCATGGAGATGAACGCCCGCAGGAGGTCATCACGGTCAATCGTCATTCCCCGACTCAGTTCAATCATTCGCGCGACATATTCTTCCGGCGTACCAAGGCCGTAAATACACGACACCGAGGAAACGACGACGGTATCGCGACGAGTAAGCAATGAGTTTGTCGCACTGTGACGTAGCCGCTCAACTTCTTCGTTAATCGACGAGTCTTTTTCAATGAACGTATCGGTCTGGGGAACGTAAGCTTCAGGCTGGTAGTAGTCGTAGTACGAGACAAAGTACTCGACCGCGTTTTTGGGCAGCAACTGCCGAAACTCCGCAGCAAGCTGCGCAGCTAAGGTCTTGTTGGGTTCCAAAACCAATGCCGGACGTTGGATCTCCTCGATGAGCCACGCGGTTGTCGCACTTTTCCCGGTTCCCGTTGCCCCCAGCAGGACGATGTCTTGTTCGCCCGCGCGCAGTCTCTCAGCGAGTTCGTGAATAGCCTTCGGCTGGTCACCCGATGGGGTGTATTCAGAAATTACTTCAAAGGGGTATTCCTGACGAAGGATGGGGGTATCACTCATAGTCTTAGGCTAAGGACTTCTGCGAGGTTCTGCGCGTTCACCACTGCGAAGGCACGAAACTAAAGTCTCGAGGAAACGCCATCATTGTTTTCATCCACCACAAATAGGGGTCGGTGCAGGTGTTCTTCGAGATGAAGATTACCTACACCGACCCCTGCGCACAGTCTTAGCAGGTTGCTAAGGAGCTATGCCTCATTTACGCCGAGGACTCATGTGTTGAGCGGTTGCAGGCGTCGGCCAAGCGAGCATCAGCACTCCCACTACTGCCAAGAGCCCAGCGAACACAAACCCAAGGGAGGAACTTCCTGTTGCGGCAAGTGTGCGTGCAGAACTTGGATTTTGAGCAGAGGCAGCTTCTGCGTTTCGCGCGACAGCGGGGTTTTGCGTGTCCGCCTCATTGGTGGACGTGAGCGCGTTTCGATCGGTGCCAAGCTCGCTGAGATGCGAAGCTTCCGGAAGAAGCTGCGAGAGCGCTGATTGCTCATTTGGCGCTACAGCATCGGGCCGGCTCACCGATGTGTCTCCTGCACCTTCGCTCGACGGATTCGCAGGGGCTTCAGATGGTGCCGCTGCTGTCGTTTCAGGACGCGTAGGCAGGGCTGAGCTTGCTGCTTCCGTGGGCTGTGCCGGCGCCGTAGCATCGGCGCTTCGACGAGCTCGAGGCGGACGTTGAGTAGTTGCAGAGGCTGCCGGTTCCGAGGCCGTGGGCTGAGTAGAGGGCGCAACAGTAGTTGGTCGCGGCGTAGCCTTGGGATCATCGGAAGGCTTGGGCGCCGAAACAGTCGGTACCGGCATCGGTGCGATCGAGGCCGTGGGCTGGGTAGGGGGTGCTGCGCTTGTCGGCTGAGCAGGCGCGCTCGGCTGCGCTGTTACTGCACTCGAAGGCTGAGGGGCCGCAGTAGTCGGCATGGGAGCAGGCGCCGTCGTCACAGTCGGTTGAACGCTAGGTTCTGGATCGGCGGTAGCCGTTGAGGGAAGCGGGGCTGGCTCGCTCGTGGCATTGCCGTTCTTCTTCCACACACGGACGTAGTCAACGAGCATGTCAGAACCAGCACCTTGATAGGCTTCCTTGAACTTAATCGCATCGGTGTACGTCGTATCACCATGCTCAGAGGCTAGGAAAGAACCGCCAACCATGTGGTTGAGACGAAGCACCATGCCGTTGGCATCGTTGATAAAGGGGTTATCCCCTTTAACTTGATCGTAAGTGACGGTGTGTCCCCGCTTCCCATCCAAATAGAAGGTGATTGAGTTCCCGTTCTTTTCCACACCATAGGTATGGAACTGAGTCTGCGAAGTACCATTGCCCCCGAGCTGTCCCATGTGTTGCTCAGTCTTTTGAGGATTACCGACCCGAGGCGTATGAACATTCGCTTGTAGGAAGTTCGGATCCCATCCTTTAGCTTCGACGACGTCAATCTCACCGTGAGCCGGGAAAGATGCCGGGGCAATACCGGTCATCCAAAATGCTGGCCACGATGCAACGGCACTAGGGAGTTTGATACGTGCCTCAGCATAGAAGTCGCCATAGGCGGCGTACTTTATGCCTTTGTTGTCGCGCGTCTGAACCATTGCTGATGTGAAAGGAGCTTTGTAGGTTTCGGAGCGCCCATTGACCGTTCGAGTGCATTCACGGTCGACCGTGATCATTGAACGCGAGCGACTGTCATACTTTTGACGCGTTGGCTCATACTTCGCGGTCAAATGGAGATTTCCACCCGAGACGGACGCATTCTCCTTCGAATCGGTGTACTGGGCCTGTGAGCGCGTTTTCGGGTCAAAGCAGGAGTATTCGTATCCCCACTTCGAAGTGTCAAGTTCATTTCCGGTGAATTCATCCTGAAAGATCAGAGTGTTGTATCCCAGGGCTTGAACTTCATTGGGAGTCGGCTGAACATCGCCTGCGCTTGCAAAAGACAGTCCTCCCACCGTCATCGCTGCACCGAGCGCCAATGTTCCAAGCGTACGCACAGCTCTATTCCCCGAAAAACGATTCGTCTTTACGTGTGCCATTTATCCTCACTCTGCGGCAAATGTCGACTACGAAACCAGAGGTCATCCCGTATCACGTACGAGAAGCTGCCAAATCAATGGACCAGCGCAATCTCTGATTCCCGGCGCTCAGGCCGATACCGGTTTACTTACATGTTCAAATCTATAGTTGCAGGTAAACCTGGTTTTTCCTGAGTGATTTCCGGATGAATAGTTGAAGATTTCCCATTGAAATAATGGGAAAACTGGGCGAATACTGAAGCCTATATTCGGTTAAATCCCCGAGGGGCTCAGCCAACGCGCAACGAAGGTACGGGTCAGATTTGTCAGATCTTCTTCACTGCCTGAGTTGTCGACCCATATCGAGGCAAGGCCCCGACGCTGCTCGTCACTCACTTGCCTGCTGATGCGCACTGCCGCTTCTCGCCTACTCATCCCGCGTTTTTCCAAACGGTCAAGACGCACATCCAACGGAGCACTCACCATGATGACCCCATCGAATGCATCCGCATCTTCGTGCCTTGTCAGTAGTGGCACATCATAGACAGCGAGCTTCCCGTCTCCAGCTTGCGCAAGACGTTCCTGCGCCAAAGCAGCGATTGCTGGATGAGTAAGTGAATTAAGCAGAGCTGTACCTTCGGCTGAAGAAAAAGCGCGCTGGGCTAAGAGCTGTCGGTCAAGTACCCCGCCTGCTCCGACAAGGTCACTCCCAAAATTCACAAGCACCGCCTCGTAGACGGGATGATCGGGGGAAAGTACCTCGCGCGCAAGTTCGTCCGCGTCGACAATGTGCGCGCCGAGGCCTCGTAAAGCGCGCGCGAGCGTGGACTTACCGGCGCCGATTCCCCCGCTGAGAGCAAGCACGTGGGATGGTCCCAAGGGATGCGCCTCGGGAATCGCTCGTAAGAGAGTAGCGCTCGATGAACCTGAGCGAATGAGAGTGTTCACATCTGAAGCGTAGAACAATGAACAGCACTTGGCTAAAGAGGTATGAAATGACAGAATCTCAGGGGTACTTATAACTTCTATAGGGTTTGAAGCATTATTGTGACTGAATCGACGACGACTACACACAGCAGGCGCTCGCAGGGAACGGGCTTGCTGATCGCAACATCGCTCACGCTGTTTTCGATGTTCTTTGGTGCGGGAAACCTGATTTTCCCTCCAATTATGGGAGCGAACTCAGGTACGCACTTTAACTTAGCCATGATTGGCTTCCTCATTGGTGGCGTCGCGCTTCCCGTCATTGCGATCATTGCAATCGCATTATCGGGAAGTGACCTGCGTGATCTGTCTGGCCGCGGAGGCAAATATTTTGGAATTGCTTTCTCATGCATGGTTTATCTGTCGATCGGCGCCTTCTATGCTCTGCCACGAACCGGTGCTGTTTCCTTCTCGACGGCCGTCGCACCGCTCATTCATTCAACCGCTTTCGTTTCATCGTTAGTCTTCAACGCATGCTTTTTCGGCATCGCGTTGTTCTTGTCATGGAACCCGAGACAGATCATCCATCACCTCGGTAAAATCCTGACCCCTGTCCTGCTTGTTTTACTCGTGCTCTTGGTCTTTTTGTCTTTGGCGAAGCTACCGCCTTCAGAGGCTGCTCCGGTTGGGCAATACGCAAGCGCTCCCCTAACCGCAGGTCTCCTTGATGGCTACATGACGATGGATTCCATCGCAGCTCTTGCATTTGGAATTATCGTTGTTGCATCTTTCGATCAGGGAGAAGGCGGACTCAGCGGGATCAAGCTCGTTCGCAAGACCAGCTCTGCCGGTGTAATCGCAGGCATTCTACTTGGCCTGGTCTACGTTGGACTCGGCCTGATCGGTCACGTCATTCCTAGCGGTCAAAGCTACTCCGACGGGGCTGCACTCTTGGCCGACGCTTCACGCATCACCATGGGAACTGCCGGACAGGTCGTCTTCGGATTGATCGTTCTCACCGCGTGCATGACAACTGCGGTTGGCCTTCTTGCCGCAACCTCGGAGTTCTTCGAGCGACTTATTCCGCGGATCCCCTACAAAACCTGGCTCGTTGGTTTCACGATCATTTCCTTCGTCTTGGCATCAGCCGGACTCAAGGCAGTGCTCAACGTTGCGGTGCCGATTATTACCTTCCTCTACCCAATCGCAATTTCAATCATCTTCGTTACGATCGTCACGCATCCGCTGCGCTACTCGATGCGCATTCATTGGACATTCCGCCTGGGAGTCTGGGTTGCCAGCCTATGGTCACTTCTAACCACTGCGATCTCGCTGGGAATCTTGACCTTCGCTTCTCCTGTGCTTGCGTGGAGTCCCGGGCAGGATCTTCAGCTTGGTTGGGTTCTTCCCTCATTGGGCGCAGCTCTCCTTGGTCTGCTCGCCGATATCGTCTTATCCAAGCGCACTCAGGAATAACTATCGCGCGCTGGTACTGAAGTGGCCCGTCTCGAAAGAGACGGGCCACACTCTTTGGTATAGAGAACTTAGCGGACGCTTCGTCCTGCGCTTCAACGAAGAATCTGGATCAAGTAATGCGCTCTCGACACTAACTGTTTCTCCCATTCACCGGCCGAACAGTGACAGCGGCATCGCCGCACAATGCCAACAAAAAACCTGAGGCCCCGGTTTTCACCGGGGCCTCAGAACTGACTATGAGCGCTTAGGCGCTGCGATTCAGTTGTTGGTCAGCTTCTCACGAAGTGCTGCAAGTGCCTCGTCAGAAGCGAGGGTGCCTTCGGAGTCGACCGGGGTCGAGTACGAGGCCTGCTCTTCAACTGCGGGAGCTGCTTCGGCGTCCTCTTCAAGAGCCTTTGCAACCTGAGCCTTGTGGGCTTCCCAACGAGCCTGAGCCTGTGCGTACTGAGCTTCCCAAGCCTCACGCTGTGCCTCGTAGCCTTCCATCCATTCCTGGGTTTCGGGATCGAAGCCTTCGGGGTACTTGTAGTTGCCCTCTTCGTCGTACTCAGCGGCCATGCCGTAGAGCGAAGGATCAAACTCTTCAGAGTTGGGATCGACGCGCTCGTTGGCCTGCTTCAGGGACAGCGAGATACGACGACGTTCGAGGTCGATATCGATGACCTTGACAAAGACCTCGTCGCCAACCTTGACGACCTGCTCGGGCAGCTCAACGTGACGCTGAGCGAGCTCGGAGATGTGAACCAGACCTTCAATTCCGTCTTCAACACGCACGAATGCGCCGAAGGGAACGAGCTTGGTGACCTTGCCGGGCACAACCTGGCCGATGGCGTGGGTGCGCGCGAAGGTCTGCCACGGATCTTCCTGGGTGGCCTTGAGCGAGAGCGACACGCGCTCGCGGTCCATGTCGACGTCCAAGACCTCGACGGTGACTTCCTGGCCAACCTCGACGACCTCTGAGGGGTGATCAATGTGCTTCCACGAAAGCTCGGAGACGTGAACCAGACCGTCAACGCCGCCGAGATCAACGAATGCACCGAAGTTCACGATGGAGGACACGACACCACTGCGAACCTGGCCCTTCTGAAGGGTGTGCAGGAAGTTGGTGCGAACCTCAGACTGGGTCTGCTCAAGCCATGCGCGGCGAGACAGAACAACATTGTTGCGGTTCTTGTCCAGTTCAATGATCTTGGCTTCGATCTCACGACCGATGTAGGGTGCGAGATCGCGAACGCGACGCATTTCAACGAGGGATGCAGGAAGGAAGCCACGCAGGCCGATGTCTAGGATCAGGCCGCCCTTGACAACCTCGATGACGGTACCGGTAACAACGCCGTCTTCTTCCTTGACCTTCTCGATCTGTCCCCATGCGCGCTCGTACTGTGCACGCTTCTTGGACAGGAGCAGGCGGCCTTCCTTGTCCTCCTTCTGGAGAACCAGGGCCTCGATCTGATCACCAACGGCAACCACATCGTCCGGGTTGACATCGTGCTTGATGGAAAGCTCGCGAGAGAGGATCACACCCTCGGTCTTGTAGCCAATGTCAAGAAGGACCTCATCGTGGTCAACCTTGACGACAGTGCCCTCGACGATGTCGCCATCGTTGAAGTACTTGATGGTCTCGTCAATAGCGGCGAGCAGGTCCTCGCGGGACCCAATGTCGTTCACTGCAACCTGGGGCGTTGAAACTGCCGGCTGCGAGTTGGTGCTGGTCATGTAGTTGTGTTCTCCGAAACGGACGTATTACTAGATATGGACAATTGCGGCTGCAGGGTGCAAATGGCTATTGCACACAGCAGTACCTTGAGCATTCTAACAGACTGGGGCCGAAAGTCCACCCACCCTAGTGCGCAGCGTCTTTCCACGTCGGCCCGAAGCCAATTGCCACTTCCAAAGGAACTCGCAGAGACATCACGCCTTCCATCCCTTCGCGCACAAGTTGACGCAGTTTCTCCTCTTCACCCGGCGCGACATCAAAGAGCAACTCGTCATGGATCTGGACCAGCATCCTCGATTTAAGACCTGAGTCTTTGAGCTGCTTGTGCACATCCAGCATCGCCATTTTGACAATATCAGCGGCGCTTCCTTGAATCGGAGCGTTCAGCGCGGCTCGTTCAGCCATCTCCCGTCGCGTTCGATTCGCCGAATGCAAATCCGGAAGATAGCGCCTCCGTCCCCGAATTGTTTGAGTCCAGCCCCATCGGCGAGCTTCGTCAACAAGACCTTCGAGGTAATCATGGACGCCACCGAAGCGTTCGAAATAGCGGTCACGCAGGGCCGCGGCCTCGTGAACGGGAATCTGAAGTTGCGCAGAAAGACCGTAGGCGGACAAACCATAAGCTAGTCCATAGGAGGTTGCCTTAATTCGCGAGCGCTCTTCAGCCGTCACATCTTCCGGCTCAACTCCAAACACCATCGCTGCCATAGTGCGGTGGAGGTCCTCCCCCGAAGAAAAGGCATCGATCAGCCCTGGGTCTTGCGACATATGCGCCATGATCCGCATTTCAATTTGAGAGTAATCCGCGCTCATGAGATTCGTATACGGCTCTTGCGCAACAAACCCGCCACGAATCCGCAGGCCATCAGCGCTACGTGCAGGAATATTCTGCAAATTCGGCTCAGACGAGGCCAAACGCCCCGTCGCCGCAGCGGTTTGCGAAAAAGTCGTGTGGATGCGCTGGTCAACACCGACGCTCGAAATCAAGCCATCAACCATCTGCTTGAGCTTGATGCGGTCACGATGGACTAGCAAGTGACGGAGGAAGTCATTTCCAGTTTTTTCGAAAAGCTCCGTCAAGGCCTCGGCGTTAGTCGTGTATCCGGTCTTCGTCTTCTTTGTCTTGGGCAGAGCAAGTTCCTCGAAGAGGACGGTTTGGAGCTGTTTAGGAGATGAGAGATTAACTTCGTGCCCCAGCACGTCCCATGCCCCACGCTGCGCAGTGTCAACATCCGAAGCAAGTTCATGAGAAAGGGCTGTCAAGAAATCTTCATCAACACCGATTCCGCATTTCTCCATTTGTGCGAGCAAGACCGCAACTGGCATTTCCAAATCATCCAGCAGATGCGACTGGTCACTCTCCTTAAGTTTGTCAGCAAGGATGACGTCGAGAGAATGCATCCGCGCGGCGTCTTCGGCAAGCTTTCGAGCGCGCTCATCACTGATTCCAACCTCAAAGAGAGTCGTACTATCCTTCTTTTCTTGCGGATCAACCCCCAAATACCGAGCAAAAAGCTGGTCGAGTTGATACCCGCGATGTTCCGAATTCACCAAATAGGCAGCAAGAAGAAGATCAGTGCGCGCGCTTCCGAGCGTCCAACCACGCGCACCTAAAGCATGAATGCAGCCCTTGAGATCGTGCAGGATCAGGCCGTCTTCATTGAGAAGTTTGGCAAGCGCTTGATCTTGCTGTGCTGAAATCAATGCGGTGTCAATAATCAACGCATCAGTCGCCGTCGCAAGTGCAATAACACTGGCTTCCGGAGCGTTCACGCTGAGCGTGCCATCTACCATGAGTGCAAGCTGTCCCGGATGTTCAATGCGCCACTGATCAACAGACGTTGATCCATCAGCAATCGTCCACGACACCTGCGGTTGAATAGCGGCGATCGGGGCTTCGGCCTCGTCATTGTCACTGACGCTCCCCAAACCAATCTTCGCCACCGACAGGACCCGAGAGCGCAGAGAACGAAACTCAAGAGCATCACACAGCTGACTGAGCGCCTGACGGTCGGTCACCTCGCGGCGCAAGTCCGTAATGTCGCACTCAAGATCCATGTCCGTCAGCAGATGATTCAATCGGCGGTTGCGTCGCACGTCCTCGAGGTGCTCGCGCAACGCTTCTCCCCGCTTGCCCGTGATCTTGTCCGCGTTCTCCAGGAGATTGTCGAGGCCATCGAAACGGTTGATCCACTGTGCTGCAGTCTTCGGACCAACACCGGGAACGCCCGGGAGGTTGTCGGAAGTTTCTCCGACGAGCGCAGCGATTTCCGGGTATCGGTAAGGAGGAACCCCATACTTATCTTCAACGCTTTGCGGCGTCATCTCACGCAAGTCACCCGGGCTCATTCCCGGATAGAGAACGGTCACGCTATCGGTGACAGTTTGGAAACTATCGCGATCCCCCGAAGCGACATAGACGCGCATATCCGCATCTGACGCGCGCGTAGCAAGGGTGGCAAGAATATCGTCCGCCTCGAAGCCTTCCTGCGAGAGGGAGCGAATACCCATCGCACTCAGCAGGTCTCGAATCAGCTCGATTTGTCCCTTAAATTCTTCGGGCGTTGCGTCTCGTGTCCCCTTGTATTCGGGGTACTCATCGGTACGGAAGGAATGACGCGAGACATCGAAAGCAACTGCAATATGGCTGGGCTGATAGCTCTCCAACAATTTGATGAGCATTGATGCAAAACCATAGACCGCATTCGTGTGCTGCCCCTGGGCTGTCACGAACTTATCTGCAGGCAGGGCATAAAATGCACGAAAGGCCATTGAATGGCCATCGATGACAAGCATTGTCTCCTTCATAGAAGACACACTACGGCGAGAGGGCACGATGCACACCTTGAATGCAGAAAATCATCGGATGGATAGCTGGGCAAACACCCTTATGTCGCGTCTGGGCATTCGTCTCATTTCGGCTTCCCCTCAAAACGTACTTGCCGAAATGCCTATTGCTGGCAATACTCAGCCTCAGGGTTATCTGCATGGCGGAGCGAGCGCCGCACTTGCAGAAACAGTAGCTTCCCATGCCGCTCAGCTTCACGCACATTCTCTTTATGGCGAGGCCGCCATCGCCGTGGGCGTTGAGCTGAGCATTTCACACGTTTCCCCCGGTCGAGGCGACTTGGTTCGCGCCCGCGCTACGGCAGTCCACTTGGGGAAGAGCTCAACTGTTCACACTGTGACTATTACAGATGAACACGATCAAACCCTTGCTGTAGCACGCGTATCGAATCGCTTGTTGCATAGCTGAAGGGCGCGAGCATTGGCTCGCGCCCTTGGAGAAGTTCTGTGTGACTTTAGCCTTCAACCTGGTTAATCACAGCATCAGCGACCTCACGCATCGAGAGCCTACGATCCATAGAAGTTTTCTGAATCCAGCGGAAGGCATCAGGCTCACTCATCCCCATATTCTTCATGAGGAGACCTTTCGCGCGATCAACACGTTTGCGAGTTTCGAAACGATCGGTGAGGTCTGCAACCTCTTCTTCAAGGGACTCGATTTCCTGATGGCGCGAGAGCGCAATCTCAACTGCAGGAATAAGATCTGCGGGGCTAAAGGGCTTCACGACGTAGGCCATTGCTCCAGCATCACGAGCACGTTCGACGAGCTCTGTCTGACTGAAGGCCGTGAGCATAACAACGGCGCATGAGAGTTCAGCGAGAATCTTCTCTGCCGCGGTAATGCCATCCATCTTCGGCATCTTGACATCCATGACACACAGGTCCGGTTCAAGTTCAAGAGCAAGCTGGACGGCCTCTTCACCGTTGGAAGCTTCCCCGACAACCTCGAAACCGGCACCGGTGAGTGTCTCCACGATATCGAGGCGAATCAAGCCTTCATCTTCCGCAACAAGAACGCGGCGCGGCTGTGCAACTTCTTCACTCATGTCGTCTTCCTTGTACGATAGTTTGTCACTAGCACCTGTTATATCTTATCCTTATTAGCGCGCTTGCGCTGTCGCCCCGATAGCCCAATTGGCAGAGGCGGTCGGCTCAAACCCGGCTTGTTGTGGGTTCGAATCCCACTCGGGGTACGAATATGTTTCACATTTTCGTCAGTGGCTTTGAGATCACAGTGATCTCAAAGCCACTTTTTCGCGCGATGACACGGAAATAGCGATGCGCATCAGCAGCGTAAATCCATCAAATAAACGACAACTCCGCCAACCAGTAAAGTTGACGGAGTTGACACTAGAGAGACAAATCACATCTCAGGCTGCGGGGATCAGCTCCAAGCCCAAGAATTCCGCAGCTCGATCACGCATTTCAGGGCGTTCCAAGTCATTGAGCGCCTCTTGAATCTTCTGATCGGTCCAATCCTGATACCAAGGACGGACAGCCTCGCTCAGCTGCGAAACCGGAACATTGAGCGCCTGGTAGCGACCCTGCGCTGCACGAACCGAAATCTGTGTATTCATTTGATTCATTTCTTTCTCCTCTTCCTTCTTCTGCATCTACCGGTATGCGCTCAAGGTGCGCAGGCAACCAGACTGTAGACGCCGGTAAGGGCAAGCCCTTACGAGTCATCCAACATGGATGAACAGGTAATTATTCCACACACTACTGCGATGTGTCTAGTTATTTTCTCCCATGAGTCCCGTCATAATCATTCGCGCGTAGGCTTCACGACCTTCTTCCGTCAGGTGCTGACCGTCGTCGTAAAAATACTCATCGTGACCTTCACTGGCTTTATACCAATCGAGAATGCCCACTTGCGGATAACGCTGCGCAAGCTGGCGCATCAATGCGTTGTTCTCATCTTGGAAGGGGTAAGGGGCACGGATCGTCACGAAGAATACAGGCCTCTCCCCCGCTGCTTCAATCAAGGGCTGCACTGAATCCATCGATGTAATCGGCCCATTGCCCCCCAAAGCAACAATCACCGGAGATCCGTCATGTCCCTGGGCTAAATCTTCACCGTATACCGCGACTCCCTTTTCGAAGGAACGACCAACTTCCGTATCCGTAAAAGATTGCGGGAAGAGGGTTGGGATCCAGTAGTAGCTTGCTCCTTCAGACACGGAATCACCGATCAAGACCAAGGGAACAGTGCATGTTCCTTCCTCTGGAGAGCATGACCATTGAGAGGTGTCGTAGTTGTTAGGAATAATTGCAGCCTTCGGGTATACCGCCTTCCCATTCGCATCGTGATAGCTGGGAGGCGCTGGGCTTGTCGTCGTCATTTCTTGCGAAGGCGAATCACTTGGAGAAGCAGCAGATGCGGAAGGACTAGAAGCGGCCGAAGCAAAGATTTCATTGGCCTTCTTCGAAGCTGATTCAAGGAAGACTCCAGGAATGCTGGCCATCACAATGCTCACAATCAAAGCAAAGCTCAGCACCGATGTGCACAGCCGAACTTGGCGCGTATTCTGAGCACCGCCGCGTAAAGCACGCCAAGTCTTCTGACGCGCAAAGGAGGGTGCCTTCTCAACAAAACGATAGCTGGCCTCGGTAATCAGGAGGAAAATGCCAGCTTCCACCACCCAAGCCCACCACGGAAGCGCAGAAGTGCGCCTGGCAGGGTTCATCAGCAGGATCAAGGGATAGTGCCACATGTAGGCGCTCATCGAACGCGAGGCGAGCACCTGGAGCGGACGCGTCGATAACACGCGCGACATCGCGCCCGGAACAATCGCGCCGCTCACGACGATTGCGCATACTAGCGCCGAGGCGAAGAAACCTCCTCGGTACAGCCAGGTCATGTATCCGCGTGCATAGATACTCACAGCAACCAAGTAAGCAAGTCCGCACCAGGATGCACACTGAAGCAGCCTTGCTTGCAGAGTATTGAGGCGCTCAATGAAGTCCTCTCCATACGCAAGGGCAACACCAACAAGAATTTCTGCGAGTCGCGTGTCTAAGCCGTAGTACACCCGTGATGAGTCAGATCCAGGCTCGAACAATAGAGCCATCTCGCAGGCAAAACAACCAGCGAAGAACAGGAGAACAAGAGCTGCCTTTCCTCGAGATCGGAAAAATTCACGCATTAAGAGGACGATAACCGGCGCCAGCACATAGAACTGCATAATGACGGCGACGAACCAGAAATGGGTCAGTGGTGAAGGGAGACCCGCCTGTGCAAAATATGGAACATCGCGGAAGATGTAGAACCAGTTTGAAAAGAAAGCAAGAGCTGGAATCGCATCCTCGTGCATCTTGAGCAGCAGCGGCGGCGCATAGAAGAAGGAAGCGATCGCCGAGAAAGCCGTGACGAGAAGCATCGTTGGCCACAGGCGAACAAAACGCCTGAGGATATACGCTCCAACCGCAATATCCCGCTCCCCCTCAAGCTCACGAAGAAGCGAGCGCGAAACAAGAAAACCGGAAATCACAAAGAAGAGAGTGACGCCGATAAAACCACCCTGCGCAGGAGAAGTCGGGCGCAGGTGGTACAAAACGATGGCGATAATTCCCAGCGCGCGTAGGCCATTAACCCCGCCTAAGTACGCGGGCTTTGCTCCGGCTGCGCTTTGAGAATTCGCCCCTTCTTCCTGTTTCGCTGACCGTGGCAACGTCGTCAAGGTACGTCAAACTCCTCAAAATGTGAGGGGGTGGAAGACCATACGGCCTGCCACCCCCTTCATTTACTCAAACTTAAGCATCTCCACGCGATCCACCGATCACGTAGTCGACCTCGTCTCCTAGACGGTGGACGCGCAACAGGTTCGACGAACCAGGGGTTCCCGGCGGCATACCTGCGACGATGACCATCTCGTCCCCGACTTCCGCGAGACGTGCGCTCTGCGCAACCTGATCAAGCTGCCAGACCATATCGTCAGTGTGGGTGACCTCGGGAACCCGATAAGCCTGGATGCCCCATGACAGGGCGAGTTGGCGACGCGTCGATTCAAGCGGCGTGAAGGCAAGCATCGGAATTGGAGTACGCAAGCGCGAGAGCATACGTGCCGATGTTCCCGACTGAGTGAAAGTTACCAAGAAGCGCGCATCAAGCTTTTCAGCAATAACTGCAGCCGCGCCGCAGATAGCGGAGGCTCGATGCAGCTCAATGGGTCCAAGCGCAGCAATACGTTCGCCACCATTTTCCTCAGTGCTCTCAACAATTCGAGCCATAGTACGAACTGCTTCAATGGGGAAAGCGCCCACAGAGGTTTCCCCCGAGAGCATAACTGCGTCTGCGCCGTCGAGAATTGCGTTTGCACAGTCGGAAGCTTCTGCTCGGGTCGGGCGGGGATTCTTAATCATCGAATCCATAACCTGGGTGGCGACGATAACCGGCTTGGCAGCGCGACGAGCGAGTTCGATCGCGCGTTTCTGCACCAGAGGGACATCTTCAAGAGGCATTTCAACGCCCAAGTCACCTCGAGCAACCATGATTCCATCAAATGCGTCAACAATCTCTGCAAGTGCTTCGACGGCCTGTGGCTTTTCAATCTTCGCGATCACCGGCAGACGTTTGCCGTACTCATCCATAATCGCGTGGACAGAGTCAATGTCAGCTGCGGAACGGACGAAGGACAGAGCAATGAAGTCTGCATCAACTTGAAGACCCCATCGCAGATCTTCCTCGTCCTTTTCACTCATTGCCGGAACAGAAACGGCAACACCGGGAAGGTTCAATCCCTTGTGGTCCGAAACATAGCCGGGAACTTCAACGCGGGTAACAACATCGGTTGCGCTCACCTCAACGACGCGCACCGCGACGTTGCCATCATCAATGAGCAAACGATCACCGGGAGCACAGTCACCGGGAAGCCCCTTGAAAGTTGTTCCGACCAGCTCTTTAGTACCGGGAACATCACGAGTCGTGATGGTGAAAGTATCACCGATTTCAAGGTATTGTGGGCCCTCTTCGAAGGTTTCGAGGCGAATTTTCGGACCTTGAAGGTCGACGAGAACAGCTACTCCACGGCCCGAATTTTGAGAGGCTCGGCGAACACGTTGGATAACTTCTTCATGTTCCTGAGCAGTGCCGTGAGAACGATTAATTCGGGCGACATCCATGCCGGCATCAACAAGAGCCTGGATTTGTTCAGCAGAGGCTGTCGCGGGTCCAATAGTGCATACAATCTTTGCTCGACGCATGTTTCTATCCTATCGTGCCTCGAGGTCTTCGACCGGACGACTTTCCGAGGGCTTGGGACTATCGCCCCCATCCTCGTTGTCCTCGGATCCCTCCTCGACGGTGTTTTCGCTGGCCTCGGCAGTTTCCAGAGTTTGCGCGTCATCTTCTTCGCCAAGGCCGCCCTCACGCGTGATTTCAGCCTCAGTGAGAGTCGTCAAAGCTGCGCGCTTTCCTGCATAGAGATAGCAGACGAGCCCCAGAATAAATACAAGGATTGAAGTCCAGACATTGATACGAAGACCCAAGAAATGATGCGCATCATCAATACGAAGCATCTCGATCCAGACACGTCCCAGGGTATAAACCATGATGTAGCAGGAGAAAAGCTGTCCGGACTTCACAGACCGACGTTTATCGATGAGGAGCAAAGCAGCGACGCCTGCAAGGTTCCACAGCGATTCATAGAGGAAAGTGGGATGGAACAAGGTTCCGCTGGCGTATCCGAGTGGCATGTGCGTACCGTCGATGCGCAGGCCCCACGGCAAGGTTGTAGGAGCCCCGAAAAGCTCTTGATTAAACCAGTTTCCCCAGCGCCCAATTGCTTGAGCCGCAAGAAGCGGGACGGCAAGAGAATCTGCAACAGGGCCGAGCCGCTGCCCGCGATGGCGTACGACAAGCCAAGCTGCAAGTGCTCCCCCGGCAACCGCGCCCCAAATCCCTAAGCCGCCGTTCCAGATTGCCAGGGCCATAATCGGATTGCCGTTCTTACCGAAGTAAGCATCTGGCGAGGTGATCACGTGGTAGATTCTCGCCCCGATAATGCCACCTGGAACAGCCCAGAGTGCAATGTCATAGAAGAGTTCACGGTCGCCACCTCGAGTTTCGTAACGCCTAGCAGCCCAATAAACAGCAATCAGAATTGCACAGGCGATAATCAGACCATAGGCGCGAATCGGAATCGGACCGAGGTACCAGACCCCTTGACTTGGTGACGGCAATGCTAAAAAGCGCATGAATAGTATTCCTTGCGGATCAGGATGGTTGCCGTACTACTCTAATCGATTATTCGCGACGAGTATCGTTCCAAGATCCATCTGCACCCTTGTGTGCCGCGCGCACACGCATCCGACGGTCAGCGAGCAAAGACGGATGGTGACCGGCACTGACCATTTCAGCAACTAACTCCTCGGGTTGATCGCTGCGCATGAGGGCTTCCCCAACGAGCACAGCATCTGCGCCGGCACGTGCGTATTCAAACACGTCACGGGGGCCCCGCACCCCGGACTCAGCTATGGCAAGAACATTCGTCGGAATGACATCAATGACCTCATCGATCACATGGCGGTCAACAACACCCGTACTGAGGTTACGAGCGTTGACACCGATCATTACAGCTCCGGCTTCTAAAGCTCGAAGAGCATCGAGGCGCGAGTGGGTTTCGACGAGCACTGACATTCCCAGCGATTGAGCGCGCTCGAGCAGTCCTTCCAGAGCCGGCTGCGAAAGAAATTGCGCGATAAGCAGGACTGCATCTGCTCCGGCCCTGCGGGCCTCAAAGAGCTGATATGCGGAGAGAATGATGTCCTTACAAATAAGTGGAAGCTCTGTTGCAGCTCTTACCCGCGACAGGTCCTCATGACTGCCGTTAAATAACGAGCTCTCGGTCACGACCGAAAGCATCGCCGCTCCCCCGCGCTCAAAAGCCTGAGCAAGAGGGGTCGGGTCCTCGATATCTGAATAGACACCCCACGGAGAAGCACGTTTAATCTCGGCAATGACGGAGGTAGCACCATCCGAACGTAGGTACTCGTCTGGATGTCTTAGGGGGTCGGGAACACTTTCACACGCGCGTTTAAGCTCATCAAGACTCACGCGCTCTTCACGCAAAGCGCGCTTACGCTGCGTGTGAGCAATGATCGCGTCAAGTTCCGCCACCTTCACCTCCTCGTGAGAACCTATCTCAAATGCTAGTCTCCCACGGGCAAAAGGCGTTAATCAGACAGCTCGCAGGCTAAATCAGAGCACTGAAAAGATGCAGGGAGGTCGGGATAGCGACGCCCCACAGAAGATAGGTCAGCAAGGAGGAACCGATCATCCATGGGCCAAAGGCAATACGCGATCGTGTGCCAGCTTGGCCGCTGACAACCATCCACAAAGCCGCAAGTGCCGCGGATACCAAAGCAATAACAAATCCAAACAATGCCGCATGCCAACCAAGAATGCCCAGCATCGCCCCAAGGATCGGCGCCAAACGAACATCACCGCGGCCAAAGCCTCGTCGCGGTAAAGACCCCAGCCAAAGCGGTAGGGTCCAGATCAACGCGCCAACCCCGGCCTCGGCAAGAACGCGAATCGAATGAGGATGGAAATAGACGCTCACCCCGGCCCCGCACAAGACACCGCACGCAAGCGCAATGACATAGGGAGTGGGCAGACGATGAGTCTTAGCGTCGACATACGCAAGAAGAGTTCCCATCATGGTCAGCGCGACGACCGCAGGTGCTGCAGGCCTTGTCTGAGAAGCGACAAGGCTGATCGCACCTACCAGTACAGCCGACCAGACAACGCCGTTTCTCTTAAGCGGGGTAAGCGAGGCCTCAATAAAGTAGCGTCGTTGAATCGCCCATCCCGATCGAGAAAGCCACAGCGCAAAAGCGAGCCAGACAACGACAGAAAGAATCAGATTCCACTCGCCCATTCCCAAGGCATAATCGTGGGCGAAGTAGTACCCACGAGCCGATATGGCGACGAGTCCCATCTTTTACTTCGCCTCCAACAGCTGAAACACCGAAGAAATCGCGTGACTATCAGCTTCAATTCCCGTCATTAACTTAAACTGGAGAACCGCCTGATAGACCAGCATTTCTACGCCGAAGGCGACGGGGATACCACGCTCGAGGCAACACGAAATTGCAGCAGTTTCGCGCGGTGCATAGGTCACATCAAGAAAGCTCGAGCGCAATGGCATTGTTGAGAGCTCACCAACGTAGGGGTCAAGCGCACCCGAAGGTAAAGTCGAGACGACAAGATCTGCTTGCTCGCAGCAACGAGACAAGGTGCCAGCCGCCGTCAGGTCATGACCGCTGTAGGTCACTCCCAAATTCATCGCGCTGCGGTTGAAATCAGCAGGGAGCTTTCCTCCACTAAAAGCACGAGCAACAACATCGACCTCGCGAAATCCAAGAGAGATCACCGCAGCGAGAGCCGAGGCCGCAGTGGCACCCGAACCGATAATGATGGCTCGCCCGCCTAGATCCATGCCCGCCTTGCGCCGACTCAGCTCGATCGCGCGACTCATACCGAAGACGTCAGTGTTGAAACCCGAAAGAACCCCACCCGATGGAATAAGGGTATTAACGGAACTCAGCGCAGCCGCCTGCGGTTCAACAACGTCAAGGAGAGGAATCACCGCCTTCTTGCAAGGCATCGTGATTGAAACTCCGACGCATTCACTGTCTAAAGATGCGATCCACTGATGTAGGTGCTGAGCATCGACCTCACACTTTCGGTACTCCCATCCAGTAATTCCAGCGCTACGCCAGAGTTCTTGATGGATGAGGGGTGAGAGGGAATGTTCAATCGGCGAGCCGATGACTGCTGCCCAGGGCATCAGCACTCTCCTTGATGCGTCGAACAGTATTCTTCCAAACGCTTAGTGTTTTGCGTCTGCTCGTCATGCGTAGCCGCGAAGAGCGTCTCGCCGGTATCCAAATTCACCGTGACGAAGTACAGCCAATTGCCCTCTGCAGGATGCAAAGCAGCTTCAATTGCCTCGGTCGAGGGCTGCGAAATTGGCGAAGGAGGAAGACCCGGATTGCGGTAGGTGTTGTAGGGGTTCTCAGCAGCAAGGTCGTCTGCAGTCGGGATTCCACCGGTCTTGCCAACACCGTACAAGACAGTTGAGTCCATCTGAAGCAAACCGTGGGTTTCACCATTCGTATCTGCCAAGCGGTTATCAATTACACGGGAAACCATCGGAAGATACTCCGTATTACGAACTTCTCGTTCGAGAATTGAGGCCTTCGTTAAGATCTTTTCGCGATCTGCCGCGGCAACGCCCAGCCCATCAAGCCTCTGAGTCGTCCGAGTAATCATCTGAGAAATCAGAGAAGTTGCCGTCGCTCCCTCTGCGAGTTCATAGGAACCCGGAGCAAGCCACCCCTCAACGTTTCCATTGGCTTCAGCTGGCAAGCCTAAAGCTGCCGTATCTGCCATTGCTGACTTCACCTGATCAAGCGGGATATTGGCCACCATCGAAATCTGCTCGGCAACCTGGTCCTTTGTCTGTCCAGGAGTCACCGTCACCGTGTTATCACTGCGGTTCGCATCATCTAAAAGTGCAGCAATCGCACCTGAGGCGCTCATTTCTTTCTTGAGCGTGTAGCTTCCGGGCCGAATACTCACCGCTGCTTTATTCGCATCAAATGCGCGGATGAACGCAGTGAGTGATTTAACGACGCCCGCGTCTACTAGGCGCTGACCGATCTGCTGGCCAGACTCACCGTCATACACCGTCACGACAACCTGCCCGCTACCAGGTCCCGGGTAGTCATCGGCGGTTGTTGAAGACGATGAGGAGCCACGCAATTGCGTGTATGCAAAGTACGCACCGCCCGAGATCAGGGCGAGTGTCAGCAGTAGTACAAAAAAGGTCCGAATTGCCCTGCGGCGTTTGCGTTTGCGCACCAAGCGCCGTTCTTGTTCGAGGCGACGAGAGCGCATTCCCGTCGTCTCAACTGCGGTGTCTTCTTGGGCGCCGCGCCTTGAGCGACGCGTGGGTAGGTGCGCGGGAAGAGCCTGTGCTGCAGGCGCAGTAGCTTCTGCTTCACGAGGCCGCGCGCCCGCAGGAGACGATTGGAGAGAATCCCCTGGGGTGCTTGCCGACGAACGGACAACTGGTCGTCGTACCGGTGAGGATTCTGGGGTCTCCTCGGGAGTGTTTTCTTGCGAGCGGCGTTGGTGAATACTCGCGCGCTTCGGGAAAGGATATTCGGGAGTGCTCTCGCTCATCTCTGTCCTTCCTCGAGGACAATTTCCCTTCCGGGAGCTTGTCCGCTCATTCGTTCCATCTCCAGGGCTGTCTCCAGAATAATCGAGGCCGCCACTTGATCAATCATCTGTCGATGTTCGCGTCGTCCGACACCGGCTTGAAGCAAACGTTCGTGCCCTTCGTGTGAACTCAAGCGTTCATCGACCAAGCACACACGACACGCAGGTAAAGCCATTTTAATCTTCCGCGCGTACCTGCGTGCGCCTTTCGCTGAAATGCCTTCACCGCCTTGCATGTGGCGAGGGAGCCCGACGACGATTTCTATGGCATCGAGCTCACCAGCAATCCGCGCAATCTCGTCAAGTTCCGAAGCATCGTCTTGACGAGTCAGCGTTTGGAGCGGCAAGGCCAGGACTGCTCCCGCATCACTACGTGCGAGACCAACCCTGACCGTGCCAACGTCAACTGCCAGACGAACTCCTGGACGCATTACAGCTCTTGGATCTGCGAATTCACATCATTGAGAGCATCTTCAATGGCTTCCGGATTGGATCCGCCGCCCTGAGCGAGGTCGTCGCGGCCGCCACCGCCGCCGCCGAGAATCTTTGCGGCGCGACGAACGAATTGTCCTGCACGTGCGCTGTGCTGGCGAGCAAGATCATTCGTTGCGACAGTGACCATAGGCTTACCGTTAATCACGCCGGCGAGTGCGACAAGCACGGGACCGTCATTACCCAGGCGCTCACGAATATCGGTCGCCATTGCGCGAAGATCATCAGCCGATCCCAAGGCACCCACGGGAGCCACGACGCAGGTGAATTTACCAATCTTGCGAGCATTTTGAGCGAGCAATGCTGCTTCTGCGAGCGCCTGCTGCTCACGGATCTTTTGAAGTTCCTTTTCTGCTTCACGCAGACGCCCCATCATGGATTCGACGCGTGAGGCCAGTTCGTCAGGACGCCCGCCAAGCATGGAGCTCAGCTGGGACACAAGTGCGTGTTCCTTCGCTTGGAAGGCGTAGGCGCCATCTCCGACAAGGGCGTCGATACGGCGTACACCCGAACCGATTGAACCTTCGCTCAGCACAGTCACGCGGCCCAAATGTCCGGTTGAAGGAACGTGGGTTCCACCGCATAGCTCGCGATCAAAGTTATCGCCGATGCTGACAACGCGGACTTCGGAGCCGTACTTTTCGCCAAAGAGTGCGATCGCACCTGAGCGCTTGGCATCGTCGAGCGACATGATCTCGGTGGTCACAGCGAGATCCTGCGCGAGCTTCTCATTGACAAGGCTCTCGATCTCGTTGAGTTGTCCTTCACCCAGGGCTGTTGAGTTCGTGAAGTCGAAGCGCAGACGCGAGGGCGAATTTTCGCTACCTGCCTGCTCGGCATCCTTGTTCACAATGCGACGCAAGCCCGCGTAGACCATGTGGGTTGCCGTGTGTGCGCGCGCGATTGCAAGCCTGCGCTCGGTATCGATTTCCGCGTATGCCTTCTCCCCCAAGGTTGCTTTGCCTTCGGTGAGAGTCCCGCGGTGAACTGATAGCCCACGAATCGGCGCCTGCACGTCATGGACCTCAATCACACCGCCATCAGCGAGGCGAATGGTTCCGTGGTCGGCTAGCTGACCACCCATTTCTGCATAGAAAGGCGTGCGGTCTAGAATGATCTCTACCTCTGCCGGAGCACTCGCTGCAGGAGTGGGAACACCATCCACGAGCAGACCGACGACCTGGGCGTCAATTGCGTTTTCCGTGTAGCCAACGAAAGTCGAACCGCCCCCGAGTTCCTTTTCGATGTCGTGGAAGATACGAACGTCGGTGTGGCCGGTCTTCTTTGCGCGCGCATCGGCACGAGCACGTTCCTTCTGTTCTTCCATCAGCGCACGGAAGGCCGCCTCGTCGACCTGGACTCCCTGCTCGGCTGCCATTTCAAGGGTCAGATCGATGGGGAAACCGTAGGTGTCGTGAAGCGAGAACGCAGACTCACCTGAGATCATCGGCGTACCAGGAGCAGACTTTGCTTCTTCAACAGCCACGTCCAAAATGGTCGTTCCAGCGCTCAGAGTGCGTCGGAATGCTTCTTCTTCGGCGTAGGCTACCTCGGAAATCGTGCTCCAGTTTGTTTCCAATTCGGGGTACGAGGCCTTCATCGCGTCCTTGGATGCTGTGAGCAAAATCGGCATAGTTGCCGTATCAACACCCAGCAGGCGCATGGAGCGCACAGCGCGACGGATCAGGCGACGCAGAACATATCCGCGACCATCATTACCGGGGCGCACGCCGTCACCAATGAGCATGAGAGACGAGCGGACGTGGTCGGCGACCACGCGCAGGCGTACATCATCGTCGTATGCTGCTCCTGCTTCGGGACCAGCTGCACCGAGTCCGTAGCGCTTACCGCTCATTTCTTCAGCGGCTGCAATTACGGGATAGACCTCGTCGATCTCGTACATATTCGGCTTGTCCTGCATGACAAATGCAAGACGCTCCAAACCTGCACCGGTATCGATAGCTTTCTGGTCAAGTTCGCCGAGCAGCGGATAGTCCTTGCCGGCGCCTTCGCCACGCATGTACTGATCGAAAACCAAGTTCCACAGCTCAAGGTAGCGGTCTCCGCCGGGATCAACGTTGCCGCCCACGGCCTCGGGGCCGTAGGAAGGACCACGATCGTAGTGCCATTCGCAGCAGGGGCCGGCGGGACCGGGCTGGCCGGTATCCCAGAAGTTCTCTTCGCGGGGAAGACGAACAATATGACGAGGATCCATGCCGATCTGTTTCGTCAGGACGTTGAATGCTTCTTCATCCTTTTCCCAGATGGTCACCCACATGCGCTCACCGTCGAGGCCGTACTTGCCTTCAGACTGATCACCCGTGAGCAGATCCCATGCGAAGTTGATCGCGCCTTCCTTGAAGTAGTCGCCGAAGGAGAAGTTACCGTTCATCTGGAAGAAGGTACCGTGGCGAGTGGTTCGTCCAACGTTATCGATGTCATTGGTACGAATGCACTTTTGAACAGATGCTGCCCGGGGCCAGGGCGCAGGTTCAACCCCGATGATGTAGGGAATAAAAGGAACCATTCCCGCGATGGTGAAGAGAATCGAGGGCTCAGGAGAAACAAGAGACACCGACGGGCGAATCTCATGGCCTTGGGATGCAAAGTAGTCAAGCCAACGTTGACGAATTTCAGAAGTGCGCATAGTACCCCATAGTAGTGGACAACAATCAGAATCGTGTATTGGTCATTCGCGCGTACTAAATAAAGCAAAGCCCCGAGGCACTGCCTCGGGGCTTTACCTAAACGCAATCAGCGCGAGTAGTGTTCGACGACCATCTGCACGTCGCAGGTGACGGGAACCTCTGCACGCTTCGGGCGACGCACGAGCGTTGCCTTCAGGCGAGAGAGCTCAACGTCCAGGTAATCGGGGGTTGCAGGAAGTGCATCGCGGTGGACGCCCTCGGCTGCAATCTCGAAGGGGACGGTGGTCTGAGACTTGGGCTTGACCTGGATGGTCTGTCCGGGCTTCACGCGGAAGGACGGACGATCGACGATCTTGCCGTCAACCATGATGTGACGGTGAACGACGAACTGACGAGCCTGCTGGATGGTGCGAGCAAAGCCAGCGCGCAGAACCAGAGCATCAAGACGCATTTCCAGGAGCTCAACCAGGTTTTCACCGGTCAGACCTGCGCTGCGGCGTGCCTCTTCGAAGACGTGACGCATCTGCGCCTCGCGGATGCCGTACTGTGCACGAAGACGCTGCTTTTCCTTCAGACGAACCGCGTAGTCAGATTCTTGACGGCGACGGCTACGGCCGTGTTCACCGGGGCCGTAAGGACGCTTCTCGAAGTAGCGAACTGCCTTCGGGGTGAGTGCGAAGCCAAGGGCGCGGGACTCGCGCACCTGCTTGCGTGAACGATTGTGAGCCATTAAATGACCTTTCCTGTCTCTGATGTCGCACCCGCGATGCGGATGCGGGGTCAACTCCAGGCATTGTGCCGTCGGCTAAGACCCCAGGTATGTGTCACCCATATGGGCAACCGGATCAGTCTAGCGTACTTTTAATAGTTCACGAAGCACTGCAAGCCGTTTAGTGAGGATAGCCTCATTGCCGTTCATCGTCGGCTCGTAGTACGAAGCACCAACAAGATCGTCGGGTAGGTACTGCTGCGCCGCAACATGGTGAGGGGCATCGTGAGAGTAGATGTAGTCGACGCCATGTCCTAAACGTGAAGCTCCACTGTAGTGAGCATCGCGCAGGTGCGGGGGCACCGCTGATCCCTTGCCCCGTCGAATATCGGCCAGCGCAGCATCAATCGCCAGATAAGCGCGATTTGATTTCGGCGCCACTGTGACGGCAATGACTGCTTCGCTCAGAATGATCCGCGCTTCAGGCATGCCGATCATTTGAACTGCTTGCGCCGCTGAAACGGCAGTTGTCAGTACCTCGGGAGCAGCCATACCAACATCTTCAGCAGCGCAGATCATGACGCGCCTGGCAATGAAACGTGGGTCCTCCCCCGATTCAAGCATCCGCGCAAGGTAGTGCAACGCTGCGTTAACATCGGAGCCGCGCATGGACTTAATAAAAGCGCTGGCAACATCGTAGTGCTGATCCTGATCCCAACGAACCAAAGCCTGATTTGCAGCATTTTCGACATCGTCGGCGTCGATCACCCAAGGCTCCTGCGCATTCTCCGCCGCGGCTTCGCTCTTTTCCGCGCGCGAGGCCGCAGCCGCCTCGAGGAGGGTGAGTGCTTTGCGCGCATCTGCGCCAGCCAAGCGCAAAAGGCCAGCTCGAGCGTCATCAGACAGGTCAAAGAGCGCTTTTAAGCCCGTATCACTGGCAAGGGCACGATCAAGCAAAAGAGAAAGATCTTCACTGGTCAGCGCATGCAAAGTCAGTAAAAGAGAGCGCGAGAGTAGGGGGGAAATTACCGAAAATGAAGGATTTTCGGTCGTCGCAGCAACCAAAGTAACCCAGCGATTTTCGACCGCCGGAAGAAGGGCATCTTGCTGCGATTTGGAAAAGCGGTGAACTTCATCGACAAAGAGGATTGTCTCTTCTCCTGTCGAAGTTAGTCCTCGGCGCGCTTGCGCAATCACGTCACGAAGGTCTTTCACTCCGGAGGTAACTGCAGATACTTCACAGAATCTACGCCCCGATGCGCGCGCAATGAGGTAGGCAAGAGTCGTCTTCCCTGTCCCGGGAGGCCCCCAAAGAATTACGGAACTCAAGCCTGCGGGGGAATCAGTACTTGGAGTGAGGAGTCTGCGCAGAGGCGAACCCGGTTTCAAAAGATGCTGCTGGCCAACGATTTCCTCAATGCTCTGAGGACGCATCCGAACTGCCAGTGGAGCATGTTCATCCACCACAGGGGTCCCGAATTCTTCGATTCCCTGTGAATCAAAGAGATCCATCTTCACTCCCCGATTTAGTAGTGGCTGATCACAACGGTGCCGTTATCTGCCCATTCGTAAATCCAATGGGCGGCGTCGACAGGCATATTGACGCACCCGTGAGAGCCTCCATAGCCCGACCAACCGAAAGAGGACCGCCACGGTGCTCCGTGCATCGCATATCCCCCGTAGAAGTATGTTACCCAAGGAACACCTTCGGTTTTGTAGGGAGTGCCGTCGGCGTTCTCTCCCTCCATTGTTTGAGATTGATACTGGAGATAGACGTGGAACTTACCCGTAACGGTTGGAGTATTGGGAGCTCCGGGAACCATCGGAGTCGGGCCATGCACAATGGTGCGACCTTCATAAGCCGAAACCGTGTTCTTTGACAGATCAATATCGATCCACTTTTCACCAGCAGAGGCTTGGTAGACATCATCGCCGTAACCATCAGGGATATCTTGGCGATCATATTCGGGTTCGACCTTGTCGTAGTCAAAGTCGCCCGAATAGGACTTCCCGTTCTTCAGAGCATCTTCGATTCCAGAAATCACTGATTCAGTGTTATTTGCGCGGTAACCGACGGTACCCGCCTTGAGTACGCCCACGACATCCCCACGGCTATTGACACCCTGGATTCCCTTTTCGGATTCAACGTTCGTCGACTTCGCAAGCTCATTAACCCAAGCTGAAAGAGCCTGGGAATCAAGCACTGCCGCTTTGTCACCTTCGACACTGACCTTGACCCACTTCATCTTGTCTTGTTGCGAGGCAGTGAAGTCATCAATTCCATCAGTGATCGTCACGCTGGGAGCTATCAAAGCCATCGCCTGCGTCTTTGCTTCCTCAGCCCTTTCGGTCGTCACTTGAGGTTTACGAACCTCAACTGGAATCGAACGTCCTTGTGTCCCCAAATCCGTGGCAACTTCTTGCTGAACTTTCGTGAGTTCGGAGCTCTCGATAGTAATTCCCTCTTGTGCCGGAACGACTTCGAAGGTAGTACCGTCATCACTGACCTTGAGGTGAGCATCGCTCATCGGCGTTCCCACCTGCGAGGTCAAAGCAGTGCCGAAAGCGGCGAGCTTCGACTGGTCGAAGTTCACGACAGGTGTAATCGAACGCGAGCGGAAGAGCCCGCGAAAACGGGAAAATAGACTTCGATTCTCAGAAAAAGCCGCATCTACGGTTGCGGGAACATCAACCGAGATTCCCAGATCTGAAAGCGAAGCTTCACGCGTCTGCTCTGCAACAGTTAAGGTCACTTTTGCGGAATCAACCCTTTGACGGAGCTGATCTTCAACCTGCTGTTGAGACAAAGAAGAGATCGATTGCCCAGCTAAGGACGTGCGCGGGAGCGCATGCGCTGAGTAGAACCACCCAGACACACCAAGGGCGATGAGGGCAACAACCGTGATTCCAAGGAGGACCGACAGTTTGAGGGATAGCTTTTTCATAACCCTCTCATGCTATCTGTTTTCACTGTCGATTCCGGCAATAATGCGCGTAGAAGAGATGTGCTGTTACTCCCACAAACTCAAGTCTCCAGCTCCACGCCGGGCGATACGCGCGCTGCCATCGGTGTAATCAATGACCGATGTCGCCTCGTCACCGCCGACAGGTGCCACAACGACTAGGTCAACTTGAGAGCCGATCTTGTCATCAACCTCAAAGCCATCACTCATAACGTCGCTCTGCCCTGGAAGAATGAGCGATGAAGCGACCAGAGGCTGGCCGAGGGCAGACAGGATTGCTTGAACGACGCGGTGGTCTGGAATACGTACACCAATAGTGTGCTTCTTCTTGTTAAGCGTCATTCGGGGAACTTCTTTAGTTCCGGGAAGAATGAAGGTATAAGGCCCCGGAGTCGAGGCTTTCATCGCACGAAACTGCGAGTTGTCCATAATGACCAAGTCACCAAGGCGCGCAAAAGTATCACAAAGAAGTGAGTAATTGTGCTTCTCGTCAAGGCGACGAATGACGCGGATACGATCAATTCCAGATTTATTTCCCAGTACACACGCGAGCGCATAACCCGAATCTGTCGGTATAGCAACTAGCCCACCGGAGTTGAGCACATCGACGACGCGATCAACAAGGCGAGTCTGCGGATTCTCGGGATGAATTTCAACAAAAGACATGATGTTCCTTCATTCACTCGAGGTCTGACGCAATGGCAATCTGAGTCAAAGCATCGCGCAGATCGTGCGGAATATCCTCATGATTAAGAGCTGCAAGGAAACTGCCAAGCCCTTGGCTCCAGCATGAGTCCAAGCGGGTCAAAAGTTCAACCTCACAGCGGGCGTGTGTCAAAATCCGATGGATTTCGCGCGTACGCTTGTCCTTTTCGCTCATAGCCTCACGGGTCACCAGGAATTGAGCGCCCTGCGCCGGAAGGAAAGTCCCCAACTCTATGAGTTCGGCGCGGACGTTCGGGCCAAGAAGACGAAGCGACAGTTCTCGCTGCTGAGGAAGAGAACCCAAATCTCCCACAGCTGCCTCGACTCGCAAGATTCCCTCATCATCATTCCAGTGAATCTTTGTTCGAACGAGGCTCTCATTGCTGTCACGGTCCTCGAGCAATTCATAATCGCCATCGGCCCCTGTTACAACCAAGATCTCAAGGGCATCAGGATTCTCAACACCGACATATGATTGGCGTCCCAAGGCTCCAAGAACACCGCCCGATTCAGGCTTCGCTGCACGACCGCACAGAGGAATAACACTCCCCGCTCGAGCAAAAAGTGGAGTGCGCCCCAGATCGGACCAACACGCGATCTTTCGATCTCCCGCATAGGCGAGATTCGCCATCAAATCAACCCAGGTCCCCTCTGGTAACCAAGCGTTGCTCACGCTCTTATCGGTGGCCTCGTAAGAAGGAGACGTCACCGGCGCGACAATCATCTGACTACCGAAACGGAAGCAATTGGGGACTTCCCATGACTGCTCATGGCCATCATGTTCCCAATACATCGGGCGGATCAGCGGGAGCAGTTCTTCACGTCCGTTAAGCTGCTCGGAATGCAAGTACCCGACCAGGCGGTGTCGCAGGCGCAGATATTCCTCTTGGATATCGCAGTGCGGCTCATCGAAGACCCAGGGTTCTTTGCGAGTGAAGGGATTATTCGATGAGTGAAGCCTCATGATCGGGCTAAAGACGCCGCTTTCCACCCAACGCGTCTCCAATTCGGGATCACGACGCCCAAGCATATGGCCGCCAATATCGTGACTCCACCAGCCGTATCCGATATTCGAAGCGGTCGCAGTAAACTCCGGCTGGAAGTTCAAAGAGTCCCACGTAATGTAGGTATCGCCGGAGAAGCCCAGCGGGTAGCGCTGAGAACCCGGACCGCAGTAGCGCGAAAGAGTGAGTCCTCGCCCATGGCGGTGCGCGCTATCGAGATAGTGGTAGTGATTCAGTACCCACAACGGATCAAGGCCACGTGTTGAAGTGTGTTCTCCCTGCTGCCAATCAACCCACCAAAAATCGACTCCCTGATCCTCAAGCGGATGCAGGATCTCTTCAAAATAGGCGAGCATAAACTCCGGATTCGCGGGATCAAAAAGCACCGTCTGACGAGACTCGGGATCAATTCCCATGCGAGTCGCAAGACGCTCGTATCCGTCCTCGAAATAACGGATTCCATCCGCTGGATGCAGGTTGAGTGAAGTGTGAAGGCCACGCGAATGAAGGGAGGAGAGGAAACGCTCGGGATTTGGGAAGAGCTGCGGGTCCCAGGTGTATCCAGTCCACCCAGAGCCTGCTCCTTCCGGAGGCTCAGTGATATGCCAATCCATGTCGATCACTGCGACAGATACAGGGACCGCGCGGGAAGCAAAATCATCCATAACCCGCAGATATTCTTCTTCACTGTATCGGTGATAGCGACTCCACCAATTGCCCAAGGCAAAGCGAGGAAGAATCGCTTGAGGCCCGCTCAGACGATAGAAAGAACGAACGGCCTCGGGGAAATCTCCACCTGCTGCAAAGATATAAATATCTGTATGCTCGGGCCGTGAAGGCAAGAAGTTACCGTCTTCATCCACCGGGCAGGTGTCGTCCATAAGAGAGACTATTCCCCGGCCATCGACGACCCCTCGGTCGAGTTCGCATCTGCCATCGACCGTGTCAAGAGTGCGGCAGGTCCCTCGCAGGTTTCGACCCTGAAGCCAAGGAAACTCCCGGTCTGTCCCCCATCGCCACGTTCCACCCCAGCTGTCTTCTTCGCGTACCTGTGCCCAGAGTCCATTAGAACTGGGAGCTTCACCGTCGTAGTGAAAGTGCATATGTGCAGTTTCAATAGTGATCGAGCCCGAGGGGTCACGGTCGATACGCAGTTCCTTCGGAGAAACGCACTCTCGCTGAGCCATCATCTGAGTTGGCCCATCAACAAAGTCTCCTCGCGGATCCCACTCAAGCCGAATCACTGTGTCCGAGAGGACCTGAATTCTCCAGCATGTCCCGCTTACCACCTGCTGAGAAGGTGGTGCAACTACAGCGGACGGTAAAAGATGCGGGGGAAGAATAGCCATCTCGTTTCACTCCTGGGAATCGGCATCGAGTCCTGCTGAAGGACTAGCCTAATCCTTTGAGAGGCCTTGTGCCTACTTGCATTCATCAGAATTTTGGGGTGGATGATGCGCATCATCCACCCCAAAATCACTGAGAAATCAATTCCTTAGGCGCCCTGCTTTTCGCCTGACGCTTGAGCATCTTCCTCACCGCGTTTCTTCGGCTTCGCGTCAACGCCAGCTTCCTTACGCTGTGCAGGAGTAATGGGTGCAGGAGCATCGGTCAACGGATCATAGCCACCACCCGACTTCGGGAAGGCAATGACGTCACGAATCGATTCGGATTTGGTCAGCAAGGACACGATTCGGTCCCACCCAAAGGCAATGCCACCGTGCGGCGGAGCACCGAACTTGAAGGCATCGAGGAGGAACCCGAACTGTGTTTGTGCTTCTTCCTCTCCGATTCCCATCACCTTAAAGACACGGTTTTGGACATCGCGACGATGGATACGGATCGAGCCACCACCGATTTCATTACCGTTGCAGACAATGTCGTAAGCGTAAGCCAGAGCGTTTCCAGGATCCTGATCGAAGGTGTCGAGCCATTCGGGCTTTGGCGAAGTGAAGGCGTGGTGGACTGCCGTCCATGCGCTGTGTCCAAGCGCGACATCACCCTCGGCCTCGGCATCTCCGGTCGGCTTGAACAAAGGTGCGTCGACAACCCACGTGAACGCCCAAGCATCGGGATCGATAAGGTTGCACCGCTTGCCGATCTCCAAACGAGCGGCACCAAGCAGCTCGCGCGAGGCGGTGGGCTTGCCAGCAGCGAAGAAAATGCAGTCACCGGGCTTGGCGCCAGTTGCCTCGGCGAGGCCAGCGCGCTCAGCTTCGGTAATGTTCTTTGCAACCGGGCCGCCCAGGTTTCCTTCGTCGTCGATCGTGACGTAAGCCAGGCCCTTGGCTCCGCGCGCCTTGGCCCATTCCTGCCACTTGTCGAAGGTACGGCGAGGCTGAGAACCACCGCCGGGCATAACAACCGCGCCGACGTAGGGCGCCTGGAAGACACGGAAAGTCGTGTCCTTGAAGTACTCGGTCAGGTCAACAAGCTGGTACCCGAAACGCAGGTCAGGCTTATCCGAACCGTACTTCTCCATGGCATCTTTGAAGGTCATACGAGGAATCGGAGTCTGGAGGTCATAGCCAATGAGCGCCCAGACATTCTTCATGATCTCTTCGGCAACTGCGATCACGTCGTCCTGATCGACGAAGCTCATCTCGATATCAAGCTGGGTAAACTCGGGCTGGCGGTCCGCGCGGAAGTCCTCATCACGGTAGCAACGCGCGATCTGGAAGTAGCGTTCCATTCCGGCGACCATCAGCATCTGCTTGAAAAGCTGAGGAGACTGCGGAAGCGCGTACCACGAACCGGGAGCCAGACGTGCAGGAACAATGAAGTCACGCGCACCTTCGGGTGTGGAACGTGTCAGCGTCGGCGTTTCAATTTCGACGAAATCGTGAGCGTAAAGAGTATCGCGGGCCGCACGTGAGACCTTCGAGCGCAGGCGCAACGCGTATTGTTCCGGTTCGCGGCGCAGATCGAGGTAGCGGTACTTCAGTCGGGTTTCCTCACCAACATTGCCTGAATCTTCAGCGTTGGAAGAAACCTGGAAAGGAAGAGGTGCCGAGGTATTGAGAATCTCAATGTCATCGCCCATCACTTCAATGGCGCCCGTTGCGAGATTCGGGTTTTCATTGCCTTCGGGGCGAGCGCAGACCTCTCCGGTCACTTTCAAAACGAACTCGCTGCGCAATTCGTGGGCGACGCGTTCATCGCGAACGACCACCTGTGCAATTCCCGAGGCATCACGAAGATCAATGAATGCCACGCCGCCGTGGTCGCGGCGTCGATCGACCCATCCGGTCAGGGTGACGGTTTGGCCGACAAGGTCAAGGCCAAGCGTTCCAATATTGTGAGTGCGAAGCACTGTTTTTCCTTTCGTTGGTACCATCCGCGAGACGAGCGGCGGCACGGACATCATACTCCTTTCGCGCCGATGAGCCGGGAAAATACCTCTGCACACATACAGTTGATCAGGCAAGCATTGTAGAAGTGACCTTCGAAAGTGTGTAACGTGTGTTGCTATGGGTTCACGCTCTGATTCTCAGGCGTGGTCGAGTGCCGAAAAAGGGCTCATGCTCTCCGCAGTCATCTTGATCACGCTTTCCGCTTTTGAATCGCTTGCAACAACGACAATCATGCCGAACGTTGTTGCGTCTTTCCATGCAGATTCTTGGTTTGCAGTAGCCTCGGGAACCGCGCTCATTACGAACCTCATTGCCAACGTTCTCGCCGGTGGACTCAGCGACGCGATCGGTGTCAAAAAAGTCTTTGCTTGGGGACTCATACTTTTCTGCGTCGGATTACTGATCAGCGCCTTTTCACCCCATATCGCAGTCTTCGTGCTTGGCCGTCTCGTCCAGGGTCTTGGAGGAGGATTTATCATCGTCCCCCTCTACGTGCTTGTCGGGGCGATAGCCACTCCCCTGCACCGTCCGCGTTATTTTGCAGCATTCTCACTCTCGTGGGTCTTCCCCGCATTAGTCGGGCCCGCTCTTGCCGGATTCGTCGCGACTTATTGGGGATGGCGAATTGTTTTCGGAGTCGCACCCTTCCTGGCAATTTTTGGAGCCATCCCCTTGCACTCGGTTCTCAAGGGACTGGTCAGTACGCCTCAGGGGCGTCTCCCCTCTGCGCGTTTCCTTCGCTTGGCTTTGGGCTCAGGTTTGGGTGTCTTCCTCTTACAGATCTCGGGAACTTTCCAGTCGGTGTGGGCAATGTCAGCGGTTGGAGCCCTCGGCTTCGTGCTCTCAATCTTTACCCTGCCTCGTCTGCTCCCAAAGGGAACCTTCAGACTCAAGCGCGGAATCCCCGCTCTTGTCATGACGCGTCTTCTCATGATGGGGGCAGTGACCGGTGCGGAAGTCGTCATGCCGCTTCTTCTTCAGCGCATCCACGGGTGGAGCGCGAATACGGCTTCACTTGCCGTTACTATCGCGACGCTTTCATGGGCGAGCGGCGCTTTCATTCAGTCGCAGTTTAAGAATCGACGCGTGCGCCTTCTGCTTCCCAAAATTGGTTCCTGCATGATCGTGATCGGTCTTGCTCCCCTGTCGATGCTTCTCAACCCGTCCCTACCGAAATGGCCTGTCTTTATTGCTTGGCTTTTGTCTGGTATCGGTGTCGGTTTCACGCACTCAACGATTTCTGACTTCACCTTGGGTTCAACCGATCCTTCAATGCACGGACGGGCATCTTCGTGGCTTCAGGTTGCTGATTCAGCAGGCGCAGCCGTCGAGCTTGCTTTTGTCTCTCTTGCGCTAGCTCTCTGGAACGCTATTGGCTTCACGGGTCCCATTGCTTATCTTCCCGCAACCTTCATCGCGCTTTCGATCGCTGTCGTGGGAGTCTTCGCAGCAATGCGAACGCGCGAGGAAGACCTCCTCCCCCGCGCGTCCGTGTAAGTTCCTCGTCCGACTCAGCGACCGAAGCGGCGCTTAGCTACCTTCTTCGAGGCTGACTTGCGCTGCGGCTGCGCAAAGCGACCACCACGCGTCGAACGTTCGCGATCCCCAAAGCGACGCTCGCCTCGGCGATCATCAAAGCGGTGCTCCTCAGAATGCGGAAGATGACGCCCGCGTCCCCGGTCGAGGCGATGGCTGCCTTCTCGGGATTCCTTACGCGCAATCGGACTCTTCTTAGGCGCGTGTGATTTGCCATCGGGGCCTTCATCGACACGGATTCGCAAGGCTCGTCCAGAAACATGAGCCTTGGAAATGCGCGTCATGGAATCTGCACTGAGATCTGTGTGAATCTCAACCAAAGAGAAAGTCGGGTAGATATCGATGTGGCCGATATCTGCGCCCGAGATGCCGCCTTCACCGGTGATTGCACCGACGATGGCACCGGGCTTGACGCGGTCCTTCTTACCGACCTCGATGCGGTAGCGAGTGCCGGTTCCCACCGCGTGACGAGGCGTTGTCGAAGTCTTACGTCCCTTAAGCGGACGCTCACGATCACGGCCGCTTTCAAAGCTCGCCCGAGCAAATTCACCGGACTCATCGAGTTCTTCTTCGCGGCGAATTTTGCCGTTTCCGCGTCGGTCTTCAGCAATTCGTGCACTCGGGCCCTCATCACCAACGGCATTGGCCAAGAGTGCGGCGGCGATATCTTCAATCTCGAGCGAGGTTGTATCGTGAATTTCGTCAAGAAGCGTGCGGTAGAGATCCAAACGTCCCTTCTCGATTCGCTCGCCGATCGAATCTAAGATCCGGCTGGCTCGGAACTGGGAAACCGCAGCGGGAGAAGGGATCTCAACTTCCTCCATCTGAGTTCCAGTGAGCTTTTCAATCTTGCGAAGACGAGAGTGCTCGCGAGGCGTAAAGAAGGTGAGCGATCGCCCCTGACGTCCTGCGCGCCCCGTTCGTCCGATACGGTGAACGTAGGCCTCAGCTTCACGAGGCACATCGAAGTTCACGACCAAACCAATACGTTCGACATCGAGGCCACGTGCAGCAACGTCGGTCGCAACCAAAACGTCCAAAGAACCGTTCTTCAAGCGCTCGACCATGCGCTCGCGCTCGGTTTGCGCGACGTCACCGGAAATACCCGCCGCTTTAAATCCTCGAGAATTCAATTCGAGTGAAATCTCTTCGACATCAAGGCGCGTGCGGACAAAAACGATCGCTGCGTCGGATTCTTCGTTGCTCTGGTGCTGCGCTCGCGTCGCTAGGACACGCGACAAAGCACCGATCTTGTGCTTGTAGGGAACCACCGCGTAGGTCTGGTGGATAGTATCAACTGTCGATGATTCTTCGGATACAGCGATCTTGAGGGGATCCTTGAGATGCGTCTGGGCGATCTTTTCGATTGCGGCGGGCATAGTCGCGGAAAAAAGCGCAGTGAGGCGATCGGAAGGAACAGAAGACGTAATGGTTTCAACGTCTTCTGCGAATCCCATACGAAGCATTTCATCAGCTTCGTCAAGGACAAGCATTGAGACCTGGCTCAGATCCAAGGCACCCTTTTCGATCAGATCAATGACGCGCCCCGGTGTTCCTACAACAACTTGAGCTCCGCGCTTGAGCGCGCCAATCTGCGGTCCATAGGCGGAACCACCGTAGACCGGAACAACATCAATATCGCGGCTATGAGAAGCAAAATCCGAAATTGCCTGTGCGGATTGCATTGCCAGCTCACGCGTGGGAGCAAGAACAAGTGCCTGCACATGGCGTTCATCTGAATCAATCACGGCAAGAAGAGGCAAGCCAAATGCAGCGGTCTTTCCCGTGCCAGTCTGAGCGATTCCAACGACATCGTGCAGTTCGAGAAGTGCAGGAATTGCCTCAGCTTGGATCGGAGTGGGAACTTCATACCCCATCTGGGTAATGGCTGCGAGAAGATCATCGGGGAGGCCGAGATCAGCAAAGGTCATTTCAGTGGCGTTTTCGGGCGCAGTGGACACAAGTTTCCTTACAATTAGCGTCGCTCTGGGTCGACTTCACGGATGACGCGCGACCCCACACCGTTTTCACCGCCGAGACGCACTCGACCACCATTGGGTTGCGCCTCGTTGCCTTGCAAGGCTATCAGTTACTTGGGCGTGAAGACAGCTGTGCCTCCGGTGAGATCGCACACCGAAGGCACCCGGAGCTTAGTCGTTCGAGTCTTGCGTAGTAACGACCGAGGGATGAAGGTCTTCCGCCGGAGGCTGCCAATTGTAGATATCGGCTTGAACCTGCTCGCCTGAACGGATGTCCTTGACGGTATCCGCTTCGCCTTCGCTTCCCGGGAACCATACGAAGGGAATCCCCCGCTTGTCAGCAAACTTAATCTGTTTGCCAAACTTCGCCGCACTGGGGGCAACATCGGTGGGAATCCCGCGCTTGCGCAAGATCGTCGCCAGAGCGTTGCAGTGTTGACGCTGTTCTTCGTCAGCAACTGCGATAACAACGCAGGTAGGCACCTTACGAGAAGCTGTCACCATGTCCTGCGAAAGGATGCGTGACACCAAACGAGACACGCCGATAGAGAGGCCAACACCGGGATAGCTTCGCTTTCCGTCCTTGGCAAGAGAATCGTAGCGTCCGCCTGAACAGATCGATCCCAAGTCCTCGTGCCCAACGATTTCGCTTTCGTAAACGGAACCCGTGTAGTAATCCAGTCCACGAGCAATCTTCAGGTCAGCCAGAACAACACCCGGCATCGCTGCCCCAGCCTGCTCGACCAATGCGCACAGTTCATCCAAGCCCTGAGTGAGTGTTTCACTCGATACGCCCAGCGCGTTTACCTCCGAGCGCAGCTGCTCTGAATCCTCGGTACGGATCTGTGCCATACGCAAGAGCACCTGGATTTGCGGCTGCTCAAGCCCGGCCTCGGCAAGCTCCTCAGCCACACCTTCGGGTCCAATTTTATCGAGCTTATCGAGGCCGCGAAGTGCGGACTCAACGTCATCGACACCGAGGCCCTCACAAATTCCCTGGACAACCTTGCGGTTGTTGACCAAGACGTGAACGGGAGGGATCGGCAGAGACATCAAAGCTTCTGCCATCACCAAGGGCAGATCCACTTCGTAGTGGAAGGGAAGCTCTCCCAGACCAACAACATCAATATCTGCCTGAGTAAACTCGCGGAAGCGACCGTCCTGCGGGCGTTCACCGCGCCAGACCTTTTGGATCTGATAACGCTTAAACGGAAAATCGAGCTCGTTCGCGTTCTCGATCACGTAACGCGCAAAAGGAACAGTCAAGTCAAAGTGAAGGCCCATTTGGCGTTCCTTTGAGGAACGTCCACCTTCTTCCTTCAGTGCTTGAAGACGGTCCAGAACGTAGATTTCTTTCGAGGTTTCACCCTTGGATTGAAGCTGCTCAAGAGTCTCGACGGCTCGAGTTTCGATTCCCGCAAATCCGTGGAGCTCGAAAACCGAACGAATGTGGTCCAAAATCGCCTGTTCAACGATGCGCCCCTGCGGGAGCCACTCTGGGAAACCTGAAAGTGAAGTACGTGCCATGAGTCCTATTCTTTCACGTGCCGGCTCACATGTCGGCGCAAGTAACTAACCGATGCTTCGAGCGCGCCTAAGGTAGGCGTTTGTCTCCAGTTCATCCCCCATGGTCGTTGCAACCGAGTGTCCAGGGAAGAGAATCGTCTGCGGGTCGATTACATTGGCGAGCGTACGCAAGGAATGACGCATCTGAGTTTCGTCACCACCGGGCATATCGGTTCTGCCAACAGAGCCCGCGAAAATGACGTCACCACTGAGCGCCCAAGGAACAACGACCTCGGTATCTAAAGCGCGAGTACCATTCCAGAACACAGTGAGTTCCGATGCGCCCAAAAAGAGCGCTGAACCTTCGGTGTGTCCGGGGGCCGGAACCATACGCAAGTAGACACCTCGAACGTACTCGAGAGTATCGACTGGGCATTCTTTGATGAGCGCAGGCTTCACCCACGGCACATTCACTTCCTCAGGAAGCGGAAGGCTCACGTACGAGGCCGGGTCGTCCAAGCGGTACAGGTCAGGACCGGGGATCCACACCGGAGCGGGACCATCTGGTGCCCACGAGGCGATCTCTGCGCAATCCCAGACGTGGTCGGCATGACCGTGTGTCGCCAACACCGCACCCACGTAGGCGTTGTCTTCCTCCAGTGCCTCTCGAATCTTTTCGCGAGCGCCGAACGAAGGGTCGACAACAAGAGACTGAACCGGCGCACTTCCTTCGCTTCTGGGCGAAATGACGTAGCAATTCGCACCATAGAAGGGTGTTGGGATCACATGGATCCGAATTCCCTGACTCACGAGAGCGTCGAAGAAATCTGGTCGAACCATGCCTTCTTGGTTTCCAAGGCCTGCGTCAACTCACGAACGCGAGCATCGTCACCCTGTGCCTTAGCGGTCTCAAGGTCTTCGCGCAGCTGCTCAAGCTGTTCTTCAAGTTGTCCAAGCATTCCCGTTGCACGCGCGCGTGTTTCGGGGTTCGTTCGACGCCACTCAGCTTCTTCCGCCTGGCGCAAAGCATCTTCAACCGCGCGCAGTCGAGACTCGATCTTTCGGAAGTGCTCAGAAGGAACACGACCGATCTCTGCCCAACGATCCTGAATCGAACGAAGCGCAGACTTGGCTTCCTCGTGGTTCGTGATGGGAAGCAGTGCTTCAGCTTCCTTGAGGAGCTCTTCCTTTGCACTCAAGTTCGCCTGGTACTCGGAATCAACTGCAAGATCATTACGGTGACGAGCATCAAAGAAGGCCTGCTGAGCGGAACGGAACCGCGCCCACAGCGCGTCGTCTTCACGGCGGGACGCTCGCGGTGCGCGCTTCCACTGCTCCATCAGGTCGCGGAAAGCAGCGGAAGTTTCACCCCAGTTGGTGGAATCCTTCAGCGCCTCGGCACGAGCAATAATTTCTTCCTTCACGCGCTTGGCCTGGCCTTGGCGCTCATCAAGTTCAGAGAAGTACTGACGGCGACGGCGGTCAAACTGCGTACGGGTCGCCGAGAAACGCTTCCAGAGTTCGTCCTCAGTGCTCTTATCGAGGCGCGGACCCCTGCGCTGCATCTGCTTCCATTCTTCGAGGAGATCGCGAAGCAGCTGACCTGATTGCTTCCAATGAATCTTCGAAGATTCCTTTGCCAGAATCGCTTCAGCGCGCTCAACCAGCGAGGTGCGTTCGGCAAGCGCCTGTTCCTTTGCGAGGCGACGCTCTTCCTTTGCTTCTTCCTTACGCGCCTGAGCGCGTTCTTCAACAGCGGCTACACGCGCGCGCAATGCAGGCAAATCACCGATTGCGTTAGGAAGGGCGACTGCCTCCTTGAGTGTTGCCAGAGTCTGGTCGATTTCCTTGGGACCAAGTGAAGCAAGTCGATCTTCGAAAAGCTTGATCGTAGCTTCAAGATCTGCGTAACGACGCGTATACAGAGCAAAGGGATCTGCGGGCAGGCCTTCGGGGAAAGAGCCAATCATGCGCTCTTCTTCGCCGTCCTTAACCCACACATTTCCCTGCGAGTCAATCCGACCAAAATCGGTCGACATTTCCTGGGTTCCTGGTTGTTCGACAGTACGTGCAGCGGCAACTTCAGGCTCAACGGCCTGCGGTTCAGGCGAAGTGGTCACGATATTCCTTAGAGGTTGGGACAGTTTCCCATCCGACGCGGTGCGTGGGGGCTCCACACAGGCATACCATCAACGGTACGCATCCATCCTAAATGAAATAGCCGCCAAACTCATAAAAAAAGGTGTGACGTTTCACTAGGATTCCACGAAGCGATACGCACTTACTGCGCCGCAGAGGTCGATACTCGCACCGCTTCGAAAACCCCGTCAACCCGACGCAAAGCAGATAGCACAGCATTGAGGTGACTGATCTCTGCCAATTCAAAGCTGAAACGCGCCGTCGCAACTTGATCACGCGTCGACACCGTCGATGCCGAAAGAATGTTCACGCGATAATCGGTCATCACCTTCGTCATATCAGCCAAGAGCCCTGGCCTGTCCAAGGCTTTGGTCTGAATCTGAACGAGATACTGGGCATGTGAGTGCTCACCGCTCCACGACACTTCCACGAAGCGCTCCGGATGTAGTCCCTGGAGACGGATCGCATTGGGGCATGAACTCTGATGAACTGACACACCCTGGCCGCGGGTAATAAAGCCGATGATCTCATCGCCCGGCACAGGCGTGCAGCAACGTGCAAGCTTGACCCAAACGTCATTGGCATTCATACCCGCGACAGAGACGCCCTGTCCCTTCGCACTGTACTCGCCAATTGTCGCTCGATGGCTTCCGGGGGTAATCGCTTCGGAGAGAGTTTCCTCTGTTCCGTCTCCCCCACCGAGGTTTTCAACGAGCTTCGTGACGATGCTTTGCGCGGAAATATGACCGTCACCAACGGCTGCATACAGTCCAGAAATGTCGGGATATCCCAAAGAGGTAGCAACAGAGAGCAGTGAGTCGTGACTCATCAAACGCTGCAGAGGCAAGTTCTGCTTACGCATAGCACGCGCAATGTGTTCCTTGCCCGCTTCGACGGCCTCTTCCTTACGCTCACGCGAGAACCAGCCCTTGATCTTCGAGCGTGCACGAGGCGATGCAACAAAGGCCAGCCAGTCTCGCGAAGGACCTGCCTTATCTGATTTTGAAGTGACAACTTCAACGGTCTGCCCGGATTCAAGCCGAGTATCGAGGGGGACGAGGCGTCCATTGACCTTGGCGCCGACCGTATGGTGGCCGACTTCGGTGTGCACCGTGTAGGCGAAATCAACCGGCGTGGCCCCTCGCGGAAGGACAACGACCTCGCCTTTGGGGGTGAAGACATAAACCTCTTCACCGGAAATCTCGTAGCGAAGAGAATCTAAGAATTCTTCGGGATCGCCGGTTTCCCGTTCCATATCGACGAGCGCCCGAAGCCAGTTCATCTGTTCGTCAGCACTCATTCGATCCGACTCAAGCGAATTCGCGTTCGGATTCTGCTTGTACTTCCAGTGTGCGGCGACGCCGTGCTCGGCGTGCTCGTGCATTTCGTAGGTGCGGATCTGAATCTCGACCGGACGCCCGCCGGGACCAATCACCGTCGTATGCAGCGACTGATAGAAGTTGAACTTCGGCATGGCGATATAGTCTTTGAAGCGCCCGGGAATTGGGTTCCATCGGCCGTGGAGCGCTCCCAAAACGGCATAGCAGTCGCGAACTGTCTCAACCAGCACGCGCACGGCGACAAGATCAAAGATCTCATCGAAGGCTTTATTACGGACGATCATCTTTTGATAGATCGAATAGTGATTTTTAGGTCGCCCGCTCACGGTGCCTTGAGTCCCGGACCTGCGTAGATCTTCTTCAATCTGGGTGATTACTTCGCGTAGGTAGACGTCTCGCTCGGGAGCGCGCTCGGCAACGAGATGATCGATTTCCTCGTAGATTTCGGGATAGAGGACCTTGAAGGAGCGCTCTTCAAGCTCCCATTTGATCATGTTCATTCCGAGGCGGTGTGCCAGCGGAGCGTAAATCTCAAGCGTTTCGCGCGCCTTCTTCTTTGCAGATTCGACCGGTACGAAACGCCAGGTACGAGCATTGTGGAGGCGATCAGCAAGTTTGATGAGCAAAACGCGGATGTCACGACTCATCGCGATGATCATTTTGCGCAGAGTCTCCGACTGGGCGTTTGCTCCGTAACGGATTTTGTCGAGCTTTGTCACGCCGTCGACGAGCTGTGCGATTGCGGGACCAAAATCTGCGGTGAGCTGTTCCAAGCTGTAGTCGGTATCTTCAACGGTGTCGTGCAAAAGAGCGGCAGCAAGCGTTGGCGAGGTCATACCAACCTCAGCCAAAATCGTGGCGACGGCGACCGGGTGAGTAATGTAGGGTTCCCCGCTCTTACGCATTTGCCCGCGATGGGCTTTTTCTGCCGTACGATACGCTCGCTCGATCAGTGAAATATCGGCTTTCGGGTGATTTGCGCGGAGGGCGCGGATCAGAGGTTCAATCTCGGGTGTCGTCGTCTTTGAACGAGCACCGAACCATACAAGTCCTGAACGCACACGTGACCCGGCCGCGGGCGGCCGGGTCACATCGTCTTTTTGCTCACTCATTCCTCAATGATACAAGTGATCTGCGGGAATGAAAGGCCCGAATTAGAAAACGACAGCAGTTTCAACCTTCACGTGAGGCTCCAGCTTTGTACGTCCCTTCAACGCCTCAAGCTCAAGCAAAATAGCAACGGCTTCAATCTTCGCGCCACACTGCTCAAGCAGTTTCACAGATGCCGCTGCAGTTCCACCCGTCGCCAACACATCGTCGACGACAAGAACACGTGCACCTTCACGAACGAGGCCCGGATTGAGCTCCATACGTGCGCTTCCGTACTCGAGATCGTAGTCGATACCGATCACCGGACCGGGAAGCTTGCCTCCCTTTCGGACCGTGATCATGCCAATTCCAAGAGCGGTAGCCAAGGGAGCAGCGAGGATGAAGCCTCGTGATTCCAAACCTGCTACTGCATCAATACGACCGCGGTAGTGATCTGCGAGGAGCTCGATGAGCTTCGCAAAGGCTTCTCCGTCTGCAAGCAGCGGTGTGATGTCGCGGAACAGCACCCCTTCCTCGGGAAAATCTTGAACCTCTCGCAAGTGGCTCAAGACCAAATCACTGACAACTTTGCCGAGCTCAGCGCTCATCGGCGGGCCTTCTTCCTCTTGGGTTGGGCATCATTTGCGAGGCGTCGACCGGGCTGGACCGGTGCAACGCGGACATGGTCGCTGCTGC
>CAUTAH010000008.1:0-59741 GCA_963536345.1 uncultured Actinomyces sp.
CAGCTTGAGGTCAGCGAAGTCATTCACGCCCTTGACCTCTCCTTGGCTTCCATTGACGAGGCCGTGCGCCAGATCCGCGCGATCGTTCACAACCTGCGTGAGCCAGATTCCAATGTGGGCCTAGTGGAGCGTATCCGCCGAGAGTCTTCTCTTTCGCGTTCTTTCTTGGGTTTTGCCCCCTCACTGTTGATATCCGTTGATGGCCAAGCCGTCAACGAGCAAGCAGAGAGCGAAGATTGCCTCGTGGAATTGGTGGATTCTAGGGTCGACGACTCACGCAGTGATGACGCGGTCGCTGTCGTTCGTGAGGGACTGTCAAACATTGCCCGTCATGCTCACGCAACGGCTGGCGCTGTCAGTGTTGACCTTCACGGAGACACAAACTCAGGAAGCCTCACTGTGTCCATTGCAGACGACGGGGTTGGAATCGACCCCGAACACACACGGAATTCAGGGCTTGCGAACATGGCAGAACGCGCGCGCCTGAACGGTGGGACATTCACTTTGGGGACAGGCTTAGAGGGGAAAGGCACCAGGATTACCTGGCGCGTCCCCCTGTCCTAAACGGAGTTTTCAGTTACGCCAAGCGGCAGCGCGCTGCCCGGCAACCCACGCTGCTACTTGAGTGCGGCGTTGCAGCCCCATTTTCGAGAGCAAAGACGTGATGTGGTTCTTGACGGTCTTTTCAGCAACCCCAAGTTTTGCACCGATCTCTCGGTTCGACAGTCCGTCCCCGATCAGCTCCAAAACTTTACGTTCTGAAGGAGTCAGATCAGCCGTCGGATCATCGTGATCTGCACGTCGACGCGTCAGCGTGCGCTCATCCAGAAGAATACGTCCCTCCGCCACCGCCTTAATCACATCGGTGATTTCCGCACCACGGACGGTCTTGAGGACGTAGGCACGTGCGCCCTTCGCGAGGGACTCAGCCAAGGCCTCGTCATCATCAAAGGAAGTCAGAACGATCGGACGGATCTCAGGGTTTGTCTGACCGAGGGATTCCATGATGTCGATCCCGGTACCGTCGGGGAGTTGAAGATCGACAAGGATGACATCGGGACTGACCAATTGCGCTCGACGCAGGGCATCTTGGACCGTTCCAGCTTCTGCAACGACTTCAAGGTCATCTGCACGATCGACGATCTCCGCGATACCTCGGCGAACGATCTCATGATCATCAACGATCATGACGCGGATGGGAGTTTCAATTGCTTCTTCTGTTTCAGCCACGGGCTTCTCCTTCTTTTTTCTTCCGCGAGCGCTGCCTGGTCAGACGGGCAACAGCGTCCGCAGCAGCAGCATTTTCAGCATGTTTCTTTGAGGATCCGACACCCTGGCCAACCTGCTCAGTTCGCGAGGCGACGTGCGCGTGTGCAGTAAACACCCTCTGGTGGTCGGGGCCTTCGCCCTCCACTTCGTAGGTCACAGCCCCCATATCGTGGGTGAAGGCAAACTCGGTGAGAGTCGTCTTCCAGTCCTGTTCTGCGGCGCGTTCGACTGCATGCACGAGAAGGAAACCAAGGTGACGCAAAATCGTCTCTCTGGCTCCTTCAAGGCCAACGCTTAAATAGGTTGCCCCGACAAGAGCTTCAAAGGTATCGGAAAGAATCGAATCCTTGTCGCGTCCTCCGTGTGTGCTTTCCCCGCGACCAAGGTAAATGTACTCCCCCAGCTCAATGTGCCTCGCAGCTTGCGCAAGAGGTTCCTGAGAAACGGTTGCGGCACGCATGCGTGAGAGCTCAGATTCCGGTACATCAAGGTGACGATGGAAAAGTTCATCGGCGATAACGATGGAAAGAACAGAGTCGCCCAAGAACTCTAAACGCTCGTTATGCGCGATGCCGCCTGCCTCGTTTGCGTAGGAGCGGTGGATGAGTGCAAGGTCCAAGAGATCTTGGCGTACCGGGGTCCCCCATGCTTCAAGCAGAGTATCGGTTTGAGGGCGTGGTGGAACTGGGAGTTTAGATCGACGAGCCATCAGTTCTCATCCCGGTGCGAGAGCTGATCAAAAAGCCCCGCGAGCCCCGCAAGGCGCGGATCAATCACGACGTGCTCGTGGTCTTCGGGCAGATCCTCCCACTTTTCTCCGCACCCCGGGCACAGTCCCTGGCAATCGGGCTTGCACAGTGGCCGGTCTTCCATCAAAGTGACGATCCCATCGCGCACAATCGATTCGATATCGATCGTATCTTTTGCCGAGATCGTCAAGAAGTCATCGGCTTCTTCATCGTTTTCCTGGCGAAGGCGCTGGGCAGCTTTGGGCTCGAAGAATAGCTCATCAATATCGACGCTGTGGTGACGATGCACCTCGTCAAGGCAACGTACGCATTCACCTTCAAGGTCGACGTCAGCGTGTACACGCACCAAAACACCATCATCAACCGAGGTGATTGCAACATCAATAGGAAGCTCACTGCCCGGAGCAACACGCATGATGGAGGTCCCCAGGTCCTCGGGGACTTCCCACATCAGCTCATAGTCGCGCATCGATCCCGGCGAGCGCGACAGGTCGCGAAGGGAAATTTCTAGAGGACGTTCACTCATGTTCTAAAGTCACATTCGTCAAATCACGACCATTGCGCTCGGCAATGGCTCGCCGACCGGCATCGGTGCGGCGTTGGAGTTCTTGGAGCAGCGAGGACAACTCGCTGAGCGAAGCCGAGGCGTACTCATCAGCACCGGTACGCATCTGCCTTTCCTGGGCACGAGCCTGCGAAACGATCTCACGCGCGCGTTCCTCGGCCATCTGCTTGATGTTTTCGCTTGAGATCAAGCGCTCCGCTTGGGCGTTTGCATCGGCCAGCGTATTTTCTGCATCCGATTGTGCCTGCGCGCGAACTCGAGCTGCTTCTTCTTCGGCCTTTTCACGGGTACGCTGCGCTTGCTCTTCAGCCTCGGCGACCAGCTGGTCCGCCTTCTCACGGGCCTCGTCGATTGTCGAACGAGCACGCGCGTTCGCCTCGGCAATAGTTGTTTCCGCAGCTGAGTCAGCACGCACCAGCACGGCGTCGGCATCGGCCACAACCGCATCCGCAGCCTTCAAATCATCGGGAAGAGCTTCACGCGCTTGGTCGAGAAGATCCAATAGCTCGGCTCGGTTAACCATGACGGATGCCGAAAGCGGGACTGCACGCGCAGCTTCAAGGAGATCTTCGATTCGATCCAAAGCAGCAATGACGGTCGAGGGACCGTAGACTGTCTGGTCCTCCCACTGCTGCGCCGAATCCGCCTGCTCATCGTGGGTCTCAGTCATTGTGTCCTCCTGTTGCTCGATGCGCGTACACTACGTCTCTATTTTCTCCCCACAGAGTCAAAACTGAGGAAGGAACATACCGAGAAACATCCATTCCCCAGCCAAAAAGTTCACGCACTAATGACGAGGAGACATGCTGATAGCGCGGATCGGTAGGAATCCACAGTGTTTCTACCCCACCGATTTCCCTATTCGTTACGGCCTGAGTCATCTCGGAGTCCATATCCGCGCTGGTGCGAATCCCCTTCACGACTACGTCGACATCATTTTCAGCGCAAAAATCAACAAGCAGTCCGCGCATCGGGAGGACCTCAACATTGGGCAGATGAGCAACCCCCGCTCTAGCGCTTTCAAGCCGGCATTTCATTTCGCTTGCCGAGGCCTTGGCCGGGTTCACCCCGACCGCAACGATCACGTGATCCGCAATGCGCGAAGCGCGCGTAATGATGTCGAGGTGTCCCACTGTAAGGGGGTCAAAACTCCCTGGAATAACGGCTTTCATTCGCTCTCGTGGTCCTGTTCGTCAAGTGGAGGCGCAAGGAAAAAGACTCGAGTTTCTCCCCAGTCCCTGCGGTCTTCACACATCAATCCCTCTGGAATCTCAACTTCGGGAGAACGCGTCGATCGTTCTACAACGATGGAGGCATCTGGAGAACATAAAGGAAGCAGAGCTTTGAGGAGTTCAGTGATGTCTTGGCTTGCCACATCGTAGGGCGGATCAACAAAGACCAGGTCAAATGAACCACTCAGTCGATTGGAGACCGCAGAAAGAGCATCTGCGCCAATGACCAGGGCTTCGGGCACAAGCGGAAGGTTTTTCTTTAAAGTGCGAATCGCTGCCGCTGATGAGTCCACCAAGGTTAGGGATGCCGCTCCCCGCGAGATGGCCTCGAAACCTAAAGCACCACTTCCCGCATACAGATCAAGGACCCTTGCGTCCTCGATAACGCCCATGTGTTCGAGACGCGAAAAAATTGCCTCACGCACGCGTTCGGAGGTCGGCCGAGTCCCTGAAGGAGGAACCTGGAGGATTCGTCCTTTCAAAGTGCCAGCAATAATTCGAGTCATGGTTTAAGACTACGTTAGCTGCGCTCCATCCACACGAGCTCTTCGCTTGAAGCGTCATTGAGAGCTTGTCGCAACTCGGTATGCTCACTCAGGTCAGGATCGGAGGCAAGAAGCTCCTGCGCGCACGAACGCGCCTCCTCAATAATCTCCCCGTCGCGAACAACGCTTAAGAAACGCAGACGAGAGGATTTTCCAGACTGAGCCGATCCCAAAACATCCCCTTCCCTACGCAACGCAAGATCGGCCTCAGCAAGGACAAAGCCGTCTGTCGTGGAGGCGAAAGCCTCGAGGCGCTTGGCGGAAGTATCGGTGATCGCGCTGGGATGAACTGCCATGCACACGCTCGCTCGAGAGGAGCGCCCAACGCGCCCGCGCAATTGATGGAGCTGAGAAAGGCCAAATTGCTGCGCATCCAAGATGATCATCATGGTCGCCTCGGGAACGTCGACTCCGACCTCGATGACGGTAGTAGCCACAAGAATCGGGCGCTCACCACTTGCGAAGGCACTCATGATGGCTTCTTTATCCTCGCCACTGTCACGCCCAGTCAAAGTTGCTGCACCAATCCCGCGTAAGGGTTCAATCTTGGAAAGGCCGAGCAGGGTTTGGGAAACCGAGGCCAGGGGAACAGAAGATTCAGAATCGAGGAGCGCATCGCTCGTATCAGAGTCGTCGATGCGGGGACAGACGATATAAACGCGTCCGCCTCCGTCGATTTCCTCACGAGCGCGCTGCCACATTCGACTCATCCACACTTCATTTCCCGCATCAACGACGTAGGTAGCAACGGGCTGGCGTCCCTTGGGAAGTCCCTTCATGACGGTGACATCGAGATCGCCGAAAATCGTCATGGCGACGCTTCTTGGGATTGGCGTTGCAGTCATGACCAGTTGGTGGACCAGGAGCCCATCATTTCGGCTATCTCGAAGTGCATCGCGCTGTTGGACACCAAAACGATGCTGCTCGTCGATCACTGCCAAAGCGAGGTCGGCGAAGAGATTACGAGCAAAAAGCAAGGCGTGGGTGCCAACGACAATGAGCGGTGCCCCAGAGGCAAGCAAGCGTTCAATTTCGCGCCTAGCTGGAGCAGGTGTCGAGGACGTGAGAAGGCGCAGGTCAATTGGAAAACCGGCCTTTTCAAGAGGGGCAAGCAAGGCACGCAAAGAATCCACGTGCTGCTTAGCTAAAACTTCGGTCGGAGCTAGAAGAGCACCCTGATGCCCGGCGGCGACGACCTGGATTAAGGCAGCCAATGCGACGACGGTTTTCCCCGAACCAACGTCTCCTTCAAGGAGACGCTGCATGGGGTGAGAATCTGCCAATCCCGCACCGATATGTTCAATCGCCTTCTTTTGGGAACCGGTCAGGGTAAAGGGAAGAGAGGACAAGAAGGCGGTCAATTCGGGCGAGGAATGCGGCGAGACGCATGCCTGCATCGCATTGTTGCCTAGACGTCTGTGCGCAAGAAAAGCCTGGAGGATAAAGGCTTCCCTCCACCGCAAGTTCTTCTTCGCTCGTGCCACTTCTTCGTCACTTGTTCCTTGGTGAAGAAGGAGGAGTGACCGGCCAAGGGGATCGATATCGTAGCGTCTGCGGATACTATCCGGAATAGGGTCTGGGATTGAATCGAGATCAATCGATTCAAGGAGAACAGCAATCGCTCGGGCGAGCACCCACGAGGTGATGCCACCTTTAGAGGAATAAATGGGGATCGGACGGTGCGATCTCTCACGGAGGGAACGATCATCTTGATCATCTTCGACTCCCTCGAATTCGGGATGCACCAGCTGCAGATTCCCGCGATATGATCCGACCTTCCCGGCGAAAAGAAAGTGTTCTCCCGGTTGAAGCAGGCGTTCATGAACGCTGAGCTTGTAGGGATTTGCAGCAAAGAAGGTGGCACTCATCTGGCTTGTGCCATCCGTGAGGAGCACTTCAAGGCGCACTCCTGCCCGCGAGCGATTCGGGATCAGGCGAGTACTGACGACTTCCGCCAAGATTGTGACGTCTGCACCGCTGCGCAAAATATGCATGGGGGTCAGCGCACCCCAGTGGTAGTACCGCCTCGGCGCTTCAAGAAGCAGGTCTCCGACAGTATTGATCCCTGCCTTCTCAAGTTTCTTCGCGAGCTTGGCAGGAAGGCGCAGATTCAGCGGGGCATCAAGCGGATTCACGACAGGGCCTGCACAAGAGAATGCACCTGGGGAGAAGCGTCGATAACCTCAAGATCCGCACCGCTCACTTCGAGGTTTAATCCGTCTAAGAGCTGGCGCAGCACGGCGATAAGAGTGCCCGAGTCTTCACTACCGGCTAGGAGAGCCCACCGAGAAGGGGCATATGAGATGAGTTCTTGAACAGCACGTGAGATGTCCTCGACTTGCCAATCCGCTTCGATCGGCCTGGAATGCTGGGCGAGTAATGCGCTTTGCGCGTTTTCTTCAACAAGCGCGCAAAGCCTTGGAGCCACTTGCCGTCCCCCGGGCTGGGGAACGAAAAGGGGTGCGCAGGCGCGACTGACCGCGAGTGCTTCCAATTCATTGTGCGACGAGGCGATGAGAACGCTCAGTTCCGGCTCTGCGCCCAAGCGCTCGTAAGACACGCTGATCCTCTGCGCCAGAGCAAGACAGTCACGATCACTAGGAACGATCAATTCCACGCCACTGGAGGCACAGCGGGCGGGTTGGACTAAGGCTTCGAGGTCTTCAAGCTGAGGGTCGAGGAACACGTGCGCACCGCACAGTGCAAGGTCTTCAACCATTCCGGGGATGCGAGTGCAAGCCACTACTGCAGCGCGTTCTACTCGGCGGATCGGTTGGCGCTCGAGGAGGCGGATCCCGCGGTGCGTCACGCCATCGGCCAGCGTATCGATACCGATTGTTTCGTCAGGCCGCGCATCGGCGACATGGAAACGCAGGGTGCGTCCTCGGTGCGGGCGAACAGAAAGAGGCGCGGCAGTATCAATATGGAAGCGCCACTCCCCAAGCCCGAAGAGATCAGACTGACCGATCCACGAGTAGCGGGCGTTTAAAGCATCGAGGTGACGACAGTGTGCCTCACAATCGTCTTGAGTTCCTTGAAGAATCACGTCAACGGTGAAGGCACGATCGGGAGCGGGAGCGCTGGGACGCACACGGCTCGCACTTCGCCCGGCAAGTTCAGCAAGCATCGCGGCAAGAGACTCGAGCATTCCAAGATCATCGCGACATGCTGCGTCAAGAGCACTGAGCATGAGTGCGACGACAGCGGCTCCTGCATCGATTGTTCCCGTCGAAGCACTGGTGGCCTCGACGAGGCCAAATTGCGCAGCGGCACAGAAGGCGGAGAGTTCCTCGGGAATTTCTGGCAGAGTATCTCCAAGTCCCATGAGCTCTGAGGAAGCTTCAGCGATCATCGCATCGAAGGCCGCGGTGTGACCGTTAATAGTTGAGGAGGCGGATGCGGTTGCGACGAGCATACGTCGCAGGCGAATGGGGGTGAGTTCTTGTTCTCCAAGAGCCACACGCCAAGACTGCAAAATGGAGACGATCAGTATTCCGCAGTGTCCCAGGGAAGCACGTACTCCGGCTTGGAGTGCGACATCCAGCCCGACAGACAAAGGATCATCTTCGGGAAATCCACTGAGGGAATGGGCGAGAGCTTCAAAAGTGACTCGGGCGTTTGTTCCCGTATCGCAATCGCCACCACCGACACCATCGAGGTCATCGATAAAAGGCGCAAGCTTTGTCATCTCGTCTGCTGCAATGCGAAAGCTGCGTGCGAGCACTCCAGAGTCTAAAGACACCACTTATCCTTTGATCGACGTCTTGTAACGTACTGTTGTGGGTTGAAGGGGATGATGACATTGTTTCGCGCCCACACACATGTGTGCCACCTGACACGCATATTTCCCCCCGTGGACTTGGTTATTTGAGGCGAAATCAGATAAGGTGTCATAGTTGCCTGCGGTGACCTGTCACCAATGGCCTCTTGATCTTCAAGGTCAAGACAACTAATCGTGTAAGAAAAACCGAGGAGAACATCGTGGCTGCCGTTTGTGACGTGTGCGGTAAGGGACCCGGCTTCGGCAAGAGCGTGTCGCACTCGCACGTTCGTACCAACCGCCGGTGGAATCCGAACATTCAGCGCGTTCGCGCCCTGGTCGATGGGACGCCCAAGCGCCTGAACGTGTGCACCAAGTGCCTGAAGTCTGATCGAGTCGTTCGCGCTGCCTGATTCAGACTGAGATCGGCCGAGCTCGCTTTGCGAGTTCGGCCTTTTTCTTTACCTTCTCTCCACTACCCTACCTTTGGTCCCAGCCACCATAGAATCAACCTGAGCAACCCCATTCCCTGAAAGTGCAGGTCAAAGACGGTTTGAGAGATGAAGAGATACTCTTCCCAGAAGTTTTCCAGCAAAAATGCATTTATTTGCTTGCTGCAGATCGTGGACTCCATGAAGCATTTAGTTAACTAACCGCTATTCTAAAAACGTTCACAGATGTTATGTGTTTGGGAACACCATTTTGAGGAGGCCTGTGCGCTGATCGCACACCACCAGAATAGGGAAAACCATGCAAAATAAGGTTCAGCTCATCACCTACGCCGATCGTTTCGGCGGCAACACGATTTCCTCGCTGACGGAAACACTGCGTCGGCATTTCCCCGGGGTATACGAAGGCGTTCACATTCTCCCTTTCTTCACTCCCTTTGATGGCGCCGATGCAGGATTTGACCCCGTCGATCACACCAAGGTTGATCCAAGGCTTGGATCTTGGGACGACGTTGCAGAACTGTCAAAGAGCCACGAAATCATGGTTGACACTATCGTCAATCACGTTTCCTGGGAATCAGAACAGTTCCAAGATGTCATGAAGAACGGTGAAGACAGCCCCTTCGCCCCGATGTTCCTGACCTTGTCCAGCGTCTTCCCCGAAGGCGTGACCGAAGAAGAACTTGCTGGTATCTACCGTCCTCGCCCAGGTCTTCCCCTCACCCACTACACCTGGGGTAACAAGACACGACTGGTTTGGACGACTTTCACTCCACAGCAGGTCGACATTGATACCGATTCTGACCAGGGCTGGGGATACCTCATGTCGATCCTCGATCAACTCGGGGCAAGCCATGTTTCCTCAATCCGCCTCGACGCCGTCGGATACGGAGCAAAGGAAGCTCGCACATCCTGCTTCATGATTCCAAAGACCTTCAGGCTGATCGAGCGGATCAAGGAAGAGGGCGCAAAGAGGGGCCTCGAAACGCTGATCGAAGTCCACTCTTACTACAAGAAACAGATCGACATTGCTAGCAAGGTCGATCGCGTCTACGATTTTGCCCTTCCCCCGCTCTTGCTCCACTCGATTTTCTCAGGCAGCGTCGATGCTCTTGAACACTGGATCAACGTACGCCCCAACAATGCCGTAACTGTTTTGGATACCCATGACGGAATCGGCGTCATCGACATTGGCTCAGACCAGCTGGATCGTTCCCTCAAGGGACTGGTTCCCGATCCTGATGTTGACCGCCTCGTCGAAACAATCCACGCAAACACCCAAGGAGAATCTCGCGAAGCAACGGGGGCTGCGGCCTCGAACTTGGATCTCTACCAGGTCAACTCGACCTACTACTCGGCATTGGGCTGCAATGACCAGCATTACCTGGCAACTCGTGCAGTTCAGTTCTTCCTCCCGGGAATCCCCCAGGTCTACTACGTGGGTGCAATGGCCGGCGCCAATGACATGGAACTGCTCAAGCGCACCAATGTCGGGCGTGACATCAACCGCCACTACTACACGGCACAAGAAGTTGAAGAGAACCTCAAGCGTCCTGTCGTTCAGGCACTCAACGCTCTGTGCGCGTTCCGCAATACTCTTCCAGCTTTTGACGGAACCTTCTCCTACCAGCGAGATGGCGAAGTGCTGACGCTGGCGTGGGACGGTGCGGGTACGAGCGCGCGACTCACCTTCAATCCAGCCGCCCCGTCTGAAACTGGTTCTATTGCTTCTCTGTCCTGGACTGATGGTCAGGGCGAGCACACGACCGACGACCTTCTTGCCAATCCTCCCGTCGCTAACTAGTCATCCCCGAAGGAACTCATCATGGCTACAAGCACTCCTCAATCGAGGACAAAGCGAATCAAGCTCATTCGCTTGAGCATTGGTTTTACCTTGAGCGCGGTTGCCTGCGCGATCCCCTGGGTTGCCTTGACCTCCGTGATTTTACCGGCCGTTCTTGAGAACATTAACGCCGCTGGCAAAGAGTCGATGCTGGGTACGATCAACGCCGTTGGTTCCGTAGTCGCACTTCTTGCGAACGTTATTTTCGGTACTTTCTCTGATCTGACGCGTTCTCGCTTCGGTAAGCGCACTCCGTGGATCATTCTGGGCGGTTTGATTGCTGGTGGTGCAATGGCCCTGCTTGCACTGAACCAGAACTCCTTCCCGATGATCCTATTGCTGTGGTGCACCGCCCAGCTGGGATACAACGTCATGCTTGCTCCCTTTGTGGCAACAATGTCTGACCGCATCCCCGACGAGGTTCGAGGCACGATCTCGGGCTTCTACGGTGCAGGCATCGCCGCTGGACAGACCATTGGTAACCTTGTTGGCGCGCGCCTACTGAAAGTCGATAACGGGCTGACACACGGATGGCTCCTCGGCGCAGCCGTCTTTGCTGCTATCGGCATCGTCACCGTCATTATCTGGCCTCGCGAAGGCGATAACCGAGGCGAATCCGATGAGAGTTTCTCGGTGAAGCGCATCCTAGAATCTTTCCGTCCACCTAAGAACGCTCCTGATTTCTACTACGCACTTGTTGGCCGCACCTTGATGATGGGCGGCTACTGGATGATCAACACCTACCTGCTCTACATCGCTAAGGACTACATCTTCGCAGGTAATTCCAATGCAACCACACTTGCGGCGGAGCTCATCGCCTCGATGGCAGTGATTACTCTGGCAGTGTCACTGGTCGCGGCTTTAGGCGCGGGTCCGATTACCGACTACATCGGCCGTCGTAAGCTCCCCGTGGCGCTTGCAAGCGTCCTCTTCGCCATCGGTTCCGCAATGCCCTTGATCTTCCATACCCAGATGGGCATGTACCTCTTCGCAGGCATCGCAGGGCTCGGTTACGGCGTTTACAACGCAATTGATCAAGCACTCAACGTTTCGGTACTCCCCAACCCTGATGAGGCCGGTAAGGACCTAGGAATTTTGAACCTGGCGAACACACTGTCGATGGTCATCGGCTCACTGATGACCTCTGCAATTGTCGTGATCGTCAAGAACATCACTCATACGACGACAACTCCGACCTCGGCCTACACGGTCGTTTTCATCGTTGCGATCATCGTCGTTTTGGTCGCCGCATGGCTCATCATGCGCATCAAGAAGGTCAAGTAGCCTTCACTCTCGCATATACCAAGTGCCCGGTGTTTCAAAAGAAACACCGGGCACTTTTATGAATGCTTCTTCGTCCCAGCAGAAGACCTAGCCTAGGCGAACGCTCTGCGACGCAAAGAGACACATCGCAGCCGCGCTCGCGACGTTGAGCGATTCAGCATTTCCGCTCATGGGAATCATCACCAGAGCGTCACAACTCGCCATCTCGGCCTCGCTCATTCCCTGTGCCTCGTTTCCGAAGACCCATGCGTGGGTTTGAGCAAGCCAGCCGTGTCTTTCCCAGGCGGCATACGACATTAATGAGGTCAGGCTGTAGGCACCTTGCGCACCGGAAGTCCCGAGGATTCCAGCATTCATGCCGCGCAACGTCTGGCAGGCCTCGTCAAAAGACGCAGCGGGGACGATGGGAAGATGGAAAACCGAGCCAGCAGAGGAGCGAATGACCTTTGGACTGGAAGAATCAACACTTCCCTTGACGCTGATAATTGCCCGAGCCCCCATCGCATCCGCGGTACGTATGATGGTGCCAACATTACCCGGGTCTCTCCCCTGAGCAATGACAACCAGAGTATCCCCACTTTGGATTTCGGGAAGGACGGACTCAATTGCCTCTGTACGTGCAACTGCGCAAATTCCCTGGCTATCGCGGCTGATTGCTTGGGCGACTTCATCACTGACTTCGTGTACCCAGCGACAGAGTCTCTCGGCGTCGTCAATAACATCGGGATGCGTTTGTGCCGCTGCCGAAGTGTAATAAACGTCCTCGACGAAGGAGGAACGATGCCGGACCAGTTCACGAACTGCCTGCGGGCCCTCAACCAGAATTTTCCCGTGCTTGAAACGCGCCGAACGCCCGGCCAGAGCCGCGACTTTCTTCACGCGTTCAGCATGAGGATTATCGAGGATGGACGGGCGTTCAGAAAAGTTATTCACCAAAAGCTCAGGCCTTGGGGGCGTTCACGTCTGCCGGCAGAGCCTTCTTGGCGACCTCAACGAGAGCATTGAAGGTGGCAATGTCGTTGACGGCCAGTTCGGCCAGCATGCGGCGATCGACCTCAACGCCTGCCAGGTTCAGGCCCTGGATGAAACGGTTGTAGGTCATGCCCTGTGCGCGGGAAGCAGCGTTGATGCGCTGGATCCACAGGCGACGGAAATCGCCCTTCTTCGCCTTGCGGTCACGGTACGAGTACACGAATGAGTGCGTGACCTGTTCCTTGGCCTTGCGGTACATGCGCGAACGCTGGCCACGGTAGCCGGATGCCTGGTCAAGTACGGTGCGACGCTTCTTCTTGGCGTTAACAGAACGCTTAACACGTGCCATTTTCTAAATCTCCTTGTCGAAGGTGCGGGTCACTTGCCCAGCATGGAACGGACGCGCTTGACATCGGCGGTGGCCAGAACCTGATCGGTGGCCAGACGACGGGTCTTGCGGGAGGACTTGTGCTCGAGGAGGTGGCGTGCGCCTGCCTGCTCGCGCATGATCTTGCCCTTTCCGGTCAAGCGGAAACGCTTCTTTGCACCGGAATGCGTCTTATTCTTCGGCATTATTTTGATCCTTCTTCTTCCGGACGGGGGCTGAGCCCCTGCCTTCACTACTTCTGTGCATCAGCCTCTTGCGAGGCCGCACGAGCTTGGTCCTTACTGGCGCGTTCGGCGCGCTTACCGCGGCGTTCTTCACGCTCGGCTTCACGGCGCTTACGCTGCTCGTTCACCGCATCGGACTTGCGCTTCGTAGGCGCAAGAACCATGGTCATGTTGCGGCCATCTTGACGAGGCATAGATTCGACGGTGGCGAGTTCTCCCACTTCTTCAGCCAGACGCTGCAAGAGTCGGACGCCCGCTTCGGGTCGTGACTGCTCACGACCGCGGAACATGATCATGACCTTGACTTTGTCGCCGGCAGAAAGGAAACGCTCAACGTGTCCCTTCTTCACCGAGAAATCGTGGTCATCAATCTTCAGTCGGAAACGGATTTCCTTCAGCTGGGTGTTCGCCTGGTTACGGCGAGCATCACGGGCCTTCTGGGCCGCTTCGTACTTGTACTTTCCGTAGTCCATGAGTTTTGCAACCGGCGGCTTAGCGTCGGGTGCAACCTCGACCAGGTCGAGGCCCGCTTCTTCGGCAAGACGCAGTGCGTCTTCCACGCGGACAACACCAACCTGTTCTCCTCCGGGTCCCACGAGACGTACCTCGGGAACTCGAATCCGCTCATTGATGCGAGGCTCGCTAATGAGTGGCTCCTTCCACAGTCGTATCCGTGACACGAAAAATGCCTCCGTGCCACTGTGCGCACGAAGGCTTATCCCGGCAACAACATCCGTCCGGATGCTACCGTTTAACCCGATCCCCTGGCTCTACGTGGGCAACCCGGTCACCCGGGCGGGAATCAAGGTGGGAGAAACTCCGCTTGCACGATCGGGGCGAAATCCCCGATTGGTCGAAACAATCTTAGCAAAAGATTCCATTCAACGCGAAGGCCCTCCATAAGCCACAGCGATGGAATCTCTCACATGCTCGCCCTGTGATGCCCCTATCCGGCTAGTGTCCCCCAGCGCGGAACCCACTGAATATCATCAGCAACGGCTCTCAGACGCTTATTCGAATTCAGAACGTCGATCGTGTGCAAGACTCTTTCGCGCAACTGCGCACGATCCGCTTCTTCCACTGCTTGCGGATCAATGACGAGGCTGACCCTACATACACCCATTCCCGCATACTCGACGCTCAGATCAATAATCGATGAGCATTCATCCTGTGCCTGCCGGAAAAGAAGGTCCCGTAGTTCCTGATCTTTCCATGCTGGGAGCCAATGATCTCCCTGAGCAAGCGCGCTCGTTGCACTGCGAGGGATGAGAATATCGCGGCTGCTAGGATCCACGATAACCTTGCCTGCGCTCTCAACTAATGCAGCCAATGCGAGGCGGCGAAAGCTCAGCGCCATGGGACGAGCATTCGGGTCATACGCGCCCAGTGACTGCGCGGAGGTAAAGGCAGCAATCGCTGGCCCTGCCACCGTTTCAACGCGAAGAAATCCGACGGGATCATGTCCGGCCTCCCCCGCGTGAATCCCTGTCACCCGAGGATCTTCTTCAACGCGGATCGGGACAATTACGCGTTCGTTTTCGAAGGCATGAACCAGTGCCTCAAGCTGAGACGCACTACCGTCTTCACCGCTTTGAAGAGCCCGCGCGGTTGCTTCCAAGAGCTGACCAGAATCCTCACGGTTGTGAGAAGCCATCGCTAAGCGCTGAGCCAAACGGTTCTTCTGCGCCTCTCCGATATCCACCATCAACGCTTCCTGAACCACATGAAACGGCCTCGTTTGCCGCCTTTACCATCGGCTTGAATCGAATCGGGATAGTCTTCGGGAACCGTACGCCCAAGAAGTAAATCCTCGGTTGCCTGAGGCATTGCTCCAAGCAAAAGCCCCGCTGGAATATCGTCTTCACTATGGCCATTGACGTAGCGTTGAGCGGTAATTTGCCCCGAGACTCCCGGTTCGATTCCATCGCCCTCAACGAGCCAGGACATGATCGCAACTGCTCCATACTTCGAAAGTCGCGAGATCACAGAAGCAACCTTGTCGACCTCGGCGGGCATCGCTCGACGCCCAGTGAGCAGGACGTTCAGTTCGTCTTCTTGCGTCGTCTGGGTCTGCACGCGAAGCCAAACTCCCGTCCACGGTTTCAGACGGACCACGGCCTCGTGAATTCCGGAAAGGGCAAGAAGGGAGTGCAGGGCCTCAGCGGAAGGAATCGGCGCGAGGATCAATGCGACGGAGAGCTTTCCCCCCTCAAGGTGAAGAGCCTCATCAACGGGAGTGTCAAGATCATCAGTGGTTGGGTTCTGGCTGGCCGCCGCATCTTCCGGCACACCGCCCGCGTCCAAATCGGTTTCCATGCCTGCGACTAGATCGCGAAATTGCGCATCGAGATCCCGATTCTGGTCTTCAGACACAGGGCCCTCCCACTTCGTGTTGATTACTTGGCCTATCGTATCGCGTGCGTGGCGCGTGTGATAATACGAAGCAAAGAGAAGACTTTGGAAATCTAGGAGTCTATATGTCATCGGTCCCCACAATCGAGGTTCGCGGGGCTATCCGCCTTGGACAGTTCCTGAAACTTTCTGGCCTTGTTGAAGATGGGGCCGAGGCACGCGAACTCATCCAAAGTGGCGATGTTTGCGTCAATGGTGAGGTAGAGACTAGGCGCGGTCACGCCCTTGAGGATGGAGAACTCGTCGAGCTGCACACCGCCACGGGGACCTACGCGGCGCGCGTGAGCGTCGTCGATTAAGCGACGAGGCCTCCGGCCACCACGCAAAGATGCCGCGCTCCCCCGTTTGCGACGTTTTCTACCGGGCTTCGTGCGATCAGTGCGAGGTTAGAACACCATCTGCACCGACAACCGCCTTCACGTGGCTGAAGAAGGGGCCCGATTGCGTCACTCGAAGTGAAGAGTCCAGCTCAACGATGGTGACACGTCCGGGTTCACGCAGGTGTAGTCGCACGGGTGACGACCCGGGGAAAGTCTCTAGGACTTCCTTGAGTTCACGCAAAAGCTCAGGTGTGCAGCGCGAGGCTGCCAATTCCAGGTCAAGGGGAACATTACCGTCCTCGCGCAATTCCAGAATATTCATGGACTGCCCGTAGATCGATACCTGTTCGTCACGCGTATTGACGCGCCCCTCAATCTGAACAACCAAGTCGGGAGCAAGGAAAGTCTGGACAGTCTCATAGGCACGGGGGAAGAAGAGTACTTCCACTGAACCGCTCAGATCTTCAATCGTTGCAATTGCCCAAGGATTGCCCTGCTTCGTGACCTTTGTTTGGACCGCGGAAACCAATCCCGCGATCTTCACCGTTCGGTCGACCATGGATTCTTCCCCACCGACGATCTGCGCAATTTCGACGTCTTGGTGTCTCTCCAGCGCGCCTTCGAGGCCGCGCAGGGGGTGGTCCGAGACGTACAGACCCAGCATCTCGCGTTCTTCGGCGAGCTTTTGGCGGCGGTCAAATTCAGGCAGATTCGGGATTTCGATGGCCAGTGAAGAACCCGGCTCATCTCCCATCCCCATGCCGCCGAAAAGATCAAACTGCCCGATTGCCTCGTTGCGCTTGAGGTCGATCACTGCATCCACGGCCTCGTCGCAGCGGGCGAGAAGCGAACGGCGGGTGTAGCCAAGCGAGTCGAAAGCTCCCGCACGAATCAAGGACTGAATGGTGCGCTTATTACACACAACCTGGGGAACCTTGTCGAGGAAGTCTTGGAAGTTGGTGAACTTTCCCTTTTCCTTTCGGGTCTCCACGATGGCATCAACGACGTTGGCTCCAACGTTTTGGATAGCGTTCAAACCGAAACGAATATTCTGCCCATCAGGAGCAAAGGTTCCCATCGAATGATTGACATCCGGAGGAAGCACCGTGATGCCCATGTGACGGCATTCCGCCAGATAGAGCGCACGACGGTCCTTGTTGTCCTTCGTTGAGGTCAGCAGGGCTGCCATGTATTCGGTCGGGTAATTCGCTTTCAGGTAAGCAGTCCAGTAGGACACCAAACCGTAAGCCGCAGAGTGTGCCTTGTTAAAAGCGTAGGCAGAGAAGGGAACGACGACGTCCCACAGAGCTTGAATCGATTCCTCGGAGTACCCGTTGTCGATCATTCCCTGGCGGAAGCCCTTGAACTGTTGGTCCAGAACTTCCTTCTTCTTCTTACCCATGGCCTTACGCAGAATATCTGCCTGGCCCAGAGAGTAGCCTGCCAGCTTCTGGGCAATCTGCATGACCTGTTCCTGGTAGACAATCAGACCGAAAGTCGTTCCAAGAATGTCTTCGAGTGGCTCCGCAAGCTCGGGGTGAATAGGGGTGATCTCTTGACGCCCGTTCTTACGCAGCGCGTAATTCGTATGGGAATTCGCGCCCATGGGCCCCGGGCGATACAGCGCACCGACAGCCGAGATATCTTCGAAGTTGTCGGGTTTCATGAGCTTGAGAAGATCGCGCATACCACCGCCATCAAGCTGGAAAACACCCAGAGTGTCTCCGCGTCCCAATAGCTCGTAGGTTGCCGGGTCATCCAGCGCCACATGGTCTAGATCTGGATCTTCTTTCCCATTGAGCTTGATGTTCTCCAAAGCATCTGAGATGACAGTGAGGTTTCTCAGGCCCAAGAAGTCCATCTTGAGCAGGCCGAGCCCTTCACAGGTCGGATAGTCAAACTGCGTAATGATTGCGCCGTCTTGCGGACGTTTCATGATCGGGATGATGTCCGTCAGCGTATGCGAAGACATAATGACAGCACAGGCGTGCACACCCCACTGACGCGTCAGTCCTTCAAGGCCCAGGGCATATTGGACGACCTCGTGAATATCCGGGTTCTCTTCGTAATACTTACGGAACTCCGCCGCCTCGGCGTAGCGCTTGTCATTCTCGTCGAAGATGCCCGCAACAGAAATGTCCTTGCCCATGACCGATGGCGGCAGGGCCTTCGTCAGCTGCTCCCCCACTTTGAAGTCGCGCCCCAAAATACGCGCGGAGTCCTTCAAAGCCTGCTTCGTCTTGATTCGACCGTAGGTAACGACCTGAGAAATACGGTCTTCGCCGTACTTTTGCTTGACGTACTCGATGACTTCATCGCGACGACGTTCGTCAAAGTCAACGTCGAAGTCGGGCATCGAAATACGTTCGGGGTTCAAGAAGCGTTCGAAGATGAGCCCGTGGTTGAGGGGGTTGAGCTCCGTGATCTTCATCGCGTAGGCGACCATGGATCCTGCACCGGAACCACGGCCCGGCCCCACGCGGATTCCTTGGCTCTTCGCCCAGTTGATGTAGTCCGCAACCGTCAGGAAGTAACCGGGGAACCCCATCTTGATGATGACGTCTTCCTCGTATTCAGCTTGCTTACGCACAGCATCCGGAATTCCCTTCGGGAATCGCTCCTGAAGTCCCTTTTCAACTTCCTTGATGAACCACGAGGTCTTGTCTTCCCCTTCGGGCACCGGGAAGTCAGGCATATACGAGGCGCCTTCCGCGGTGGTACGGAAGTGAACCTCGCATCTTTCGGCAATCTCAAGCGTCGAATCACAGGCTTGGGGCAGCTCTTTCCAGATCGAGCGCATTTCTTCGGAGGGACGGATGTAGTAGCCATCGCCGTCAAATTTGAAGCGATCAGGGTCAGAGATTCGCGACCCCGAGTTAATACACAAGAGCGCGTCTTGGATCCCGCGGTCTTCTTTCTTCACATAGTGCGCATCGTTGGTCGCTACCAGCGGAGCATCCATGAGTTTGGCTAGTTCAAGAAGCTGCTTTTGGGTACGGCGTTCAAACTCAATCCCGTGATCCATGACTTCGACGTAGAAGTTCTCGGGTCCGAAAATATCGCGTAGTTCCGCAGCCTCCGCCACGGCCTCGTCCCATTGCCCCAAACGCATGCGGGTCTGCACAGCTCCGGAGGGGCAGCCGGTGAAGACAATCAATCCTTTGTGGAAGCGCTCGAGGAGTTCTTTATCTGCGCGCGGCCACTTACCGAATTGTCCGTCTACCGAGGCGTAGGATCCCAAGCGGAAAAGATTGTGCATTCCCTCGGTTGAGTAGGCGATTAACGTGAGGTGATTGTAGGACCCCGAGGCCGATACGTCATCCGAGCGCTGCCAGGGCTCACCCCAAGTGACTTTTTGGCGATCAAAACGAGAGGTCCCGGGGGTCACATAGGCTTCGAGTCCGATGATGGGCTTAATGCCGGCTTTCGTTGCTGCGTCGTAGAACTCATAGGCGCCAAAAAGGTATCCGTGGTCGGTCAGACCAATTGCGGGCTGCCCCAAACGTACGGCTTCTGCCACCATCGGCTTGATTCGCGCAGCCCCATCGAGCATCGAGTATTCCGAGTGATTGTGCAGGTGCACGAACGAGTCCACAGGTGCCATGTTTCCAGTCTAGTGTTTCTCTTCAGGCCGTACTGATTGAATCGAGAGTTCAAGCCTCAGGCTTCACGCAAAGTATCAAGAGCTCTTTGAAGGTCATCCGGGTAAGGCGCGCGGACCGTTACGGGAAGTTGAGTGCGCGGATGGGTGAAGCCGAGTTCAACGGCATGAAGCCATTGGCGTTCCAAGCCAAGTTCTTCCGCCTTCGTCGGATCCGCCCCGTAAAAAACATCTCCGACGCAAGGATGCCCGACAGCCGCCATGTGAACGCGAATCTGATGGGTACGTCCGGTCTCCAAGTGGACTTCGAGCAGCGCCGCCCCCGCCATCAACTCGAGGGTGTCATAGTGCGTGACTGCGTGTTTCCCCCCGTCGATCACGGCCATCCGCCACTCACGTGAAGGATGGCGACCAATGGGAGCGTCGATCGTTCCCGAGGCCGGATCGGGATGCCCCGCAACGACCGCGTGGTAGATCTTACGGACTGTGCGCTCTTTGAATGCGCGCTTCATAACCGAGTAGGCGAGTTCCGATTTGGCAACCATCATCGCGCCGGAGGTTCCCACATCGAGGCGGTGAACGATCCCCTGACGTTCAACCGGGCCGTGTGTCGTGATGCGATACCCAGCTGCTGCAAGATTGCCAACAACCGTCGGACCCGTCCATCCGGGACCAGAATGAGCGGCGACCCCAACAGGTTTATTCACAACAACAATGTCGTCATCGTCGTAGAGAATATCCATGCCAACAACGGGAGTGACAGGAACTTCCGGATCTGGGATGGTGATTTCGAGGAGGTCATTTTCGCCGAGCTTGAGCGACTTCGAGGCTGGATTCCCATTGACACGAATATGTCCTTCAAGGATCAGGTCACTGCATCGCGAGCGTGAGAGTCCAAGAATTCGAGAAAGAGCTGCGTCAATACGCTCTCCCACGAGAGCGTCAGGAACAGGCATGAGGCGAGTTTCAGGCATGATCAGTGAGCGTCGCGTTTGGGGCCGATAAAGCTACCGATAAAGAGAAGGATGACAGCACAGACAATCCAGATATCGGCAACGTTTCCAATGAACCAGTTCCCGTAACCAATGAAATCAACCACGTGTCCGTTACCCCAGCCTGGGTTTTGGATAAATCGGTCGACAAGGTTACCCGCTGCCCCACCCAGAAGAAGAGCGCAACCGAAGGCAAGGAAACGCGAGCGAACCCGGGGAAGATACATGATGATTGCAGTAACGACGACACAGGCAATGCATGTGAAGATGATCGTCGTGTGAGATCCCAGCGAAAACGCAGCGCCCGGATTGGCGGTCAGTTCAAGGCGGAGAAAAGATCCCAGAAGCGGACGAACAATGCCGTCTCCTAGATTCTTCAGTGCCCAAAACTTCGAGGCTTGATCAAGTGCGAGCGCAAGGATTGCAATGACGTATGCCCAGATGAGTATCGCGCGGTTATTTTTCTTCACATAAAGATTATGACGGTGACGCCGCTCAGGCGCCACCGTCATAGAGAAGATAACGGATGTCTAAAAGACAATCAGTTCTGCGTACCGGCGTTTACTTCCTTGAGCAGGCCCTCGAGGTGGTCACGCAGGTTCGCACGGTATTCGGCTTCGAAGGAACGAAGCTCGTTGATCTTTCCTTCGAGCAGCGAACGCTCCTGATCCAGCTGGGAGAGGATGTTCTGGTGCTGGTTCTGAGCATCGGCGATGATCTCATCGCGCTTAGCGTTGGCGTCAGCAATGATTCGGTCGGACTCTTCGCGACCATCGCGCACGTATTCGTCGTGGACGCGCTGAGCCAAAGCGAGCATCGAGGTTGCAGACTCTGCGCTCTCCGGGGTCGCGGGAGCGACAGGAGCGGCAACAACAGTCTCGGTGACAGAGGGTGCGGGGGCAGGTGCCTCTTCGACGACGGGTTCGGGTTCTTCGGGTGCCGTGAAGGTGGTGGCTTGGCCGTTCGACAGCTCGGCTACGCGACGTTCAGCTGCTTCGAGCTCTTCGCGCAGGTTCTGATTCTCAGCCTGGAGGGTGTAGATCGTGGAGACGACTTCATCAAGGAAATCGTCGACCTCGACCTGGTCGTATCCTTCACGGAACTTAACGATGTTGAAGGTTTTGTTCAAAACATCTTCGGTTGTGAGCAGAGCCATTTGTTTACCTCTCGGTACTTGTTACGTGATGTAAGTGCACTCACACCACCGGATCACCGATGAGGATGACCCGAACTACACACTGGAATAATAGCGGAACTAGCGTCACAATAACACCAATTTCCCCATATTTCACTTATTACTCGGGTGACACGCAAGCGCGACGGGATCGAGAGCGCGCGTCAGTTGCACAGATCAAACACCGAAGCTCCGAATGAAAACACCAAGGTTTTCACACAGGATCGTCACCAAGAAGACGATCAGGAAGGCCGTGTCGATGGCGACATTTCCTCCCAAACGAACCGGTGGGATCATCTTGCGCAGAAATTTTAGCGGAGGGTCCGTGAAAAAGTAGATCACATTTGCGAGCAGCAGAATGATTCCCCGTGGGCGCCATAACGACGAGAGGATGCGGATCCAGTCAAAGATCATGCGTGCGATCAGCACGAGCATGTAAAGACCGGCAAGAAGAGCAATCGCTCCTCCCAACCACAGGAATACCATTGTCAGCGCCCGAAGAGTGCGGTAGCCGAACGATTGGAGCCGGTGACGTCGCCAGTAACTTCGACGCTGTGAGGTGACAGGAGGAAGACGCGATCGGTCACGCGCTCAAAAACACCCTGGAGTCCGTAGGTCAGACCGACAGCGAAATCAATGAAGCGCTGCGCATCCTTATCGGAAACCTCCGAGAGGTTCATAATCACCGGAATGCCGTCACGGTAGGGTTCAGCAATGGCGGGAGCATCGTTGTAGTTCAGCGGGCGAACTGTCACGATCCGAGAAAGATCGGCCTGCTGAGAGCTACGACGCTCCTCGCGGTGGATCGGAGTGACATTCGATGCGGGAGTGGGCGTAATGTGAGCCACCTCTGTCTCCTCAAACTCTTCGGGAAGGAAGTCCAAAGTGCTCTCATCGACCTCTTCCGGGGTGTACCAACCCATGAATTGGCGTGCTTTCGCTCCGAAGCCTGACATCATGCTCTCCTTGAAATAATGGGACCTGTGCACAAGGTAATGCCCCAGAGCATCGCTTCAGCTTAAGAGTGTCGGCATGTCGCAATTACCGACGCAAAACGCCCGCATTCGGGGGAACGACGGTAGGAATGGTAAGCCGGGTTCTCGAGCGTACACTCGCCCACCCAAGACGCGCTAACTCCACGTTCGCGGGCCCACTGTAAGGCAGCACCCGGCAAATCTAAGGCCTCGGTCCCCCATGACGTTTGCGAGGCAATGGCGGAGCAGCTGGCGGCGCTCTCTTCTCTCATCTGCGGCGAAACTTCATAGCATTTGCCGCAGATACACGGACCGATGAGCATAGAGATTTCTTCATCTTGCACGCCGCAGCAACGAAAAGCATCAAGGGCATGCGACAAGATTCCATGAAGGAAGCCGACCCGACCAGCGTGAACCGCACCGATGACTCCCTGGCGCGAACTCAACAATACCGGCATGCAATCTGCTGTCATTACCGCAAGGGCTGGCGGGGTTTCCCATTGACGAGAATCGACGACGATTCCGTCAGACTCGATAGGACCCCACTCCCCCATGCGCCCAGAGTCATAAGAAGAGATCTTCGCAGGATCAAGAATCTCAACAGTGGCCGAGTGAGTCTGGTTCATCCAAACGATTGGTGCCCCGATCTGAGTAAAAAGTCCGAAACGCCGTTCTTCAACAAGCCGAGGGTCATCGGGAACATGCGCGCCATAGTTGTCCCGGTATGGGTCGGTGCCCGCGCCAACTTCAGTGAAGAAGACGCGGGCACCGGGCAGGTCAGTATGCTTCATCAGCGCAGGAAGTCCGGAATGTCCAAGACATCCGAATGCTGTTCCTCTTCGAAGACGCGAGGAACTTCGAGGGAAGAAGGAACTTCCTTCGATCCGTCTTCTTCGGTAGGACGCGCGATCGGAATCTGGTTGGTACGAGTCGGCAGTTCCGGATCTGCGCGGTGTGCAGCGGTATGAGTCGAGGCAACCTCACCGAGGCGGCGCTGCGGTGCTGGCTGCTGTTCGCTCTTTTCCGGGCGAGCCTGGACGGGGCGAGGCGCGATGACGGGCTCGCTGACCGGACCCGCCTGTGTCGCAACCTCATCAAAGCCTGCAGCGATAACTGTCACGCGGATCTCGTCGCCCAGCGAATCGTCGATAACCGAACCGAAGATGATATTCGCCTCGGGGTGCGCGGCCTCGCGAACAAGGAGCGAGGACTGGTAGATCTCCTGCAGACCAAGGTCGGAACCGCCCTGGAAGAACATGAGGACGCCGTGCGCGCCATCGATCGAGGCCTCGAGAAGGGGCGAAGAAATTGCGGACTCAACCGCGCGCAGAGCGCGATCTTCACCGGTTGCAGAGCCGATCCCCATGAGGGCAGAACCGGCATCCTTCATCACGGACTTCACATCGTTGAAGTCAACGTTGATCAGACCAGGAGTCGTGATCAGTTCGGTGATGCCCTGGACACCTGAAAGGAGGACTTGGTCAGCAGCGCGGAAAGCTTCAAGAACCGAAATATTCGCGTCAGAAATCTGCAGGAGGCGATCGTTGGGGATCACGATGAGGGTGTCGACTTCTTCGCGCAGCTTTTCCACACCTGCATCCGCCTGAGAGGCACGGCGATTTCCTTCGAAGGAGAAGGGACGAGTGACGACACCGACGGTCAGTGCACCCGCGGTGCGCGCAATCTTTGCAACGACGGGGGCAGCGCCGGTACCGGTACCGCCGCCTTCACCCGCGGTCACGAAGACCATGTCTGCGCCCTCGAGGGCTTCGGTGATTTCGTCAATGTGGTCTTCGGCGGCCTGGCGACCGACCGCAGGATCTGCGCCGGCGCCGAGGCCGTGCGTGAGATCGCGACCGATATCAAGCTTGGTTTCTGCGTCGGACATGAGCAGAGCCTGCGCGTCCGTGTTCACGGCGATAAATTCAACGCCCTTCAAGCCCACTTCAATCATTCGATTGACGGCGTTCACACCGCCACCACCGACTCCGACGACCTTAATAACCGCCAGATGATTCTGCGGTGCGACCATAACCCTGCCCTCTTTCTGCGCACCAACCTTAAACCTCAAGTGGAAGGTTGATGTTTGACCTGCTTTTAGACGGAAAGACGGTAGGGGTAGGACACCTCTTCTTCAAGGTCATTTGTGGGCGTGTCGCTTCTCGAACTTAAGAAGTGACAGGATGCACGGGAGAAGACACGTCGTAGGTGCGCGCCTGACGCTGCGAAATCAAAACCTGAGCCACTTTCGCTTTCAGATCATTCTCGCTAGCGACTCCCCAATTTAAGGTCCGCGAGTTCGACAATGTCATCGATACGGTCTGACCGTCATGAGTGATCATCGTGATTTGAGAACGCAATTCGTCTCCCATTGCTGCCCAAATTGCAGCAACCTCACCGGCAGCGCGTGAGCGCTCGTCTCCATCAGGCAGCGTGGTCGGTGCCATTCCTGCGGGCATGGAAGGAGAGGTCGACAAGCTCACACCTTGATCGTCAACCAAGGACCAAGCGTTCCCCTCTTTTACCGCAAGAACCGCCTGACGCGGACGCACAGTAACCGTTAGGCCTCGTGGCCACGTGCGCTCAACCTGAGCCTCACGAACCAAACGCACCTGGCCAATAGCAGCACTCACTTTTGAGGTCGATAGACGTGGGAGCGGAGTAGAAGCAAAAGGCTCAATCGCAGCTTGCACCTCAGAGGTTGTTGCTCCATCTTCACCCAAGCCTTCGATCGACACCTTGGACGTGTCCAGCGCGAAAAGTGGAGAGAAAAAGATCCCCCACACGAGCGCAGCAACCACTACGCATGCAGCAGATACCGTCGCGATCCGAGTGAGCACTAGTCGACGCTGCGCTAACTGACGTTCTTTTCGGCGCTCGCTCAAGTCTGCAGTCGCGCTCTCATCACTCGAGCCTAAAACTGTCGCAGCATCCGACTGACCGATAGGACGGCGAAGAAGGTCACCACTGGTTGGACGAGCTGCTGCTTCGCGTCGCGAACGACGCAACTCACGATTGCGTTCACGTCTCGCCGTGCGCTCATCACGCGCTTCGCTCCCCCGACGAATCCGCGAAGCACGTGCGCCCGTTGAAAAATGAGCCTCACGCTCACTTCCGCTTTCCTCACCCCGCATCGAGACCGAAGCGGTGCGCGAGTTATCCTCCGCCGAGGCCTGCGGGGCCTCGACCACCTCAGCTGCGCCTCGGCGATCGTCTTCGGGGGCGGATTCAGGAGCGCTCGCCGGTTCTTGAGGAGGAAAGGCGCGGCTGCGACGAGGACGAGGGGGTTGTTTCACTGAGCGCTCCCAGCGCCGTCGTGTTCCCACTCATCGAGCACATCCTGATCGCATTGGGTAATCGATCCGGCACCCATGGTCAGGAGAATCCCACCTTCGCTGACCTCGCGAGCAGCCAAACGAGCGGCCTCATGCATGTCAGGGACGTAGCGTGCCTTCGGCAGGTGCGAAGTGATGAGAGTTGAGTCAACGCCCGGAACAGGGTCTTCACGTGCTCCGTAGATGTCACAGACATAGACGTGATCAGCATGCGAAAGCGCATCAGCAAAACGCGCAGCGAAAGACTGGGTCCGCGAATACAAGTGAGGCTGGAAGACAACGCTTACTTCCCCATTCCCGGCTGCACTGCGGGCTTGGGTAATGGCTGCTGCGACCTCAGTGGGATGATGCGCATAGTCATCGTAAAGCCGACGTCCGCCGCTTTCCCCCTTGAATTCAAAACGACGAGAAGTCCCGCTGAAAGCAGTGAGCGAGGAAGCCATGAGATGCGCCTCAATACCCAAACGAACGCCAGCAATCCACGCGGCCACAGCATTCACAATGTTGTGCAGGCCCGGGACGCGCAGGTTAATCTCGACCGTTTCTGTGTTCCATAAAACTTGAGCTGATGCGACGTGTCCATCGGTTGCCGCGTCTTTGATGACGACATCGCAGGGCGCACCAAGTTCAGGGCTTTCCTGTCCTTCACGCCCGTAGGTCACGGTATCAATACCGCGTCCTTTCGCGTAACGAGCAAGGCGAGCGCTCCCCGCGTCCTCACCGCAGCACACAAGCGTTCCGCCCTCACGAAGACACCCAACGAAGTCAACGAAAACTTGTTCAAAGGCCTCGCGACTTCCATAGCGGTCCAAGTGATCGGGCTCGACATTGGTAACGATTTCGATCCACGGCGTGTAGTTCAGGAAAGAGCCGTCGGATTCATCGGCCTCGGCAACGAAAATATCTCCACTGCCCAAGTGAGCTCCCGAACCAAGTTCAGGGATGACAGACCCAACCGCAATCGAAGGATCTGCGCCCGCCTGACGCAGGGCCATTGAGAGCATTCCCGAGGTCGTCGTTTTTCCGTGAGCGCCTGCAACCGCAACGAAACGCATCCCGCTAGCGGCCAGAGCAAGAGCTTGAGATCGATGGATAACCCTCAGCCCTTCTTTGCGGGCAAAAGCAAGTTCTGGATTTGTCTCTCGGACAGCGGTTGAAACGACAACAACACTATCTTCGGGAACATGCGAAGCATCGTGGCCGACGAAAACCTTCACACCCACGCTGCGTAGGTGGTCCAAGACCGGTGAATCCTTTTGATCGGATCCCGAGACCTCAAGGCCTCGATCTTTCAAAAGCTCTGCGACGACTGACATCCCAGCGCCGCCGATACCGATCAGGTGGAAGCGATGTGAGGTACTCACTTTTCAGCCTTCTTCCCATGAAGAGTCGATTCGATCAGGTCGGCAAGTTTAAGCGCACCATCGGGTTGAGCCAGAGCTCGCGATGCCTGCGCCATCTGCTGCAATTCTGCGCTTCCGAGTAGGGGGAAGATCTTCTCACAAACGTAGTGGGCATTCAGCTCCGAGTCCGCCACGAGAAGAGCACCACCGTGAGCAACGTGGTCAGCGGCATTAAGCTTCTGCTCTCCATTACCGATAGGAAGCGGAACATATACGCACGGCAATCCCAGTGCGGTCATCTCGGCGACAGTGCCTGCTCCTGAACGGCAGACAACAAGGTCAGCGACAGCTAGCGCGTCTTCCATTGTTGAGAGGTAATCAATCACGTGCCAGCGTTGTGCAACGCCAGCTGCAGACACCGCCTGAGAAACTTCCTGATCCTTGCCCTTCCCAGTCAAGTGAAGCACTTGCACGTTTGGCGGAAGCTGCGCGGCAGCGGCAATCATCGCACGATTAACGTTGAGAGCGCCAAGAGATCCTCCGGTGATGAGGAGAGTCTCCATCTTCGGATCAATTCCCAGCCTCGAGGCCGCCTGCTCGCGTGCAGCGAGGCATCCTTCCTCACTGGAGCGAGTAGCGGCCAGCTCCTGGATGGCAGGGCGAAGCGGCAAGCCCGTCACTTCCGTAATTCCCTGCTTGGCAATCAGCGGTGTCGAGGGGAAAGTCAGTCCCAAAGCCGAGGCCCAGCGAGCTCCTACGCGATTAGCCAGGCCCGGCCGCGCATTTTGCTCGTGGATGATGATCGGAACGCCCATTTTACGGGCGGCAAGATAAGCAGGCGTGGACACATATCCGCCAAAACCAACAAGTGCCTGCGCTCCCTGGAGGACCGAGCGGCACTGAGCGATAGCTTGCTTCATGCGACGCGGCAATGAGAAGAACTGCAGGGAAGGCTTCCGGGGAAGCGGAACGCGTTCAATTGTCACAAGTTCGATCCCCGCTGCCGGAACAAGGGTCGTTTCCAAGCCCTGTTTCGTTCCAAGCGCGACGACCTCGTACCCGCGTGAACGCAGTTCAAGGGCCGTTGCGAGCAGGGGGTTCACATGCCCCGCTGTTCCTCCGCCAGCAAGAACGATCTTCTCACTCATCGTGTTCCTTCCGTGGAGCGTTGACGTTTCTTTCCGGGATGACGACGCCGCGATGAGACGCGGGGGTCACGCAAACTCGAGAATTTCAGGCCCATTGTCATCCCTGCATTCTCGCGTGCGCAGGCAGCAACGACGGCAATCGCAGAGACCGTAAAGAGATATGAGGATCCGCCATATGAAACAAGGGGAAGAGGAACACCAATAACGGGACCCATCCCTGTCACGGAAGCGATATTAATGAAGGCCTGGATCCCAATCCACGTTGCAACGCCACCGGTGATGATGGCGGCAAAGAATGAATTCGTGGTGCGAATGAGCCGCAGCATTCCCCAAATCATGAGGCACAGGCACGTGATCACGGTGAGGGACCCCAAAAGGCCAAACTCTTCGCCGATAATCGCCAAGATAAAGTCTGTGTGCGCGGCCTGGAGATAATTCCATTTCTCGCGCGATGCCCCCGGCCCAAGACCGGTCAGGCCGCCTGATCCCAATGCCCACAGCGCGTGGTCAATCTGTTCGGGAGCAGACAGGTTCCGTGCGGGACGGTTCCACGGCATGACCGCAGAAATACGCTTCAAACGCGTTGGGTTTTGGAAGACAAGGAATACTCCCAAAGGAATCACAGCTGCTGCGATGGTGAGGAACCAGCGCTTCGGCAATCCTGCAACCCACACTGCTCCGGCAGCTCCCGCTGCCATGACCATTGCGGTTCCCATGTCCTTGCCCAGCATGACGTCAACAAGAGCGAGAAATGCAGTGCCGCCCACCGTGACCGCCATTTGCTTCCAGTCTTGGCGCCTTGCGCCTTCTCGAGTCAGCACCCTTCCAAGGGCAATGATCAGAGCAAGCTTGAGAAACTCAGAGGGCTGGAAGGTTCCCAGCCCTGGGAGAGACACCCAGTTGGTATTGCCGCCTTGAGAAGCAGCCAAAGGAGTCAAGACAAGGCCTTGAAAACCGAGTGCGATCAGGAAAACCAGAGGTGCCGCTCGGTACCACAGTGACGAGGGAATACGTTGAATGATGATCGCTGCGACTAAGAATGAGATTCCGGTAATTGCGAGCTGACGAGCGAAGGTACTGTATGGGCTACCACCTTGGGAGATCGTCGTAACTGCTGATGCAGAAAAGCCCATGACCAAGCCGAATAGCGTCAAAATCAGTGCAGGTAGAGCAATGAGATAGTAGGTCGCTACAGGCGAGTAGACCTTATCTTCCTCATTTCGCCGTGCAAATTCGAAGCGAGGAATATGGAGACGCTCAAGAAGAGAGGTCATTGGGCAGCCCAATGAGCTTCAAGGCGCGCGACCGCCTCGCGGAAAACCTCCCCGCGCTGGGCGTAAGAGCGGAATTGATCCCACGACGCACAGGCCGGTGCAAGCACAACAGTATCTCCGGGGCGCGAGAGGGCAACGGCCTCATTCACAACGGAGAACATCCAGTCTTCGTGTCCATCAACTTCAACGAAGGGAACTGTCGGCGCATATTGCGCGAGCGCACGAAGGATCGCACTGCGGTCTTCCCCAATGACAACGACTCCGCGCAGTTGAGGAGCAATTTTTGCGACAAGGTCGCCAAATTCTTGGCCCTTTGTATCTCCCCCGGCAATCCAGATAGCTGTTCCGGGAGTAATTCCACGCAGAGAAGCCGCAGCGGCATGAGCATTTGTTGCCTTGGAATCATCAATCCAGGTGACGTCCGCGGCGTGAGAGATCACCGCACGTCGGTGATCAGCAGGATGGAAGTCACGAAGCCCCTGAGCAACTGCCTCCGGGCTCACGCCATAAGCGCGAGCGAGGCCAGCGGCGGCAGTGGCATCCATGCGCGCGGCATCTGTTACCCCATCGTGGTATGCAATACGCAGGTCATCAACTTCGGCGAGGAATTGCGCCTGCATATGGCGCCTTTCCACGAAAGCTCGTTCCACCAGCGCATCTTCAACCCATCCCACTTGGGAAATCGACGGAATCCCAAGGGTCAGACCGATAGCGCGAGCACCTTCAATGACGTCTGCCTCGGCGACCATGTGCTCGATCTCGATATCAGAAGAGGGATAGAAGCAAGCTACTTGCGTTGCGTGGTAGACCTTTGCTTTGTCCGCTGCATAGGCTTCCGCACTACCATGCCAATCAAGGTGATCAGCGTCAACATTGAGGCACACCGAAGCCAGAGGAGAAACCGTGGAAACCGTGTGCAACTGGAAGGAGGAAAGCTCGACGGCGAAAACCTCCGCATCGGTATCAACGGCCTCGCAAATCGGCAAACCAATGTTGCCAACTTCAGCGACTCGAGCTCCGGAGGCACGCAAAATAGATCCCAGCATGCCAACGGTCGTGGTCTTGCCATTCGTTCCGGTCACGCACAGCCAGGGCCGTCCCGCATGAGAAGAATCTTCTTGTAGACGCCACGCAAGTTCAACTTCGCCGATGACAGGGATTCCTGCATCTCGAGAAGCAGAAAAAATCGGGTGATGTGCTGGAATTCCAGGAGAAACAACGATGCAATCAGGGTTCCATGCAATTGCCTCGCATGAGAGGGCATGAGCATCCGCGTTGTAGACGACCTCAACGCCAGTCAGCTCGTCTGGCTGAGCGGGAGCCTGCGCTTCACCCTGAGAAGAGGTATCGGGGCTACGCCCATCAAACGCACGCAGCTGCGCACCACGCGCAAGCAGCGCGCGAGCAGATGCCTTTCCTGATGCTCCCCACCCAAGGATTGCGAAACGGCCCTGCCAATTCACAGTCGAGACACCCATTCTGCATAGAACAAACCGGCACCCATCACCGCGAAGAGCGCGGCAATGAGCCAGAAACGAATAACGATCGTGATTTCTTTCCAGCCCTTGAGCTCAAAGTGATGATGCAAAGGAGCCATACGGAAGACTCGTTTGTGGGTCATCTTGAAGACGCTGATCTGGATAACGTCGGAGAGCGTTGTCAGAACGTAGAGACCGCCGATCAGTACGGCAAGGAACTCTGTGTCGGTCAGAATCGACACTCCAGCGAGCGCCGCACCAATTGCTTGCGAGCCGGTATCTCCCATGAAGATTTGAGCAGGAGACGCATTCCACCACAGGAACCCAGCAAGAGCACCAACCAAAGATGTGCAGAAAATTGCGAGGGAAAGAGGATCACGTGTGGTGTAGCAAGCGGAAATATTGACTGTATCGCCCCAACAAGATTGGAGCAGCTGGAAATAAGAGATGAAGGTGTAGGAGACGAAAACAAAGATACCCGCACCAGCAGCAAGGCCGTCCAAGCCGTCTGTCAGGTTCACTGCGTTCGACCATGCGGCGACGATGAAATTCACCCAGATGACAATGAGAACCACGGCAGCGAGAATTCCCCATTGCGTGAAGGTTAATCCCAAGGGGCGCGTCATTGAGATATCGAAGATTCCAGGAGTACGACCATGGACATTCGGCCTGACCACGATTCCCCACGTGAAGAGTGAGGCAATCACGACCTGACCAACGATCTTTGCCCATGCATGCAGCCCCAGAGAGCGCTGGTGCATGATCTTGAGGGCGTCATCAAGAAGGCCGATGAATCCGATACCAACAAAGAGGAAAACAAGAAGCCAGCCTGACCAAGAAGGCGAATGGCCATTAATCAGGTTTCCAGCCAGCCACGCGATGACCGTCGCCAGGATAATAACCAGGCCACCCATTGTGGGTGTCCCGCGCTTTGTCATGTGCGCGGTCGGTCCGTCTTGGCGAATAAACTGCCCGTATTGGTGCCGGATCAGGTAATGGATCAGGACCGGGGTGAGGGAAATTGAAAGGACTAAAGCAACCGCAAAGGCAATAATGAGCCCAATCATAAAGTGCCCTCCTCCACTAGGCGATCGGCAACTTTCCATGCACCGGAGCCGTTGGATCCCTTAATGAACACGACGGCATTATCTTCCAGTATGCCGCGCAGAGCGTCGATTACCTCGTCAACATTCCGGAAGCGACGATGTGTGTCGTCCTCGCCTCGCTCAGCGAAGTAGAACTGAGATTCATCGCCGAGGGCAAGCACGCAGCGCGCACCCGCATCTTCAAAGAACCGCGCAACTTCGCGATGCGTTTCTTCCGAGGCCTCACCAAGTTCAAGGATTCCACCGGCGACAATGACCAGGGGACGCCCTGCTGCCAGATCCGCAGCAGCACGACATCCTGCTCGGAAGGAATCCAAGTTCGCGTTGTAGGAATCGTCGATGAGAGTGATGCGGCGACCGTCAAGCTCGAGTTCGTGAATGCTCATGCGATGAGGACTCGACGCTGCTTGGCCATTAACAGCCGCGCAACCCTTTTCCGGCGCGATTCCCAAAACCCACGCGCCTGCGATTGCCGCGCAAGCATTTGAGACGTGATGGATACCGACCAAACCAAGATGCATCGGGAAAGTCAAGCCGTCGAGATGAAGATTAAAAACAGCCCTCCCCTGCTCATCAAGGTGAAGGTCTTCAGCCCAGAGGTCAGCCTCCGCATTTCCGGCGGCAGAGAAGGTGATGATACGTCCCGGAGCCAGTGGAGCCATCTCCATCACATGCGGGTCATCGCGATTGAGAATGCTCACCCCCGAAGGAACGAGGCCTCGAATCAATTCTGCCTTTGCATCGCGAACGCCCTCAACAGAGCCGAAGCCACCCAAGTGCGCGTGCCCCACCATGAGTTCAATGGCTGCGTCAGGGGGCGCGATACGCGTGAGGTAATCAATGTGACCGGGCCCCGACGCTCCCATTTCAAGGACCAGGTGACGCGTCGATTCATCGGCACGCAAAACTGTCAGGGGAAGACCGACCTCGTTATTGAAAGACAATTGCGGAGCAACGGTTGGTGCATCCTCGCTCATGATCGCGGCGAGAAGATCCTTTGTCGTGGTTTTACCAGCCGAACCCGTCACTGCGATCACGTCCAGCGGCTGGGACTGGCGCAACTCGCTGAGATAGGCGCGAGCAAGCTCTCCCAAGGCAAAGGTTGAGTCTGAAACAACAATTTGGGGAAGCGGCGAATCACAGACATGCTCAACGATTGCTGCCACTGCACCACGCGAAGCCGCCGCTTCAAGATACTGGTGCCCATCGCTTGTCTCACCGCGGCGTGCAACGAAAAGAGAACCCGGGGTTATTTCTCGAGAATCCGTTTCAACTGACGCGGTCACTTCAACATCAGTGCCGTGGAGCTGTGCGCCCAATGCTTGAGCGATCCACTTGCTGGACCTATGCATGCTTCTCCTTAGGGTTTCACCCATTTACTGCACACTAGCGTACTAGGGCCTCGTGGGATACAGCTGGGCAGTTTCTGTAGATGCAGGAATCCCCAGGTTTCGCACTGCCTCAGTTGCTACTTCTCCCCACAAAGGAGCCGCAGAATCCGAAGACAAACCGCCCACACGCGGGTTGTACAAAACAACCGAAATCGCCAAACGCGGAGATTCCGCCGGAATCAAACCGGCAGTGTTTGATACGACCGCATCAGCTCCGTTGACCTTGATGTCTGCGGTACCCGTCTTCACAGCAATGCGGTAACCCTCCACCTTTGCTGTCTGGCCGGTACCCAGTTCATCAGTGACAACAGACTCCATCATGGTGATGAGTTCTTTTGAGCGATCCGCCGACATGACTTGCTTGGGCTGAGGAGCCGTGGCTTTCTCGGCACGCCCCTGAGAATCGATCGTTGAGTCAATAATTCGCGGTGCAATCATCACTCCGCGGTTTCCGATCGCCTGAATGAGTTGATTCTGTTGGACGGCGGTAATAGCGTAGGACTGCCCGAACATCATCGTGTAGCGATCACGGCCTTGGATATTGTCGAAATCGCGCATGATGCCTTGAGATTCGCCAGCTAACTCAATCCCTGTGAGTTGGTTGAGTCCCATCTTCGTCATGAAGTCGTAGCGATCGCGATCGCCTACCTGCTCGCCAATCTCAATGGTTCCAACGTTTGAGGACTCCGCGAGGATTCCGGTCGAGGTCAAAGTTTCAGTTCCGTGCTCGTGGTAGTCCTTGATCGGACCACCGGCATCGGGAGGGTTAATGCTATACGGGACGCTGTACTGACTCGTTGGCGTCGTCGTTCCCTTTTCCAGGGCCGAGGCCACAGTTAACAGCTTGCCCACAGACCCCGGTTCGTAGGGAGCTTGCACACCCATGACAGATTGAGGCTTTGCGGCATCCGGCGTCGTGGACCCCGAATCGGCAAGAACAAGAATACGGCCCGTCGACACATCAGAAATGACGACGACTCCCCAGTCTGCATTGTGCTTACGCACGCGTTCGTCAAGACGGTCTTGAACGAGGTGTTGGAGGTCAGCGTGGAGGGTTGTCCGTACTGAACCGCCATCTTGAGGCTCTTTGGTCGTGCGCTTCCCGCCAGGCATAATCGCACCGTTGGGCGAGATCTCGTAAGCTTCTTCCCCTGCTGTTCCCTGGAGGAAATTGTTGAAGTACGCTTCAAGTCCTGAAACACCATCGCTTTGCGCATTCACCGCGCCAACGATCGGAGCAGCAGTATTACCGTTCGGGTAGACGCGGTCGAACACCGACTCCCATTCAATTCCAGTGATATCGAGCTTGCGGATCTCACGGTATGTCACCGCATCGACATTTTTCTTGAGGTAGACATACGTAGAATCCCCCAGCATCATGCCGCCCAATTCGGCGCGACTCATCCCTAAGAGCGGGGCGAGTTGCTTAGCTGCTTCCGCTGGGCCTCGACCAACTACTTTTCCGTCGTCGTCTTTGTGTTCGTAGGTCGTGATTGCTCGCTGGTTGACCGCAATGTGATAGGCCTGAACTGAATCAGCTAAGACAACACCATTCACATCGAGGATGTTGCCGCGTTTTGCACCAATTTCACTGACAGCTGTGCGAACTCTTTCTCCTTCCGATGAAAGAGTCGCGCTTTGGAAAACTTGGATGACGAAAAGCTGGAGAACGCATAACGCAAAGAGGAGGGTAAACATCCTCCCGATTCCACGGGCGCGATTCGCAGTGGTATCACTCGCTTTGCGTGTGCGCTGCCACAACCTCATCGCGCGGCGACACCGCCCTCAACTGTGCCATCCGATAGACGAATGGTACCGAGCTTACCGGCGTGCACCATTCCTTGTGCCTTCGCGGCTTTCTCCAGTTCAACAGGAGAAGCCTTTTCTTGAAGTTGAGTCTGCAGAGTCCATGATTGCGCTTCAAGTTCATTGAGCTGAATCTGGTACTCGCGAATCTCGTACGAGGTCTGGGCCATGTGGGTGTTAATCACCATGGGAACCACAATAGCGATTGCGATCATGACCAGCACGATGATCGTCATGGGAATGACCGAGCGACGAGGACGCGTGGAGTCGACCACTGTCAAAAGTGGTCGAATTTCCTCACCTACGTAGGCCGGACGAGAGGTCGCGCGTGCGCGCGCGGTGGCTCCGCTCATGGTCTTTCCTTCCAGGGACGTATCATCTGTGCGCCGCGCAGCCGCACGGATGCGGAACGCGGATTATGGGATTTTTCTGTGTCGTCAGCCAACTGCGCTCCTCGAGTAAGGAGTTGCAAGCGAGCTTGAAGTTCTTCGGGGATGAGGGGAATCCCCGCGGGGGCTTGGTCTGTTGCCCCACGTCGAAAGATGTCCTTGACCAGGCGATCTTCCAAAGATTGATAGGACTCGATGACGATTCTTCCGCCCACACGAAGTCGTTCGAGGGCTGCTGGAAGTGCGGCCTCGAGAATCGTGAGCTCATCGTTGACCGCAATTCGCAAGGCCTGGAAGGTCCTCTTGGCGGGGTTTCCTCCGGTGCGTCGCGCGGCGGCCGGGATCGAGTCTCGAACGATCTGCGCCAATTGTGAGGTTCGCGTGAGCGGTTGAGTTTCCCGGTCGCGAACGATGCGTGCAGCGATCTTCGAGGCGAACTTCTCTTCCCCGTAAACCCGCAGGATCCGCGTGATTTCTTCTTTCGAGGCCGAGGCCAAGAGCTGGGCAGCGCTCACTCCGACGGTGGGATTCATTCGCATGTCGAGAGGTGCGTCGTGCGAATACGAGAAGCCACGTTCTTCTTCGTCAAGCTGAAGAGAAGAAACGCCGAGGTCCATGAGAATGCCATCAACCATTGCACCAGGCGCTTCATCGGCGACTTCGGCCATGTTGTCGTAAGTCGTATGGAATGCTCGGAACCTGGAGCCGAAGGGCGCAAGCCTTGCTGATGCAAGCTCAATTGCTGCGGGGTCGCGATCGATGCCGAAGACGGTCAGTTGAGGGAAACGCTTGAGCGCTGCTTCGGTGTGGCCACCCATCCCCAAGGTCGCGTCAATCAGGACCGCTCCGGGAGTTTCAATAGCGGGAGCGAGCATGTCCAAGCACTCGTTGAGGAGGACAGGAACGTGCAAGCGCGAGGCATCGCGGTCAGCAGACACTTCTGCCCTCCTTCTGTGTGATGGGTACCCGTCGTTCCAGGTCCCCCACCGTGCTCTGCCATCGGGGAAGTGACGTCAGAACATCGGGAGGAGACCTGGAATGACGGGCTAGAACATTCCTGGGATAATTTCGTTTTCAGTTTGTGAGAACACGTCTTCCTGGACGGACAGGTAGTCGTTCCACGCCTGCGAATTCCAGATTTCTGCGCGCGACCCGGCACCAATGACGGTGAGTTCGCGGTCAAGACCGGCGTATTTACGAAGATCCGGGGGAAGAGTGATTCTTCCTTGTTTATCCGGAACCTCCTTGTACGCCCCCGAGAGCAGCACGCGGACATAGTCGCGCGCTTGTTTGGATGACAGTGGCGCTCGTCGAAGTTCCACTGTCATTTGCTCAAACTCTTGGGCGGGAAAGGCGTAGATGCAGTGTTCTTGACCTCGAGTCAGAACAATGCCACCTTCCATGTCCTCCCGGAATCGGGCAGGCAGAATCACGCGTCCCTTGTCGTCGAGCTTGGGCTCGTAAGTGCCAAGGAACATCATTCACCGCCTTCCCCTCCGTGACATCTTCCCCCACTTTACTCCACGTTTTGCAATTTTGGGACCTTTTCCCACGCTAAACTGACCGATTAACTATACAAATCGGCGGAATATCAAGGAAAAATAGGAGTGGAGGAAAGTGGGGGAAATATTCAGCGTTTCTCGTCAAAAAACTCAGGAATCGCTTCTGACCAGCACAAATATGCTCAAGCAACTAGAGGTGGAGGAAAGTGGGGAAACGCTGCGGCCTACCGCGTGACCGTAACCCAACAACAAAAAATGGATGCCTGGCGAGCACGCTCACCAGGCATCCATCCAAAGAATTCAGTTACTCACCTGCAGATCGGCGATCCCAACGCTCTTCTTGACGCTGCATAAAAGAAGCCCTCTTCCCGCCCGAGCGCGCAGCCCGCGGAGTCTGCAAGGCGTACCAAGCGCCGCCAAGCATGAAAAGAAAGCCCGCGACCCCAACGATCAAAGAGATCACCGAGTACCCCAGAGAGACAGCAGCAACCAAAATCAGCAAACCCGCGACAATCATCAAGGCGCCAGCAGCAACCCGCTTGGGTGAAAGTTTTGAAGAAGAACGCGGCACATCAGCGCCTTTGCGCACGTGATCACGGAAGGAGGAAGGCTGATGGTCGAACTGTGCTTCCATCTCCTCAAGAACTTGCTTCTCGTAATCAGAAAGTGCCATGAGGTCATTCTACTTGTTTTCGTCAAGCAAAGATGCAATCGAGATTGCCCCTGCCCCGTACTTTCCGCGAATTTGATCCATGGCACGCTCGGCAGCTTCAGGGCGTTCATCCTGATCAAGCATGACTTCAAAGCCTTCTTCTCGAGCAATAAGTCCCTCTGCTCGCACTCCAAAAAGTCTCACTCCCCCGCTCGGAAGAGTCTCACGAGCAAATAGTTCGCGTGCAATCCTCGAAATTTCTCTTCCCAAGTCAGTAGGAGCAGCCAGACGCTGCTGACGAGTGATCGTTGAAAAATCCGCACCACGCATTTTGATCGCAACTTGACGACATACCCATCCACCCTCGCGCAGTCGGCGAGCACATTCATGCGCGGCCTTGGTAATGAATTGCTCGAGCAGCCCCCGATCACGAATATCAAGCTCGAAGGTTCTCTCCATACCAACCGACTTTTCTTCACGAGAGACGCACACTGGCCTCGGGTCAATTCCCCACGCAAGGTCATGAAGCTGGTGTGCAGCCGCGGCCCCAAGAAGACGAGCCAAACGCTGCACAGGATGCTCAGCAAGCTGCCCAATCGTTTGGATCCCCTCACGTTCAAGGATCTGCCCACTCTTGGCTCCCACTCCCCACAAGGCGCCAACTGGAAGTCCGTGAAGGAATTCAATGGTGGCCTCGGCGGGGATCAACAAAAGCCCGTCAGGCTTCGCATTCGAGGAGGCGATTTTTGCCACAGACTTCGTCGAGGCGATCCCCACCGACGCTGGCAGGCCAAGGTCCCCTCGAATTTGAGTACGGATATCTCGCGCGATCTGAGTGGGGGTTCCGAAACGAAGCCTTGACCCCTTGACATCAACAAAAGCCTCGTCGACGCTCACTTGCTCAACAAGTGGGCTGAAACGCCCGATGATCTCCATGACTTTACGCGAATACATGCGGTAGAGCTCGAAGTGCCCAGGAATGAATACTGCTGTCGGACACAGTGCACGTGCGCGAGCAATAGGCATTCCGGCACGCACGCCCAAACCCCTGGCCTCGTAGGTCGCAGAAGTGACAACCCCTCGATTCCCACTTCCCCCCACGATGACGGCCTTACCGACAAGCGATGGGTCCTGACGAATCTCAACCTGCGCGAAGAAAGAATCCATGTCAATGTGCAAGATATTCGTTTGAGAATCATCGTCTCCCCAAAAGCGTTTGCGACGCTTATCGCGCGGAGCGTTCGACATCGGATCCTCCTTCCCGCTTAGAGTTGTTCTATGAGTACTCTAGACTCCCCATCACTTGAGGTACGGCGGGACGGCCCGCGCGCAACACTTCTTGTCGATGGCGCCGAATCATCATGCATCGACACGTCGGACCCCACTTATCTCGATTTTGAGTACATGCAGCACGCAACTTGTGCGCTCCAAGCAACATTTCCTTCGTCCGCGCCGCTGCGCGTTCTTCATTTGGGAGGCGCGGCCTGCGCGCTCCCCTGGGCATGGTCGCTACTCTTTCCCTCATCGCGTCATACGGTTGTTGAGATTTCTCCAAAGATTGCAAGCTTTGCGCGCGAGACCTTCGATCTTCCACGCTCTCCTATCCTCAAAATACGAATCGGCGAGGCGCGCGCGGTCATTGATTCTCTTCGAGGCTCTTCCTTTGATGTCATTGTCCGCGACGCATTTGCCGGGGAATCTGTCCCCTCTCAGCTGCGAACCCTTGAGTTCACTGCGCAGTGTCATCGCGTTCTTCGCGAAGGTGGTCTTCTGCTGGCCAACAGCGCGCACGGAGGTAGTGACAACGCACGCATCGATCTGGCAGGTATGCGGGAGAGCTTCGCAGATGTCCAAGCCCTGTGCGACCCCAAAGTCGGGCGCGGGGCACGACGAGGAAATATCGTCTTCCTCGCTCAGTATTCGCCGCAATCCGTGAACGAGGCCGAGCTCGACCGTCTTCTTCGCAAGCTTCCTCTTCCCGCCCGCCCTCTGCGCGGCAAAGACCTATCGAAGTGGCAGGCTGGGACGCGGGCCATGATCGACGCGGAAATCGGTTGGGGGTCTGACGAGGCCTAAGCAGCGTAGAGCCTCTCTCAGGCTCCGCGAGTTGGTAGGCGCCCAGTTTTGGGTTTATTCGGCAGAGCCGTCTTGGCTTTCTTGCGTAGGCCCTTCGGTGCGTTCTGGACTTTCCTCAGCAGCGGAGGCACTGCCGCGGTGGCGAGGCGCGTGCACACCCCCGACCGAGTCGGCCCCTTCTTTGCGCTCGGCAACGCGTTTGAGGGCCTCGGCAAGAAGATCGTCAACAGAGGGCTTTTCTTCAATGACCTTCTCGTCGGCTTCAGAGGGCTCAGTGTTTCCCGTCGCACCTTCGGTCACTGAGGCAAGATAGGCCTCGATGGCATCGGAGATCCCCGTTATCTCAGTTTCTTTTTCAGCCCCTAAACCAACCGTAAATGCTGAGGGCACCGCATTAAGGGGAATCCCCAAGCCATCGCCGGAGAAGGAATCGTAGTGCTCCTCAAGGGCACGGACAGTGTGCTGAACCTCGGGATTAGCATCCACAAGGGCAGCAAAAGCATCAAAGTCCTCCGCCGCACCCTGTTCAAGATCCCCCACGGGAAGCGAGAGACCAGAAAACTCGGAGAGCTTACGAAGCAGAGCAGAAGAAGCCGCAGGATAGGCCGATTCCGACATGTAATAGGGAACAATCGCAAGAAGAGTCATCCCATCGATCCCCGATTTCTTCAGGTGCCACTGAAGGAAAGACACCATCGACCCGGGGTATTGGATTCGCGCCGACATATGCGGCTGCGCGGGAACAAGCGAAGGATCGGTCGTATGGACGTGGACAGGAGTCGGCCTCGTGTGAGGAACACCGGAGGGGATCCCGGTCATCCCGAAAACCACCTCAACCCCGGCCTCGGTAATGATTTCTCGAACGCGGGATGCAAAAGTCTCCCAGCGGTAATCGGGTTCCGGTCCGTGGAGGAGCAGGAAAGACTCTCCGCGGTCATCACGCAAAAGGTCAAGAGAGATCTTCGGAGTTTCTACCTCTTCCGTCACCCAGCTCTTCACGGTGATGACCGGGCGATGCGAACGGTAGTTAATGAAGTCTTCAGCATCAAAGTCTGCAACATGCGTTGCGGGAAGGGAGCGAAGCATCTGTTCAACAGCCATTCGGCCGGAAGCGCCCGCATCCATCGCGCCGTCGAAATACGTCACCAGAATTCGCGCGCGAGTGTGGGGAGCCTGGTGATTATCCCCATGAGTCTGGGTTTCGGTCATGTTCCCCTCCTTCGGTGTCAAACTCGCCCCCAGTGGGCACTACTCATAGTAAAACTACATTGTTTACATCCTTCCAGCGCGGTTAATCCCACAATTGCGCCAAGGGCATATCACAGGAATTTGGAGTCCAGATACGGCAAAATAGAACGCCAGACTTTTTCTACCGAGAGGTCCCGATGTCTGACTCAGCTCGCACCGCAGATCACTTGAGCGAAGAACAAAGCTTCGTTGATCGCGCTTATTCGCGCCTTGATGAACTGCGAACGCAATACCGCGAGCAGCGCCAAAAAATCGATGCGAATCACGGTGTGGGAAATGCGCAGGGATGGACCGAGCGCGACGCCTTGGCCTCGCACTTTGCAGAGCTGTCGACACGCCTCGATAACGTCGAAGAACGTCTGGTATTTGGGCGCCTCGACATGAGCGACCAATCTCGGCACTATATCGGCCGTGTTTCTTTGCTTGATGAGCACTCTATTCCCCTCCTTGTCGACTGGAGGGCCCCGATCTCCGCGCCTTTCTACCAAGCAACGGCCCAAGACTCACAAGGCGTTGTTCGCAGGCGACACATCGCAACCCGTGCACGCACCGTCACCTCCGTGGAAGACGAGCTCTTGGACGCCGAGCAGGCCCACACCCATGGTTTAACCCTGCAGGGCGAAGGAGCACTGATGTCTGCTCTGTCTTCGGCACGAAGCGGACGAATGGGCGATATCGTCGCAACGATTCAAGGCGAGCAGGACCGAGTCATCCGAGCAAGTGACCGTGGGATCCTTGTCGTCCAGGGCGGACCGGGAACCGGAAAAACTGCCGTTGCTCTTCACCGCGCAGCATACTTGCTCTACACCCAGCGCGAACGCCTTGAGCGTTCCGGAGTACTGATCATTGGACCGTCGCGGACCTTCTTGCGTTATATCGAGCAGGTTCTCCCCTCTCTTGGAGAGTCCGGAGTCGTCCAGATGACCATCGGCGACCTCGTCCCGGGAGTGTCGAGCCGTGGCGAGGAATCGCCCGAATGCGCAGAAATTAAGGGACGCGCCGCCTTTGCCCGCATCCTTCGCGAGGCCGTGCGCCTCATCCCCCGCAATCCCGACAGCGATCAGGTCCTTCTGGTCTGGAATCGACGCGTTACCTTGAGCGCTGAAGAGGTGCGCTCTGCAATTTCGCGCGCACGCCGCAGCGGGCGCCCCCACAATGTTGTCCGTGAGTCTTTCGCATTGGGACTCATGGAACTCTTGGCGAACAGGCTCATTATCGAAGCGGGGGATGCTCACAGCGCAGCCGATATTGATCCTGACGATCTCAATTCATGGATGGCCGAGATTCGCGATTCAATCGATGCCAGGCGTGCCATCAACCTTGCCTGGATGCCAACCCAAGCTCCAGCATTCCTACGCAAACTGTGGTCGCGTCCCGCTCTCTTAGCCGCTGCCAATCGCGCAGCTGGCTCTCCCCTGTCTGTTGAAGAACTCGCGGCTTTGAAGCGCAGTGCCGACGAGCCCTTCACCACTGCTGATATTCCTCTCATTGACGAGCTCGAAGAACTTCTGGGCACTCTTGATGTGGCCTCAGCTCAGAGCGCGCGGGCCGAGAAACAACGTGAAAAGGAAGAACGCGAACGCGCAAACGACGCTTTGCAGGCAACGGGCCTAGGTGGCGGCATCGTGACTGCCGAGATGCTTATGCGTCAGACCCAAGAGGTTCGCGCAGTTGTTCCTTTGGCTGAGCGGGCGCGCGCCGACCGTGCGTGGACATATGGGCACATCGTCATCGACGAGGCCCAAGACCTCTCCCCCATGGCGTGGCGTTGTCTTCTTCGACGTTGTCCGACTCGTTCGATGACTGTTGTCGGCGACCTTGACCAAAAACGCGGCCACCGTCGTCCGAGTTCATGGAAGCAAGCACTTGGACCCGCGGCACGCGCATTCAGCGAGGAGTTTGTTCTTTCAATCTCCTACCGAACTCCTCGAACGCTGACTCGGATCGCACAGTCTGTAATGGCATTGCACGGCTCCCCCGTGCTCTATCCCATGGAGGCCGTCCGTGACGTTCCGCATTGCTACCGTGCTTCCCGTGCTCGCGACGAGGCCGATTTACGGCTTCGCGTTCAAGCTGCGGTAAGCGCAATGGAAGAACGCTTGAATTTGGAGGAAGGTAAGGGAAATGGCCGAGTGTGCGTCATTGTGCCAGATTCCCAAGCACGCCAGTGGCATGCAGATGAATCGGGAGCCTCAGCGCTTGATCAACGAGTGAGCTACCTGACTGCAGCTGGCGCCAAAGGTTTGGAGTTTGACTCCGTAGTGGTCGTTGAACCTCGGGAAATTTTGGAGCAGGGAAGCGGAGACCTCTTCGTTGCTCTCACGCGTGCGACCCATGATTTACACGCGCTCACATGCCACGAGCTGCCCCGGGGTATGGAGGATTGGGACGAATAACCCCGCGTTTTTAGTCGCGTGCCTTGCTGGCTTGAGCTTTTTCTTGCGAGCGTTGGCGCAGGGTGTCAATCGCCTGCGCAAAGTCATCGAGGGAGTTGAAGGCGTGGTAGACCGAAGCGAAACGCAAGTAAGCAATTTCGTCGAGGTCCTGCAGGAAGGGCAAAATCGCTTTCCCGACTTCGTCACTAGACACTGAGGAGACCCCTGAGGTGCGAAGATGCTCTTCAACCTGTTGTGCAAGAAGAGCCAATTCGTCATCACTGACGGGGCGCCCCTGACACGCTTTCCGCACGCCAGCAACGACTTTATTACGCGAGAAAGGCTCAATCACACCCGAGCGTTTTACGACCTGGAAGGATGAAGTCTCTAGCGTGGTGAATCGTTTCTTGCAGGACGTACATTCCCTTCGCCTACGAATCGAGGCGCCATCATCCGCAATACGCGTATCGACGACGCGCGAATCGGGGTTGTGACAGAAGGGGCAATGCACTCTCTAACGCTACGGTTGATCGTCACGATTCGCAACTATGACACGGTGGAGCAAGGCGATACTTCACGAAGCTTTAACGAGTCGGGATGCGCACTTCCTGCCCAACCTGAAGAGCTCCCTGAATGTCATTGAGCTGCTCGATGTCTGTCACTACGTCCTGCAAGGGACGAGAAGTATCGACACCTTGAGCCAAGCTCCACACGCTATCCCCTCTGGAAACGGACACAACCCGCGTCGGACCATCGTATGGGGAAGTCTGCAGAGCAAGACCAGCCCCGATCGCAATCCCCACGGCGGTGACAAATGCAAGACCTGAGGTGAGTGCGCGACGCAGATTGAATTGAGTGCGTTGAACCAAGACGGGATGGCGTCGCATCGAGGGATCGTCCGCGCGAAGAACCTGTCGACGGCGACGAGCAGAAGGCGCGTTTCGAATGTCGTAGATATGTGCAAGAGGTTCATCACGAACGATTTCAAGGTGCGGACGACGGCTTGCCTCTTGAGTGGCAGCAACAGTCAGTGTGCTCACAATGCTCCCCTTTCGGTCGTACACATGTTCGTCGAACACTTGTACGATAGCAATTCTTTCGAGAAATGTCGAGCCATTTTCGAACATATGTTTGATTTAGCCGATTTCTCCCGTATTCTTAACGGTGAGAGTGGACCACGGGACACTTTCATTTCCATCCACTTTTGAGCCTCGAAGGAATTATCGTGAGCAGCGACACAGAATTGACCGAGCGGCAAATCGAGATTCTGCGCCTGATTAACACCGAAGTACGTACTCGCGGTTTCCCTCCATCGGTGCGAGAAATCGCGCAGGTCGTTGGATTGTCTTCCCCATCAACCGTCAAGCATCACCTCGACACTCTCGAGCGTTTGGGTTTCCTCCAGAAAGTGCCCGGACTTCCTCGTGCACTTGAGGTCTCAGAGCTTGGCAAATCGGTTTTAGGGGAAGAGAAAGAACCGAAGACTCCAGGCTCCACCAAAGTTGTCACTGTTGAAATTCCCACCGCTCACGTTGATGAAGAAGCCTCGGCAATTCCTCTTGTCGGAAGAATTGCTGCGGGTGCACCCATCACGGCAGAACAATCAATCGAGGATATTTTCGAACTCCCCACCCGCCTGACAGGCCATGGGGAACTCTTCATGCTTGAAGTGCACGGAGACTCTATGGTCGATGCCGGTATCCTCGACGGGGATTTCGTCGTGATCCGCAGCCAGTCAACAGCACTCAACGGACAATTCGTCGCAGCAATGATCGACGGGGAAGCAACCGTCAAGGAATTTTCACGTACTTCGGGCCATGTCTGGCTGCTCCCCCACAATGAAAACTACGCCCCCATCCCGGGCGATGAATCAACAATTATGGGACGAGTCGTCACCGTCATCCGATCCCTCTAAAACAAAATAGTTGTGGCCAAGGCATCCTATGCCTTGGCCACAACTTTTATACGAACAGTTGAGTGCTCAGAAACCCAAATCGCGAGCGACTTGACGCAGACGCGTTGCAGACTCGGTCAAACCGTCACGTTCAGCCAGTGTCAAAGGCGGATTCAACACGCGCCCAGCGCCTTCTCGTCCAACCAGTGTCGGCGCAGCCATGCAGACATCCGAGATTCCTTCCCAATCTTCCAAGAGGGTCGAAATCGTGAGGACACGGTTTTCGTCACGAAGCACCGCGCGGGCGATGTTCGAGGCAGCCAAGCCGATTGCGTAGTTTGTTGCACCCTTGCCTTCAATAATCTTGTAGGCGGAGTTCACAACGTCCAGCGCGATTTGCTGACGCAGCTCAGCGTCAAAAAGCTTGCCGGACAGGGTCGGTCCCCAGTGACGCAAGGGCACGTTGCCAATCTCAGCAGAGGACCACAGTGCCACCTCGGAATCGCCGTGTTCACCAGCGACATAGGCGTGAATATTCTGCGTTGCGACTCCGGTTTCCAAAGAGACTAAGTAGCGCAGGCGTGAAGTGTCCAAAACGGTACCCGAACCAAAAACCTGGTTACGAGGCAGGCCCGTAATCTTCAGCGCGGCGTAGGTGACAACGTCAACCGGGTTCGTGATGAACATATAGCGCGCTTCGGGAGCAACGTTGAGAAGGTTGGGCAAAATCTTGCGCATCAAGTCAACGGTAGATCCGGCCAATTCCAGACGAGACTGCCCGGGCTTCTGTTTCGCTCCAGCAGTGACGATCACCAGGTCAGCGCCGCGAACGATCTCCACGTCGTCGGATCCCTCCACAGAACCGGAGGGAGTGAATTGGATACCGTGCGCCATATCCAAGGCTTCAGCTTCCACCTTGGGCTTATTGATGTCATGAAGGACGATGTCACGAGCATCCCCGCGCATCAAACAGGCATAAGCGACAGCAGTACCGACCGCACCGGCACCAACAATTGCGATCTTCGAAGGACGGCCTGAAGATCCGGGATACAGACTTTGAGCATGGGTGGGCATGAATGACCTCCTAAACGACTGAGCACGTCTATTGTTGCAGATCACTCAAGCGGATGACAGGGCTAAACTCCCACTTAGCGGTGAGTTGTACCGCTTTATTTTTCTGGCAAATCCGCCTGTAAACGCTCAAGGGCAGAGCAGGCAACATCAATGTCGTGTGTCGGCCAGAGCTTAGGCATGGAAGCACGGATATAAGCACCATAATTCCGTGTCGCAAGGCGTGAATCCAAAACTGCAACGACTCCACGATCTTCGTGTGATCGAAGTAAACGTCCGGCTCCCTGAGCCATCATGAGGGCCGCATGATTGACGCTCACCTGCCAAAAGCCACTCTGCCGCTGTCGATCAGCATCTCGCGTCAGAGCCTTGACCATGGGGTTGTGAGGATGCGGAAATGGAATTTTATCGATGACAACGAGGCGACACGCATCTCCAACCACATCAACGCCTTGCCACAAAGACATCGTTCCTACAAGAACTGAATCACGTTCGCGACGGAAACGTTTGATCAAAGTACTCAGCGAGTCCTCACCTTGGAGCATGACATCTTTCATCCCATCAGCTCGAAGCTGCTCAGCTCCCGCACGGGCACCTTTCCACGAGGAAAAAAGCACAAGAGCGCCACCGCCACTGGCACGTACCAGACGACTCATGTGTTCCAAAGAGTCAACGCTGGGGCCTTCTGGACGAGGAGCGGGAAGCGAAGCGGCGATATAGAGGATTCCCTGTTTGGCCGCATCGAAAGGAGAACCTACATCGATCCCCTTCCACGGCAGAGGCGCCATCATAACCCCAGTCTTGTAGGCAAGAGGCTCGAAGCTATCTCCCAAGCGCAAGGTCGCCGAAGTCAGAATCATCGGCTTTTCCCCAAAGGCATGCTCGGCAAGGGCGGGGGCAACATGCAGAGGGGCGATCACAAGTTCGCTTAGGCCTCGATCATCATCTTGCTCAATCCAGGTCACGCTCTTTTCGGGATCTCTCCCCCACGCAACTCCCACCTGCGCAAGCTGGTCAAGGAGGGACTTCACCATGACTTTTGTTGTTGCCTCTAACTGCTGCGCGCTGGACTGTGTCTCCAAATCACGGCAAGCCGAGTCAAAGGAAGAAAGAATCCCCGATAGCGGTGCACGGTCATCAAGAAGCCCGGTTGGAAGAGTGCGAATCACCGAATCGAGCTGGGCACCCACACTATCCAGAGCCGAAGTATCCATCGAAGCCAACGAACGCAAGCGCCTCGAGATCCTTGAAAGCATCTTCACGGACAGCGACACTGAGGCTTGTTCGCGCACCCTGTCAGCGAGTTCATGGGCCTCGTCGACCGCGAGTGCGCCGATCGGACCGAAAAGGTCCCCCTCGCCTAGGGCATTGATTCCAAGAAGAGAATGGTTCGTCACGACGACATCAGCATCTTGGGCCAGCTCGCGCGCCATTTGAGGAAAGCAGTTGTCAATCATTGGACACTGCTTTCCAAGGCATTCCAAGCTTGACACTGACACCTGCGACCACGCACGATCATCCACCCCAGGGTCAAGTTCATCGCGGTCCCCTGTTTCAGTGTCTCCAGCCCACGATCGAAGCCGAAGGATCTGTGCGCCCATTTCAGTGGTATGGGTTCCCTCTTCATCTTCGCTTTGCTCAGGTCCCATGTCGAAAAGGGTTCCTTCGAGCGGATATCCCCCGCCAAGACGATAGTTACACAGGTAGTTATTCCAGCCTTTCAGGAGAGCAACACGAGGCCGCCGACCGCTCGTCGCTTCAATGGCATCGGCTGCTACCGGCGCATCTTTCGTGAGGATTTGGTGCTGGAGGTTCTTTGTCGCAGTCGAGACAAGGACACGCTCGTCTCGACTCATCGCAAAGTCCATGAGGGGAATCAAATACCCCAGGGATTTACCCGTTCCGGTCCCCGCCTGAACAAGCAGGTTCTCTGGCGCAGCAAGTGCATCACATATTGCACTTACCATGGTTTCTTGCCCGGGCCGCGGGGAACCACCAATATCACTGAGAGCTCGATTGAGTGCTTTGAGCGAAGACTCGCGACTCACAACTCATCCTTTTCGGCGCCGCTCGTGTCTTCGCCTGCCAAGCCTTCGAAGTAGGCAACAGCGCGCAGCGCTGCAGCTAAAGCACCCCCAACGCGTGCCCGAATGCGTTGTCCCTGTTCGAGATAATCTTCGAAGATGAGTTCTCCTTCTTCGTGCACTCGATGGATCAAAGCGCCATGAGCATAGGGAACGACGCAATCGATGACTTCGGTTGGCCGTGGGAGCATATCGGCAATCGCATGCTGGAGCTCAGCGATCCCTTCCCCTGTGGCCGCGCTGACGAGCACGGCGTGGGGAACCAAGGAACGTACGAATGCTCGTTGTTCGGAGGAAGCGAGATCGACCTTGTTAAAGACAATCAGTTCTGGGATGTCCCGCGCCCCGTCAATCGTCTCAAAAACGGAATGCACCGCTTGAATCTGCCCAACGGGATCAGGGTGTGCGGCATCAACAACGTGGACGATAACGTCAGCTTGCCCCACTTCTTCCAAAGTCGAGCGAAAAGCCTCGACAAGCTGAGTGGGAAGACGCGAGACAAAACCGACGGTGTCGGAAAGCGTGTACGCGCGTCCGTCTTCGGTCTGAGTGCGTCGAACAGTAGGATCCAAGGTCGCAAATAGAGCATCTTCAACCAGCACTCCCGCCCCGGTTAAAGCATTGAGAAGTGTCGATTTCCCAGCATTCGTGTAACCGGCAATCGCAACCGCCGGAATTTTCGAGCGCTCACGATTGGCGCGCTGAGCGCGACGCGCTGGCTCCATCCGACGGATTTGCTCGCGCAGCTTCGCCATTCGAGTACGAATGCGACGACGATCCAATTCGATTTTTGTCTCACCCGGACCACGTGAACCAATGCCTTCACCTGAAGCGACTCGTCCACCGGCTTGGCGAGACATCGATTCGCCCCAACCACGCAATCGTGGAAGCAGATACTCAAGTTGTGCCAGCTCAACTTGGGCCTTGCCCTCACGCGATTTAGCGTGCTGCGCAAAAATATCCAAGATCAACGCAGTGCGATCAACAACCTTCACTTTGACGACATCTTCAAGACCACGGCGTTGCGAAGGAGCCAAATCTCCATCGACAATCACGGTATCAGCCCCGTCTGCCGCGACAAGTTCGGCAAGTTCACGCGCTTTTCCCGAGCCTAAATAAGTTGCTGGATCAGGATGGCTTCGTTTCTGAATCACACCATCAAGAACTTGAGATCCTGCTGTCTGTGCCAAAGCAGCGAGCTCACGCAGCGAGTTTTCTGCTTCTTCTTCGCTCCCGCTTGTCCGCAAGCCAACAAGAACAACTTTTTCAAGGCGAATTTGCCGGTACTCGACCTCTGAGATTTCTTCAAGTTCCGTCGACAAACCTTGGATACGCCTGGTACCTGCTCGTGCCTCTCTCTCGAGTTCACCGGCTTGCGAGTAGTGTTCTTGCCCTGCTGTCGATTCCAATGCGGTTCCGGTACGCGCAAGAATTCGCGCGACAACGCCTCGTGCCCGCTCAGTGGAATCTTCTGACATCAATCGTCTCCAAAAGTCGTGAGAATAGTGTTTTCTATTTTCCCATGTTTGTCCTCTTCTCGGGCTTCCTTGTGGACAAGTCGCGTTGTTTCGCTGCTCCCACCCCACGTCAAGTAGTCTTAACAGCGTGGATGAACAGTACTTCACCGATTCGCAACCAGCCTCCGCCGACGAACTGCATCTTCTTCGCGACCATGTTCGGGGCTTCGACCTCGAAATGTGGGTAAGCGATCGCGTTTTTTCTGGCGGGCGCATTGACTTGGGGACACGCCAGCTCATTGCCGAGGCCCCCGATCTTCCCGCGCGTGGAACCTTCCTTGATTTGGGCTGCGGCTGGGGTCCCCTTGCTGTCACGATGGCTCTGGAGTCTCCCGAGGCCAGTGTGTGGGCGGTCGACGTTAACTCTCGCGCAGTCGATCTGACCGCACGCAACGCCTCGCTCAATGAGGCAGATAATGTTCAAGCACTCCACGCCGACGAGGCCTTAAAAATCGTTGCGGCTCAGGGAGTAACCTTTGATGTTATTTGGTCAAACCCGCCAATCCGCATCGGTAAGAAAGCTCTCCACGAGTTACTGACCACGTGGCTTTCTCTCTTAAGCCACGACGGTGTCGCCTACCTTGTCGTTCAAAAGAACCTTGGGGCGGATTCTTTGACTTCGTGGCTTCGTGATCAGGGGTTTCCTTCCGAAAAGATTGCGTCGAAGAAGGGCTACCGGATTATCGAGGTGCACGCTCAGGCCTAAAAGCTGCGAAGTCGCCTTCTTGAACTACGGCCTATGCGATATCAAAAAGAGCGCAGGAGCGAAGGACGGTTTCTCGCGCAAGGCTGAGCGCGGCCTCGGCAGACATGGAAGTGTCACGCGAGGAACGATCAATCCACACAATGCGCGGGTCGCGACGCAACCACTTGATCTGCCTGCGCGCAAGCTGTCTGGTGGCTAGGGCGACAGAGTCAATCGCCTGCTCAGTTGTGAGTTCTCCATCAATAACCGCGAGCGCTTGGGCATAGCCAGTTGCTTTTGCGGCAGTTTTTGCTGCCCTCAAACCTTGCTTGTCCAGTTCTCGCGTTTCCTCGATAAGCCCCTGCTCAAACATCACCTGTGTCCGCAGCCAAATCCGTTGATCGAGTTCTTCAAGCGGCCAGCGCAGAGCAATCATGACCGCCGGCGCAGCATACACATACTGAGGCATCGACGAGGAGAAGGGCTTCCCAGTCAGCTCGATCACTTCAAGTGCGCGGATGATCCGCCGAGCGTTATGCGCATCGATTCGTGAGGCAGAAAGAGGGTCCAGTTCTTCGAGACGCGCAAAGAGCTGCTCCACTCCCCCAGGACGTCGTGATTCTTCCTCGAGCCTGCTGCGTAGCTCCATATCGGTACCGGGGAAATCTAAATGGTCTAAAAGAGCACGCTGGTATAGTCCAGAACCACCTGCAACAACAGCCAGGTTTGAACGCGCGTGAATCTGCGCAATGTCCTCTCGTGCATATTTTTGATATGCGGCAACAGAGGCCTCGTCACTGATATCAAGGACATCGATCTGATGGTGCGGAATTCCTCGACGTTCGTTGAGCGGAGTTTTAGCCGTGCCGATATCCATTCCGCGATACAGCTGAAGCGCGTCGGCTGATACGAGTTCGCTTTGCTTGGCCCCCATCTCCTGCGGGAGTAGTTGCGCAAGGTCTAGCGCAAGATCGCTCTTTCCCGAGGCCGTCGGTCCGACGACCGCAACAATTAAGTTACGCTCTGCTCCAAGCCGCACAGTTGGGGTTTCGCGGTCGATCATTACGCCCCTGAGGAACCGACGCGGATCCGAGGAATTCCCAAAGAAATCTTTGAGTCTTCCTCATGGGCTTGACGCGCCTGCCAAGCATCACCTGCGCGTGTACGACGTAATTCAAAGAGCCCGCCCTCTTCTAAGGCAGAGTCGGCAATGAGGTGATGGGGAGCACCATAAGTGACGCGCGCGCGGAGCATATCCCCGGGGCGAGGCCGATCGGCTTCACTCATACCAAGAGGAAGAGCGACGTGGACCAAACGATTGTCGCGTGCGCGACCAGAAATGCGGTGTGTGCTGCCGTCCTTTCGACCTTCGCCCGCGGCGACAAGCACTTCGACTTCCTGTCCAGCCAGAGCCGCATTGTCTTCTGCGCAAATACGCTCTTGGAGCGCAAGGAGGCGCTTGTACCTTTCGAGTGCGATGTCTTGGGGCACTTGATCGTCACGGTCAGCAGCTGGAGTTCCGGGGCGCGGCGAGTAGAGGAATGTAAAGGCTGAGGTGAAGCGAGCTTCTTCAACGACTTCCAGAGTCTGTTGGAAGTCTTCCTCTGTTTCACCGGGGAATCCGACAATGATGTCAGTTGTAATGGCAGCGTCTGGGATTGCTGCACGTACGCGTGACAGAATGCCCATGAAACGTTCACGACGGTAGGAACGCCGCATCTGTCGCAAGATTGCATCCGAGCCTGATTGAAGGGGCATGTGTAAGGAGGGCATGACCGTCGGGGTCTGTGCCATCGCTTCGATGACGTCGTCGGTAAAAGCTGCGGGATGCGGACTGGTGAAGCGCACACGCTCGAGGCCCTCGATCTGTCCCACTGCCCGCAAGAGGTCAGAGAAGGCACCTCGTTGTCCGAAGCTCACGCCATAAGAATTGACGTTTTGCCCCAAGAGAGTGACTTCGATCGCGCCTTCATCAACGACGGCCTGGACTTCTTCGAGAATCTCACCGGGACGGCGGTCTCTTTCTTTTCCTCGCAGATGGGGAACGATGCAGAAGGTGCAGGTGTTATTGCAACCAACTGAAATCGATACCCACGCCGCGTACGCGCTTTCACGATGAGTAGGAAGCGTTGAGGGGAAGACCTTCAGCGACTCTTCAATTTCTACTGCGGCCTGGCGGTTGTGCTCGGCTCGGCGCAATAGAGCGGGGAGCACATCGATATTGTGAGTGCCGAAAACCGCATCAACCCAGGGTGCCTTCTCGATGATGCCATCACGCATTTGCTGAGCAAGGCATCCTCCGACAGCAATCTGCATTCCAGGACGTTCGCGCTTGACTGCTGCTAATTGTCCAAGATTGCCGAAAAGCCGTGTGGCGGCATTTTCACGAACGGAGCAGGTGTTAATGACGATAACGTCCGCGCCCATGTCTCCCGCATCTGTTGCTCGCGCAGCTGCGGCGGGTACGCGTTCGACGGGAACCAGACCTGCCTTCTCTAAAAGCCCTGAAATACGTTCAGAGTCGTGCTCATTCATCTGGCACCCAAGGGTGCGCACCGCATAGGTCCGCGGGAAGTCCATCATTTCAACACTCATCGTCGGAAATTCTAACGTGCCGAGGCCAAAAGTTCCGTCTTGAGGAGATCGCTGAGAAGAGCAAGTGCGCCACACACTGCACCCGCTCGCACCTGATCGCGCTCCCCCGACAGATTCAGCTGCCGTGAAGTACTTCCTCCGTTCCATGCGCAAGCAACGAAAACAGTACCGGCCGGGTGCCCGTCCGAGGGCCCGGGACCGGCAACTCCAGTCGTTGAGAGTGCAAAATCTGAATCCATGAGTGAGCGAACCCCCATGGCCATCTGCTTCGCAACTTCCGGGTCAACCGGCCCGGTAGCTGCTAACCTCCGCTCACTTACTCCCAACACTGAGTGCTTCGTATCTGTTGCATAGGTGCATACTCCCCCGCGGAAAACGTGAGAGGCACCCGGTACTTCCACAAATGCAGCCGCAAGCAAGCCACCCGTAAGGGATTCAGCGACGGCGATAGTTTTCTTGTGCGCCTCAAGCAAATTAATCAGTTCCGCGCACGATACTTCTTCACAGCTCATCGCAGTCCTCACTTTCAAGCAGTTCGTCAATGACGCGAATACACACTTGAGGTGCGTACCCTTTTCGAGCGAGCATCGAAAAAAGTCGCCGACGAATCACCTGTCGATCATGCAATGTCAGTGAACGCATCTTCTTTTCTGCCAACGCATGCGCCCGTGAATACTCTTCGTCAGCATCAATTTCTGAGAGTACTTGGGCAATGATCTGCGAGGAAAGTCCCTTACGGGAAAGATCCATCTTGAGTGCAGATCCAGTTTTTCCTCCGGCTTCAAAACGCCCCCGAGCAAAAGCGCGAGCAAAGGCAAGGTCGTCGACAAGACCAAGCTCTGCCAAGCGTTCGATGACCTCGCGTGCGGTCTCAGAGGAAAACCCCCGCGAAGTCATCGCGCTTTCGAGCTCGTGTTGTGAGCGAGCGCGCACATCGAGTTGACGCAGCGCGACTTCTTTTGCGGCGTCAAATGCTGCCTTACCTTCCAGGGCAGCATTGCGTTCACGCATAAGAGCCTGTCGCTGGGCGGGGCTACGAGTGCGTTCACGCGGACGCACATCTTCCTCAGATGTTGTTTCCGGGTCGTAGTAGCGGACCATTGACTAGAAGCCGGCGTCCTCGATCGCGGAATCCATTTCAACAGCAGCGGCATCATCTTGAGGCTGGTCCTGAAGTCCAATTCCTAGAGAGACGAGAATCTTCTGTTCAATTTCATCTGCAAGCTCAGGATTATCGGACAAGAACTGGCGTACGTTTTCCTTGCCCTGTCCGAGCTGGTCATCCCCGTAGGTGAACCATGAACCGGATTTACGAATAATTCCAGTTTCGACGCCCATATCAATGATGGAGCCTTCTCGTGAAATGCCCTTGCCGTAGACAATGTCGAACTCAGCCTGCTTGAAAGGCGGAGCCATCTTGTTCTTAACGATCTTTGCACGTGTCCGGTTACCAACCGGCGCGCCTGCTTCCTTGAGCGTCTCAATCCTACGAACGTCGATACGGACCGAGGCGTAGAACTTCAGTGCCTTACCACCGGTTGTTGTTTCCGGGTTGCCAAAGAAAACACCGATCTTTTCACGCAGCTGGTTGATAAAAATGGCAGTCGTTCCCGTGGCCGAAAGGGCACCGGTAATCTTACGCAGAGCCTGGCTCATCAAACGAGCCTGCAAGCCAACGTGAGAATCCCCCATTTCGCCTTCAATTTCAGCTTTGGGAACAAGAGCTGCAACGGAGTCAATGACGATGATGTCAATACCTCCGGAACGGATGAGCATGTCAGCAATTTCAAGAGCCTGCTCGCCGGTGTCAGGCTGAGAGACAAGAAGATTATCCGTATCGACACCAAGGGCACGCGCGTAGACCGGGTCCAGTGCATGTTCGGCATCGATAAAAGCTGCGTTACCTCCAGCCTTTTGCGCACTGGCAACAGCGTGCAAGGCGACAGTGGTCTTACCAGAGGATTCTGGACCGTAGATTTCGATGACTCGACCACGTGGCAAACCGCCAATTCCCAGCGCAACATCCAGCGCTAGAGAACCGGTAGGAATCACCTGAACTGGCGGACGTGAGTCGTCTCCCAGTCGCATGACGGACCCTTTACCAAACTGTTTGTCAATTTGCGACAGGGCAAGTTCCAAAGCCTTATTGCGATCCCCATTAGCTGATGATGAGGAGCCCTTACGCGGCGCTGCCATGGTGGTACCTTTCGTCGAAGCCTCTCCGGCCATTACTGTCCTGGTCTATGTAGTAGATCCCCTCTCCGAGGACTACTCAGTGAAGTTATGCTCGACCACTGGCATTTGCGAACAGTTTTCTTCTTCTGTGGAAAACTTGCCCACATTTCACTGCTTCCACAGAATAAATGGAACAGATGTTCGACGCACGCCGACACGCCACTAACGACGAATCGCTCGACGTAGCTTTTCGCGATCTTTCGAATTCATTCGATGCACCCAGCGCACAGCCTCGTCGCTGCCACTCTCACGCACAAGCTCCCCCCACACCTCGTCCGGGGAAATTCCCTGCTCCAGCGCCTCAACACAGGTCGCACGTAGCGTGGGCAGATACAGGTCTGCCGTCAACGAGCGTCCAAGAGTTGCCCCAAAGACCTCGTCGACGGCATCCCAAAACTCTGACAGTGTCACGAGATCAAAGCCACCGGAAGCAAATCGTCGGGCACAGTATCGGGAACAACAGTTCCATCAAGGATCGCCATACGCTCTGAAACCTCGCGGAGGATGTACCACAAAGGAACGCCGAGAGCTACGCTAATTGCTTCAAGAAGCTCCGAAGACGCTTCCTTCTGGCCGCGCTCAACTTCAGAGAGATAGCCCAAAGACACCTGCGCATCCGAGGAGACCTCACGAAGGGTACGTCCCTGCTTGCGACGGATTTCGCGCAGCACATCACCAATTTCTGTGCGCAAGAGAGGCGCAACCGGTGCTGTCTGAGAAAGTGTCATAGATTGACGATAGCCCGTCTGGGCAACCTTATGCATCATCGATTCATTCAATGGACGCGCAGACATCGGCACAGTGTTCTTCTGCTTCTTCATCATGTCCATCCTAACGTCATCCCATCGTGTTGTATTCCCACCATACACGACAAAAATCAAAGTTGCGCCACTGGCACTCAACTTTGGAACCGAAGCTCAGTTCTCCTGTTCAGTATCCTGAACCGGGGTCTCCTCACTATCGCGAGCAAGACGCATCCCCTCGCGGACGTAGGCAACACCAGACCACAAAGTCGCAGCAAGAGCTGCTCCAGCGACACACAGCGCAGTCATCAGACCAAACGAGGCCCACGGCTTATTTGCCAGGTTAAGCGCCAAGAAGTAGTCCCACGGGATCAGGAGCAAGAAAATAGCCAACACCTGAAGGAAAGTCTTGATCTTCCCTGATTGCGAAGCCGCAACAACAATTCCGCGCTTCAAGAAGAAGGCACGCATGACCGTAATTCCAAGCTCACGAATTGCGACCAGAATTGTGAACCACCAGGGCAAAACTCCCTGGATACTCAAGATGACAAAAGCGCTCAGAGTCAAGGCTTTATCCGCAATGGGATCCGCGACGCGGCCAAAATCCGTCACAAGTCCGTAGGCGCGGGCAATCTTTCCATCAAGCTGGTCTGTACCTGCGGCAACACAAAAGACCACAAGCGCCCACCACTGCGCACTCCACAGATCCTGAAACTTGAGGTAGATAAAAATCGGTACCAGGATCAAACGCAAAACAGTAAGTGCATTCGGCACATTGATCGCAGAGACCTTCGCATGGCGCTCGACACGCGACACGTGAGTAGCCACGATTATGCCCCTTTGCTGTCTATCGTCCTGTCAGTTGCCAGGCGTCTTCGTTGTCTTCAGGCTCTTCGTCAATCCAGTCAGTCCTCCCACCGAAGTCGTGTCCGGTGTATGGATCCGAAGGAGACGTACCCCCATCGTACTCGTCCTGAGGCCCGTTAGACGACTGTTCAGTAAAAGTCTGTGTGACTTCTTCTTCAACAGCAGGGGTTTGCGAAGGGGGTTCGGGAGAGGTTTCGCCACGCAGCATCGCTAGAACTTCAGGAAGTTGCTCGGGAGAAACAAGGACCTGACGTGCTTTCGACCCCTCGGAAGGACCAACAATTTCACGCGATTCCAGCAAGTCCATGAGGCGACCTGCTCGCGCAAAACCAACGCGAAGCTTTCGTTGAAGCATCGACGTCGACCCGAGCTGCGTAGAAATTACGAGTTCTGCTGCTGCAAGAAGATCATCAAGATCGTCACCAATATCCTCAGCGACCTTTGCGGTCTTTGCAGGAGCGAGAACGTCAGGCCTGTACTGAGCCTGCATTTGTTCCTTAACGTGAGAGACAACGGCATGAATCTCAGATTCGGTCACCCACGCACCCTGGACACGCATAGGTTTGCTCGCTCCCGAAGGCAGGTAAAGAGCATCGCCCTGACCGATCAGCTTTTCTGCACCCGGCTGATCCAAAATCACTCGAGAGTCGGCTAGCGACGAAGTCGCAAAGGCCAAGCGGGAGGGAACATTCGCCTTAATCAAACCGGTCACAACGTCAACTGAGGGACGCTGGGTCGCCAAAACCAAGTGAATACCAGCAGCACGCGCCAACTGGGTAATGCGCTGAACCGAAGCTTCCACGTCTCGAGGAGCAACCATCATCAAATCGGCGAGCTCATCGACGACAACAAGCAGATAGGGATAGGGGCGCAGCTCGCGGTTCAATCCCGGCAACGCCTTAACTTGACCGGCAGAGACAGCCTTATTGAAATCGTCAATATGCTTGAAACCGTAGGTCGCAAGGTCGTCGTAGCGCGCATCCATCTCCTTGACGACCCATTCCAGCGCTTCCGCTGCCTTCTTCGGGTCAGTAATGATCGGAGAAATCAGGTGCGGAATCCCCTCATAAATCGTCAATTCCACGCGCTTGGGATCAACAAGGATCATTCGAACTTGCTGAGGGGTCGCACGCATCATGATCGAGGTGATCATTGAATTGACGAAGGAGGACTTACCGGAACCGGTCTGGCCGGCGACCAAGAGGTGCGGGGTCTTCGCCAAGTTGGTGACAACATAGCCACCTTCAACGTCTTTACCAACACCAACAACCAGAGGGTGCTGGTTACGCTGTGCCGCTCCAGAGCGCAGGACGTCGCCAAGAGCAACGGTTTCGCGGTCAGAGTTCGGAATCTCAATACCGATCGCTGATTTTCCAGGAATCGGCGCCAGAATACGCACATCGGCCGAAGCGACGGCATAGGCAATATTCTTTGAAAGATTTGTCAGGCGATCAACCTTCACGCCCGGACCAAGCGTGACTTCATAGCGAGTGACTGTCGGGCCTCGAGAAAAGCCCGTAACCTGCGCATCCACGTTAAATTCAGCAAAAACCTGACGCAGAGACTGAACGACCTGATCATTGACTGCCGAACGAGTCTTGTGTGGAGCGCCTCGAACCAAAAGTTCACTCGAGGGCAAGGTATAGGACAGCGTTTCATCCAGTTCTGCCTGGAATCCTCCGGCTGGTTCTTCCGTGTGCGCAGGAGGTTCAGGATCAGAGTGTTCTTCAATGTTCTCGGTGACAGAGAGCGCGGGAACCTGCATAGCTTCCGTCGGCGCATCCATTGGTGCAGGAGTTGCCTTTTCCGCAGTCCCCTCCTGTGCCGAGGCCGATGGCATGAGCCTAGTACGCTGGGCATCCACGCGCTTGGGCGATTCCTCCTCGGGAGAGGGCTCAACCGCACGGCGAAACTCCTCGTCCCCATCGTAGGAATCGAGGAAGGGATCATCTCCGGCAGCCAGAGAACGACGCGCATCTTCACGCGCGCGAGCAATCGGATCAGCTTCTTCTTCCGGCTTTGTTTTCTTTGAGAGGCGGTTGATGAGATCTCGGATCAGCCCAGGGACCTGGGCAACTTGAGTTTGCGTCGCAAGCAAAATTGAGTAGGCAAAGAGCAACAGAAGAATCGCTGCAGCTCCCCATGACGAGAGCATTAAAACCAGTGGGCGGGCA
>CAUTAH010000009.1:0-48943 GCA_963536345.1 uncultured Actinomyces sp.
ATCAAACACGCTTTTAATATCTTTCAGGCTCACCTCGAATAGTTGGGGCGCGCGGCTCTTACCCCGCGCGCCCCAACACTACACCCTCTACGGATTCCTTAGCCGGCGTTTAGTCACCTCTGTGCAATTCGCATCTTCGCGAATTGCGTGAAAGTCGTATTATCCGCAGCTTCAAGCGGCTGCTTGAGATAAGTACGTTCTTTCAAGAAACTTCTATAACGCCCCTGCTGCTCCTCCGACATTGCTCCATATGGAGGGAAATTTCCGTCTTTATCCCTCTTTACAGGATCGTTTTGAAATTCTGCTTCTTCTCTCAAAAATTCCGCGATAAGTTCCGCTTTCGTCTTATGTTCAGAGTTCGGCCAGTCCGCACGCGAGGAATACGTTTCGACAAGCGTATCCGTAACCCTCTCACTTGCCGAGTAGTGACTATTTATAGCACTCTCAAGCGCTTGAGAATTAAAATCCGTTGGTAGTAACTGGTCAAGAAGAGCATTCTTACCTTCTTTAATCGCTGCCGAAGCTAACACATCGACAATTTTCGGCCCAGGGATTGGAACAAGCGAAGATATAGCATCAATTCCAGCTCGAATTACTTTGTTTCGTTGCGCAATCTCTTCATATCTAAGGCCTTCCACCCCGGCTGTTGAGCCAGCGAGATGTTCAAACAACCCACCCCATTTATTGACCGCATCCGCGACACCTTCCTGCCATTTTTGGGGGTCTGCCTCACGATTGGCCATTGCGTGAATAAGGTCGTGCTTGTAAGAAGCATATGCCGCAGCCTGAATAACGCTATGAGCCGGCGGCCGCCCTCCCTCAAATCGATCATCAAATGGATTGAGGGTATCTTGTCCCGTGATCTGCTTGGGGTTATCAAAGGCCAGATCAGTGAACAAGCCCCCCTTTGCGTAAAGCGAATCACGAAGCTTGGGTGAAAGCGAGAATTGTGAACCACGCCCGTTGCCAACCGAATCTTTTGCTGCCACTACTGGATTTCCAGCATTATCAGAGTCCATCTGAGCAAAACTCTCAATCCATGGCCCTAAAATTGTGCCGGTATGCGAGCGCAATTTCCAGTTCGTAGCCCCGAATTTATTCTCAGCGACTCCTGGCTGCCTATTAAAGTCAAGTCCGTCTTGGTAACCGGCAACAAAATCACCAACGATTTTGGCCTGAGAATTAGCAGCTTGACCAGATGCACCGCCGAGAATTGTCCGCGAGTCTTCATCTAGAGGACGCGTGACATCTTCAATCATCGTACCGAAGGCGTCACCATTGTCAATGAATCCTCTAAAACGACTTCCACCATAGTTGCGACTTCCGGTTAGATAACGAGCCATTCGGATTTTTTCATCCGATTTTTGGCCATCTCGGTCCCAGTCTCCATTGACCTCAAACGAAGTTTCCTGCTGAAGGAACCCGCGTACAGCACCCAAACGCGATTGCTCACCTACTGCAAGCTGATGATGTGCCGAAGCAAATCCCTCAGTCTGCATACTATCGGGGGTATCCGAGAGCAGATAGAGCGATTGCAGAGGATCCCACGACTGATTAAAGCTATCTTTGTCAGCATTCGTATAGCGCACAAGCGTGTACGGGCCAGGAACGCTAAGACCTGTCGCCTTAATTCGACCACCCACGACTTCATGATCAAACTGAACCAGCTTTGCAGCGAGAGAGTTATCCCCGCCCTCATACACCGCCTGCCCGAAAGCCAGATCAGCATTTTTCGAAGCAGCGTAGCCTGTTGCTTGAGCAAAAATATCGTAGCCTTGGAGAGATATTCTTCCCACCCGAAAAACCGGTTGATACTGCTTTCTACCAGTCTCTATAAACGAAGCAATATTCTCACTTTCGACCTGAGCAATCGGTTTCCCGTCGTTCCCACGCAGAGCAGCCTTGACCTCAGCATAACTTTCGCTTATCGCTAAACCGTTAGCACCGGAAGCATTAACACCTCCCGTCGAAAGAACCATCGCAGTTCCAATACTTTTCGTCAGAGAATTCCGCACCAGATTCTCAGACTCATCTAGTTTCATCTCACCGGCCACATTTAAAAGCAGCCTATTCAACATGTCAGAGTAGTCTCCAGTGCCGCCATGTTTCTTTCGATATTCATCGGCGAACGCCATAACAAAATAGGGATTTTGAAGTTTATCTCCCCATCTTTCCTGAAGTTCCTTAACTTGCTCCACACTCAGGGGCTGTTTAGAATCCGCAGCTTTTTGGAGATCCTCAGCCATCTGAGGAGCAACTTCTCGCGCATATTCCCATTGTGCAGCGCCACTAGCAATAGGCATATCACTACCAAATAGTGATGCCCCGACAGCATTACGTCCAGCCTTCAATACCTCAGGAGGAACCATCGATTCAGCAGAGCCGCGGATTGCTTTTGCAGCATCTGAGGCGGCTTTATCGAGCTGCTGAATCTGATCCTCGTACGACTTTTTGAGAGGTGCCTGCGCACCTCGAAGCGCAGCACGAGCTTTTGTCCGATCGACATCAGCCCTGTATTCCTCATCTGCAACCACACGTGCATCGATGTCAGCCATATCCTTGCGGTATTTCGCAATTGCTTCATCCCACTGCGCTTGGAATCCCTGAACTGCAGTGATCGTGGTCTGCACACGCTCATTCCAGGCTTCCATGGCTTGCACTGGTGATGGAAAAGCTTGGCTAATTCCAGACACCTTTGTCCCAAACTTCTGAATCTCAGCCGATGCCGCCTCCGCAGCAGCACCGGTCCACGACGCAGGAGGGATTGATGCGTTCTGCACGGCCTGGGTTTGTGACAGGGCTGAGCCAACAGCCTTCCACTGCGAAGCAACGGTCGAGGCCATCGGCACAGTCATAGGAGCTTCTAAAGCTGTGGATCCCGGACGAAGATCGACGCTCATTTATTCCACTCCACTCCCAGCTTCGCTGCACGCTCACGGTTATACTCCTCGGTCGCATCATAATTTGCCGAAACCTCTGCAACACCAGAGCCCAGATTTGCGGCAGCGTCCGATAACTCAAGAATCACCATCGAGATGGTCTTATTGAAGTCATCTACAGCGAACAACAAGTCACGCGGACCTGAACCATTCGAGTTTGGAAGCGGATAAGCAACTCCCGCGGATGAAATCCTGCCAGCAGATGCACCAATCTGACCAAGGGATTCTGCATCGCGCCACTGCTTTCTTTCCACAACACCAAGGGCTTCGCGGTTAAAGGTAATCTTGTCTGCCACGGTCCTTTTCTTCCCATGTAGGCAACATCGCAGACCTGAGCAGCACCTTTGCATATCCCGCCTGGCCAGCAATTTTACAAACAGCAAGCTAGCGGCAGCGGCATTGAAGTTCCTGAAAATTTCATGCTTTAACACCTAAAGAGATATTCAATAACTCCTATACACGTGATTCTGCCCACGCCATCTGCGCCAAGAAGGTTCCTTGATCGCGTGAGACAACCAGGCCTCGACCCTTGGGAAGAATACGCGGACGCTCACGGCCAATGACCATGCCCTCGGAAGGATTACCCGACATCATGATGCCGGTTGCCGACAACTCAGACAGAGACTGCAAAATCTGCTCGTAGGACGCGCGCGAGGCACCACCCATACGGCGAGTAATCACCAAGTGGAAACCGATATCTTGAGCCTGCGACAACAGAGGCTGAAGCGGAGCCAAAGGCGAGCCACTCAAACCACCGGTGGAAATCAGGTCGTAGTCATCAACCAGCACCCAGGCCTCGGCCCCCTTCCACCAATTGCGCTTACGCAACTGTTCGGGGGTCACGTCCGGTCCCGGAAGGCGCATACGCAGCTGTTCGGCAACTGCCTCCATGCTTCCCTGGATTTCATCACGGTTGGTGATGTACATCGGCATATCCGATTCATCCCACTCGCCCAGCAGGGAGCGTCGCACGTCAACGACAACCAGCATGGCGCGACGCGAACCTGGCTTTGCCAGCACCTGGTTGCCCAAGTTGCGCAAGAACGCGGTCTTTCCACACTTCGCGTCACCGTAGACATACATGTGCGATTCGTTCTCCGGATCGAAAGTCCACGGGCTCAAGCGGCGTTCTTCCAAACCAAGAACAATCTTCTGCTGTTTGCCGTGAGTTGCCTCGATCTGAGAAACGGTGATCTTTTCGGGGAGCAAACGCAGACGCGGGCCGGGTTCGGTCGCAGAAGCAATGCGCGCAAGCGTCTTTTCGACACCCTCACCGATCGTGGCCGGATCATGATCACCATCAGCACGCGGGAGGGCAACCAACATGTGGTGACCGGTCATAGACAAACCACGTCCCGGACGTCCCTCGGGGACCTTGCTACCGATCTCGCGACGGAACTCAGAATCCGAAGGATCACCCATACGTAGCTCCATGCGGGAGCCGAAGATGTCCTGCATCTGGATACGGAAGTCCATCTTGCGCAGTGCCGTGGCAATGAAGTGAACACCAAAAGACAGCGCGCGTTCGGCCATCAGACGGATACGGTCTTCTGCGTCCGAGAAATCACTTCGCAATGTTCCCCAGCCGTCGACGACAAGGAAGATATCGCCATAGCCATCGTCAAAGCGTCCCTGAGCGCGGCCTCGGCGATAGGTCGCCATGGAGTCGATACGGTTCGCACGGAAGTAAGCAGCTCGGTCCTCAATGATGCCTTCAATTTCGGACACCATACGGTTCAAGATGTCCTCATCCTCTCGAGAGGCAACACCCGCGACGTGAGCGGCACCCTCGAAAGCGGCAAAAGTACCCGAGAAATCGATAACGAAGAACTGGACTTCCTTCGGCGTATGGGTCAGCGACAGAGCCATGACAATCGAGCGCAATGCCGTGGACTTACCGGAGAGCGGGCCGCCCAAGATCGACATGTGACCGCCAGCACCGGCGAAGTCGTATTCCAAAACCTCGCGCCGCTGTTCGTGCGGAAGGTCGACGATACCCATGGGGATGTGCAGCGGTCCCTTCGCACGCCATTCGTGCGAGATGAGGCCGAGTTCGGGATCCACAGCCAAGTCGGGCATGAGCGAATCCATGGTGTCGGGAACATCCAAAGGAGGCAGCCACACCTGGTGGGCAGGCATACCCTTGCCCTTCATGCGCGCGACCGCGATATCAATCTCGGTCATCCCCTCCCAGCGCTCATCGCCGGGCGCAACCAGGCCGCCCTCGGGAATTGCCTCTTCCTCGGGAGTGTTGTCCAGTACCTCCCCCAAAGAGAAGGGAAGCAGTCGGATCTGCGAGGCCTCGGAACCCGAACTGGGCAACACACTACGAGGCGGCGGCGGAGCTGCGACGTAGGAGGCGCGGAAGCGGATCAACTGATCCGTACCCGGCTGGAGGAAACCAGAGCCCGGGTAGGGAGGAAGGTCGTAGGCGTCCGTCACGCCCAGAACCTCGCGTGATTCCGAAGCCGAGAAGGTCTTCAAACCAATGCGGTATGACAGGTGCGAATCCAAGCCCTTGAGCTTTCCGGACTCCAAGCGCTGCGAGGACAGAAGAATGTGGATCGACAAGGATCGGCCCAGACGACCAATTGCCACGAAGAGCTCACCAAAGTCAGGCTTGGCGGTCAGAAGTTCAGAGAATTCGTCAAGGATGATGAAGAGCGCCGGAAGGACTGGGAAGTCATGCTTCCCAGCTATACGATCCGCTTCATAATCCGTGACATTTGCATAGTTACCGGCATCACGCAGGATCTCTTGGCGACGGACCATTTCACCATGAAGAGCATCTTCCATACGGTCAACCAGAGACAGCTCCGACTCCAGGTTTGAAATCATCGCAGAGACGTGAGGCAGGTCTGACATACCGGCGAAGGTCGCACCACCCTTGAAGTCAACCAGAACGAAGTTCAGCTGCTCGGGAGAGTGCGTGAGCGCCAGGGCCAAAACCAGAGTACGCAGCACCTCGGACTTACCGGAACCGGTCGCACCGATCAACAGGCCGTGCGGGCCCATGCCCTGCTGGGCGGCTTCCTTAATGTCCAAAACAACCGGAATACCCTCGGGGGTGACAGCGAAGGGAACGCGCAGACGATCACGTCCATTGCGGCGCTTCCACTGCCGTTCCGCATCGAAGTCACGAATATCGCCGATATTGAGCAATTCCATGAGGTCTTGAGAACGCTTCGGATCGGGCTTACCGACGGGGGTTGCCGCATCCCTACCACCGGCGGTCAGGAAGCGAGTGAGGCGGCGGGCCACGGCCTCGGCCTGAGGAATTCCCATGTAGTCGGCGTTGGCGAGCACTGGCTTTGCCTCAAGAAGCAGAACTTCCATGGGGGTGTGCTCATCGTTTGCGGGATGCAGAAGCAGACGAACACCGGTGGGGTTCATGAACATGCCCCACGAGGTCAGGACCTTCATGATCGTCACGCCTGCACAGCCCTCGATAGAGCCCAGGTGTGAATCGGGAGGAAGCTCGGCACCGTCGGTAATCACGATCAAATGCGGCCAGGGGCTTGCGTCATTTCGAGGCTGGAAGTGGCCTCGGGTCGTCATTTCCTCACCCAAGAGATCCTCGAGCTCGGCGTAGCTGGTGCACACCATTCGGGCACCGCCCAGAGCGTCAGTGACCTCAGTGGAACGGATATGAGGCAGCCACTTCATCCACTCCCAATTCGGGAGGTTTTCGGGAGTCGTCAATACCGCGATCTTCAGGGCCGAATCTGGCGTCATAACCGCAAGGTGGCAGATCATCGAGCGGACTTCTCCGCGAGCGCGCTCGCCATCACCGGCGACCTCGACATGAGAGAACTGACCCAAGTCCAGGCTGAAAGGAAGGTCTTCAACGGTCTTATGGACATCTAAGAAACGGCGCATCGCCGAATGGCAGACGACATCGGGGTTCGCCATCTGGGGAATATCGGGTTCGACCAAGCGCATGGCCAATTCCTGGTCAGACGTTCCGATTCGAGTGGAGACAGAAGTATCGTCACCCACTTCGCGTTCCCACAGGCGCGAGCCTTCTTCGGCTAAAAGCACCAGTGAATCTGGCTCAGGCAGGTACCACTGCATGAAGATTCGCTGCTTCGCGGCAATATTACGCACGCTGGTGCGGGTTTCTGACAGATAGGAGAGGTATTCGCGACGCTGGGAGTTGACCTTATTACGGTACTGCGAAACCTGGCGGTAGATGTTGAAACCAACCATGGAGAGCATCATGAAGACCATGCCGCCCGCCATCAGAAGCATTCGCGTGTTCTGCCCCTGAGTCAGCGCCATGATGACCATGACACCCATTGAACCCATCATGGGGATCGCGGTAGCAAGGATCGAACCCATACCGCCGGCTTCAACCTGGCTGGGTGGCTTTTCTACAGCGATTTCACCGCTGGGGAGCTCGGGGGCTTCCATTTCATTGACGGCCATACAGTCTCCTGGAGTGCAATCTCCCGTTTTCCTTCATTTCTGTATGTATCCTAGCTTGTAGCACGAGCAGTCGTGGCATGGCACTAATCTGGTCAGGTAGTCTGAATGATGACTTTTGAACAGAATCGGTGAAAGAACCTCAGCGGATCAATAGCCGGATCGGCACCGAGGACAATTCCCGGCACAACCGCATGAAGGAGGAGGCGTGACCCAGAAACAGGCAGCGGTAACCGTAACCGACGCTTCCGGCGTCAAAGATTTGGTTGTTCCGCTGGGAACAACGGTCACTGGCCTACTCTCCATGCTTGATATCGATTCAAGTGATCCGAGCCTGCAAATCACCGGTGCCGACGGTCGTCCCCTTAATCTTGGCGCGGTCTTGGGAACTGACCTTCCCCAGGGAGTCCTTATCTCCATTACTTCTGGCCGCGAGCGCCAGCGTCAAGAACAACGCGCAATTGAGCGAGCCTCCGATCCTTGGTTCCGTCCCTCCCTTGCTCTGAGCATCTGTGCCCTGCTGGCATTTGCAATGGACGCGGTTCTGATCTTCTGCACTCTCTTTGCCCAGCTATTGACCATCATTGCGGGCGTGCCGTGGTGGGCACCTTTGACAATCGGTCTCCTCTCACTTGCTCTTTGCCTTGTCGTCCTCTACCAAAAACGCGTCCACTCCAACGCCGGCTTGTTGTCCGGCTGGACTCTCGCTGCGGGACTTTCTTTCCTTGGCGTCCTTCCCGCTCTGGGAAGCGCAGGAATCTATCTCGAGGCCTCGCAAATCTCCACGATGTCACAGGTCGCCGCACTTCTCTTCCCCCTGTGGGGAGCAACGGGCGTTGCACTTGGGCTCTGGCTCTGGCGTCCCACTCCCCTCACAAGCGCACACGCACTCAGTTGGGGCGTTCTCACGGCAAGTGCGACTGTCTTGACCTATCTCAATGCTTCCCTCACCAGAGTTGCGCCCTTCGCAATCGCCTGCGCGGTATGCGCAATCACCGCCTCGCCCAGCTTGTCAGTACGGATCCCCGCGACCCAGCTGCTGGATATGCCGCTAGTGACGACCTCCGCGCCCACTGTCCGCGCACCCGAGGTTCCCTCTCCTTCGCGCATTACCGGCCGCCGCGTCAACCGCACCGTCACTGATGCGACCTCGCGTACTCGATTGGTCCAATACCTTGGTCTGGGCCTGATCATTGTTGCGGTTCCCGTGATCTACTCAATGATCGGGATTCATTCGTGGCAGCAGATCGCCTCGCTGGTGCTGGTATGTGCATCAGTCATTGCGCTGGTCGTCGTTCCCCGCGAGCGCCGCTGGGCATCCTCGCGGGTTGTTCCCCGCGTGGGAGCGGTCATTTTACTTGCAACGCTGCTCATTTCCCCCGCCTCCCGAGCCCTTCTTGGCACTCCCATTGCGGCAGCTGTTCTTGTCTTCATCGGTTGTGTTTCTCTTCTGTGGACTCGCCTGCGTTCGGGCAAAGAACAATCCGCACTGATTGGGCGCTTTACCGATATTTTCCAAGCACTGTCATTGACTGTTGTTTTCCCTGCCGCGTTCTTCGCCGCGGATCTTTTTGAACTCGTTCGACAGGTGGCATCATGAGTGAGCTTCGCATTACCCCAGTCCAGGTCCCCGTTTCTCAGACAAAAGGTGTGGACCCGGCTTTTCTGGCCGCCGCTCAGCAGGGTAGTGTCCAGCGAGGCCTCCCCCACCCCGCTGCGGCATATTCAGCTCCCGCGACCGGTGGCGCTCTGGTTACGGCCTATCTCATTGACCTTGCGTGCCTTGTCGCAATCACCGCGCTTTCATGGTGGTTCTATCCCTCGATTGCTATTGCAGTAATCGTTGCGCTTGAGACATGGATCGTTGGCACTCTGATTCGCGCCCATTCGGGAAGGACTCCCGGAGCTTTCGCCATGCAAGTGGCCGCAATTTCGATGGCGCCTGTAGCCACCGATGCGGGTCCCGAGGCCGGTCACGCCCCCGGCTTGGCTCGCCAGAGCGCGCACAGCCTGATCATGCTTCTTCTTCACCTAAGCGTCATTGGCCCAGCCGTCACCTGGGTTATTGCCCGAGATGGCCAAACCTGGGTTGACCGCGTCTGCGGGATGGGAAACCTTGACGTCCGCGCTGGCCGCACAGACGCCGGCGCTCCCGCTTATTCCCAGCAGCTTTCCCCCTCGTTTGCCGAGGCCTCGGCTGGGGTTGGGGCCGCACCTGCGCAGCTTCAGGGAATGGATCCCGCCGCACTTGCCCCGGCACATCAGTGGGCAGGGCCGCGCGTTGCGTCCCCCGAAGTTCCTGCTTCCGAGCCTGCTGTTTTGAGTGTTCCGCCAGCGGGAGTTCCCGCAGCCGACCTACCAGCACCGTCACCGATGCCCGAGGCTGCCAGCCAGGTCCTCAGCGAGATGCCCGCCCCCATGCCTATGGAGCAAACTGCACAGACTCCGGCCGCACCCAAGGTGCCCACTCCCCCGCGCCACAGCTCGGCCTCTGCAATGCCACGAGTTCCGCAGGTGCCAATGCCCCAGGCTGGCGCACCTCAGCAGGCCGGCAGCGCTCCGCAGAACGCTGGTCAGCAGACTCATACGCAGCCAGTGGCCCCTCAGCCCGCTCCTGCAACGAGCGCACCGGCTTCTGTCCCCGCATTCGCGCAGGCGGCACCTTTGGCGATCATTGTTGACGATGGGCAGCGAATCGAAGTCAATGCTCCCATCGTGTTGGGACGTGCTCCCGAGCAGACGCCTTCTGATGCACGGGCAGTGGCAATTGCGGATTCCACGCGTTCCCTGTCGCGCACGCACTTGCGTGTCGCACCGGCCGATGGCGATGCGATATGGGTCGAAGACACCTTCTCAGCAAATGGCACGCGACTACAGGCGCCCGATGGCACCACTCAGCCACTCCCCCGCGGTGAACGTGTCAAGGTGCCGCTGGGTACGGTGCTTCTGCTGGGCGAGCGGAAGTTGTCGGTTAGTCGGTAAATCTACTTCTCTGGGATATCGATATCGACGCGCCCAGAGATGAAATCACGAGGGTTAGCAGTTGTCCCGTCCGACGGACGTAAACCGGTCTGGTAGCGCATCAAAGTGGCTTTTCCCTCGTGAACGGTCACGTAGAGGAAACCACCATTAACCGGATCACTCCACGAAAGCTGACGAACACCGCCTTTATCCGAGCCCAATTGATACTCGGAATACGTCTCAGACAAGAGTTCACGGCCGATCTTTTCGACCTCAGGAACGGGAACATAAGGACCAGCAACAACTTGCCCAACAAGCTCCCACGCCGGCTGCTCATCGCCTGAAGAGTGGTCAGTCTCTTTATTGATCTGGGACCCAAAGATGAGCGCTTCCCACGCGCCTCCACCACCGGCCTCTGCAAGGCGACGACGGAACTCAAGAATCTTCGGCTCCTCATCACGCTGAAATGCCTGAATGGACTGACGCTGCTCCAGGGGGAGGCTTCCATCCCAATAGACCATGCTTGTTGCCTTTCCGCTCTTAGATGGTGATGCCGATTGTGTAGCCGCACTCTGGGGATCCCTCAGGACGGGCGAACATGCGGCCAGGGCCAGCACACAAGCCGCCCCCAACACAGACCGCCACACGGCGCGCATCAGCGCTTCACCCCTGCAACAACGCGACCGATATCCTGAAGCGTTTCGGTGCCGTCTTCCAAATAGATACTGTGGTTATCAAAATTGAAATTAGACGGCTTACTTTCGGGGGCATCTTTATTGTATTTCGGCGAGCCTGTCGCATCGTCCGAGAGGTGACTAAACCCTGAATCAGAGTCCATGGGGTTCTTACCCAAGCTACCGACGATTCCACCTCTAATTTCCCCCATACCTTGGACACTATCACCCTTCGGGACCCCCGAGACCCACAGATGATTTTGATCAACGTGGTAGTTTTTCGCATCGTAAGTCCCCATACCAGGAGAGCCAAACAACACTAGGTCATCGATGACGCCATACTTGACCTTTGTTGCTGCCATGCCTGAGGTACTCGAGCCATAGGAATGCCCAACGAGAGTCATGTGCGCGTCACCCGCGCCGTATTCACGAGAAGCCTGCATACCGTTCATGAAACCAGCCAAACGATCTGACCCCGCCTGAGCAAGGAAGGGGGAAATAATCCCCGGAATATTCTGAGGCTGATTCAAATCAGCCTCACCCGGGGCATCATAGCCCAGCCAGGCAACAGTTGCCACATCGCTCGCGGACAGTCTCCCCTGAACCATCGCAGCCATACGCAGGTTTTTGGTTTGTCGCATGTAGTCACCCATGCTGCCTTCGACTGTCGTGCCGATACCGGGGACAAAAGTCGCCACGTTCTTCGCATGATCAACGTCGCCTTGACCCATCGCGGCCTTGACTCGCCCGCCATCGTTTTGAAGAGTCAGGAGCGATACAGGATCCCCCTCCTTCCCATGCTGGTAGTCTTCAAGGCTTATGCCCTTGTCGAGCTGTTCTTGCACGGCATCATAGGCTTTTACTGCCTTCTCTGCCTTATCCAGCTCACTCAGATAGTACGCACGGGTATTGCTATCAATCCACGGGCTCTTCAGGAGTTCCGTGTACATGGAGACATTGTCCTTAGCTTCCTTCTTCAGGTTCGGGAGACGATTTCTGTTCGCGCGATCCCTTGCCCAACCCTCAACGCCATCAGCGTTACCGATCAGATCCGGGTACTTATCGCACAGATGCTGTTTCTGCGCCTCGGATTGCTGCGACCAATACCTCGCGCGCTCCTCTGGCGTCATCTTTTTGAACTTCTTCTGTTCAGCGTCCGAAAGATCGTGCGTCTGCTTCGAGGTCGATTTCGCGGTACTCCCCGGCGTCCCGACGGTTTTTAAGCGAGCATTCAACGTCGTGTCGGCAGTATTGGCCAAGTCGACTGCCTGCCCCACTAATCGATTAACTGAAAATTCAACGCTTTTCCGAGTGTATTCGTTCATCGAGTTCCCAGCCGAACTGCATGTCGCTATTCCCGCCGCAGAAATCGTGCAATGTGCCGAGGACGCCTCTTGCAGCGCCTCCTTAACTGCGCTCTCAACCTGAGAAACGTCGCCCGATGCAACTTTGACGGCCTCTTGGATTTCTAGAAGGTCATCGGCGAGCGTCGTCAATTCCTTGTGCGCAACGCCCATCTTTTGACGCAGCGCATCCGCAGTTGCTCCTTCACCCTTGAAGGAACTCATGCGCGCCTGAAGAGCATCAGCCTGCTTTACGACAGTATCTCGTCTGGCGCCAACCGTCCCCGCATAGGTGGACAAACCGGCTGAACTCCAGGTCTGAATCTGGCCCCATGTTAACGACATTGTCTTTCCTTCGAGTTCCTTGTACAAACGCTAGAAGTTGAATTTCGCAAATTACTTTTCCGGGATGTCTATATCGATACGACTGAAAATGAAATCAAGAGGAGTACTCCTGCGAGCACCTGCAGTCCCCATCTAGGCAGACAAACTGCCTAAACTCCAGGTTTTAACCTGACCCCAAGTCAACGCCATTTTTGTACCTTCAGGCCTTTAGCTTCACTGTGCCACAGGAGCTGGAGCGGGCGATGGGTGAGGAACAGGACCTTGCACAGCGGGAGTTGACGCATAAGGCGGCATCCCCTGCCCAGGTCGATAGACGGGCATTTCAGGTTGAGCGCCACCCGTGGTTGTCGGCAGGGTTGGCCCCAGATATCCATCACGCAGCGGACCTCTGGAAGAACCATTGAGCGCCGATGCTTGTTCAGCATATCTTGCCAGACTTGGGGTCACTCCCGCTGTCCCTGCAAGAGCGGCTTGGCCCTCAGCATTGGCCTGCTGGGTATTGTTAGCTTCGGTCTGAGCAAGGTCGACACCGGCTGCATGTGCAGCTCGAGCGAGTTCCTCAAGAGCCGTCGAATGCGTAACAAGAAGGGATGTGTAACGGCCCTCTACCTCGGTTGCCTTCGCGATCGAATCGGCACCCTTCATTGAAGACTCTACAGCCTCGGACAAGTCATCAATTTTTGCGCCTTGCAATTCACCGGAAACCTGTTGCAAGGTATTCGCGGTCGCGCCGTACTCTCCGTCAACGACATTGATCATTACCACGGCTGATTTCCCCTCTAAGGAAGCCCAATTCAACGATCTGCCCACATTGGCAGATCAAATTGTTGTAGGTACGGCAGTGGGTGAGCAGATCTCTCTACTCACCCACACGCCGTTTACGCGCAACACTCACGAGCGCTACGCATGAGTTGTATCAGCGGCCAGTACCCAGGCCATTGAAGGTACGTGCACCCGAGTTATCGGTGACGACGTAGTTGCCAGCAAGCTGATCAACCAGACCTGCGAAGGCATCAAGAGCCTGCTGCATCTGGTGCATACCAGAGGTCCACTCACCATGCTTCTGGGCGTAGGACTCCTTCGCAGCACCTTCCCATGTGGCGCTACGTGCTTCAACGTCCTTATTGAACTGCTCAAGGTGACTGAGCAGATCGGTTGCCTGCGTGCGCAGATCACCCGAGACCTGCTGGAGCAGTTGCGGGCTTACGCGAAAATCTCCACCGTTCATTTCTTTTCCGATCTACTCACATGTTCAGCATGACTGCGCCGGTCTTGGCAACAGACTGCTGGGCATCTTGTTCGTTCTGAATTGTCTGAGCGCCGACCGAGGCAAGTGCGCTTTCGAAATCGGTCAGTGCCTGAGTGGTCTTGGACGAGCCAGCATCCCACTGCTCCATGACGGAGTTGAACGCCTGCGAGGCGCCACCCTGCCAACCACCGATAGCGGTAGCGACCTCACCCTTAACCTTTGCGTTCAGGCCCTGCAGGTAGGCCTGCAGGTTAGTGACAGCTGTGCGAATGGCATCATAGCTGGCTTGTTCCGCAGAAATATTTGCACCGCTCATGGTCCACCCTCCTAGTTTTTCGTTCGGGTCCCCCCGAAGTCTTGCATTGATCGACCCTCTGTAACGGAGGGCACAATCACGATGTCGGGTATTACATTATCGAAGCGATCTGGGAATGCAAATACAGGTTTCATGAAACCAGCTAGGCTTAAGACAGCACTATTGAGCAAAGGAACCTCATGGCAAGCACTACCGCATCCAGGCCTCCAGCCCTTATGCCCGTTAGCATTCGCATGGGTGAGAACACCGTCGACATGTCGGTCCCAACGAACGTTGCACTGGCCGAATTTGCCCCAAATATTGTGTCGCAAATCACACAATTATCGGCCAGTTCTGCCTCTCAGGGATACCGAATTACGAATTCTCAGGGCCGAGTTCTTGATCAAAGCCAGACCCTGATCAACCAGGGAATCCAAGCCGGATCCGTTCTGATTCTGTCGAAAATCGGCGACAGCACACAGGATTTGCGCTATGACGACTTGGTCGAGGCCGTGGGAACCGCGGTCGAAAACGATCAGGCTCCATGGAATTCTGACAATTCGGTAGATCTTAGCACACATGCTTCAGCGCTGTTAGTCGTCACTGCAGCCGTTCTGATCTTCACCGGAGGTCGAGGAAGCTACCTTGGTTTAATTACCGGATTGGCCGGAACTTTACTGGCCTCTCTAGCCTGCGCACTGATTTCGCGCTCAACCCAGCGCCTCGCTCCCCTCTCTCTTGCGCACTCAATTCCGATCCTTGCCGGTAGCGCAGTCATGAGCGCAATCCCTGGCTCTTGGTCAGCCCTTCCACTGGCTGGCTTTGGAATTGCAGCGATCGTCAGCGCAGCAATTCTGCTGATCATTCTTCCCAAGAACCTGCACGGCTCCATTGCTGCGCCCCTCACCTATGGCTTTTCAGCTGCAACAATTGGCCTGCTTACGGGATTTGGACACCTTTCGCCCCAGCGCTCGGCAAGTGCAATCTATACCTTATTAATAGTGCTTATTTTGATCGCCCCCTGGTTTGCGATGGCTCGAATTCCTATTCGCGTGACAGGAAACCCCGAAACTATCGATGCCTACCAGGTTGTTCGCAAGGTAAACGACGGTCATATCCTGACCATCTCCCTTAAAACTGGCGCTTCGCTGGGAATCTTGATCTGTGTCCCGCTCCTTCTTGATACCCGCTATTCACTACTCCTTCTCATCTGCGGAGGCGTTGCTCTTCTGCTTTCAACGCGATCCTTGCGTTCGCGAGTCGAGGTCCTGATCGGCGCGATTCTAGGCATCATCCTGATTCTTGTTAGCGCGATCGGTAGTGCAATCCTCATGCCCCAGGCACTCATTCCGATTGTCCTATTGCTCTTCATTGCAACCGGCCTTGTCTTGGCACTGACCGTTATCGATCCGAAGATGCGTCCGTGGGTCACTCGAATCGCTGACACCCTCTCGCTCATCAGCTTGCTGGCACTGGTGCCCATCACGACTTTGGTATGGGGGATCCTGTAATGCCATCAAATAAGGACATCCTTGAAGCACAGCGCTTCAATCGTCGCCGCCTGGTCACAGCCTTCACCTCTGGTACTCCCGGAGGAAAAGAACTCGAATCAAAATCAACCACTCGCCCTCTAATCGTCGGGGCCTCGCTTGCCGCACTTGCAGTTCTCATTGCAGTTGCTGTCGGTAGGTTCTTGCCGACGCTTCCCAGCGGCTGGCAAGATTCACACCTCATCATCACGAAGGGTGAAGGTGCACGCTACTACTCGATCGAAGGAACACTTCGCCCCGTTTCTAACGTCACCTCCGCCAAGCTCCTCAGCGAAAGCGGAAAGCTTGTGACTTCCTCGGTGTCGACCTCATCGCTGGAGGGAATTCCCCGCGGAAGCGCGATCGGTTTGAGCGATGTGCCCGACGACATCCCAACTGCAGACCAACTGCACTCCTACGACTGGACCTCATGCGCGGCCTCGTCAGGAATCAAAACTTGGGTCGCTGGTAACCCAGAGGGCCTCAGCAACGCAACCAGCGCCCTCGTTTCCAACGAAGGAAGGCTCTACCTGGTCACAGGCGGGGTCCGCTACCCCATCGAAATCGCGCACGCACAAGCCATTGTTAACGTGCTCGACCTGTCCGGTCGCACCATCACCCCGGTGAGTGCAGCTTGGCTGAACTTGTTCACCGAAGGGTCAACTTTGACACCCGTCGATATCCCGAACCTGGGTCGCCCGGTTTCAGGCATGTCGCCGCGAATCACCGCAGCACAGGTCGGAACCATCATCGAGGTCGACGAATCCGGAACACCGCGTCGCTACGTCATCACTGACGACGGAACTATCACTCCGCTAACAGACTTCTCCTACAAGCTCTACCAGGCCTCGTGGGCAGACCGCGGAAGTCCGCAAAACCTCATAATTGACCTCTCAGAACTGGCATCACTGACGGTGAATAGCCAGGGCGTCATCCCCTCGGATTGGCCCAGCCAGGTCGGTGAAGTTCTGGGGGCCGATGCGGCGCCATGCGCTCAGCTCGTTGTGAACCACTCCAAGGCAGAGACCGTTCTTAAGTCCATTCCCACCTCCGAGCTCGCTCAGCTTCATCCGCGCGAGGTCAATGTTCGAGGCGGTTCAGGTGCACTGGTCCGTTCCTCCTCCGGTGGTTCAAGCGGTCCTATCGTGTTTGTCTCTGACATCGGTAAAGCCCACGGTTTGGGAAATTACCCCAGCGATTCACTGCAACGCTTGGGACTGCCCGAAACTGCTGTCTCTCCCCTTCCGGCAGCATGGCTTGCGCTCATTCCTGAGGGTCAAGAACTCACTTCCGCTGCGGCTTGGGAAACGGTTGGTGCTCAGTGAATCGACTGACAAATTGCACGCTGAGCTCTCTTGCTGCACTGGCGCTGTGTGGCGCAGTTGCACTTCCTTCCGCATATGCGGATACGCCCACACCGGGTGAGACTCAGGGAAGCGATCAGACGAACTCGCAGCAAAAGCGGGGATCCGCCACAAAACAGCCCGAGGAAGGCTGCCAAATCGGTATCGATAAGTGGATCGCTCAGCCACCTTCGGCCTACTCGTTCCTCGGAATGAAAGAGGCCCTGAAACTCTCGCAGGGCCAAGTGCGCGTTGCGATCGTCGATTCGGGTGTTGCCGCTGGAAACGTCCATTTCAAAGACGCAGTTGAGCCGGGTACCGACTTGGTTGAGTCTGGTGACGGACGAAAGGACGTCTTTGGGCATGGCACCGCAATCGCGGGGCAGATCGCCGCGCGCGAGGTCTCAGGTTCCGGTGTCGTCGGCTTCGCACCGCGAGCAACCATTGTCCCCGTGCGCGTCTACGTTGACTCCAGTGACGACGCCAAGCGCGCGGGCAAGGGGCCGACAGCTGCGCGCACAGCCGATGGTATTCGTTGGGCTGCGGATCAGGGAATTCGCGTGATCGTTGTCCCGCAATCCTTGACCTCTGACGATGTTGCCCTGCGCACAGCCACCCAGTACGCGCACTCAAAGGGCGCGCTGGTCGTCGCTTCGGCTGGAAACGTCGAACAGAATGCAAACTCCGGTTCACAAGACACTGCGGTCCGCTTCCCCGCGGGATACCCCGAGGCCTTGGCGGTCACTGCGGTCGATGCGCAAGGTAACCCCAGCCAATCCGTCGTCCATGGTACCCACGTAGAAATCGCTGCACCCGGTTCGCAAATTGCGTCGACGTTCTTTGCAAACGGTGACTGCATGTTCGCAACGCAGGGAGCCTCTACCTCGTATGCGACGGGATACGTGGGCGCAATTGTTGCGTTGATTGCTGCAAGGTACCCGAACGAGACCCCCGATCAGTGGAAGTATCGCCTTCTGGCTACCGCACTTCGCCCAACCCCTTCACAGCGCACTGCCGAAGAGGGCTGGGGAATCGTTGCGCCCTTTAATGCATTGAATTTCGTCAACGACGGGAAAATGCCAGGACCCACAAACCCCTTGTACCCACCGATTCAAAAGACAGCAGATCCGGTTATGGTGAAACCTGATCTTCCGGTTGATACGACGACTCCGCGTCGAATGTGGGCATTGGGAATCTCTGGCGCGGGCCTCACGATTGTTGTCGCAGTGCTCTTGATTCGCAGATTGCGCAGTAAAGAGGCGTGAAGTGGCGTATGCCGAATTTCAGAGTAGTTAGTGCTGCTCTTTATTCGTATTTGCGTCGCCCTGTGGGTTCTGCCCATGACCTTGTTGGCCATTACCCTGCTGGCCATTACCCTGCTGGTTCTTATCGCCCTCTTGGTTCTGAGCGTTGCCATTTTCGGGAATTGTCACGCAGTTCTTAGTGGGCTGCGAGGCGCGCCCATTTTCGGCCACTGACACGACCTCGATACACACTTCACCGGGAACAGCCTTTACCGACACCGCATTCTGGCGCGTCTCAGCAACCGCATCATCCGCCCCCGGCTTTGAAACGGTATAGACATAACGCCGATGTCCGGCCGACGTCGTCCCAACCGCGGGGTCAGTCCAACTCCACTGGATATCCTCGCCATTCACGCGTGCAACCAGTTGGTCAACCGCAGGCGGAGGAACTGCAATCGGGTCTTCACCCTGCGATCCCTGCGTGGAAGAGCTACTTGCCGAGGCCGTAGGGGAAGCAGTCTGATTGCCCACCCCGATGATGCTGCCTCCGCCCGTCAGCATTGCAACAATGACGGCACCCAAAACCACCATCGCCATCACGACAAGCGCGATGATCGCGATGGTCCTCTTCGGACCTGAACGTCGACCATCTGGGAGGTAACCCAAGGGATGACCGGTATCGAAGGTGTTTTGAGTGGTATGCCCCGGGGCATGCCACGAGTCTGGGGCAGGTGCATATCCGGCGCCGAATTGCTCACTGGACGCGCCAACCGCTGAAGCATCCTGTTGGTCAAGACCAGCGAAATCCTGCTGGTTTTCCGAGGTTGGTGTCGGGCCTTGCATACCCGGGCCTTGCATACCCGAAAGCGAGGCATCGGTGGGCTGCGACTGCATCCCGCTAGAAGCACTCTCGAGAGCGGCGTTCCCGCCGACCGGATTAGTTACGGAAGCAGGCGAAGGGGCTGCGGCCTCGGCAGCGGAAGAAGAGGCAGCCTGACCCAGGTCAAGGGAAGGCGCACGCAAACGCGTTCGTTCGGCATCGATCGAAGGCATCGCACGCAGGCGGGTTGCCTCATCTTGAGCTGCATTCGGGGAATTTTCGCCCTGGACAGCACCCCACGCAGCCGTTCCATCATCAGCGGCGCCAACCGAAGAGCCGTGAGCCCCGAAACTGCCCACGGTATTACCGTCACGCAGCTCCATCTTGGTGACCGGGCGCCCCATGAGGGTCTGAATGTCTTGAAGCTGACGGCCTAGTTCAGCCGCTGACGCGGTCCTCTTCCGGGGATCCAGCTGCATCGCGTGGCGCAAAACGCGCTCAAGTTCCTTCGGGGCATCCGGGCGAGAAAGCCCACGAATGCGCCCCTCATAGACTCGAGCAGCCACCGAGGCAGCACTATTGTCACCAACCGGATCCTCGAATGGGCTACGTCCGCTAAGGAATGTCCACAAGGTTGTTGCCAGCGCCCACACATCCTGAGTTGGATGTGCGTGGGTGGAGCGATTGTGTTGTTCAGGCGGAGCCCAGAGCACTGAGAAGCCATCCAGGCTTCCTTTTTCCAAAGCCCCAATGCGAGAGGCAACGCCGAAGTCTCCCAAAACCGGGTAGTTGTAGGAGTCGAACATGACGTTCGCTGGCTTAATATCGCGATGGACATAGCCATTTCGGTGGAGCATCTCAACGCCTCCACACAGGCGAATCACGACATCAAGTGCTCGATCGACCGCCATCGGCATTCGGCGCACCTGCTCGGCAACGTTTGCGACCGGACAGAACTCCATTTCCAAATAGGGACGGCCATCGGGTGAAGTCCCAATCGAATACAACTCCACCACGGCGGGGTGGCCGGCAATGGAGGTCATGACGTCGGCCTCGTGACGGATTTGCGCGTATTCAACCTGGTCGCCCACCGAGCGCGCGACCTTCACCGCAACTTCACGTGCAGGAAGCTCCTGGCGGTAGAGGTGAACGTCAGCGAAACCTCCAGAACCCAGGGCTCGCAGCCAGGTGTGACCGGGAAGCTCGGGAGGAGGAAGACGCCTAGAGGGAACCGAAGGGGTCATGATTGCTTACCTCTGAAGGGGTGGCGAAGACGGCGACGAAGTACACCGATCGGTGAAGCACCGTGCTTTTGGCGGTAGCGTGCGCTCAGCGAGGACAAGGAAAACGCACGGCGAATCCGGGTCCAGCGAGTTGCATTTTCGCGCAGCTCCTGAGTCAGCTCATCAACAATCTGCCAGGAATCAGTCGCTTGTTCGGGCTGGACCTCATCACCGGAGAAATCAGCCGTATCTGCCCAACGGGCAACCCGAACAGGCCTGGGCAGCTCCTCGCCAAATTCATACCACTGAGGGGTTGAGGCACTGCTCTTGGCAGCACTTGCTGGCCACAGAGGTGATGTCGTCAACATCCACGCGGCCTCTTGACGAGTAAGGTCGGTCGGCACAACAACGCCGGCATCGCGCGCGAGATCGACGACCTCGTCCCAAGAACCGGTGAGCGCCTGCGGGGGCGCGGACCAACGACGTTTCTTGGTACGGCGACTCTTCGCCAGAAGAATAGCCAGAAGCGGGATTGCGATGATCGCAAGAATTCCGCTACCGGTTGCAATGATTCGCCACGGAATCTTCAGATGCGAGTCATCGTTCGAATCTGAACCGCGATCGGTAGTTGTCGGCGGAAGTTCTGCGGGCTGTTCAGGCGGCTCTGGCGGTTGAAGAACCTGAGGACGCGGCACAGAACGTGGCTTCGGGACATCAGTTTGAGGCACTTGGTCACGCGGCGGGGTCGGGTCGAAAACCGCCCAACCAACTCCTTGGAACTCGACCTCAACCCACGCGTGAACATCCGAACCGCGTAGATCGACATCGCCGCCCTTCGATTCATTCGGATACGCGCCCATGACGACCCTGGCGTTCATGCCGAGGTTGTGCAGCATCAGCGCCATGAGCACGGAGTACTGCTCATCGTCACCGATCATCTGCTCGCTTTCAAGCATGCGGCTCAGTCGGTCTGCTCGGTTACCCGGGCGCGACTGAGCGTTGTCTTCATTCGAGTAGAAGCCTTTTTCCTTCAGGTAACGCTCGATCGCGCGGGCCTTTGCAAGATCACCCTGCTCGGCTGCTGAGGTCTGAGTTGCCAGATCACGAACCGAATCGGGAACGCCCTTATCTCCGCCGCGATAGGGAACAGCACGGGTTCCTGAGAGCTGGCCATCCGACCAGATCGGAACAACCGTTGAATCCATGGAGTACACCATGGTTCCGCCCTGAACGTTCTTCGATGTCGCAAGTGCAGCGTTCGCCCACATGTCGTAGTAGAGACCATCAGAGAGGGTGCTCACCACAGCAGCATTCGGATTGCCCTCTTGCTGGTTCGCCTGGGTACCAGAAGCTGATGCAGATTGGTCAAAATTCATGGTCGAAGGCGTACCGACGATTGGAACCCACGGGCCAAGGAGCTGCGAGGTCGTGAAGGCCATGTGGGCTGACGAGCTACCTTCGGGAGCCTGCTGCTGCGGCAAGGTCGATCCCACGTGAATAAAGCCATCGGAGGGACCAGTTCCCGGAGCACTCATTGTCATGGTCGTTCCGTCGTAACTATCCATGACACCGATACGCACGCGCGCGCCTTCTGGAAGACCATCCACGTGGATCAAATTCTGCTCTTGCAAGTCAACGTTGTAGTGACGGAAAGCAGACAGCGGAGAGGGATACTGACGCGCATCCAGCGGAGGTTGGACAACATCGCGAAGCACAACGCGGGTGTACCACGGGCCATAGGCATTAGTGAGCGGAATAGCGGCAGCTGCAACAACTGCAATGACCAGTGCGCCACCGGCGATTTGGCGCCCCAGATGGATACTGCCCTGAGAGCCGCCCTGAGTGGTCTCCCCCAGCGTCGCGGAGGTATCCGATGCGGCTGCCCCACCGACACGAACATCCAAGCCAGCCTCGAGTCGACGGTACTGATCTGCCCATGCACACCAACCTAAGGCAAGTGCCCACCATGCGGCGATCAGCCAAATATTCGGGAAGGTACCGCCCTTACCCCAAGCAATGCCGATAACTCCCATAACAGCCACGGGAATAACCGCAGCAATTGCACGCCCAGCACGAAGGACCAATAGCGCCGAGATGAAGGAGCACAGCAGAGCGCTCAGCCACGGGACCATTGATGGACCGACGTAGGCCGAGGCCGGCGGGGTGATTGTCAGCAGATCCTTCCACGCATAGACCACCTGCAAAACCAAGAGTTGCAGGGTGCGTGGGGTAGGAAGCCCGTAGAAAGTCGTCGAGGGATACGCCGCAACACCGCCAATAAGGAAGTGAGCAGCGATCAGCCCGGCAATAGTTGATAGCCAATCCCAGCGCCAGAAGCTCGAGGCCCAGGCGACGAAAAGACCCGCAGCGACGCCAGCCGCAGCGGCACGCAAGCCGACCCACGACCCAAAAACGGCCTCGTGAACCCAAATGGTGGGAAGGAAAAGCAGAACTAAACCAATGAGGAACCAGGACGGCAGGCCTCGACGAGAGACCTGGAAGCCAGCGCGAGCGCCCAGGTGAAAACCGGTGGTGGTTTGAGACATCAGGCCAGACCTCCCGCAGCAACCAATCGAGGAAGATCCTCAAGAGTCGGGCAATCTGCCAAAGTTCCGTGGCTCAAGCGACGCAGCTTCGGATGGCCGGGGCGAACTCGGACCACCGCACTGCGCACATCAACCGGAATGGCGTTCAACAGGTGCGAGGCTTGATCGTCATCAACCGTTGGCGCAGCAATGATCGTGACAACCGAAAGACCGGGACGCTTTGCAATCGCCTCACGCAGACGTGCCATCAGATCGGCTTCGCCCGAGTCATGAATTGCGCACATCGCGTCGAGCATGCGCGTCGCAGCGCTGGTCGTCACCCAATCGGTAGCAGTCGTCAAAGACACGGTCCGAGAAGCAGCCATGTCGGCAACGACCAAAGAAGCCGCAATCGAAACAGCATTTTCGAAAGAATCGCGGTCATTCCACTGTCCCAGTCGCGTATCCAAAACAACCAAATGGTGCGAACGGCGCGTTTCCTCAAACTGACGAACAACAAGGCGCCCGATATGAGCGGTCATTGGCCAGTGGACATTTCGGCGATCATCACCGGGAACATAGTCACGAAGCGCGTGGAATGAAACATCAGAGGATGACAATTTCGCCGTCGTGACACCCTCAACATCGGCGTGGATACCCGTCGCATCGAAAGGAACGCGAATGGTCTTCGGGTGGACGTACAGGGTCACCGGCTCCGACCACGTGCCAATTCGACGAATCAGACCCAGCGGGTCAGCGCGAAGTGCACGTGCTGGGCCAACGGTCACCAGGCCTCGGCGATGGGTAACGACAGAGAACACTTCACTCCAGACTCCCTTTCCGGGAAGAGGAGGAACCAGGAACTGAAGTGCAGATGAGGCAATTGGAAGTTCGATAAGACCGGAGCGCGCGCGGCGATCCGACATATTCTCAGCGGTGATTTCACCAACGGCGGTTTGACCAGCAACAATACGCTGACGCGGAAGTCGCACTGAAACCTTGTGAGGGGAAGGAATAATCACCCACACAACGGCGATGAGGAAGGCAAGAAGGCATGCGCAGGCGACGAAGAAGGCTTCGACCCAACCAAAAGCACGAGACACAATGGCTGCAATGATGGCCGAGAAAAGCACAACCCAGCCAACCGAGGTCACCGAGCGAGCTGCATGACGCAGGTACTTCATACCCGGAGCAGTCCCCAGAGATTGCGCGAAACGCGACATCCCCTGGCGAAGCCCGCCCAAGCTTGTCTTCACATTCGCGCGCGCCGAGGCGAAGACTGAGCTCTTTGACGAGCGTGCGCTTGCGTCCTTTGAACTTGCGCCTTGTTTGGTGGAGGAGCGTTTTCCTCGACGACGTTTTCCGCTGTCGAGGTGCTCTCCTCCAGGGTGTTTTGCACCGCGGCGCGAACCGGAGGTGCGCGGTGCGGCAGGAGCTTTCGGAGCCGAATGCTTAGCCACGATCACCCACCTTCACGCCTTGGACTTCCTTGATGCGCATGTTCAGGCGCTCACCGCCGGGGCGGGGACGGAGGAAAGAGCACGCGCGATAACACCTTGAGCGGTTGCACCGGAGAAGGCCGCGTCGGGATCGACAACAATTCGGTGTGCCCACACGGGAGCTGCCAAGGCCTTGATGTCATCGGGAAGCACAAAGTGACGGCCCTGAGCTGCGGCCCATACTCGTGCACAGCGAACCATACCGATAGCACCACGGGTCGACACACCCAAGGTAGCGGAATCATCGTCGCGCGTGGCCTCGGCAAGAGCGGCAACGTAATCCAACACTGCGCGCTCGGTGTGCGTCTGCGCGGCGAGTTCGGAAAGGCGAACCACCTGTCCGCTCTCAAGAAGCGGCTTGAGGCGCTTAGAACGGTCGGGGGCCGCAGAACCGTCAAGAATTTCAGCCATCGCCGCACGCGAGGGGTAGCCGACCGAAGCCTTCATCAAGAAGCGGTCGAGCTGCGCTTCGGGCAGCGGGTAGGTTCCAGCTTGTTCCACCGGGTTCTGCGTTGCAATAACCATGAAGGGACGAGGCGCGGCGTGGGTGACGCCGTCAACCGTCACCTGTGCTTCTTCCATGACCTCAAGGAGAGCAGACTGAGTCTTGGGCGACGCACGGTTGATCTCATCGGCAAGGACGATAGAGGCGAAGATCGGACCGGAACGGAAGTGCCACTCGTTGTTCTTCTGGTCGTAGACATTCACGCCCGTAATATCCGCGGGGAGCATGTCGGGGGTGAACTGGATACGAGAGTGCGTGCCCGCAATTGTTGCTGCGATCGCGCGAGCAAGAGCGGTCTTTCCCGTACCGGGAGCATCTTCAAGAAGAAGGTGTCCCCCGGCGAACATAGTCGTCAGAGCCAGGCGAATAACCGGTTCTTTGTCCAGCAGTGCCTGGGAGATACCGCCGACCAAACCGGCGAAGGTTTCGGCGAAACGCTGGGCATCTTGCGAGCTAAGCGCCATGGGAGGGACTCCATTCATCTGTCGGTAGTGAGTGTTCAGTTCTGGGGTGAATATTTCGGACGAGCTGAGGTCTTTGGGCGCTGAGCCCGCAGCTCTCATCGTATGTCGGGGAGCCGGTTGCGAGACGTAGGTTAATCATCATTTACCGTCCCACCGAACAGTTAATACGATGCAGCAGGATGGGAAGGTTACCCGAGTTGGCCTTGCTCAGTCGCACACCGGTTTCAACAGAGGCTCCTGCCGAACCACGAGGTGTGAAGGTCCAATTGGACTGCGAGAAATCATCCCACATCGTGCACTTCATGGGGAGCGCATCACTGGCCCACGTCGAGGGAAGCGTCAGATAGACCATCTGGCACTCGTTGACATCCGCGCCACGTGCGTTTGCGCTTGTGCACTGGCTTGTCGTGCCGCCGAAACCGCCGATCACGTTGATCTTTGCGGTGTCGGTTCCGGTTCCGGCCAAGCTACCCCACGTCGTTCCAAGCGAGTTACGTGCGCCCACGCCGACCTCAATTGCCGAACCTGCAGTTGCGGTAATTGTTGCGCTGCCATTGAGAACTGCTCCCTGAGGAACTTCTGTCTCAGCGCCACCAACCCGTTGCCAGACAATAACTTGATCGGGTGCAAGATATCCGGCAGGCGGGTTCGCATTCCAGCTCACTGTCACGCTTCCTTCGTGAACCGCAACCGTGTAGGTCGGTTTCGTGGGGGCAGAAAGCGCCTTTGCGGTCACAGGAACCGCGCCACCAGCAACCTCTTGACCATTGACGTTACCAACTTGGCGAATGAAGATCTGGACATCTCCATCGGAACCAATATTGATGGTTTCACCGCTGGTCACAGAGTTCCAGGGACCTCCAGCACTGTGCGACCACTCGAGGTGAAGGTTGCGACTATTGAAGCCCTGTCCAGGATTAACAGAGAGGCCACTGACCTTCGTCATTCCATGGTTACCAGTCGGCGTCGAGGAGAAGGAGCCGACATTCGGGTTGAGAGGTGAGGTGAAGACCTGGAAGGCGACTTCGTCGGATTCTGAGCTGTCGTTCTTCCAGTTGTACGCGCGGATCTTCACGCGGTAGTTCTCACCTACGGGCAGATCGGTGGAGTAGTCATTACGATCCCCACCAACTTCACCAACGGTTCGACCGTTGACATCAATGGTATAGCGGGTAATTTCCGCGCCATTTGTGCGCGGTGTTGTCCACGTGAAACGAACGCGTCCGGTATTACCCTGTCCGCCGGTGTTTTCGACGCGGACTCCATCGGTGCGATCCGGAGGACCGAAGGGTGTCACCTTCGCGGAGTTCTGCGAGGTCGGTGAAGGTTCTTCTGCACCGTTCTTTGCAGAGATTGCGACAGAGTAGGTCTGGCCATTACGCAATCCATCGACGCGCCATTCAGTAACGTCGCCTGGGACCTCAATCTGACGTGCACCGCCGTTTTCGTACACGTAAAGCGTGTAGTTCTTGATCGCGGAACCCTGGTTGGTCGGAGGCGTCCATTTCACGACAATTGCACCGTTTTCGGGCTCAACTGTAGGCGCCAGGGGCGCTTCGGGACGCATATCGATGAGGACCTCGGGAGAGGCTGCCGAAGGATCTGAAGCACCAACCGCGTTATGCGCAACAACGGTGAAGGAGTGGCGCAGACCGTTCTCAAGACCGCGAAGTTCACACGAACCTGACTCGCAGGAGTAGCTACGACCCGTTGCGCGGTCCGTCGCGGTGAAACCGGTGATGGTTGCACCGTTATCAGCACCCGCCTGGAAGGTCACCAGCGCGGAGCCCGGGCCGGTCGCAGTCAGTGAGACATTCGTCGGAGCATCCGGGCGGTCACGGACCACCAAACGCACCTTGCCTTCAACGATACGGTCAGGATCACCCGTTGCATCCATCAAGCGATAGCGGACAGTCATCTGCCCACGGAAACCAGCCGCAGGAGTGATATTAAGGTTCGTTCCCTGGGGATCAACGGTTCCTTCACCGATCTGAATAGACGCACCAACAACGCGGATTGGTGTCTCGGGGAAGGGATTGATCGTGTAGCGCGTCAGATCAACGACCTCGAGACCACCCGAACGTGCTGCTTCCAAAAGCGCATCTGAGACCTGAATCAGCGGCCGGGTCGATGCGACAACAGTGATCGGAATCTGACCACTTACTGCACCCGCACCGTCATCAACGCTGACGGTTACCGAACCGACCGAACCCTTTGGACGGTCAACATCAGCTCGGACGCGCAGGATATGCCCGTCGAGGCTGATTGCAACGCCCTCGGGAAGGTTCGAGATGTCATACTTAAAGCCCGCTGGGTCTGCACCTTCTGGATCTCGCACCATCTGCGCGAGGTCAACGGCAGTTGCTTCCTCTCCGGCAGCAACCCTAATGGCAGTAGGAATGAAGGAAACCGGCTGATTTTGCGTAGCTTCTACCTTCAGCGGCAAAGTCAAAGTCGCAGTAAGCGCAGAGTCATCGCCCGCAGCTCCATCAGAGACTTCGAAGGAGAAGGAGGACTTCCCTGACCACTCCGAATTCACGTGGAAGCTCACGTGCCGCTCATCGCTCAAGGTCATTCCCTGATCGATACCGGCAGAAGGACGAAGCGTGGCGGCATTGGTGATACGCGGGCTGCGTCCTTCACGAACGATGACGTAGTCGGAAATATCGAGGGTGACGTCTTCACCGGCGCGGACCTTGACGGGGACCTTCGTGGTGTCGATGGTCGGCTGGTTGTGCTTAAGTCCAGGTACGGAAACAACTGCCGACGAGCTCAAACCGTCGGCGTCAGTCACCGTATAGACGATCATCATGCGCTCTTCTTGTGGAGTGATGATCAGGTCGGAACCATTCACTTCAACGCCTGCGGCCTTCGTGGACACACGCAGGTTGTTGACATCGCCATCCGGGTCTTCGTCGTTCGTCAAGACCGGGACCTTCACAGTGCCGCCCTTTGCCGGCAGCTGCGAGGCCGCAACAACGTCATCGCGCGCGATGGGAGCTTGGAGCAGCGCATCATTCGCAACGTTGATTGTCAATGTCCCACGTGAATTACCACCGCGGTTATCGGTGACCTCATAGGAGACCAGGTACGAACCATCCTGCGCGGGGGTCGTCAAAACAATGGAATTTCCACGAATTTCAGGCTTCAGTTCTGCGGTCGCAGTCTGAAGAGAACCGGGGACAATCGAGATTGGATCGCCGTCAGGATCGATATCGTTTTGGAGCACCGCGACGCCCAATTGCCTGTTCGGACGGGTCAGGACGGTATCTGGAACCGCCGTCGGAGGCTGATTGATTGTTGCAGGCTGGGCAATACCCACGCGTACGCGTGCAGATGCTTGCTTCCCCTGACGATCTTCAACGATGTAGGTAAAGACATCGGTACCCGTCGTATTGGGTGCCGGAGTGTATTCCAGCCAGTCCACGCCGAGTTCGACAGTACCCTTGGTCGGGGATTGTTCGATACCAACCAGAGTGACTGAGTCACCGTCGGGATCAATGCCGTTCAAAGGCACCGGAATACGAGTTGTTTCACCGCTCACAGCCCAGGCAGTCAGTGCCTTCGGCTGCGGCTGAGCATTAGTTCCGCTCTTAGGAAGAACCTCGAAGGTCACGGTTGACGTGGCCATGTTCCCAGCGCTGTCGCGCACCGTGTAGGCAACGTGCATAACGCCCGGGGTGTTCCCGGCTTCAAGACGGACCAAATTACCCGTCACAAAGGGGGTACCCACGGCCTCGTTCGGGGTGAATTGGAGGTTCGGGTCAACCTTCAGGGTCAAGCCTGAAGGAGAACGATCGTTGGCAAGCACTGGGACCGAGGCGATATCGCCGACACGTACGCGCGTGCGGTCTGGCTGCAACTCGGGGGGCTGCTTCGTGTCCTGTGCGCTGGTGGGAACGACAGTTATTCGTGCCTTAGCGGTATTCGTGCCATTTGAGACGGCGTAGTCGAAGGAAACCGAGCTCTCCAGGCCACCGGGGGCTGTAATGCGCAACAGATGGCGGTCGGCCAAAGTCACTTCCAAGCCGAGATTTGCAGGGACTTCGATTCTTTGGATGACCAGCACACCGCCCGCGGGATCTGAGTCGTTATTCAGGGGCGCAACCAACGCGGAACCGCCTGCGGGCAGGACGGCGAGGTCATCTTCAGCGACGGGGACTGCCTGCTGATCGGCCTCGACAACATCAACGCGAATAACACCCAAAGCGGTCGAAGGACCGTCAGAAACGGTATAGGTGAATTGGTAGGAACCCGGAGCTTGGGCAACGAAATTTACCGTTCCCAGTTCAAGATCGGGAGTAATTTGGCTACCCGCGGGTGCAACCGAAAGGGCAACTAGAGACAGGTTGTCACCGTTGGGGTCAGTGTCATTCGCAAGAGGAGAAATTGTCGCCACTTCACCGGCACGTGCGACATAGAAGTCTGCGTTCGCTACAGGAGGCAAGTTCCCGGGGTTCTGAACATTAACGGTGAGGGTACCTGTAGTGCTCTGACGGCCATCTGAGACCTCAAGGGTGATCGTGTGTGCACCCACGCTGGCACCGAGATCTCGAATTTGAAGTGTTCCTTCTTCGCGGAACTGAAGCTCAATGCCCTCTGGCGCGTGAGCATTCGCCAAGAAGATGGGGTCACCATCTGGGTCTTGCCAGTCGGTCAACACGTTGTACTCAATTTGAGCACGGTTGCCCAGAGTGACACCGGGATCACGAAGCTGCTTTGGCCCCGAATTCATCTCCCACGGGTGAACGGTCACATTCACGCGAGCGGTTGCAACCGCCTTACCATCGGAAGCCTCATAGGTGAAGGAGGTACTACCGGTCTGTTTATCGGGAACATCCGTAATTTGAAGAGCTCGCCCACCGCGAGTACGCGTGACCTTCCCAAACTGAGGGTCGGTGACTGGACGAGCGGTCAGGACGTCTCCGTCCGCGTCAGAATCATTGTTCAGGACCGGAAGCGTAGTGGTTCGACCGGGCCGAATACCAAAGTCATCATCAACCGCATCGGGAGGAGTGTTCTGCTCTTTTCGCTCTGGGTCTGCGATCTGATCCGTGACCTGAGGAGAGTCCTCTTGCTTCTCCTTCTTCTCAAGTTGAGATTCGATCTGGTCCCAATCGTTCATCAAGACCATGTCGTGTTCGGGCATCCACACCGATCCCGATGTGGTGTCATTGAGAACAATACGAGTGCGGTTTGTTCTGAAAACAATTGATTGAGCTGACTTCAGCGAGTCAACTGTCATCTGTTTATTGAGGCTGGGATCAGTGCAGTTTCGCAGGTATGCACCGGACTTTGACCATGCCGCGTAGGCACAGCCCTTATGGAAGACGGGGCGCGAAGGCGTACCAGATGCACCATCATTTGATGCAGGAATCTTCGTAGCCGCTCCGCCCTTAAGAGGGATGGAGATCAATTCACGGTCGGTTGCAAGAAGCACAGACGACGATTCCGGACCAGATTCTTGCAGAGTGATGTTTCCGCTGATGCCATCATCGGCAAGGTTGCGAAGCTTTCCATCGGGAAGAACCAGAACGCGATTTCGCTTATCTAAAGCAACGGGCTGCTCGCCCACTGCAGTCATGACCAGTTCAGCGTTACCGGAAAGCCCCTCAACATCCTGTGATTTCAGACGGTCCAATTGGCCTTCGCGGGTGACGGTAATGCGGCGGCCGCCCTGGGCTGAAATCGCGAAAAGAGTGCCCTTTTGGGAAACAGCAACAGCGCCCTGCTCCATATCGCTTGCCAGCGCACCCTCGTCTGTATAAGCAGTACCGGATGGACTGGACACTTGAGCGAGCCAGACCTGACCTTGGGAGGGATCCATAACTGCAAGTCGTGATCCACCTTGGACTACCTTCGCATTTTCAGGCAGCGAGGTCGCAGCTCCCACAGAAACCTGAGCAACGTCAATGGGGGCAACGGAGTGGCTTGTTTTATCCGTGAAGCTGACGTCATTGCCCGATTGACCGATATCGAATTCGGTTGTTTTTGTACGCAGGGCACCGTCAAGAATTCGAGAATCATAGTTCAGGTGGCCAACAAGTCGTTTCGAAGAGTTTGTCACCCAAATGCCGCCATCATCGACATCGACTTCAGCGGTCGTTACGCCCTGGTGAAGGATGGCAAGAGTCGAAACGGTAACGGTAAAAGCAGCAACCAACGCAGCCGGAAGACGGCGTCGATTAACGCGCGATGCGGATGCACCATGCTGCTGCTTCATATATTTTTCACCACTCTTGCTGATGGGTAGGGGAATTTATTCTTCTATTTGACCTCTTTTAGTGTCCCACGAGGCACCCTCATTTGAAGAACTGAAGTCAAACATCACATTGACTGTTTCTAATTTTTCCGCAATATTCCGCGGAAAAACTCTTACAAATTACATTCATGTATGTACTGAGTACCTCAGTTTGAATCGAACACAAACCGGGCGGGGGCCTGCGCAACAATTTTCGCAGACCCCCGCCCGGCCTCGTACAACAACTCACGGCGAACTCAAGGGGAACTACCCAAGGAGCACCACCGCTATTGGTCTTACTGACCGTTGAAGGTGAACTCGCGCTCTGCCCCTTCTCCCTTCACGCCGACAGTGACAACCTGTCCCGGAAGGATATCGCCGAAGAGAATACGCTCGGAAAGCGCATCTTCGATGTCGCGCTGAATCGCGCGACGCAGCGGACGAGCACCCAGAACCGGATCGAAACCGCGATCTGCAAGCAGCTCGCGCGCCTCGTCGGTGATCTGAAGCTTCATATCCTGAGCCTCCATGCGCTTGGCAAGGTTGGCGATCATCAGATCCACGATCTGCTTGATCTGTTCCTTGTCCAGCGGCGGGAAGACAACGACCTCGTCCACGCGGTTGAGGAACTCGGGACGGAAGTGCTGCTTGAGCTCTTCGTTCACCTTGGCCTTCATGCGCGAGTAATCGTGGGTGATGTTCTCGGTGGACTGGAAGCCCGTGAGCACGCCCTTATTAATATCGCGCGTGCCAAGGTTGGTGGTCATGATGATCACCGTGTTCTTGAAGTCAACCTTGCGGCCCTGCGAATCGGTCAGGCGGCCTTCTTCCAGAATCTGCAACAGGGAGTTGAAGATATCCGGGTGAGCCTTCTCAACCTCATCGAAGAGGACGACAGAGAAGGGACGACGACGGACCTTTTCGGTGAGCTCGCCGCCCTCGTCGTAGCCGACGTAGCCGGGAGGAGCACCGAAGAGACGCGAGGAGGTGTGCTTCTCAGAGAACTCGGACATATCGAGCTGGATCAGCGCATCCTCATCACCGAAGAGGAACTCGGCCAGAGCCTTCGCAAGCTCCGTCTTACCAACACCGGTCGGGCCGGCGAAGATGAAGGAGCCACCGGGACGCTTCGGGTCCTTCAGGCCGCTTCGAGTACGACGAATCGACTGAGCCAGAGCCTTAACCGCGGCATCCTGCCCGATGACGCGCTTGTGCAGCTCGTCTTCCATCTTGAGCAGCTTCGCGGACTCGGTCTGAGTGAGCTTGAAGACCGGGATACCGGTCGACATAGCCAGAACTTCGGCGATATCGTCCTCAGTCACCTCAGCGATCGAGTCGCGCGACCCATCGCGCCAGCTGGATTCCTTCTGCTTGCGCTCTTCGGTCAGCTTCTGCTCTTCATCGCGAAGAGAGGCGGCCTTCTCGAAGTCCTGATCGTCGATCGCGGACTCCTTGTTGCGCTTCACTTCGGCGATCTTCTCGTCCAGCTCACGCAACTCCGGCGGCGCGGTCATGCGGGAAATACGCAGGCGGGCACCGGCCTCGTCCATCAGGTCAATGGCCTTATCCGGAAGGAAGCGGTCAGAGACATAGCGGTCGGCCAGCTCTGCGGCAGCTTGGATCGCGGCGTCGGTAATGATGACGCGGTGGTGGGCCTCGTAGCGATCGCGCAGGCCCTTGAGGATGCCCACGGTCTCTTCGACGCTGGGCTCGTCAACCTTCACCGGCTGGAAACGACGTTCAAGAGCCGCATCCTTTTCGATGTACTTACGGTACTCATCGCTGGTGGTTGCGCCGATGGTCTGCAGCTCGCCGCGCGCAAGCATGGGCTTGAGCATTTGCGAGGCGTCGATGGAGCCTTCCGCGGCACCCGCACCGACTAGGGTGTGGATCTCGTCGATGAAGAGGATGATGTCGCCGCGAGTACGAATTTCCTTGAGGATCTTCTTGAGGCGCTCTTCGAAGTCACCGCGGTAACGCGAGCCAGCGACCAGCGCACCCATATCAAGGCTGTAGATCTGCTTGTCCTTGATGGTTTCGGGCACGTCGCCGGCAACGATTGCCTGAGCGAGGCCTTCGACAACGGCGGTCTTACCAACGCCTGGCTCACCAACCAGAACCGGGTTGTTCTTCGTGCGGCGAGAGAGGATCTGCATGACGCGCTGCATCTCAGTGCGGCGACCAATCACCGGATCGAGCTTGTTTTCACGGGCAGCTTGGGTGAGATTACGACCAAACTGTTCGAGAATCGCCGAGTTCGTCTGACCTGAACCAGTGGAGGAAGCGCCAACACCGACGCTTTCGCGACCATCATCACTATTGCGCTGGTAGCCGGAGAGAAGCTCGATGACGGTCTGGCGAACCTTGCCCAGATCGGCACCCAGCTTGATGAGAACCTGCGAGGCCACGCCTTCGCCTTCCTTGAGCAGGCCAAGGAGTAGGTGCTCGGTGCCGATGTAGTTGTGGCCGAGCTGCAGTGCCTCACGCAGGCTCAGCTCAAAAACACGCTTGGCGCGAGGGGTGAAGGGAATGTGTCCTTCGACCGGCTTCTCACCTTCACCGATAATGTCGATGACTGCTGCGCGAACCGCGTCTTTATTGATGTCAAGACTTTCCAAAGCCTTCGCGGCCACGCCTTCACCCTCGGTAATCAGGCCGAGCAGGAGGTGCTCAGTACCGATGTAGTTGTGATTGAGGCTGCGCGCTTCATCTTGCGCGAGGACGACGACCCGTCGGGCTCGGTCCGTAAAGCGTTCAAACATCGTTTCTCCCTCTGGTTCAGGTCGCAGTCTCAAGCACGCGACCTGCTTTTCACTGAGTCCCACACTACGGGGTAGCGAGGCCGTGCGCGCGTTTGTTCACCAAGGGCAGATGTGATTGGTTGACGCGAGTTCCGCGAGCGCACCTTGACGAAACAGCGCGTCTTCCCAGATGTGCACCTGGCCTATTTTCTAAACCTCAATAACCAGGGTGTAGGGGCCGTCATTCACTAGTTCCACGGACATCATTGCGCCGAAACGTCCAGTCTCGACATGGATTCCGCGGTTGCGCAGCTCCTCAACAACGGCATCGACTAGCGGCTCGGCGACGGGCCCCGGCGCTGCCTTCGACCACGAGGGACGCCGACCTTTACGCACATCTCCATAGAGCGTAAATTGCGAGACCACCAGGACACTGGCTTCCTCTGCGCGATCCTGAATAGATGTCTCATCCTCAAAGATCCGCAATTCTGCGATCTTTCGCGCAAGAGTTTTTGCCTGCTCGAGGGTGTCCTCGTGAGTGACACCGACAAGGACAAGAGCTCCCGGTCCCGGGCATTCGCCGATTACCTCACCATCAACCGATACCGAGGCGCGAGTGACGCGCTGCAAAATTCCACGCATGAGCGTGCTCCTTGGCTCCTAGATGTTGTGTCCGCTGGCCCGTCCGCCAGTTCGTCCGCAGATTACTCCGCGGATAAGTCCATTACCGTCCGCCGATTGATTTTCCGCCAAGTGCGGGAACACCAGGCCTACGCAGATCTGGATTGTGCAGTTCTGCCCCCGGACGTTCCTTCGGGGACACCGAGGACTTCCCATCGATCGGGACAATAAGTTCTTGCGCTGCTGCAACCCCATCCAAGTCCAGAACGACATCAGGTGAGAGCGCACGTGAAACCACGGCAAGAGCAATCGGCCCCATATCGGCATGGCGAGCAACCGATGTCACCACGCCCACGCGACGTCCACCCACTTCGATGAATTGTCCCGGATTTGGGAGATCTCCCCTGGAACCATCCAATTGCAGGAAGACCAGGCGCCTTGCAGGACGCCCCAAGTTCAAGATTCGAGCAACAGCTTCTTGTCCTCGGTAGCACCCCTTATTCGTGTGAACCGCAGTACGCAACCAGTCCAGTTCAGCCGGCATCGATCGCGCGTCCGTCTCATGTCCCAGACGTGGGCGCCACGCGGCAATCCGCGTTGCTTCCCATGCTGCAATTCCCGCTGCCCGACGCTTCGGCGCACCTTCACTCCATTCGCGCCAGAATTCGCGGGCTTGGTCCCTGGGCACAAGGTGGATATGGAAGGAAAAAGAATCACCCGGGTGCTTCCCCTGGTAATACGCCGCTCCCCCATCGACGATTCCCGGCCAAGGATCATTCCATGTCAGCGTGACCTGATCGCACTGAGAAACTCCACTGTCCCCGATGCTTCCGAGCAACCACCAGCGCTGCGAAATCGTAATTTCAACACGAAGCGCAAAACGCATGGAGGTGAGCCAATCAGCCAACGCTTGGGCGTCAGAGGCCTCGGTGATGAGGTAGAGAGTCTGCCCATCATCAATGGCGCCGCATGCGTGCTCGATATGCCCCTGTGGGTTCATGATCAGCAGTTCGCGTGATTCTCCGGGAGCGATGCCAGTCAAAACCTGGCTTGAAATTGAGGTCAGCCAAGTCAGTCGATCAGGACCAGAGACTTCGACAACAGCAAGGTCAGGACGGTCGGTAATCGCTCGACCTGCCTCTAGGGCCCACTGTTCCCCAGAGGGATCACCGTAGTGAGCAGTCACGCCAAAAGCGACATCGCCTTCTACGTCTTCAAGGGCGACCGCGCCTGGAAGCGTCGCCAGAGGAGACTTCCACTGCGTTTCGCTCTGCGTCACTTACTCGCCATCCTTCTGCTCAGTTTCGTCAAGGGCATCGACGCGCATAAGTCGCCCAGAAAGCTCAACATGACTTTCATGGTCATTTCCCTGGCGTTCATTCGCCCAGAGCATTTCGCCCGCAACCAGGCCATACATGCGCGAAAAACGCTCAAACTCTGCGGCTTCTGGGTCGCGAATCAACAGATCAGTCTCCATCTGAATTCGCGGTCCCATTGAACGACCAACCCAGCGAGCGCTGTAACCGTCACTCTGAGCACCCTGCGCAACCATTTCGCGGGTTTCATACTGACCGGGTTCGGGCAGTACGCCGGAACCGGGAAGCAAGGAGACGTACAGAGTTTCCTCACGCATGAGGTCACCGACTTCCAGTGCCGCAATACCGCGAGCCGCATCCCAAATCGGATCGATACTTTCGCAGGCAGTTGCAGAGTGGATTCGCGTGACGAGCTTCATCTGCTTTCCGCAAATCGTGCCTTCAGCCTCTTCATAAATCGGCTGGTCATCACCTTCGTTGACGCTGAGCATTCCCCAGCCCTTCCACGGGCCAAGCATCCACGCCAAAGGAGCAATTTCTAGGGGCAGGTTTTCTGGAATGGAGAACATGACTCCAGCCTAAGCGGCCACACCCCCATCTGCGAACTGAATGTGGATTAAATTCCACCGATTCGGAACATGATGTACACCGGTAGCGAGGCCATGAGGAACTTCGCGCTTCCCCGTGCAATCGCACCAATGGTGGGTCTTGCCCACTCGGTATCACCCATCAAACCATCCAAAACAATCACGACCAAAGCGACTGCAATTCCCGTAAAAATACCCAGAATTGCAACAGCGGTCGTCAGTCCCGAATAGGCCGCAAGCCCGGGCAGAACAATCGGACTAAGATCCGCGCTTTGCCCCAGTTTCCACACAGCTACTGAGGCGAGCACTCCAGAAAGCAGTGCCGCACCCAGAGCCCCGAGGGATTGCGAACGGAAACCCGCTCCAATCTGATCGCCCCAGACGGTACACGAAACAATCACGCAGGCGATGGGAACCGCAATCCTCCAGCCCTGCGAGGATGCAAGCGTCACCCACGAGGATCCCGAAACCACAACGAGCAGCGCAGTGAGCGAACTCATTAACGAGGCCGTCGTTGAGCGCGTCGCCCAGGAACCGTGACCGCTGGAAGAGTAATCGCGAGGTGTCGAGGCAGTGAAGACTTCCACCGCGACAACCGCAACCGTCCCCAAGCCCATGACAGCACTGGCCGCCATCAAGTCGGCGCTGATCGTCACAACCAAAGCTGCGATGCAGCCGGCGAGGCCGACGGTCACTTGGGCCGGAACCGTGACCTTCGTATTCGTCAGAGACGGCCAGCCCGCGGCAAGCAGGCACGAGGCCAGTGCGACGACTAATGAGCAGGCCCATGATTCCCACGGAGTGAACCAGAGGATGAAAGTCGCCAGTGAAAGTGCTGCAACGGTAAGCGCTGAGGTATGAAGCCCTCGACGTAGAGCGGGGTTAATTGATTCGCTCTCACTCATCGCATAGGGCACGCGCGTGGTGTCCGGAGCGTGTCGAACTCCATGTCGGATGCGAATAATCCCCGTGTGAGTGCTCACATGCTCACGCGTGGGGTCATATTCCTTGGCTTCATGCGCCGCAGTTCGATGAGACGCATCTTGCTCATGCGAGTGGCGACCTGAAGATAGCGGCTTTTCACCAGTACTTTGAGCGCTTTCCTGCGCTTGTGCTGCGGCGCGTTGCCGTTGGCGCTCGCGGCGCGAGGGCAGTTTCGCAGGGGAAGGCTCAAGATGCTCCATTCCTCTATAGTCCCACATGGCTGCTATTGAGGCCTCAGCGGCACGGAATGCGTCGACCAGTGCTGTGTTCTATGCTCGGTGGTGCGTACCGAGTTGTTAAGCCCCGGGCTCCAACCTCTGCCGCTACGAGCGGCCTTCGCGCCGACAGGCGCTTTCGGCTCGGTGCGCGCTTTTTTATGCGCAAAATGCACCAACGCCGCGCCCCACACAATGGGAACGCGACGTCGGCCTCGAAAAATCAATCGCTGTGCAGAGGGTTACTCCCCCAGCAGCGGGAAACGGATAATGGTCGCCTCGCGACCAGGGCCAACCCCAATCGAAGAAATTCGGCAGCCCACCAGCTCCTCAAGACGCAGGATGTAGGCCTGCGCGGCCTCGGGAAGCTCATCGAAACTCCGGCATCCGGTGATGTCCTCACTCCAGCCGGGAACCATTTCGTAAACGGGGACTGCGCGGGCGAAATCGACCTGATCCGGCGGCATTTCATCGACGACTATGCCGTCAAGTTCATATCCCACGCACACGGGAATTTCCTTGTAACCCGTGAGGACATCCAGCTTGGTCAGGCACAGATCGGTCAGTCCATTCACGCGTGCTGCATAGCGCACGACAACGGCATCGAACCAGCCGGTACGGCGCGGACGGCCGGTTGTAACGCCAAACTCACCACCGCGCGTACGCAGATCCTCACCGACTTCATCATCAAGCTCGGTCGGGAAGGGCCCCTCGCCCACGCGAGTCGTGTAGGCCTTCGCTACGCCAACAACGCAATCGATGCGAGTCGGCCCGACACCTGCACCCGCGAGCGCACCACCGGCAGTCGGGTTGGAGGAAGTGACGAAGGGGTAGGTTCCATGGTCGATATCGAGCATGGTTGCCTGACCACCCTCGAAAAGAACGGTTTCGCCGCGGTCGAGAGCGTCATTCACGACCAAGGACACATCGCACATCATCGGTTCGATGCGCTCTGCGAAAGACAGAAGGTGATCGCTCACTTCGGCGGGGTCCAGGGTGGGCAGGCCCACGGCCTCGAAAATCGTGTTCTTGGGAGCCAGAGCGGCTTCAACCTTGGCGCGAAGGGCCTCGGGGTGGAAAAGATCCTGAATGCGGATGCCAATGCGGTTCATCTTATCGGCATAGGTAGGGCCAATACCGCGACCTGTCGTGCCGATCTGATTGTTGCCGCGAGCGCGTTCGTTCGCCTGATCCATCAGGCGGTTATACGCGGGAATGATGTGTGCATTCGCTGAAATGAGCAGTCGCGAGCAGTCCACGCCGCGGCCTGAGATTTCGGCAAGTTCCTCGAAAAGAACATCGAGGTCGACGACGACGCCATTGCCAATGATCGGGGTGACACCCTCGGAGAGAATTCCCGCGGGAAGTAAGTGAAGCGCGTACTTTTCACCGTCAATAACAACTGTGTGACCTGCATTGTTACCGCCGTTGAACTTAACGACGTAATCGGTGTGTTGTCCCAGCTGGTCGGTAGCTTTTCCCTTGCCTTCGTCGCCCCATTGGGCGCCGAGAACGATGACGGCGGGCATGTTTTCTCCGTTTTTCAATGCATTGCGGGTATGAAGTTGTTGCGTGCGCAGGGCGCAACGGATTCAAGTTTAGCCGAGGAGCGCGCGAGGTGAGAGGGACCTTCCGGGCGAGGCCACTGAGAAGCGACCTCGGGACATACGCAGTTTTCTCAGTCGTCGCTTAGGCCGCAGCTGGGCTCTGGAGTAGCAGGCCGACAACCCACAATGTCGCGGCGCTCAAAGCAGCAATCAATTCAATCGCAATAGTCCAACCAAAAGCCTTGAGTGCAACAACCGTGGCCTTCCAGGCCTTCTGGGTGTCCTGGTTACGCAGATATTCCACAATGAAAATGGCAGCAATCATGCCCAAAATCAGCCCCAGAGGCAGACCAATGAACCAACCGACGAAACCGCCGATACCTCCCCACACCAAGGTTGATTGGGGAATTCCTGCCTTAGTCATTCCTCTGGCGGGGATGATGTATTTCAGGATTGTTCCCAGAATCAAGATGGCAGCGGAAATAGCAAAAATGATCCACGCGCTGCGCGTCCCAGTCATCCATGCCCACACCAAAATCGCACCGCCAACGAAGGGCGAAGACGGCCAAACTTGGACAACGGCACCGATCACGCCGAAGAGAATGACGGCTGCGATGATCAGGACTGCTGTAAGACTCATGAATGGATCATAGCGTTTTTGAATTGAGAATTTTTCACGGCATGATTGACCTAAGTACCCCCTGCGAAGGAGTGAAGGATGGGTTTCATTAAACGCCGAGATCCCAATAAACATCCCGGTATCCTTACAACGTCGGTCGCTCGCTATTCAGCGATGTACCCGGTCAATGAATCGCCCGAGCACGCTGTGGGACGCTGCCTTGACTTTTGGAATCGTTTCGGCGCGCGTGGGGAAACTCCCGGATACAGGGAGGAACTCGCGCTTCACGGGTGGACGGGCACCGAGATCATTATCGGCTCGGACCTCAAAGAGTTGCTATGGTCGGGAATTTCTGATGATTGGGTGAATATTGCACCGCGTTTATTCCCGCAAAAGCTCAAGCGTTCGATGCTGGGGAGGAACCGGATTCTGGTTGCCGCGCGCCGCGCATCCGCAGAGGGCGAGTTCTTTACAGAGCTTTTCTGCACGCCAAGCGACATCATCGCGAATAATGACTCGATTCTGAACGATGTCTTATACGTGACACTGCACCAGTTTGAAGAGGAATACCAAAGCACTGGTCTCTTGCGCGGGGGTGCAACGTATTTCTACGCCGACGACCTGCCGAAAGACCATTTCTTAGAGACGCAAAACATCTACTGCATCCACAGGGATGTCAATCGCCGACGCAAAGGCAAGATTTAAGGAAACGCCCCCTGCACAGGCAGGGGGCATTATTCGTAATGAGCGCTACTTTTACTACTTTTCTGCGCGCGCGCGACGCAGTGAATCGACCTCGTAAAGGGCAATTCCCGTTGCAACTGCTGCGTTCAGCGACTCAACCGAGGAAGCAATCGGAATTGAAACGATTTGATCGCAGGTCTGGCGAACGAGGCGAGAAAGACCATTGCCTTCAGCACCCGTGACGACGACCAGCGGTCCATCCGCCAGCTTCAGGTCGCGCAGTTCAGTGTCGCCACCACCATCGAGGCCAACGACGAAGAACCCGGCCTTCTTGCAGTCCTCGAGTGCACGAACAAGGTTTGTAGCGCGCGCGATGGGCACGCGAGCTGCGGCACCGGCCGAGACCTTCCACGCAGTGGTATTCACACCCGCACTGCGACGCTCTGGGATGATCACACCATCAGCGCCAAATGCACCGGAACTACGCAAGACAGCACCCAAGTTATGCGGGTCGGTGACCTGATCCAGTGCTACCAAAAGTGGGATACCCAGCTGCTGCAAAGAGTCCGCAATGAGGTCCTCAACATCGCGGTATTCGTAACCGCGCACTTCGATGGCAACGCCCTGGTGCACTGCGCCATCGGTGGCAACATCGAGGTCGCGGCGCGTCACTTCGTAGACCGGTGCGCCCAGTCCCGAGGCCAGGCGGACAACTTCCTCAACGCGATCGTCTTTAACGTTATCGAGGACGAAGACACGTTCGATGGGTACTCCCGCACGCGCGGCTTCGGCAACGGGATTGCGACCGGCGATGAGTTCATGCCCCTCGGCGATCTTGATGGAGGATTTCGCGCGAGCGCGTGCGATTGCTGCTTCCTGGGCCTCGCGAGCTTCACGCGCTTTCTTACGCTTGAACGCGGGATGGTAGGTGCGGTCTTCGGCCTTGGGGGTTGGCCCCTTACCTTCGAGGCGACGACGCGAGTGACCGCCGGTGCCGACCTTCGGGCCCTTCTTCGAGCCAGGCTTCCTTACGGCGCCGCGACGTCCATCATTTCCAGCCATCGTGTCTCCTTGTTTCTTCGTGAACTGACACAAGCATACGGTGTCAGGTACGCATCGGGGCGGCTAGGGCGCGCGCTAATCGGTTTCGCACCCGCATGCTAGTCGCCTCCACAAACCGGACAAATTATCCAAGGCTCCAGGTTGCTCCGTCTTTTCCATCGGCAACCTGAACACCGGCTTCGGCCAGTCGATCACGGATTTGATCGGCAGTAGCCCAATCCTTGTCAGCACGCGCCTGAGCACGCTGCTCAAGCAATGCCCCAACAAGCACGTCAAGCGCATGCTTTTGCGGGTCCTCAGCCGCTTCTCCCGAGGCCGATACCCCCGCCCCAGCATTTGCCCACTGGGGTGATGCCGGATCCAGGCCGAGAACATCAAGCATGGAGCGGACCAGGATCTGTTGGCGCTTAATCGCTTGAGCATCCCCTTCAGCCAAGGCAATATTGCCCAGTTTGAGCTGCTCGTGAACCGCCGCCAATGCGCCGGCAACATTGAGATCATCATCCATGGCATTGGTGAAAGCTTCGGGGAGCTCAGCCGGAGTCAGCTCAAGTTCTTCCGGGCTTGCTGCACCAACAGCCTCAATTGATCGAGTAACGAAAGCTGAGAACTTCTCCCACGCAGCGTTTGCATCCGGAAGAGTGTCGGCCCCCCACTCAATGGCGCTGCGGTAATGCACCGTTGAAAGCGCCCAACGCACTGCGGCCGCGGGGAAATCCTGCGTCAAAGTCTCAATTGAAAGAACATTTCCCAAAGACTTCGACATCTTTTCGCCCTTGGTAGTCACCCAGGCGTTATGGACCCACAACTGCGCAAAATCCCATCCCGCAGCGTGCGATTGCGCCTGTTCATTTTCGTGGTGAGGGAAGCGCAAATCGATGCCACCACCGTGAATATCGAAGGTTTCACCCAAGTAGCGGTAGGACATCGCAGAGCATTCGAGGTGCCAACCTGGACGTCCCCTTCCCCAGGGCGAATCCCACGATGCGGTTACGGGTTCCTCTGGTTTTGCTGCCTTCCACAAGGCAAAGTCACGCGGATCCTTCTTCCCGGCCTCGGTCGCGGAATCAATCTGCGATTCGTCTTCGGTCGTGCGCATGTCTTCAAGGCGCTGGTGAGTCAGCGAGCCATAGTCCTTTTGCGAAGCCACCGAGAAATAGACGTTTCCTGCACCGTCACTGTAGGCGTGGCCACGATCCACCAAACGCTGGATCAGAGCAATCTGCTCTGGGATATGCCCGGTCGCACGCGGTTCGTAGGTGGGGTCAAGCACGCCGAGCTTGTGATAGGCCTCAGTAAATTCGCGCTCATAGCGCTGTGCCCATGCCCACCAGGGAACACCGGCTTCTGTTGACTTACGAAGGATCTTGTCATCAATATCCGTGACATTACGGATGTAGGTCACCTCAAGACCGCTGCGCCTAAGCCAGCGAATCAAGGAATCGAAAGCGACCGCAGAACGCAAATGTCCAACGTGCGGAGAACCCTGAACGGTTGCACCACACAGGTAAATTCCCACATGTCCGGGCACCACTGGATTCAGTGGCTGCAAGCGTGCGGTTTTCGAATCGTACAGGTGAAGGCTCATACCTTCATGGTAAAGGGTGCCACCTTCATTTGGAGACCGGTTCGGCTTCCGGGACCGTGTAACAAAGAAATTAGCGCTCTTGCTTGACCTTGCTCCGAATAAGCTCTTTCAAGGCATCAACGTCGCGAGGCAACTCAACAACCCTCTGCTCGTGCCCTTCAATATCCGCAAAACGGGGCGGTACCGGTGGGACGAAACCAACGGCCTCGGCAATAGTTTCTTCGAACTTCACGGGAAGCGCAGTCTCCATCACCGCGACGGGACCATCAAGTTTTTCGCGCAATTGGCGAGCAACCTGCACTCCGTCGGCGGTGTGTGGATCCAAGAGGTAGTGCGATTCCTCCCAGGTGCGCCGAATTTGGGCCAGCCGATCTGCGTGAGTGGACGAGGCCGCGCAGAAGCCGAAGTTCTGCTGAAGTTTTGCGAATTCTTCGGTTTGCGAGAGATCAAAGTAGCCCTGAGTTGCGACCTGAGTGAAGAGTTCACGCGTGCGCGTGGCATCTCGGCCCACAAGATCGAAAATGAATCGTTCAAAGTTCGAAGCCTTCGAGATATCCATCGAGGGCGAGGAAGTCGCAAGAGTATCTTCACTGCTTCGAACCCGGTAGACGCCCGTTCGGAAGAACTCCTCAAGAACGTTATTTTCGTTTGTCGCAACAACCAGAGATTCCAGGGGAAGCCCCATTTGGCGGGCAATATGCGCCGCACAGATATTGCCGAAATTACCACTGGGAACGACGACATTGAGGCGCAGGTCAGCCTTGCCTGTCTGAAGGCGAATGCGCAGCCAAGACGCAATGTAATACACAACCTGTGCCAGCAAACGGGCCCAATTGATGGAGTTAACCGCACCGATATGCCACTGCTGTTTGAAGTCAGCATCGATGTTGACGGCTTTAACAAGATCTTGACAGTCATCAAAGACGCCGTCGACTGCGACATTGACGATGTTGTCGTCAAGGAGGGAGAACATCTGTGCGCGCTGGAAGGGAGTCATGCGTCCGGCGGGGGTGAGCATGACGACGCTGAGCCCTAAGCGGCCTCGGAGCGCGTATTCCGCAGCGCTTCCGGTGTCGCCCGAGGTTGCGCCAACAATGGTCAGCCAATCACCGCGTCGTCCCAACTCGTATTCGAATAGCTCCCCAAGAAGCTGCATTGCCATGTCTTTAAATGCGGCCGTAGGACCATTAGACAGGTGGGCAAGCCAGAGGTTTTCTTCTGCGCTTACACACGTAACCGGGACGATTTCGGGGTCCGAAAATACGGGGGTGCGGTAGGCGCGAGCGCAGATTCCATCGAGATCCTCGCGCGGAATGTCATCAATAAAGAGCGACAGTACCTCAGCAGCAAGCGCGGCGTAACCGCGCTGAGTAAGCACATCCTGCCAACGATTCAGCTGCTCAGCGCTGAGTTGAGGGTATGTTTCGGGCAGGTAGAGCCCGCCGTCCGGCGCAAGACCTGCGAGCAAAATATCGCAGAAGGAGGCGGAAGCGGCCTGAGGATCTCTGGTCGAAATGTAACGCACGATCTCACCCTACCGTGAGCAGATGACTAGAGAAGGATGAATCGTTTCATCTGAGACGCTTTGAGGCGGGAGCCAGAAAGTGGACGCAAATGCCCGCCGTGCGATTTAGGCTACTGGCATGAGTGAAATGTCTTCGCTTCCTTTCCCCTACCGGGTTGGGCAAGCAATTGATGTCCATGCATTTGCAGATCCGCAGTCAGACTACGGGGAGAAAACGCTGTGGCTTGCATGCCTTGAATGGCCGGGAGAAGTCCCTCTTGAAGGGCATTCGGATGGCGACGCTGCCGCGCATGCCACCTGCGACGCGCTCTTGGCCGCCGCGGGACTGGGAGATCTGGGAACAAACTTTGGAACAGATCGCCCCGAATGGGCCGGTGCGTCAGGGAAGGCATTTCTTGAAGAAGTCCGCCGAATGCTGGCAGATGCCGGTTGGTTCATTGGGAACGTCACGGTTCAAGTCATTGCAAAGCGTCCGCGCATGATGAAACGCCTCGAAGAAGCCTCGCAGGCAATGAGCCAGATTCTTGAGGCCCCCGTCTCTGTTTCAGCAACAACAACTGACGGCCTCGGCTTCACGGGCAGGGGTGAAGGTATCGCTGCAAGCGCTACGGCTCTGATCTATCGAAAGTAACAGCGCACTTCACGTGTGTTTCACGTGCAACTCGCCTGGCTTCATGCGCAAAACTAAGGTGGAGTCCGCGCAGCCCTAGTGCATGCTCCGGAGCTACTTCCTCGAGCTACTTCAGGGAATCCAGCCTTGCCTTTGCCGGGTGAACGAAGAGTGTCATCACCAATCCCAAGGCAAGGATCAAGATGATTCCAAGGATTCCCCAGTAGGTGTAGTCCGCACCGGCAGGCGTCCAATTGCGACCAAACGCCAAGAAGATTCCGTACATCGCTGGCGCAAGGAAGGACACCGCACGACCGGTGGTAGCGTACAGCCCGAAGACCTCACCTTCACGCCCCTCGGGGATCATGCGTCCAAGGAAAGATCGCGATGCAGACTGGGTCGGGCCGACGAAAACGCAGAGGGCCAGACCGAAAGTCCAGAAGATAATCTTTCCGCCATTGTGCAAGAAGAAGACGCTCATGCCTGCAATCACCATGCAGCTCAGCGAGATCACAATAAGGCGCTTCGGTCCGATGATGTCATCCAAGGCACCCATGGCGATCGTTGCAATTCCTGCGACAACATTTGCCGCAATCGCGAAGATAATCACTTCGCCCGATGAGAAGCCAAAAGCGGTTCCCGCAAGAATCGCACCAAAAGTGAACACACCCGCAAGACCATCCCTAAACACTGCAGAGGCAGCAAGGAAGAATAGCGTGTGCGGCGATTCCTTCGCCAGGGACTTCACTGTGCTCCAGAGCTTTCGGTAAGAATCCCACAGAGTTTCGTGCTCACCGTGGTGCTCGTCAATATGCCGAGGCTTGACGGGGTGAAGCATCAAAGGCAGCGCAGACAGCAGCATCCACGCTGCAGCAATCACCATTGAGACACGAATATGCAATCCATTCGCGTGGGTAATGCCAAACCATCCGACCTCGGGGCTGATCAGCCCAACGTACAGAATCAGCAGCAAAACAATGCCGCCGACGTAACCCGATCCCCATCCCAGGCCGGAAATACGGCCCATGTTTTCTTTGGTCGAGAGGTGGTTGAGCATCGCGTTGTAATTGACCGATGCGAATTCGAAGAAAATATTGCCGATGCCCAAAAGCGCAATACCAAGGAAGAGGCCTCCGCGCGGCCCCAAAGGTCCTGCCGGAGCAACAAAGAACATCAGCGCCAGGCAAATAACGACCAAGATCGTGAACACTGTCAGGGCAAGACCGCCTTTTCCACGGCGATCTGCGCGTTGACCGGTAATCGGTGCGAGAAGCGCAATGATGATGCCTGCGGCAAAAAGACCCCACGAAAGGTAATCACTAGCGGTTCCCTTATCGGTGAAAGTCCCATCGCTGGTCAGGTAGACCGAGAAGACGAAAGTCGTTGCAACAGCATTGAACGCTGCCGAACCCCAGTCCCACAAAGCCCATTCAATGACCGGCTTCGTCAGAATCGATGTTTTCTTCTTCTCCGAAGGTGCCATCGATTGGGGGGTCGTCGATTCACTCATGTTCACTCCTTATATGCCTACCACCGTAGGCCTACCAGTGAAACTATCACGGAGAAGCAACGAAAAAGAAAAAATACAAGTAAGGGTCGTCACGCCCGAGCGTCTTCAGAAAGGATTGCGCGCGCAAAAACCAGATCAATTGGCGTCGTAATCTTCAAAGCGCGGCCTTCACCAGCAACAATGCGAACGAGAATCCCCGCCTGCTGAGCAAGCCCGGCATCATCAGTAAGCGCCGTGGCTTCGCTATTCGCCGAGGCCGCAGCACGCCGATGCAGCTCGCGGATCACTTTCCAGGGGAAACCCTGCGGGGTCTGAACTGCCACCAAACCGGCGCGGTCAACCGTCGCGTCAACATAGCGCGCGCCCTGCGTTTGCCCTGCCGAGGCCTCGGGAACCTCACGGAAGCTCTTCAGCGTATCCGCTACCGCAAGGCCTGGGATCACCGCCTGCTCACCCGCGCGAAGAGCATCAATCACGCGAGAAACCAGCTGAGGGGAAACCAAAGGACGGGCCGCGTCATGAATTAAGACGGGACTGTCATCACTCAAAGCGTCCGCTGTCTGGGCGAGCGCCTCGAGTCCAGCTGCGACGGAAGCTTGCCTGGACAGGGGGGAACCCGGAACGACTCGCACAATATCGCGAAATTCAGCAGTATCAAGAAGTTCGCGGAACTCATCAAAGTGATCTGGAGGCGCTGTCACAACAGCACAATCAACGCCACCGGAATAGAGGTTCCTGAGCGCGTGCTCCACCAAAGGCATTCCGTCGAGGTCAACCAAAGCTTTCGGGCGATCTGAGCCCAAGCGCGTACCCGATCCGGCCGCAGTAATAACCGCGAAAACCTGAGCCGGGGATGTTGAGGTCACTCTTATTCCGCGTCTTCTTCCGGGAGGTCATCCGCAATTGCGAGGGATTCATCGTAGCCCTCAGCCAAGACCTCGTCGAGGCGCGCAGCTGCAGCGGTCTTATCGATATCGCGAGCAAGGGCAAGTTCGGAGCTGAGGATCTGGCGCGCCTTCGTCAGCATGCGCTTCTCTCCGGTGGAGAGCTTCTTCTGATCATCACGGCGAGTAAGATCTCGAACAACCTCAGCAACCTTGACGATATCGCCTGTCGCAATCTTCTCTTGGTTAGCTTTGAAACGACGCGACCAGTTCGTAGGCTCTTCAATGTAGGGAGCGCGCAGGACCGAGAGCACCGTCTCCAAGCCATCCTCGTCAACAACGTCGCGAACACCGACAAGATCAACGTTTTCAGCGGGTACCTGAATGGTGAGGTCACCCTGGCTGACGCGCAGAGTCAAGTACGTCTTCTCTTCGCCGCGAATAACGCGGGTGGAAATTTCCTCAATCTTCGCGGCGCCGTGGTGAGGATAAACAACGGTCTGACCGATCTCAAATGACATAGAAGAAACTCCTGCGCTTCAGCTGAACTGCGGTCTATATTCTATCAGTTCACGTACTTTCTGCGCCCTTGAATGGTGAACAGCTGTGCAAGGCCGCGCGTAACACAAACGCGGCGGTCCCGAAATTCGGAACCGCCGCGTCTATTGCAGAAATTACTTACCCTGGTTGGCGACCGCCGCGATCTTCGCCTCGGCCTCGGGGTCCAGGTAGGTGCCGCCCTTCTTGACGGGCTTGAGGGTTTCCTCGTCAAGCTCGTACACCAGCGGAATGCCGGTGGGGATGTTGACGCCGGCGATGTCCTCGT
>CAUTAH010000010.1:0-44604 GCA_963536345.1 uncultured Actinomyces sp.
TACTTGGATCCCCGCTTGGCTGGGTGGTGGGATCCGTTGTCGGCTGAGTACTTGGGTCCGTCGTTGGGTCCGGAGTTGGGTCCGGAGTTGGATCCGTCGTTGGGTCCGGAGTTGGATCCGTCGTTGGGTCCGGAGTCGGTGCCGGCAGCGAGACGCTGAGGGCAGTGCTCAAGCCAATGCGTGCGTTCGCCCGCATTGTTGTGCATGCCTCCGGAGTCGGATCAGCCATGCAATCCACGCCAAGAAGATCGTTGGTCGTAGGACGCTCGATCTTCACCATGCGGAGATTGTCGAATAAGACCGGCGCATCGCCCTCATCAGCGGCAATGGTGAAGCGCACCTTCGTTCCATCCTTCGCGACCGTGAAAGTCACAGGAACGCGTTGGAAGGAACTGGGATCGCTATTGGTCCGGTGCTTCTGATCCGCAGCCATCCAGTTTTCGGCCCAGGTCCGGTCAATGACGGTCTCTGGGTTTGCAGCAGGATCGGTATCATTCACCGTCTGGACATCCAGATAGTTCTGTCCGACCAGTCCTTCAGCATTTGTATTCACCGTCAGCGCTTGTTCATCATCCAAGGAGCGAGCACGGCGTGCGCTTCGCGTACCAGCACTGCGGTCGCTACCCGAAACAGCTGCGCGCGTCGTTCCATCAGGAACAAGAACGCCCAGCTCGGCGATTGCAAGCAGGCCATCGGGTTGGTCGGCCTTGGTCTTGTAATTGCTCAGGACTCGGATGCGAACATACTTCGCGTTCACGGCCTCGTCGAAGGTAATGCGCTGAGCAAGAGCCGTGTTTCTCAAAGTGCCTTCGGCGACCTTCTGATTGATGTTCGCTGCGTCTTGGCCAACATAGACCTCGTAGGCCTTGGGCCGGCCATTAGCTTGCCCCGCGCGTCCTGCAATCGACAGGCCGCCGATACTCACCGACTGTGCGCCAGTGGGATCGTTTCCTTCGAAGAGTGCGAGATCAATCGTGCTGGGGTGATCGGTGAGGTTGACCCAATCCTTGTCGTAGAAGGTCGTCAGGTCCTTGTCGAACATGTTCGAGGCCGGGTTCCCCTCGTAGGCAGCCGGTGCGCTGACCAGCTGGAGGGCTCCCGTGTAGTCCTTGAGTGTCAGAGTCGGCGTGGGCTCAGGGGCGGGGGTGTCGCCACCCTCGGTAGCATTTCCACACAGGACGCGGGCATTGCCCCAGTTCGCGTGGTCGTTACCATTGCCATTGCCACCGTCTCCAACGATCAAGCGGATGTATTTCATCCCTCGAACATTGCCCGAGATGTCCCTCGGTTCGCTTCCTCCCCTGATGACCGAAGTTTCTGGAACGACATCGGACCAGTTGGAACCGTCAGCGCTACCGATGACGTGGAAGGTCACTGAGCCACTCCACTGTCCATCCTGCACGCCAACCGTTGCCTTGAAGGTTGTGCACTTTCCGTCCAGTTCGAAACCGAGGTCACTGGGAGCGTGTGCGCCCAGCCCCTTGGCATAGGGCTGATCATTCATCGAGATCGGATCACCGTCTCCTGCTTGATCTTCACCGACCTCGCTATCACGTTCGACAGGCCCCCAGCCGTTGGAGTTCCACGTCGATGAGAAGGGGATGTCAGATAGGTAGTTGACGGCATTGGACTTGATGGATCCCAGGGCTGTCACACTCGTTGTGCCCACGGCGGTACGGTCCTCATCACCGATCCGGTAGTGGGCCTGGTGCGTCAAGGTGACGGCATTGCCACCGGCCCCTTCGGGAATGTTCACCGTCCACGTGGTGGTGAAGGTTTCTCCCTTGGCAAGAGTCTCGGCAGTCGTGGGCGAAGTCGCCTGTGCGCTCCACCCAGCCGGAAGGCTCAATTCGCTGCGGACATTGGTGATGTCCGCAGACTCATTATTCACCAAGGTCGTTGTCACCTGGACGGTCTTGCCTTCGATCGCGCTTCCCTGGGTTGCGATGCTCGCAGCAGCGCAGGCGGGGACGTCGGCGGTTGTTCCAAGATCTTCGACTCGGAAGTTATCGATCGAGAAATCGTTTCCTGACTTTCCTCCCTGGACGTTGTAGAGGCCAACCCAGTAGGAGCCGCAAGCACCAACATTGAGTTCTTCAGCGAAGTGCGAGGGCCGCTCCGTTTGGGGAAGGAGCGTCGAATCGAGATAGTTCGCACTGACTCCGTCAGCTCCCGCAGAATCGTATGCGGTGACCCAGTAGTATGAACCGCTCACGGCGTTGTCGTAATCGTAGGAAATACGGTAGCGGTGTCCCGCCTGCAGATTCACGGTCTGCGGAACAGTCCGGTAGACAAGACCGCCGTTTTCTTCATGGCTCTTCAGCGACCAGTGTCCCGCGATCGCATCATCCGTCGCCTTCCGCGAACGATCGGGAAGGACTCCGCCTCGTTGAGTGTAGGGAGCGTTCAGCGAGGCCAGGACTGTGCGCGGGTCCGTGATATTGCCGGCGTCGCCCTTGACGAAGGGGCCCCAGCCTTCCGCAATATTCTCGAAGTCCTCAAATACTGTCGTCACAGGCTTGTCTCGAGTAGCCCCCAAGTCCCCATTTCGCTGCTGCGATCCGGCGCTTGTCACTCCATCTCCCGAGGCGGAAATAGTGACCTTGCGGGTCTTTCCATTGTTGATTTGGAGCCACGCGCTGCCCTGGTAGGTTCCTGCGTTGAGGGTCATCTCTTGGGACAACGAGGACTTGCCTGCACCCAGTTGCGCGACAGGATCACCGTGGGGATCCTTCACGACGCTGACTGAACCAGCCGTTGTGTAGCCGCTCAGACTTCCCGAGTTGAATCCAGGATCAGCGAAAACGGTCCCTGCACCCCATGCGGGCGTCGAGACGGCTGCGGGAGCGTTTTCTGGTACCAGCACGAAGGCCGTGTGGTCGCGATCGCCCTCAGCCACTCCGTCATAGACCGAGGCCGGGATGGTGATCTTTCCGCCAGAGACAGCCAGATCAGTGACCTTCACGCGTCCTTGATCGGTAAGTCGGTACAGAGCCAGAGACCCAACGCCTTGGTAGGACTTGGTGAGAGTCCACTCCGTCGCAGTTCCAGCGGGGTTGTAGTAGTACAGGCGATCTGCCCCGGCAGAAGTTCCGTTGTCCTTCCACGGCAAGAGATAGCTATCGCCTCGAAGGACTGTTGCCCCGTCGTAGACAAATTCACGCGAGGAAGACATGTCTGCCTGAATCGTCCCAACGACGTAGCTAGCCTCTGTTTGAGCAGTAACCGCCGTCGCCCCTGAAGCCACTGTTCCATTGGCAAATGTGTAGGTGTGTTTCGTCTTGCCATCCCCTGCATCCGCGGTGTCGTAGCGCATGATGCGAGAGTTCTGGAGGAACTTGCTGGGCAGGTTGTTTGACCAAATATTGCGATAGAACGCGTCTTGGTCTTGGTGGCCAGTCCAGCCTTCGAACTCGACAATCTGGGGGTAGCCCAAGACAACATTCGGGTTCCAATTGTCCTTATTCGCATTGTCGACGAAGCGGATGACCTGGGAGTTCAAGCCCTTGTTGGTTGCACCACCGTAGTGCTCGTCATTCGACCAGTGTGACCACAGCGAGTGCCTCTCGAAGCGGTCTGCCCATTCAGATCCGACTTCCCATCCCATCTTGTTGAGTTCGTTGCCCAAGCGGTCAGCTTGCCAGCCCGAACCGTAGTAGACGTCGATGTAGATCCAGCGGAAATTCGGGTACTTACTTAAGGGGAATTGATTGCGCAATTCCTGGAAGCGATTAACGGCACCGCCATTGCCCAAGTCGTCACGCTGATTGACGTAGTAGGACTGGTTGAGCCAGTTCCACCCGCGGCCACCGGTGAAGGGAAGAGAACGGAAAGAGTTTGCTTCCGGGTAGGCCTCGGTTGTATTGACGTGAACACCGTAGATCGCGTTGACGTCCTTCGTGCTGGCGAAGAGGGTGCCGAAGTCGGCCTCGCCACCGGCGCGAGTGTTGATGTTACCGCCGTAGTCCATGTGGCCCGAGTCGTGCCCTTCAGAGGCATAGCCCTTGACCATGACGCGCTGCCCCAAGCCGTCAGTTGCAAGGCTCACGCGCTTGACATCATCGGCGATCTGGAGGAAGGGATGCGTTGCGGCCGAACCGAAATCGAAGGGAATGTGGGTGACAACCCACTTATGATTGTCGGCTGCGCCAGTGATCTCAGGAGTGATATCCGCATAGGCAACTGCGGCATCTTGCCAATCAACACTGCCCGATGAATTCGCGTCTCCTGTGAAGACAAGTGTCGTGTAGGGGCGTTCTTCGTCCCCAATCGCATTCGTCGCGGCCTCGGAACGGTAGGTCCACTGACCGTTTTGCGCGATCAGAGTCTTGATGCCGTTTTGTTCAATGACTTGGCGCTTCCACCTGGAATTCCAGTTGGTTTCATAGCCGTGGGGCTCATCGTAGGTCGCGTTGGTCTCCATCCCGACGGCGACCTTATTGGTGTTGACCATTAGGTAGGCGCTGGGTTGTTCGTAGTAATCAATGGGCGTCGAGGCGGTGATGCTGGCAAAAGTATCGTCAACACCCGCATAGGAGTCGCCATTGGCCGCGCCTCGGGATACTCCCGTGATGCCGCATGCGTATGCTCCGCCTTGATCTGCATTGACCGAGACGAGGCCGTGGCCGGGAATTTCCACCGTGTGCGCGCCGTTCATCTCAGTGATGCGGAAAGTCAGAGTCGGTCGTTTTGCCCCCTCTGTTCCTTGGGCGTGCGAGATAATTTCCTGTACCTCGATCTCGGCTTTCATCGTGATCTCGCTGCCGACGAAAGTTACCGTGTAGGCGACTTTCTGGTCGGAAACACGCTGCGCTTCAACAGTGTCGACGGTGTATTGGTTTCCGTCGATCGTGACCTGGTGAAGCGTTTCCGCGCGGCCGCCAACGGGGTTTCCCGCGAAGGTATATCCGGTGACCTGTGGGAATTCATGCGAGACCGTTGCACGAAGTTGTCCCGCACTAATGGTCGTGGGCGCGTTGAGAATAACAGGGGTATCTGTTGCACCTTCAGTAGCATGTGCAACTGCTGATCCCGGAAGGGACAAGGCGAGTGCCCCAAGGATGGCCAGGGGTCGCCAAAAGACGCGTTTGTCTATCATCGTGTCGGGCTCCTTTGCCTAGACGTGACTCATCTATCTTCCAGCGAACATTCATCAAATGCAAGGAGTTTTTGAGTTCTTTTCTTCCACAGGTCACGCACAGCTTGTCCATAATCCCTACAGAAACCGGCCGTGAATTCTAGGGGCATGAACAAGAATGACTTCCCCACTCCGGCTACTCCTTCGGCCGATGACCTTGCCCGCTCCTTCGCTGCCCGCCAGCAGGCAGCCACCGCCCAGACTCAGGCCTCCCGCACGGAAGGTTCCTCGGCCTCGGCGCACCGCACTAAGCCGACTCGTACCCGCCCCACGAAGCGTCGCCGCAAGGGACTGCGCAACGGAATCATTGCGGGTGCAACCGCGATCACGCTGGCCCTGGGGGGCACCACCGCGTGGGCCCTCAACCGCTACGTGATCGACCACGTTGAAGTCACCAGCGCTTCTTCGTACGAGGCCGCCCAGGGCAACGCGCAGACAACTTCTCTGAATACGGATAGCGCAACGATCACCTCGGATACCTACACAAACGGAAACACCAAGATCTCCGTCAAGCAGGTCCAAAACAACGGCGTCACCTACTACGTCGCGGATGTTCAGCTCTCCGACGCGACTGCTCTGCGTTCCGCTTTCGCAAACGATCAGTTCGGTGCAAACATCACGGACCTGGTGTCCTCGATCGCAACGGATAACAACGCCGTCTTCGCTATTAACGGCGACTACTACGGTTTCCGCTCGACGGGCATCGTGATCCGAAACGGCACAATCTACCGCGACAGTGGCGCTCGTCAAGGCCTGGCCATCTACAAGGACGGCACGATGAAGGTCTACGACGAAACTCAGACCAACGCTCAAACCCTGGTCAACGAGGGCGTGTGGCAGACCCTATCCTTCGGCCCGGCGCTTTTGCAGGACGGACAGGTGATCAGCGGAATCGACAACCTGGAGATCGATACCAACTTCGGTAACCACTCCATCCAGGGCAAGCAGCCGCGAACCGCAATCGGCATCATCGACGACAACCACTTTGTCTTCGTCGTTGTGGATGGACGCTCTCGCACATCTAGCGGCGTAACGATGAGCGGACTGGCAGAAATCATGCAGAGCCTTGGAGCAAAAACCGCTTACAACCTCGACGGCGGCGGCTCCTCTGAAATGTGGTTCAACGGCCAGGTCGTCAACAACCCCTCTAACGGTGGCGAACGCGCTACCTCCGACATCATCTACATCACGAAGGGAGCATGAGCGATGTACGTGTTAATCCCCGCTTACCAACCGGACGCACGATTGCCGCGTCTCATCCTTGAACTGCATCGCGCAGATCCTTCGACGAAAATCGTCGTCGTTGATGACGGTTCAGGCCAGAAGTTCAGTGATATTTTCGAGGCCTCAGCCACCGCGGGCGCACACGTGATCTCTTATGAAAACAACCGCGGTAAGGGCTATGCGCTTCGGGAAGGTTTCACTTGGATCCGTGATGTTGCAGGTGACTCGCCAGAGTGCGTGGTGACCGCGGATGCGGATGGGCAGCACACGCTCAACGACATTTTCCGCGTCGGTCGAAGGTGCACAGATACCGGTAAAAGCGTTCTGGGCGTTCGCGAATTCGTTGGGCATGTCCCCGCTCGTTCCCGGATCGGCAACACCGCAACTTCAGCTTTGTTCTGGCTCGCAACGGGCTGGAAGCTCAAGGACACACAGACCGGGTTGCGCGCATTCCCGGTAGCCTTGCTTCCCGAGCTGCTCGAAGTTCAGGGGGATCGTTACGAGTACGAGCTCCGCGTCCTTTTGCACCTGGCGAAGTTCCGTCATCCGGTGACCCAAATCCCGATTGAGACGATTTACGAGGCCGGGAATCCGACCTCCCACTTCCGTCCCTTGCAAGATTCGGCTCGGATTTGGGCACCGCTCCTGAAGTTCGCTGCTTCTTCTGGTGTTGCAACCGTCATTGACTACGTGCTGGTCCTTGTCTTGAATGCCCTCACTGGAGCTCTCTTCTTCCCGGTTGTTGCCGCTCGTATGGTGAGCGCTTCGGTGAATTTCGCAATGAACCGTCGCGTTTTCGAGGCCACGGGAGTGCCCTTGCGTCGCAGCGCCCTCCGTTATGCCGCGCTTGCCGTCGCAGTGGTCGCTGGGTCGTACACGATGCTTGCAGTACTGACTGGAATCGGAATGCCGCTGTGGATCGCGAAGATCATCGCTGACACGACCATGTACCTGGTTTCTTACTCGGCACAAAGCCGCTATGTCTTCGCGCCCGCACAGGACCAGAGCGCCAAGGTCGCCCGTCATGAGTCTCAGACTCAAGCAGACTCTGCCACTCAGTCCCAGGCTAAGGAGCGCGAAGTTACTTTCGCGGGAGCAGCATCGGCGCAGCCGAGCAAGCAGGCGGGAAATACGCCGGTAAAACCGGTACTGCCCGCGCCCGCGGCACCGTCCATATCGACCATTCGTTCACTGAATCACGCGGCTTGATTGCTCAGCACTCAAGTGTCACCTTGAGTCTGGCCTCGTGAGCGTCGGATAATAACTATCCTCAGTGGCATACTTATGGCCTGTATAACGCATTAACAAGGAGCACCCATGCGTATCGAGATCCTCAGCGAATGTGACTCATCGACGATCGAAAAGGTTCACGAGGCCTTTGACCGTCTGCTTCCGCAGCTTTCCTCTTCTGCACAGCCTCTGTCGCGCGAAGAAATCCAGGAGCTTCTGGCCCAGGAGTGCCTGCACTTGGTATGTGCACTGGATGAGGATGACCGGATTTTGGGAATGCTCTCGCTGGTTATTTTCGATATTCCGACTGGCCGCCGAGCATGGATCGAAGATGTCGTTACTGATCAGGCCGCACGCGGTCAAGGTGTGGGTCAGAGCCTTGTAGATGCCGCAGTTGAGCACGCTCGGGAGCTGGGAGCTAAGACAGTCGATCTCACATCTCGGCCGACGAGAGAGGCGGCGAACCGCCTCTACCGTCGGGTTGGTTTCCTTCAGCGCGAAACCAACGTCTACCGGAAGTCTTTCTGACCCCGTAAGACCCGTATGTGGGAGGTGGGACAGCAATCGCTGTCCCACCTTTTCTGTTTAAAGAAGCGTATCTGAGATGACGTTGAGGATTCTGAGCAGGGTATCGCGATCATCGCCTTCTACCGCGCCAAGAAGCCCATTGCGCACTGCGCTTGCGAAGACGCCATTTGCGGCCTCATAGGCCTGACGCCCTTCAGGTGTAATGCACACAAGGACAGAACGCCGATCCGTTGACGATCCTTCTTTGGTAATGAATCCCTTCGCCGCAAGGCGAGAGATTGCACGGCTAGTTCCCGAACGTGTCAACGAGACCAGCGCACCCAGCTCGCCAGAACGCATGGGCTGCTCACCGTTAGCAAGCTCGTCAAGCATCTCAAACTCAATCAGAGCAAGAGGTGCACTTTTACTAATTTCCGAACCTAACGTGCTTTGAACAGCACGTGTCACAGAACTCCACGCGTGCCAAAGCTCAGATTCGCTCTCATCGAGGAGAGTCTCATTGCTTTGTGTAATCACCCTTTTAATTTATCAGCTTAGCAACAATAAAACTACCTTCTGACCTGCGCAAATGCCCAAATAAACCGGACAGATTTTCACCGAATTAATACGAAGTAATACGATCTGACAACAAGATCACCCACCATAATGATCAAAGTTGAATGACTGTCAGCTCACATTTCTCGCACTAGTGGGCGAAACGATCAAAATGGTCGTTTTTTACGTTCTGCACAAATGAGCACACCTTCGTGAACGAAACGTGCAGCGTAGGATGGATGCATGACACCACGACTTGAATCGGATCATCCCAAACTCGACGCAAACACTTTGGACTACGTCCATTTCCTTGCAGATTCCCCAACCCCTTACCACGCTGCACATCTCGTTGCGCAGCGCTTGGAAAACCTCGGTTTCGCGCGCCAAGACGAAACAGCGGCATGGAATGCGACTCCCGGCGGACACGTGATGGTTCGCGGAGGTGCTGTCATGGCATGGGTAGTTCCCGAGAATATCAGCGACACTGCCGGTTTCAGGATCGTTGGAGCACACACAGATTCCCCCGCTTTTACCCTCAAGCCCTCACCTCAGACGACAACGGCTGATGGCTGGGGACAAATCGAGGTCGAGGTCTACGGCGGAATGATCATGAATTCCTGGCTGGACCGCGAACTTTGCGTTGCAGGCCGTCTGATTTTGGCCTCGGGAGAAGAAATCCTGGTTCGCACCGCTCCGCTAGCCCGCATTCCTCAGCTGGCAATCCACCTCAACCGCGGGGTTAACGAATCTCTACACCTCGACCCCCAGAAGCACCTGCACCCGGTATGGACGGTCGATACTCCCGATGCATCGCTTATGGATACCATCGCGCAGGCCGCAGGCTTGGATAACGCGAATGACGTGGTCTCTTTCGATCTGATCTGTGTTCCTTCACAGGGACCTGTCACCTTCGGCGCGGATTCGCAGTTCGTTGCTTCGGGACGCCAGGACAATCTCTCGTCGGTTCACCCCGGACTTTGTGCGCTTGAAGACCTCGCTCGCCAGGGACTCCCCTCAGACGGTGACATTCTTGTTTTCTCATGCTTTGACCACGAAGAGGTCGGTTCTGAGTCTCGCACGGGAGCAGCTGGCCCAATTCTGGAAGATGTTCTGCGTCGCACCGCCTTCGCCTTGGGACGCGATGAAGATGGTTACGCGCGAATGATCGCTTCGTCGACATGCGTGAGTGCCGATGCCGCGCACTCAATTCACCCGAACTACCCCGAGGTTCACGACCCTTCACATCACCCGGTCATGGGCCGAGGCCCCATCCTCAAGATCAATGCCAAGCAGCGCTACGCAACCAACGGGGTCGGAATGGCTCTGTGGAAGCGTGCTTGCGAGGCGGCAGGGGTTGCAACACAGAACTTCGTGTCGAATAACGCCTCTCCGTGCGGAACAACAATTGGCCCGATCACCGCAACCCGACTGGGTATTGAAACAGTGGATGTGGGCGTAGGCCTGCTCTCTATGCACTCGGCTCGCGAAATGAGCCATGTTGCAGACCTCCTGGGACTACGCAAGGTTCTGGCAGCCTACTGGCTTGGGGCCTGAGCGAATACGCTCTAGACAGAAAAGGCCATCCGTATTTACGGCCGTGGGGGGCCGGGGAGTTCACAAACTCCCCGGCCCCCCACTTCCAACTAAAGCCTGTTACAAGGCATGTAGCGAATTAGCGCCGAAAATCAGCCGCCTGCTCACCGCTGAATGCCCGCGCAATAGTCCGAGCGAATCGGTTATTCATCTGCGGGATCTGGTCTCCCGGCACGAACATCGTCTGGGTGTTCTCCCCATCTGCGGGGAAGGGATCTCCGCTAAGCCATTCACAAGCAAAAGCCACGTCCAAGTAGGTCGTCTGATCGCCATTTTCGTAAGTAACCGGACCAACGACTTCAACGCTGAGCAAGCGCATGGCTCGTGCCTGACATGCGGTCTCTTCGAGGATTTCTCGGCAGGCGGCCTCGGCCGGCTCTTCACCCGGATCAATAATTCCCGTCACCGGTGTCCACGCGTGATTATCGGCGCGCTGAACAACAAGCACCTCAACGGAAGCCGGGTCGATGGGAGCCTGCCAGTTAATCGCAGCCCCACCACGGCCTCGTAAGACGACAGCTGTGCAACCCGAAAGCCAGAGCATGGAGTGCCCCACGTGCCGACGTAATTCCAGGACAAAATCCGGTGTTGCCATGAGTGACTCCTTTGCTCACAGTGTCCAGATAAATGGCACCAAGAAAATTTTGACGATGATCGCGAAGGCGAACAATGTCGCGTATGCAGCCTCGATACGTTCATCAGCAACGCGCGCATCCGCCGCTTGCAAAACCGCCGGCTGCCCCAAGAAACCTGCAACAGCCCCCGCGGTTCGCGGTGCAGACAATCCCAGATATCGGCCGGCAATCGCCTGAGCGGCGCAACAGACCGCCACGATGATCGTCGCTAGTATCGCAGCCTTCCAGCCCTCTGGACGCAACAGAAGATCAACAAGTGCCGGCCCCGCGTTTAAGCCCAAAGCAGCCAAGAAGAGCATCAGTCCGACGGAGCGAATCGTGATATTGGCCGAAGCGGGAAGCGTCCATACCAGGGGCCCGGTTCGACGAAGTGCCCCCAGTAGCATTCCAACGATCAGAGGTCCGGCCGCAGATCCCAGCTGGAAGGTTGCCCCACCAAACATCGGGAAGGGGATCGCCCCCAAGGCCATTCCCAAAACCATGCCGATGCCGAAGGCCATTCCATCAACTTCACTGACCCGGCGTTCCGAGTCACCCAAGAAGCTCTGAACGTTATCAAGTTCTTCCTGCGGCACAACTACTGCCGCATGATCACCCAGATTGAGCTTGAGGTCGTCGCGTGCCAAGAGGTCAAGATCCCCTCGGCGTACACGGGTAATAGTTGCACCGAAACGGGTAGCCAGATTGAGCTCAACGATTGCTCGTCCCGCAACATCGGGACTCGACACAACAATTCGCTCGAAGGCGACATCGGAGCGGTCATCAGCCAAGTGGTCGGAAACCTGCGTTCCCAACTGCTCGACGACCTCGGCAATGGCGGAGGTCCCACCGACTAGAACAACAAGATCGCCGGCGCGAAGTTCTTCTCCGGGGATCAAGACGCGGGTGCGACCTTCGCGTTGAAGGTAGGACATACGTACGCGCCCCTCGCGCCAGGCCGTGATCTTTCGTGTCAAGATCGGGCGGTCCACCCGAACAGTAACGGCGTCGAGGCCGGCGCCCGCGAGCGATGGTGTGTCCTTCTCCCCCAGCCACTTTCGTGTCACCGTCATAGTGACGACAATGATTCCGACAATCACGCCGATGGGGTAGCCGAAGGCATAGCCAACTGCTGCCTGAGGATCGCCACTGACTCGCGTCGCTGCATCTAGCGCCGGCGCAGCGGTCAGCGCACCTGTGTAGAGCCCGGTTACGAGGCCTTTGCCCAGTCCCAAGAAATGTCCTCCGACCGTGGCGACGACCGCACCGACAACACAGATGATTGTGGCCGACCCCAAAAGCGAGGTCTGTTTGCGAAGGTCGGAGAAGAAGGTGGAACCGGCCGCGATACCAACCGTGTAGACGAAGAATGCTAGACCGATCTGTTGGATGATCGCGGTCCCCTGACCGGCTTGGGGTGAATAAGCAGAGACAAGTAGGCCCACAAACAGTGCACCGGCTGCACCGAAACGCAGCGGCCCAAAGCGGATCGCGCCTAGAAAAGCGCCCAGTCCGACAACCAGGAAAATCGTCAAAAGATGGTTCTGTGCGAGGAATTGGGCCATAGGTCTAAGGGTAGTGGCCAAATTGCTAAAAAGGGACGCAAGATGGGCGTGGAGTGTGAATACATTCACGCATCCAATCGCACTGCACCCAGAATTCTTACAGATACCGTCCAGCATGTTACCGTTCAATAAAAGGACAAATACGGAAGGATCCCTCCATGACAAATCCCCAAGCGGGTTGGTACAGCGATCCCTCAAATCCCTCACAATTGCGGTGGTGGGATGGGACGCAATGGACGAATAACACCCAGGCAGTGCAGGGCGCCGCACAGGCATCAGCTCCCCAGCGTCCGGTAACGACAACTTCGTCCTCGTACAGCGCTGTTCCCCAAAGTCCTCTTGCAGCAAATAGCGGTTCTGCTCAAGCGCACTATCAGGCGCAACAGGGTGGTTATCCCCCCGCTCAGGGAGGAACACCAGGCAGATATCCAGTCCAGCAACCCGTACAGAGCGCACCTGCCGCCACGGGAGGGTTCCCCCCGCGTCCCGCAAGTTACACGGGTGTTCCGGCGACGGGATCAGCTATCCCCGCTTCTCCAATGGCTCCCGCAAAGCCAAAGAAGCCTAAGGCTCCGAAGAAACCTCGCAATAAGCAAAAGACTTGGGCCGTTATTTTCACTGTGCTGAGCGTTCTTTTCATTGTGCTTGGCTTCCTTTTCCTCGGCGCAGCTTCACGTAATAATGCGCGAGCCAACACGGTCAATGTGGAACTTGAGCCAGCACGTCAGTCCGTCAACGAATTGCAAAAGCAAGTCGATACGTTGAATAAGCAGCTCGGGGAGGCAGGCAAGTGAGCATGAACGGACCTCAGATTCCGAATCAGGGACAGGCAGCAAGCGCCGCCCAAGCCCCCGCCTCGACAGAGGGAAGCCAGGCTGAAGCAGGACAGCAGAAGGCAGCTGCACCCAAGAGCGCTTCATCGAAGCGCTTATTCCTGATCACTTCGATTATCTGTGCTGTGTCATTGGTCTTTGCGCTGGTGACTTTCACGCAGAATATCGTCGCTCTGAACAGGTACCACTCGTTAGAGAACGAATCCGATCAGCTAAAAGAGCAGTCGCAGACCCTCCAGAAGCAAGTGGACGACGCGCAGACGAAGCTCTCAGAGAAGCAGATTAAGCCTTGGTGCGATTCGGTGAACGCTGACTCAACAGGCACTCGAGAGAAGATCGACCAGCTTCTTAAGCAGCTCAAGATGATCGATCCCAGCGAGAAGGCAGTCCGTAACGTCTGCGGCGATAAGTACTCGGCGCTGACCGCCTCTCTGGATTACTCTCGAGTGAGTGCACGCACCGAAAACGGGACGATCAAGTGCGAAGCGGATGGCAACCACGTTCGTCTCAGTGGCACGATCGATCAATTCAAGGGGCCTGAATTTGCTCAAAAGACAAAGACGAAGGCCGATCTGACTTTGACGATCACCTACACCCTTGAGGGCACAACCGATACTGCAACCAGCATTGTCAAGGTCCCCGATGTTACTCCGGGTGGTTCGAAAGACTGGAAGAGCGAGGCAGACCTTCCCGGTCGGGCACTCACCTGTCGAGTCACAAACCTGCAGTGGTGGCCAAGCGATCTGAAGTAGAACGCTTGACACTTCGACAGTTATAGCTTGAGGGGGTACGCACCGCGGCGTACCCCCTCAACACGTATTTCAGCTATTCGCCAACGCCACCTCAGCTATGTGCAAGCGCCTGGCGGACCAAGGGGATCAGCTTTTCACGAGAAGGATCCACGGCCTCGGCAAGGAACTGCTCACGGTCGGCACCTTCAAGTCCTTGAGCGGCCGGCTCCGCACTGTCCTTGGGGACTGAGAATCCAAAGACGATCACGTCGACGATCTTTCGGATCGGCATCTGATTGGCTTCGGCGGAGTCATTCACACTGCCCAAAGCCTCAAGGTAGAAGATCGAGAGAATCTCTCCCATGATGTTGGTGGGCAATAGCGCGCGACGTCCCATACGATCCAAAGCGGATTCAAGCATCTGGGTCACGAAATCAGCAAGCTGATTGCGCTGATTTCCAGGAATTCCATCGGCATCGGGGTGACGCATTTGGTACAGGCGATATTCCATCAGGAGGATATACGCCGTGCGCCCCTGCGCGGAAAGACTGTCGAGGGTATCAACAATGCGTTCCAGAGTGAGCGGACCTTCAATTGAGTCAAAGGCCTGCGTCATTTCTGTTAATAGCCGCGTTGAGTATGCAATAAATGCATCTTCCAACAGCTCATCCATATTCGAATAATTCGAATAGAAGGCACCACGGGTGAATCCGGCGCGGGCCACGACCTCGTCAATCTTGGTCCCTGCGAAACCTCGCTCCACCAGAATTTCAATGGCGGCGTCAACCAGGCGTGAACGCGTATTCGCTCGCGCTCTGCTTTCGCCTTCTGCACGCTTCTTAGCCACAGCCACCTCCGCGGTATATCTAACTACGCCAAAAAGTCTAACGAGATTTTCCCGCTGCCACACGCGGAAAATAAGGGATTTTCACGCTTTAAGACCCAAATTTGAAGCCGCGAAAGTCGCTGCGCCCCGACGGGGGCATATCATGTGTTTCAGGGCATAATTTTTGGGCATTTTATACGTTTTTGTATCGGAGTTTTCTATGGCTCAGTCAATTGCACTCCTCCCTCTAAATTCGGGCGCTTCTATTCCTCAATTTGGCTTTGGGACCTACAAACTGACCGGTCAAGACGCATATGACGGTGTTTGTGACGCGCTCGAGTTGGGATACCGCCATATCGATACGGCACAGATGTATGGGAACGAGGCCGAGGTTGGCCGCGCCTTGGCAGACACTTCTCTCGCACGCGAGGAGATCTTCGTCACTTCTAAGCTCAATAATCCCAATCACGAGCCTGATATTGCCCGTGAGAGCCTTCAGCGCTCATTGGAGGACTTGCAGCTGGACTACTTGGACCTGTTCTTGATCCACTGGCCGCTTCCGATGTTCTACGGGGGCGACATCATGCCGACTTGGCGCGCAATGGAAAGCTTTGTAGATGAGGGCCTGGTGCGCTCTATCGGAGTCTCTAATTTCGAGGCCCATCACCTTGCCCCGATTCTTGAGCAGGGGCGCATCATGCCCGCTGTTAACCAAATCGAATCCCATCCCTACTTCGCAAACCGCGAGCTTCACCGTTTTAACGCTGAGCATGGAATTATTACCGAGGCCTGGGCTCCCCTGGCTCGAGGAACTGTCCTTGGCGAACCAAGCATCATCGAGATTGCCCGCGAGGTCGGCGCACGCGAATCTCAAGTAGTTTTGCGTTGGGCACTTCAACGGGGAGACGTCGTCTTCCCCAAGGCCTCGTCACATGAACGCCGAGCAGAAAACCTTGATGTTTCGGGCTTTGAGCTGACTGCGGAACAGATAGCTCGAATCGATGCATTGGACCGTGGAGAAGCGGGACGCACCGGTAAGCACCCCGATGTCATGGACCGGATGTAAAACTTTCGCTTCAGGCGCAACTTATATCGTTTTTCGATGTGAGACAGGGCCGTATTTTGTGGGTACCACTGGGCTATCGTGAAGCTATGACACATGCATCTTCGACCGATCTTGATCGCGTTCTGGCTTCTCTTGATCCCACGCCCAGCGGTACTTACGTATTCTCCTTGGTTGACGAAATCCCCCAGAACGTCGACATTTTTGCACTGATCCGCGACGAGGATTCCTACACCGTGGTTGTCGAGGAAGACGCCGCGCGCGAAGCAGGAATCAACCCCGATGAGCTGTACACGCGAATTGACTTGGGTTCTTCAACCGAGCTGGCTGCAATCGGAATCACGGCATCGATCGCTCAGATCCTTGCTGCGCGTTCAATTACTGCGAATTTCATTGCCAGCCGCCGCCACGATCACCTCTTTGTTCAGCCTGATCGCGCTCAGGAGGCAACGGCTCTTCTTGAAGATCTGGGAAGGCGCGCAAAGGGCTGGCTGCCCGCCTGAAATTTTCCTGTTCATCAGACGCGGAAAGGCGTTCGGAATAAAGTAGAAGCATGGCTGTACTACCTACGGGAAGCGATGAGGCAATCCTCCGTCTAGCCGACGGCACGGTGAAACAGCGAAATCTTCTGACCGGAACTGAAGTGTGGACAGTTCCCGGTCGAGCTCATCGTCCCCTGACTCATCCCGGTTCCACGCCACCCCTGATCGATCATGATGCTGATGGGCATCATTGCGCATTCTGCTCGGCGCGCTATCTTGAGACTCCGCCAGAGAAAGCCCGTGTGATCCGCACACACGCAGGGGAATGGGAAACTCTCCACGGCCTCGGCGCTGAGGAACTTGGAGATACCGTTGCGGAATTTCGGCGGATTCCCAACCTTTTCGAGATCGTTTCGTATAACTATTGGCACCTCAATCACGGCCATGTTCCTTCCGAGGCCGAGCGGCGCAGGATGGCGGAGTACCTTGCCTCGCCACAGGGTTACGACCACGTGTTGCACGTGGTGCGCGCACGCTTCATGGCCTCCGGCGGGAGCGAAGAAGAGTTTGCCGCTCTTTCGGATTCTGAGAAGCTCAGTCAGGCAAATGGTTTCTTTTCGGGCGGGCACGATCTGATCGTTGGTCGTCGGCACTATGTTGATGGGGCGAAGGATACGTCCCAGTTGGCATCGGCTGGGACGCTGACTCCCGAGGAACACTTCCAGTACATGTCGATGACCGTGCGGGCGATGCGGGACCTGTACGACTTGGATCCGGCTGTGAAGTACGTTGTGGCTTTCCAGAACTGGCTTAAGCCTGCGGGTGCGTCTTTTGATCACCTGCATAAGCAGCTTGTGGCGATTGATGAGTTCTCGACGCAGACGCATGACGAGATTGAGCGCGTGCGGACCTATCCGGGGATTTATGACGAGCTCTTGAAGATCGCCGCGACCCGTGGGCTGGTTTTGGCGCAAAACGATCACGCCGTGGCGATGGCTGGGTTTGGGCATCGCTATCCCTCCTTGGCGATTTGGCCACTTCACGCGCCAGCTGAGCCGTGGGAGTACTCCCCCGAGCAATTACGAGGCATCAGCGACCTTGTGCACGCGATGCACGCGGCGACGGGCGCGGAGGTGCCGTGTAACGAGGAGTGGTACTACCGGCCCCCGAGTTCATCAATTCCTATGCGCATGAGGATTTTGATCAAGTGGAGGATTTCGACGATCGCCGGTTTTGAGGGCGGGACAAGGATTTACCTCAATACGATCGACCCGTGGTCTGTGCACCAGCGGATGCTGGAGCGCCTGGTTGTCATGCGCGATGAATGTTCGATCGCGCCGATGAAGCTGGGCGAAGAATGCAAGGTCACGCCGCTGTTGCTGCGGTAAGGGCTCGGGCGGGTCGGCTGGTTTCTCTCGCCCTATACAAATGTCGGGCCTTCAGCCCCCGCGTTGAACCGAGCTGTTATTTCAAGCCTGGCGGAGGGTACCAACCCGACGGGACTGAGCCTAACAGGGATCGATCGGGAAAGCTAGCCCTGGCTTGCGATGTATGTACACCATGAAACTGCGCAGAAATTATCTGGGCGGCAAGTAGCAGCGCGACAACATTGATTTGTAGCCCCGCGTGTGCGGGGAAAACCCTTTCACTAAAACGCTGTTCCTCCATCCATGCGGATTATCTAGAAGCAAGCGAGATTTTGCTCTTGAGAGATGGAACCAATCGCCCCTGAGCGCGTACAAGTCCGTCACGTTATAGCGACAGCTCGTGTGATGCCAAGCGACAGGTTCTAGGAACATTTCTTTCAAGAATGCGACGGAATACCGGTCGAGATTCAGTGCAGCAACAAGGTCGCGGCTTGAGCCGCCTAAAACGTCGTACTTGTACCACTTACTGATCGGCCTCTCACCATTCTCGTAAGCAAGGGCCGCATTGACACTCATCGACCGGTCGGATAAGCATCCTCACCCGTGCATCACAGTCTCACGTTTAGTAGCGGCGCATGGGTGCGCTACCATCTTCACATTCAGCGCAAATCAGGTAACCGTAAATCATGTACGTTTCATACGCGGCTATGCCGGTCGTCTTAAACGTGTGCCGGTTACGGCAGTACCACAACCACGCTTTCTGAGGGTCTGCCTGCTCGAACGCGACATTAGGCTCAGCCCACCAGCGTCTAAAACCAGAATCGTCTATGGGGCGGTTAATTACCATGATCGTTTTCCTTTCACTAAAACGCTGCTCATGCGTGTACGGGAGTCATCCCAGCGTGTGCGGGGAAAACACTACGCCTTGTTGTAGTGTATCCCTCGCTTGGGCTAATCCCCGCGTGTGCGCGGAAAACGAAGAGGGAGAATTAGGCGTGCTGCCTGTCGTACAGGCAGTCCTCCCAGTACTCCCGGATCAGTTCTTCGTTGTACCCCCTTACAAGGCCGTCGATTAGTTTTTCCGGGATGTCTGCTCCGTAAATAGTGAGGTCTCCGATGATTTTCATCGTGAGCGATTCGTCCTCGGCTATTTCAAGAAGAAACTTACTCTCCTCATCTTCGAGAACGGGAATAGGAAGGATGCTGTCTGCATATTTGATAAGGTCTTCGACCGTATACATTGCCTCAGTCATGATCAATCCCTCACTCAACTGGTGTCAATTTACCATTTGATGCGCGAAGTACGCCTACGCCTCCAATGGGATGTGTAGTGATTGTTGCACCCTTTGTCGCGTGTTTGCCTCTCACGCTTATCTGCGTAGCCACTTGCACTCCATTAACTGTGCTGTATGCGTAAATTCGGCGCCCTTGTTGCGTAATCCTAAGAGACGTCGGATCGGTAATTGTTAGAAACGCGGCCCTGATAATGTCGGTGTCGCTCCAGGTTCTTGGGAAGGCGATTTGTCCTGTCCTCATTTCGCGTTGTGCTTGCCTGTATGAGTGTCCGCCCGTGCGCTCCGTTTGCTTTTATTGTCCCGTACAGAATGTGGTCAATCACCGCCTGCGTTGGGCTCATCCCCGCGTGTGCGGGGAAAACAAGAAGTGGCACAAGTGCCACGTGTGCTCAGAGAACTCACTCAAGATGACATTGCGGCTAGTGCATTTCGAGCCATCACAACCTCCTGCATTCGAAATACAGTCGATCCTGCTAACGATTCAGCATCACTACGATTCGCCGGGCATGACAAAGGCGAGAGACCCGAGGCCTGCCCGAAAAAAACGGTGGGCTGGCTGGCTTCCCTCGCCATTTGCAAATGTCGGGCCTTCGGCCCCCGCTTTCTGAGGGGCTTTTATTTCGAGCCTCGCGGGGGGTACCAACCCGACAGGACTGAGCCTAACAGGGATCGATTTGGAAAGCTAGCCCTAGCTTGCAATCAAAACACTGCGGGTGTTCTGCCCAATAAAAAACTTGTGGCCCCAACATCAGTTGGGGCCACAAGCCTTAACGCGGTAGCGCAGGGATTTGAACCCTGGGTGGCTGTTACACCACACAGCATTTCGAGTGCTGCACCTTCGGCCGCTCGGACACGCTACCTCGGCACTCCACAATAGCGGATCTGGCAGGATGGGGCAATTCCACGCCAACATAGACGAAGCGACCTAGACTGACCACATGGCAAAACGGCGTATCGATCCAGCAGAAGGCCACAGCGCTCTCCTCACGTGGTACCGCGATCCCCAAAGCGCTACGCGACAAACACTCTTCACCGCAGTGCGCTACACACTTGAAGAAATTGCCGAACTTCACCCCGGTCGCGCCGTCGAACTCCGCGTCCCCCCGGCCGGTGCCACACAAATCCTCCCGGGTACAACTCACCGCCGAGGGACTCCCCCGGCGGTGATCGAAATGTCGCCAGAAACCTGGCTCAAACTTGCATGCGGAATGCTGGACTGGAATGACGCGCTCTCCCACGGGGACCTTCAGGCCTCGGGACAGCGCACTGATCTGTCCACGTATCTTCCGCTATTTTCTAGTCTGCGATAGCCGGCTGATCAAGATCCGACAGGATCTGCGACACGGCTTCAACCGGCGCAAACCACTTATTCGTCTTGTTCACCACGCCACGCTGAGCAACTGCTGCGATAGCTGCAGAAACCGCGGCAAAAGCGACCACGGAAACCAAGGACGCGGTGCCATCATCATCTTGAGGCGCGGCCTGTCCCGTCACAGCCTTCCACCCCAGCTCCGCGGCCTTTCCGGCCACGAAACCGACGGCCATCGACAGCCCTGCGGTAATGAGTTTCTGGCTAAGACTGCTTCCCATGATGACTCCTTGCGTCAGATAGCATCGAACACTCGATACTGACATTTTGCCCTATCACCGCGGGAATATCTCTCCTTCCATGCACTATTGCTTAGACTGGTACGGTGCGAAAGACCAAGACCGCCTCTCCGTCCACCCAACGCTCAGCGCATCTGCGCCGCCTCAGCATCACGCTTCTTGGCGCGCTAGCTCTCAGCGCCTGTTCTCCCTCCATCCCGCAGGGAACGCAGTGGACGGATGACCCCTTCCGCACAGACTCAACGTCTTCGGCTCAGGGGAGCGCGACCTCGGCAACGAAGAACCGTGCGACCACGGGCAATACCGACGGAATTCCGCGAGGAAGCGGAACCCTACGCATCGCTTACGCGCCGGGTTGGCGGCTTCCCGCTGACTACGTCTCTGCGTTCGAGGCCGCCAGCGGCTACACCCTTGAGCAGAGTGAGTACGCTCCGAATTCGTCGCAAAATGCCGACGTCATCTTTGGCGTCGATTCAAAACAAGCCGCAGCTTTGGGCACCGTAATCCCCATCGGCAATGACCCGGTATGCGCATGGGCTGATCGCTCATGGTTCTCCGCAAATAGCAAGGCACTCCCCTCTTCACTCAAGGACCTTTCCTCGGCAAACTTCGTCCCTCTAACCGTAATTCCTTCCCAGGATTCCGAGGCCGGCGCTGCTTTCGCCGCGAAGGCCAGCTCAGTCCTCGGCGAGGACTACGAGGACTGGAAAGAAAACCTGAACGACGCGCATTCGATCTCTTCCTCCGCGGCGGAAGCCTTGGGACAGTGGACCGTTACCCTTGCGGATGATCGCCTTTCACTCATCTCGGGCGCGACCAGCGCGCAGGGCTCCCACCAGCGTCCGATCCTGATCTGGGATGCGCGCCTGGCGGTCGCGGCAGCCTCCAATACCGGCACCGAAAGCCGCGCCGAGGCTATCCCTGGGACCTGCGTAGATTCAACCGTTTCAGCCGCAGTCCCGCAGTCTTCTTCAAATTCCGAGGCCGTTCGCTCCTTCCAAGCATTCCTCGAATCCCAGCTGGGGAAGAACGCGGCCGCCTACGCGGGACTTGCTTATAACGATGGAGTACCCGAGGACTCGCAGGCTGCGTGGTTTATGAAGCCGGTGAAGTAGGCAGGACGCCTGCAGCCTTTGCTTTTGCCTGAAGCCGTTCTTTCTTACGCTCTCTGACCCATTGGTGGCAGGCGCGTGCAGAAAGGGCCAATAGGGCAAGCACCCCCAAAGACGAACGAATCAGCGTCATCAAGACGATGTGAGTTGCACCTGAACTGGCGATATCTGCAGCGCCGAAAATAATGTCGGCACTCAGGGCTGTCAGAAGGATAATTCGCGCACGAGGATGCCCGTTCCACGTCATGACAGCAGTAATGATTTCCATGACAAGAAGCACCAAGGTCACAAGAGCGACAATCAGCCTCATCGTCAAAATGTAGATTTGCGCATCGGCGACATCATCAATGCCGATGACATTAAGCGCGATGTATTTCCACGGATTTTGAAGGACTAGATAGGTCTGGAAGAGCTCAGTTGCAAACATGAGGGCAACCAGGACCATACCGACAACCAGTTGAACTGGGCGCTGGCGATGCGCTTGAGAATCGACATCATGGGCATCTGCCATTTCGTGCGCATCATCATCGTTGGGTTCAACGTCTTGAACGTCCAATAGGTACAGGTCGCCATCGGTGATGACTCGGTCACCGCCGCCATTCTTATCGTGGTAGGCGCTGAAGAAATCGGGAAGAATCTCAAGCTCTGCCGCGGGGTTAGCGAAGAGGACATCATCAACGATGAAGTTACGCTCAATGTCGATATCAGCATCGATCTTGTGCGTGATTTGGAAGGTCAAAAGACTCAATCCGACAGCACGATCGAATGTCCCCGCTGCCAGCCATTCAACGCGGCGACCACCCGGAAGAACCCATCCATCAGGCGTGCGCCAAAAACGCACGTGATGGCGTTCTGAAGAACGGCCGGGAACCGCTTTTTGATAGGCGAAGTCCTGCTTACGTCCAAAGAGCACAAGATTCGAAACTGGCGCAGCATCGTAGCTTCTTCGACTGACGAAGGCCCGTATCACTCGAAAAACGGTGCGGGGAGTAATCGGGTCAGCACGCACCCATCCAGCTTCAGTCATGGCAGCGTGAATATCGATCTCGCTACCAACAAGAGCGAGGTTCACCGGATCACCGAGAAGACCATCAGCAGTCTTAGTTCGACCAATGAAATAGTCGGGAACATACAGCCACGTGAGCAACTGGTGGATTCTGGGAAGCGCGAGGTAGGCGGTAACAGCCCAGCAGATTAGAAACCAGGCGATGGCAGTAGGTTTGAGCTTGATTGAACCCGCCAAGAAAACGTAGGCAAGCCACAGTGTTGCCACACCGGAAAAGATAAAGAACAGGGCATCGACGACATCATCGAAACCCCAGTCGCGGTCCTGCGTAAACGAGAGTTTGTCAGATGCGCGCTGGTAAACAGGGGGTTTCTGGGGACGCGGGCGCGAATGAGCGGAGGCGTTTTCGCCTTCATAGTTCGACTCAATGGTCGATACGCGGTTCTCGCTCATGTCCCTTCCTCATGCATAGATGTGTAGCCACAAGCCTAGTCTGAGAAGGCTCATCCTTCCGCTTTTCTGGGAGTCTGCATTTTCGTCATTTGGCGCTCGACTGCGCAGACCTTCTGAGCTGATGTCATCGCTATAAGACTTAACGAGAAGAGATTGAGGGCGCCCGGAAAGAGACTCAACAGGCGCCCTCGTGGAGACGCAGAATGTCAGGGGGTGTTTTACGTCTCCGTTCCTCACGTTAGCGCCGACAAGAAACCATTCGAAGGTTTTTACTTCTGTGTTTTTCTCGAGATTTTCCCTTGAATAACAAGGTATTGACCATAAGTGACAACCATGTCTACCGCAATAAAACAGGGTGATGCGATTTGAACAAAGTTGGCACACCAACACCCGAAGCGCCTAAATAAAACACCCTCCAGCCTTAAAAAGGACTTTAGTCCCAGTCTTGGCTGGAGGGTGTTTTAACTCAGCGAGCTCAACGCTCAGGCGTACTTACGGATGTAGTCCGCAAATGCCTCAATAGCTGACTTCACAAATCCCTGAGTTGCCGCATCAATGAAGCGACCGTCTTCACCGATGTCCTCATGCGACATCTTCATGTAGACCTCGGGCTGCGTCATCAACAGAGGGTTGAAGAACTCAAGCGTCTGACGGGTTGCGATCTGCCCAATAGCAGCACCGACCGAACCCATAGATGCACCCACGACATAAACAGGCTTACCACCGATAGGGTTGGATCCCCACGGACGACCAAACCAGTCGATAGCATTCTTCAGACCACCGGGAATCGAGCGATCATACTCAGGCGTTGCGATCAGAACCGCATCGGCATCTTCAAGGATCTTCTTGAAGTCCGTGGCGATTTGCGGGTAGTCCGCATCGTAATCAGGGCTGTACAGCGGCAGCTTCGAGAAATCAGCCTCAACAAATTCCAGATCAGCCGGAGCGTCGGCAATCATCGCGCCAACCAGCTTGCGATTAATGGAGGTCGACGACAGCGAACCAATGATGTAGGCGACCTTGTAAGTCATGGGATAAGCCTTTCTTCCAGGAGCCGCTTTCGAGCAGCACTGCAGGCATAAACGCCACCCAGATTCCGCTTTATTCCGACCTCAGACCTAGATCACAGAAGTTTTACCAGGCGCCAGTTCCACCGGTTCCACGCTTGCGATCTTTGTTCTGACGCTCCTCGCGATCGGTTTGTTCCTGACGCTTTTGCATCTCTTCACGCTTCGCGCGTTGCTCTTTGGTCTCTCCCTGATAAGGATCCTTGGACTTGTCTTGGTTTTGTTTGTCCTTGTCCTGATTCTGGTTCTGCTGATCCTGGTTTTGCTTGTCTTTATCCTTGTTGTCTTGGTTCTGCTTATCTTTGTCTTGGTTCTGCTTGTCCTTATCCTGATTCTGTTTGTCTTTATCCTTGTCTTTGTCCTGATTTTCCTGGTTTTGAGCCTGCTGCTGCTTTTGCTGAGCACGATCATGAGCCTTGTCAGCATCGGCGCCGCCACCGCCGCCCTGCTGATTCTGGTTCTGCTGATTCTGCGTCGAGGCCGCGGACTGACAGGGGGCCACAACTTCTCCCATTTCTTTATAAATTTCAGCCGCGCGCGCACGATCCGTACTCATCGCCGCGTCGCCCTGCTTTTCCAAAGCAAGCGCCAAATTCATTCTGACGGTGCACTCATAGGAGTAGGTCTCAATTCGACCGTCCTCGATCTGCTTCGCCTTCGGAACCCGGTCCCAAGCAATGCGCAACTCAGCGACGGCCTCGTCAGGATGATCAAGCTTCACATGTTGCGTCCCCGCGTTGTAATGCGCAACCCAGCTGGCAGGGCCAAGATCTCCCCAATAAATCTGCCGTGAATAGGAGTTCAGAGCACCCTCATTATTTCCCGCGCGAGCGCTGCGCCCCGTATTCCATGCCCACAGCGGCAGGGCGGTCATATAAATCCCTACCGCAAGCGCAACCACAACAATGGGCAGAGACCACCACAGAGGCCGCAAGAGCTTCCCATTGCGTCGCGGTTTCTCCGCCCCGTTCCTCTTTGCCGAGGCCGGGGTTGCGCTGGGGGCACCATCTCCCGTTTGCGTGTTAGCGGCGGCCTCGCCATCTGTAGGAGGCTGATAGAAAGCAGTAGGACGCTGTTCCTTATCGCTGCGGCGCTTAAATCGCACGGGTCCTCCTCAGCGCGTGGATACGACCCGCAAAAATAGCGGCTTCCCAAGCTAATAGCACAGTCAAAACAAGAGCCGATGGCCACAACATATAGCGCGAAGTTTGGATCGTATCGTTTGCGTCGGCAATATTCCGCGCATTCTGAACCGAGGATGAAGCTGCAGAGCTAATGGCAGAATCATTGGGCGAACGAACCATATCGATTCCAAGTTTTTGAGTGATCTCGCTGAGCTTCTTGACGTCAATCTTCGAAATTGCATCGGGGTTTCCGGGCTGGGAAAAATCCTTGATGTATTCGGGTTTCGAGCTGTCGTTCTGCTTCCCCAGAGCGGCAACCTTCATCTTCCCGCCTTCTTCGGTTCCATAGCCGATCACCAAGCCTCCCGTCAGGAGGGGCTTGATCTTGTCCCACTGCTGAGAGTCGCCTCCACCAGCGCTTCTCCAAGCAGAATTGTTCGAGGTCTCACCGTCGGTGAATACGAAAAGCACACGGGTATTTTCAGGGTGCTTGTTTGCGGCATCCTGCATTTCTTCCGCAATGTATTGTGCGGGGCGATCTGGGGACGAACCGCGCGAGGAAGAACTTACTTCCTGAGTCAGTGTCGAAACGAAGGAACGAACTGCTCCAAGGTCAGAGGTCAGGGGAAGCTCAGTATCTGCCTGGGAATCCCAGGTAATAATGCGATAACGAGCCCCAGGAGCAGCTTGAAGAATCTGCTCAACATCGTGGCTCACACCTTGAAGGCGAGTTTTTCCGCCTTCCCAATCCTCAGCGGCCATCGAACCCGTGCGGTCAATCGCAAGCCAGACCTCGACATTGGTCGTCACTTTCTGCGCTTCACCGGGAACTGAGGGGCCAATCAAGATCGAGAGCAAGGCGCAGGTGATAGCACCTCTGCGCACCAGATCCGATGTTCTAAAAGGGCGATGACGCCGGGCACTCCACCAGGAGAAGAAAGCGCACGCTGCAATGATCACAATGATGATTGCAACCGACATAAGGGGTCGGAAGGAGAGCGACAATATTCCTCCTGCGGATCGGATCAAACACTGGCAAGTATAGTGCCCATCTCAAATTCATCCTCTAGGGGAATCTATTTGACATCTGAAGTGACCCACGACTAAATTCATTTGTGTATCATGGTGTCCTGATACACACCACAAAAATTAATTGAGGCAAGATGAAAACCCTCCGAAACATTGCCGCCGGTTCACTCGGACTGGCGCTCGTTTTTTCCTCTCTCACCGCCATGGATGCTCAGGCCGTTGAACGCGTTCCCGGGCAAATCAATGGTGATCGCAGCTCCGGCTGCGTCGTTGACTGGACCGCACGCGCCATGCTCGATCAGAACATGGACAATATCCCGGTCGGACTCCGCAAGGGCCCTTACTCAACTTCTGGCTTCATGGAGAGCGTCCACCCCGACTACGGCAGCAAGGCGATTCTTGAAAATCATCACTGGTTCAACCCGGTGAGCGATGTCCAGTACTGGCGCATCCCGATCGGTGCCGAGTTTGGGATCCTTCCCGGCGCAACCCTGACTGTGGATCTTCCCGACGACATGACCAACGTCCGTCTGATCAGCGACCTGAGCACCGAGGTGAAGAACACCACGGTTGATCAGTTCATGGAACGTCAGACCTTCGGTGCACTGGCACGCAAGCTCGATTGGGATATTGTCCCCAACGCAACCCAGACCGATGCAGCGCGTAATATCTGGACTCTGACCTTCCCGAATGGTCTGCCGGAAGGCCACGCTGCGGTCGTTGAATTCGTCGGAACCGGTGACCGTACGAAGCACTACGAAGCAACCTCTCACTTCCGCGGCCTGCGTGAAACTGACGAGAAGGGCAACGCATGCCTGACGACTCCCGAGCCTGAACTCACTGTTGGACAGTGCCAAGCCGGAGTCGTTGGGCGCACGACTTTCTCGCCCTACTCGAAGGATATTGACCTTCGCGAAAAGTTCTCCGATCGCTGGCAGGGAACCGGCGCTCTCTGGGGCGAGGCCGGAGCCGACGGCTGGGATCCTTCACGCCAGTACTCTGATGCCGCCGGTGCGACGCGTCGTATGCGCTTCTACGCTGCAACCAAGCGCGAGCTGACCAATGCGACGATGACCGTCAGCGCTCCCCAGGGTGCAACCTTTGACGAGGCCTCGATCGCCTCTGCATTGACCCCCGGTGGCGGCGCTCTTGTCGGCAATGGCTTCTCGCAGTCGGTGACGGGAATTTCCAACCCGACCGTGAGCGCGGACAAGAAGACCCTGACCTTCACGATCGCACACATGCCGGAAAACTCCTCTCTGAGCGTTGAGGTTACCGCAGTGCTGACCGGCGAAAAGGCACACAAGACCCCGACGTCGGAGCCCATGGTCTTCTTCCACACTCTGGTTGGTTCTATCCCCGGATGCGAGGTCTCGCCGACTCCGACCACCCCGGCAACTGAGCCCACTCCCAATCAGCCTCAGGAGCCCAACAAGCCAGAAAATCCCAAGGCTGAAAACCCGAAGAAGGCAGGCCCTCTGGCACACACCGGTGCCACGAGCGGAATGGTTCTGGGCGCAGCAGGAATGACCCTGATTGCTGGTCTTCTTGCAGCTAAGCGTCGCAAGGCCTAAGCGCTTCAGGCAATAAATCATTGTGGGGCCGCAGCATCAGCTGCGGCCCCACAAATGTATCTACGACACCAATCGAGGCAGGCTCAAAGAATGCCGTCTAGGCCTCTACTACCTCTAGGCCTCTATTAAGGGATCCGGCTATTAAGGGATCCCGCTCCGACTCTTTCCTAGGCCTCAGAGCTTGGCGAAACCAACAAGCCCAAGGAAAGCCACAATCGCAACTGCCAGCCAAGCCACGGGCCTATTGACGCGGTCAGTAACCGTGACGCGAGCGTCGCCCTCAACCTCGCGCTTCTGCTGGGCCTCGATATTTTGAACAATCGAATCCACTGTGCCGGAGCTCGACATCGTATAGAACTCGCCACCGGTGGACTCAACCTGGTTCTTCATATCTTCGCCCTCAGTGGTCAACGTCGAACCCGGGTAGAGGCCGATGACCTCAACCTTCTGGCGCTTCGCGAAGTCAATCGCTTCCTTGAGGGTATATAAGCCTTCACCATTGACTTCGTTATCGGAGGCCAAAATGATTGTCCGCGAGCGCTCTTGATCCGTGTGATCAAAGCCAAGCACGCAAGATGCTAGGCCATCACCGATAAGGGATGCTGCCTGCCCATCGGGATCATCAGTTCCCTCAAGATAACGGGCAAGATCATTGGTGATGCGATATCCGTTCGAGGTCTTCGAAATAACGCCATTCCTCAGGAGCGAGCTCAAGGTCTCGAGGTTGTCGTTCACCATCGTGTAATCATCAGTTAGCGGGAACTTCCGAACCGAACGACCACTCCACAGGTACAAAGACACTCGCTCGCCGTTGAAGTGCTCAACAAGACTCTTGAAGGCATCACCGATTTCGCTGTCATATTCCAGCATCGAACCTGATGCATCCAGACATAGAACAATGTCTCGCGAGGCCAGGCGACGGTCATCAACGTGACGGTCAACGGGGTTTGCAGCAACGACAGAAAGCGACACAGCAGCGGCACAAAAAACAGCAAGCAAACCAGCAACTGCCATACGCGTGCGACGCATCAGCGCACGATAACGTGGCAAGTCACGCACGTAACCGGTATTTGCAACCCAGCCTCGACGTTCCCTCGCATGAAGGCGCAGACCGACACGCCACCAGCCAAAAGCTGCGGCGACGGCAATAACGCCCAGGACGACGGCGATGAGGTACCCATACCTCATTTCTTCACCACCTCCCGCGCATAATCCATGACGAATGCGGGATCGAACTGAGTCTTTTCACCATCGGCCTCCGAGTCTGCTTTAAAGCTGTCCTCGCAGGCGGAAAGAGCATCCGCAAGATCAGGCCACGCGGGAATGAGCTTTCGAATCTCAGACACTGTTGCGGTCTCAAGATCGCGACCGGTACGTTCAGTACCCAGCGCGCGCAAGATACCCGCGACTGCCAAGTGCACCCCGCGGTCATCCAAGTCGCCCGTGTTCAAGCGACCCTCGACCTCGTCAATGAAGCCCAGGTAGCGCTGACGACGCTTCTCATCCAGGGGAATAAGCGCGATCTGATTCTTTTCCTGCAAACGGTTCGAGCGCAGCCAGCGGATCAGCCACACTCCTACCCACACCAGGACAAGAGCCAGAAGCAAGACTCCAATAATCCACATCCAGTTCGGGTAGTTGAGAACCTCGCGCAATTCACCGGACACGACTTTCCCTTTCCAATGCGGAGAGAAGAGTGCGAACGACCTGATCGCTGGACGATACACTCACGCGGGTAATCCCAGGGATCTCAAGGAATTGACGCACCGCAGTGCGGCTCTGGTCGGCGCGTGCGGCGGCCTCGGCAGCGATCTGGCTATCCCCCAAAAGGAAGTCGGGAAGCGGGCCGGCGTCGACATCCACGATCCGAGTACCCGCGGGGAGCTGCGTCGGATCCGCGTCTGCGACCTGCATGATGAGTAAGCGGTGGCGGACGCTCAGACGCTTGAGCAGTTCCCGCGCACGAGGCGTGGGCTGAGGGTGCGTTTCATCCGTGACCAAAACGATCAGGGAGCGGCGGTAGGTTGCCGCCTGCACTCGCGCAAGAAGAGTTTCGAGATCCGAAGAGGGCGAACGCAGGTCGATATCTTCCTCGAGGCGTCGCAAAATGAGTTCGATATGCGCATTTCCTGATCGCGCGGGCATGTGTCGCATACGTCCTTGGCAGCCCGACACCAAACCCACCTGGTCACCGCGGCTAGAAGCAAGCCATGCGACAACCTGACAAATCGTCAGTGCGACCGCTTCTTTACTTTCGCCCGAAGGGGCAAGCGCGCTCATCGAGCGTCCGGTATCAACAACCAGCATCACCTGAACATTCGCGCTGGCTTCAAAACGCTTAACGATGGGCTTTCCAGCACGAGCGGTAGCTGCCCAGTCGATATCTTTGACATCATCGCCGGGCTTATATTCGGCCATGTCCATAAATTCCCAGCCCTGTCCGGCACGCGCAGAATAGTGCTGGCCCTCCATCAAGGAGAGCAGCTTACGCAAGACCGGGAGCTGAGTTCGACCGCCCAGAGCACGCAGCTGTGCGTTATTCGCGTGCGCTTTTTGGTGCTGGTCGACGTCGCCGAGGGTCTGAGACGCGCTCTCAACGACCCCCTTCTTCAGGATTGGGCTCACGGCACAGCTACCGCGTTGAAGACGGCATCGATCAAGCCATCAACTGAGATCTCATCGGCCATCGCATCGAAGGTACGAATGATGCGGTGGCGAAGAATCGCGTGACGAAGCTTCTTAATATCGTCGGGCATCACGTAGTTGCGACCGGCCATCAGCGCCACAGCCTGGCTTACGCGCATGAGGGCGATACCACCACGAGGCGATGCACCCACGCGCACATGCTGCGAGAACCCGGGAAGCGGGTTGGGGCCCATTCCTCGAGTGGTATTGATGATGTCGACGATGTAAGCCTTCAAAGTGTCGTGTAAGAAGACACGCCTGGTCATCTGCTGAAGGAAAGTCAGATCTTCGAGGGAGATGGGCTCCGCATCAATGGGCTTCTCCATGGTCCCAGCTTCGATGCGGTTAAGAACCTCAAGCTCTTCCAGAGGCTTTGGGTAGGTGATGATTTCTTTCATCAAGAAGCGGTCCATCTGCGCTTCGGGAAGCACGTAGGTTCCTTCTTCTTCAATGGGGTTCTGAGTTGCCATCACCATGAAGGGCTTGGGTAGCGGATAGACAATTCCGCCAATGGTGGTCTGGCCTTCCTGCATGGCCTCGAGCATGGCAGATTGGGTCTTTGCCGATGAACGGTTGATTTCGTCCAGAAGCACGATATTGGCGTGGACGGGACCCAGTTCCGTTGTCATTTCGTTTTCGGCCTGGTTCCAGATACGCGTACCAACGATATCGTTGGGCATCAGGTCCGGGGTGCACTGGATGCGGTGGAATGAACCCGAAATTGCCTGCGCAATAGTTTGAGCGGCCGTCGTTTTCGCCAAACCGGGGACAGACTCCATCAGGATATGTCCCTGTGCCAACAGGCCGACGATCAGGGTTTCACGAAGGTTTTCTTGGCCGACGACGCGCTCTGAGAAGATCTTCTGGATACGGTCCAGGAGCTCTTTGCTGCGCTTGAGCTCATCATCGGTGAGATAAGTGGACATTCAGGAAACTCCTGGCTCATTGAATAATTACGAATATCTTACTGTTTTTTAGAGGCGCATTCAGGCCCGTTAGTCAGCGGCCTCTCCCCGATCACTGAGTGCTACTGGGAGTGGGCAGGGTGATTGGAGGCACGGAGAAACTGGGCAGTGTGACCGAAATGGTTGGAATATGCGTCACCGTTGGGGTATTCGACCCCTTGATCGTTGTGTGTGCGCAGGCGCGAATAATTCCGAAAACCAACATGAAAATGACCGCAAGAATCCATCCCGTACGCTTCTTTTTTCGCGCGACAGCCTGTGACTCATACCCATAGGCCTCGTTGGAAAGACTATTGTCTGCGGGAGTTCCACCGGGATTACGCCAGGCCTCCTCCATCTCCGGAGCGTTTTTGCGCCACAGACTTACAGTGTCCAAGTGCGTGATGTAGTCGGGCAGCGGCTTTATAGCGCCCTGTTCAATCCCCCGGGGACCGTATTGGTTAAAGCTATCAACCAGTTCAATTTCCTGATCGAAAAGCGAATCAATAGTCAGGGTTGGAACGTTTTCTTGAAGATACCCAAGCAATGAGTCAAAGATGACCAGTGACTCCGGGCTGATAAAAGCTTTGGGGTAGAGCGGCAAGAAGGTCCCATCCTGGTCAAGAAGGATGTAGGCCTTCCCCGTACGAAGAAGTACCGCAATGTTTGCAATGGTAATTTCAACGCGGCGGGTCACTAAGGTCGGATCACCCTCCCGTAATGGATCAAACCACTGCGCGACAAGCCTGTCACTGGAGACCATGAGGTGATGAGGCAGAATCATCGAGTATCCACTGAGGTTTTCAGGAACGCTCGACAGAAGGTCTGTCCCCTCTGTTGAGGGATACGGAATCGATGGAGCCGGCTCGGGATATCCCTTATAGAGCGGGAAGTGGTCGTAGGTCGACTTCGCTGCGGTAAGAAGCGGATAACGCTGCAGCAGCTGAGGCGATGCCACATCGTATGCGATGTGGGCGCTCGCGATTGCTCGGTCGATAATGTCGCGGACCTCTGCTGGGGTCGGCACGCTGGTGTCATTGATCCGGTGCAAGTGCTGCGAAACCTCAAGATTCTCATCATCTGCAACGCGCTCAATAATTTTGGAAAGATCGACCGTTAGCTTGCGTCCTGGTTTAAAGAATTGATCAAGGAAACGGCGCGCATCCCAGTACATGTCCATCTCTTTGAAACGGACCATTCCAATGAGTTCTGGGGCAATTGAGTAAGCAGCGCTTGATACTTTGATGTCCGAGTAACGCGAATTCATTCCTCGCAGAACATTTGTAGCGTCAATGGCTATTGCCCAACGCGCTGCAAGGCCTGCGCGCGTCATTGGCACGGCAAAAGAGAATAGATAATTTGTTCCCCCCTGCCACTGGCTACCCGGCTGATACTGGTCACGCGGCGTAGCAGTATTTACTGCTAGAAGGTCATCCAGGTCCAAAGAATCTGGTGCACGATCAAAGCCCAATCCCAAAAAGTCGGGCTCTGTCGTCACAAAAACACAGGGGTAGCGGGCTTCAAAAGGCGAGATCCGGCGCGCAAGTTCACAAGCCGCGGGAAAGTACTTTTCGGCCTCGAAAGTGGCGGTATCTGGACGGAAAATAGCGAGCAGGGCCTCGGAAATACCAGCGCGATTGGCCACTTCGGATGCCCACATATCAGAGGCATTTGCATGTCCCGCAGAAGGAAGCATCCCCTCGGGGTTCTCAAAGCAAGCCGGCAGGCGCAACCACGCTTGGCGGACGATTTCGCGCGGCCCGTGTACGCGGATATCGATTTCAGAAAGGTAGCTTGCTAGTTCAACCTGCGCGGAAGCAAACTGACCGGGCGCATATTCAACTGGACGTTTGAGTTCGGTACCGATTGACTCCATGAGCACATGAAGAGCACCGATCTCCTCGGGGGCAACGTTGAAGGTTCCATACGCCAGCGTCAAACACATCCACAGATCATCCGGATTCCCCGCTGACGGCTCGAGTACCGCCCACTCGTATCCGTTAACCGTCGTCCATCGTTTAACAGCCAATTCGCCTCCCCATGCGGGCGCCCAATATGCGCACGTATCTTCTACTCTAAAACATCACGGAAAGACAAACATAGGCGGGCGGCCCCACTGTGGGGAACCGCCCGCCTATTGAGTGCTAGCTAGAAGCTATCAGGCCTGCTTTGCAGCAGCGATGCGTGCACGGAACTTCGCGAGCTGCTCGGTGATAGCTGCGGGGAGCTTGTCGCCGAACTGCGAGAAGTACTCTTCGGTGTCGTCCATCTCGGCCGCCCAAGCATCGGGGTCAATCTCGAAGAGCTTTGCCCACTTGGCTTCGTCGATGTCCAGGCCTTCAAGGTTGAAGTCCTCGAAGTGCGGGTAACGACCGGTGACGCCGTCGATTGCCTCGACCTCGCCAGCCGCGCGGCGAACGATCCAGTCCAGAACACGAGCGTTGTCGCCGTATCCGGGCCACATGAAGTTGCCGTCTTCGTCCTTGCGGAACCAGTTGACCTGGTAGACCTTCGGGAACTTCTCGCCCAGCTTGTCCTGCATCTCCAGCCAGTGGCCCCAGTAGTCGGCCATGTTGTAGCCGCAGAAGGGCAGCATGGCGAAGGGGTCGTGGCGCAGCGAGCCGGCCTTGACGTCGGTCGCAGCGGCGGTGACCTCGGAGGCCACGGAAGCACCGATGAACACGCCGTGGGCGGGCTCGTACTGCTCGGCAACCAGCGGGACGTTGGTGGCGCGGCGGCCACCGAAGAGGACGGCGTCAACCGCAACGCCCTCGGGGGCTTCCCAGTCGGGGCAGATGATCGGGCACTGCGAGGCGGGGACGGTGAAGCGGCTGTTCGGGTGAGCAGCCTTCTCGCCGGACTCGGGGGTCCAGTCGTTACCGTGCCAGTCGATCAGGTGGGCGGGAACCTCACCGTCGATGCCTTCCCACCACACGTCACCATCGTCGGTCAGTGCAACGTTGGTGAAGATGGAGTTAGCCTTTGCGGTCTCCATTGCCATGGGGTTGGTCTTGTAGGAGGTTCCCGGTGCAACACCGAAGAAGCCTGCCTCGGGGTTGATGGCGCGCAGACGGCCATCGGTGCCCGGACGCATCCATGCGATGTCGTCACCCACGGTCTCGACCTTGTAGCCGGGGATGGTGGGCTGGAGCATGGCCAGGTTGGTCTTGCCACATGCGCTGGGGAATGCAGCGGTCACGTGGTACTGCTTGCCGGTGGACTCGCGGGTCAGGCGCAGGACGAGCATGTGCTCTGCCATCCAGCCGTCGCGCTTTGCCATGGTCGAAGCGATACGCAGTGCGAAGCACTTCTTGCCCAGCAGCGCGTTGCCGCCGTAACCGGAACCGAAGGACCAAATCTCGTTGGTCTCGGGGAAGTGGGTGATGTACTTCTCGTCGTTGCAGGGCCAGGTGGAATCTTCCTGACCGGGCTCCAGAGGAGCACCGACGGAGTGAACGGCGGGAACCCACACGCGACCCTCGTTGATGAGGTCCATTGCCTTTGCACCCATGCGGGTCATGATGCGCATGGAGACAACAACGTAAGGAGAGTCGGTGATCTCAACGCCGAGCTGGGAGATGGGGCCACCCAGGGGACCCATGGAGAAGGGAACCACGTACATGGTGCGACCCTTCATGGCACCCGTGAACTTCTCGTGCAGGGTTGCCTTCATTTCCTTGGGGTCTGCCCAGTGGTTGGTCGGACCTGCGTCCTCTTCCTTCTCACAGCAGATGAAGGTACGCGATTCAACACGCGCAACATCGGAGGGCTTTGAGCGAGCGAGGAAGCAGTTGGGGCGCTTCTCTTCGTTCAGCTTGGTGAGCATGCCGCTCTCGACCATTTCAGAGGTCAGGCGATCCCACTCTTCCTGGGAGCCGTCAGCGAACTCCACGCGATCAGGGGTGGTCAGTGCTGCAATTTCAGCAACCCACTTGATGACATCTTCGGGAGCGTTCGCCGGAGCGGCTGCGCGCACATCCTGTTCAGTCACGGACATTTTGCCTCCTGAGGCACTCGGTGATTCTGGGACGTGGTCACGTCCCGATCTACGTTCTTAATCATGCTCTACCCCACCGGTATTTGCGCGGGCGCAAAGTCCCTTTTTCCATTTAAATCTGACAATTCCGTCAACTGTGGCCACGTTTCCTTGCAGTTTCCCGCAATATCTCAGCCATTCATGCGAGTGTGGCAATAGACACATTCTTCAACAGGAGATTCACCCTAAAGTGAACTTGAATATCCAGTGTGTAATGGATGACGATTGCCTTGAGGCAGTCTCAACACAATCGGAGGGACATTATGGGGATCCGCAACAGAACGCAGGGCCCAAACTTCTTCGAATTCTTCACCCAGCAAGCAAATAAGCTTGTCGAGGGAGTCGAGATTCTTTCGCATATCTACGCCGCTTCCCCCGAAGAGCGAATCGCACTTCGCGACCAGCTTCATGGCGTCGAACACCAGGGCGACGAGCTCAACCACGAAATCTTCCAACGGATTAACTCATCCTTCATCACTCCTTTTGACCGCGAAGACCTTCAGTCCCTTGCATCCCACTTGGATGACTGCATGGACTTCATTGACGAGGCCGGCGACATGCTGGTCGTCTACGGCATCGCAGGCATCCCCGAACAGATTGCACACCTGCTTGACGAGCAGATCGCGGTCATCGTTCATTGCGCAGAGCTGACGGCTAAGAACATCCCGGCACTCAAGTCCCCCGTGGACCTGCGCGATTACTGGATCGAGATCAACCGCCTCGAAAACGAGGGCGACTTGGCGTACCGCCGCACTCTCACAACACTTTTCGACTCCGGTCTTGACCCCATCACGGTTATCAAGCTGAAGGATGTCATTCAGAGCCTTGAGTCATGTGCGGACGCTTTCGAAGATCTGGCCAATGTCATCGAAGCCCTTGCACTGAAGGAATCCTGAGCCGTGGATCTTAACCTGATCCTGGTATGCATCGTCATTGCCGTTGCACTGTTCTTCAGCTACACCAACGGCTTCCATGACGCTGCGAACGCGATTGCGACCTCTGTTTCCACTAAGGCATGGACTCCTCGTGCGGCCCTCTTGATGGCCGCAGGCATGAATGTTCTTGGCGCCATGATGGGAACTGCGGTTGCAAAGACCATCGGCGAGGGGATCATTTCGATCTCTCCATATGCTGAATCTGCTCAAGTAGAAATGCAGCAAAAGGGTCTGGTCATCATCCTTGCGGCACTCCTTGGTGCCTGCATCTGGAACCTGATCACGTGGTGGTTCGGGCTTCCCTCGTCCTCTTCGCACGCGTTGATTGGCGGCATGGTCGGCGCAGGCTTGATGAGCGGCACCGCCGTCTATTGGTGGGGAATCGTCAAATCGGTCATCATCCCGATGTTCGCTTCCCCCATCATCGGCTTCTTTGTCGGCTACATCGTCATGCGCATCGTGCTTTTCCTGCTTCGCAATGCGCAATACCACCACACCATGCGTCGTTTCCGTGCCGCGCAGCGCTTCTCTTCAGCCGCGATGGCCCTTGGCCACGGCATCCAAGATGCACAGAAGACCATGGGCATCATTGTCATGGCCCTTCTGGCCGGTGGCTACGGCGAGACTCACCAGATCTACGATCCCATCACCGGCGATATGACCGTCCCGATGTGGGTGAAGATCTCGGGAGCTCTTGCAATCTCCTTGGGCACCATGGCTGGTGGCGGCCGAATCATGCGAACCATCGGCCGTAAGATCATCGACCTCGATCCTGCCCGCGGTTTCGTTTCCGAGGCCGTGTCAGCCTCGATCCTCTACCTGTGCTCCTACGTCGTCCACGCTCCGATCTCGACAACTCAGGTTGTTTCGACCTCGATCATGGGTGTTGGATGCACAAAACGTTTCTCAGCAGTACGTTGGGGCGTTGCGGGATCGATCGTGACCGCTTGGTTCTTGACCCTACCCGCAGCTGCCGCAGTTTCTGCGGTTGTCTACTGGGTCTGCGCACTGATCGTTGGAGTCTGAGGCCCCAATTCAGTGAAAGCATCATTCATTCGCACCTGCTGTGGTGTGCTTGTTCTTTTCTTTGGGGCAAGCACACTCAGCGGGTGCGGTTTTTCTTCTGTCATGCGGCTTTCTGTCGGAGCCTGCGTTCAGATTCCAACCTCAACCAGCGCATATTCTTTGGAAACTGTTTCCTGCTCGCGCCCTCACCAGGCTGAGGTTTTCGCCCTTCCCACTATTGGGGGATCAGAGTTCCCCGAGGCCGAGCAACTTGAGTCGGAAGCGCGACGCGAGTGCGAAAAAGACTTCACGCCCTACGTCGGAAGCGGCGTCGAAGACTCGGCCCTTGACCTCATTTGGATGACTCCCAGCCGAGAGTCCTGGGAGCGGGGCGACCGACAGATTGTGTGTCTTGCCGCTGCAAACGGCGATCAAACCCTTCGCGGTTCTGTTCGCGATTCGGCGTACTAGCAGCAGCTACTCTGCGACTCTAGGTGCGTGACGTTCAACGTCGACGACACGCACCCGGTTCCCCTCCGGAAGAGTGTGCAAAATAACCATCTCAGATGCGGAAAGCTCCCTGGCATCAAGCGGAAAATTCATCCGCACGCCAGAGGGAGTGAATTGACGGAAGACATCAAAAAGCCCCGGAAGCATCGTACGTGGCGTGCAGAGAACTCGCGGTTCACCATCTGCAAAAAGCGCACGCACAAAGGCCTCGTCAGCGGAAGAACCCGCACCATCGGGTGAGGGAAGAGTATCGATCGAAACTCCCGCGAGCGCAGCCCACGGCCCCAGCGTCTGCCGAGTCCGCGCGGAAGAGGTTGCCATCGCTCGACGAATCCCGTATGCAGACAGCAGGTCTACCAGTTCAAGAGCCTCGCGGACCCCGGTACGCGACAGAGGACGTGCGTCGTCTTCGCCCTCCCAATGCTGGGCTGGAAGTGCACGCGCATGGGGCAACATAGCCAAAGGAGTCGTCACAAGCTCGCCACTTCGCCCTCGCATCAGAAGCTCGTTGAGCAGACGACGATCTCCACGGCGAGTAAGAAGATCGTGAGCACGCGAAGGAGACATCCATCGGGCCTGATCAATTTCGCGCGTGGGAGCGCGATGGACCGGCTTGCGCAGGTGGACGAGGCCATGATCAGAACGGGGATCATCCTCCATGAGGGTTCCCACCCAGTAGCGAACCTCCTTGGTCTGCCCTGAGCCGAGGCGGTAGCGCTGAGTCGTCAGAGGAGCGCCGAGGCTGATGACGTGACCGGTTTCTTCCTCGACCTCACGTACAGCCGCAACGGGAATAGTTTCTCGTCCCTCAATCTTGCCTTTCGGCCACGACCAATCGTGATACTGGGGGCGATGGACTAGCAAAACTTCGATCTCAGCCTCGTCAAGCACATCTCCTGGGAGGACCTGACGACCCGGGTGGCGTAAGCGCCACACAAGGGCGCCGCCTGCGCGAATAAGGCGCATCGGGGGAATGGGCTGAGGGCTGGGTGTCACGTTATTAACCCTAACCTAGAGTGAGCGTGGGTGCGGGCTTGAAACCCACACCCACGCTCTTCTCAGATTGCTGTTTTAGTAGGCGACAGTGAAACGCTGTCCCGTATGAGCGGGCGTTTCAATCTCGTCGACAAAGGCCTGCGCAAAGTCCGCTCCAGAAATATCGGAAACCCCATTCTCGTCAGTGAGTAGAACATCACCACCAAGACGGAAATGCCCGGTATGGGTTCCGGGATTGTATGACCCGAAATTACCCGCCGGAGAAACTCAGTCCAACTCCCCGATGCGCGCTCGGGAGGCAGCACGTTCGAGCTCTTGAGCTGTCATCACCAGCGCACGCGCACGCATCGTCACGCCGTACGCCAAAGCATCATGCGGGTCATCGATCCACTGTCTTCCCACTCTGGGATCTCCCGCAGCAACAATGCGCATCGCATGCGCAAGCTCCGTAAAGATGTCTTCCAGATCATCATCACGTTTTTCCCCGGACAGAAGCGCATCCGCGTCATGGATAACATCCTCCAAAGGACGCGCATGAATGGGCTCTTCGAGTCCGGGAACCTGCTCTGCATGCAATCCCAAGATGTACAGATCAGCAACCGTAAGCGGGTCACGGTGGAACCACTCTCTGAACAAGTACACACGCCACAGTGCACCTGGAAGAGTGAAATCAGGGCTTAGCGACCAAAGCTCGGCAACTAGAGGAACTCCACCGGTAGAGAGCAGCTCGCGAAGGCGACGCAAGGCCTCGGCATCAAAATCTTCATCTCCCACACCCAGCAGCGCCCAAGCAGTTGAGTGAGCAAGAACAGAAGAATCCGCAACATCTGGCGCACCAACAATTGCCTCTGTTTGCGCATAGTCCAAAATCGCCGGACGTCTTGGGATGCGTTGCGGTTCGCCCATTTGCTCTCCTACCAGTAAGATAGTGGGGTTGGTCCACCCGATGGGCCACACAGCGGGATTACCCGCGGGCCTATAGCTCAATGGTAGAGCAGCGGACTTTTAATCCGTGGGTTGGGGGTTCGAGTCCCCCTGGGCCTACTTCTTTCGCGCTTTTCTAGTTTTCTGTTTCTTCTGCGCCATGAACACCTTTGACATCGGGATGCGCACGCCCCGCCATCGAGGCAATCCCCACGGCAATTGAAATGCACACCAGACCGACCAATTGCCACAGGCTAGGAATCTGACGCAAAAGCACCGCACCGATCAGAGCCGAGGTCGCGGGAAGAAGCGCCGTAAACAAAGCAAAAGTCGCCGCAGAAACCCGCTTCATCGCCATGGCTTCAAGGCTGTATGGGAAAACCGTCGATAAGAATGCCAAGGCAATGACCGCAACTAAAACCTTTCGATCACTGAATGCCGCCATCGCCCCCGGGGCCAGAATTGGCGCAGAGATCAAGGCACTGAACGCACAACCCAGCGAAAGGTTAGTCATCGCAGAGCTCGACGAGGCTGCTTTCTGCCCCAACACGATGTAAGTTGCCCACGATGCGCCGGCCGCCAGAATCCATACAACCCCACCTAAGGTTCTCGGAGCACTCAAATCCAACCCAAGTCCGCCGATCGCACACACCCCGGCCAAGGCAAAGAAGGCAGCGATTCTTGGCGCCCAACCACGGCCTCGTACAACAGCAACCATCACAGGACCAAGGAACTCAAGCGAAACCGCAGCTCCAAGGGGAATGCGGGAAATTGCCTCGTAAAAGCAGGCGTTCATGCAGACCAAGGCAATGCCGAAGAAGAGAGCGCCCTTCAGTGTCGCGCGATCAAGGCCTCGCCAAGGACGAACCCACGCGCACAGGACCAAACCGCCAACAAATCCCCTCCACCAGGCGACCGAGGCCGGTTCAACGACAGAGAAGGCAAAAACTGCAACAGCAGCACCGCTGTACTGAATGAGAGCCGAGGTAACGATCAATACCTGTGCGGGAATGCGGTTTGCTATTCCTGCTAATGATCGGCTGCTCACAATCCTCCCTCAACTAGCTCACGCACCTCTTCGGCAAGGATCTCATCTTCCTTCGAGGATTCCTTTGATGCAATTCCAACGGCGACCGAGATGAGAAGAAGCCCCAGAATCTGCCACAGGGTGGGGATCTGCCAGAGGATGATGACACCCATCAGCAGCGACGAGGCCGGAGAAAGTGCAGTAAAAAGCGAAAAATCTGCCGCAGAAATCCTGTGCATGGCAATGGCTTCAAAAGAGCAGGGAATGATGGTGGAGAGAATCGCGACAAGCACGACAATCCCCAGCAGCCAAGGCTGAGTGAGCGCAGGTAACGCAGACTTTGCCATAAAGGGAGAAAGTATTAGCCCGCTGAGCGCACAACCGACAGCAACATTGGTGATTCCCGAGCGCTTTGACGCCACGCGTTGCCCCAGAAGAATGTAGACCGCCCACGCGACAGCGCTCAAGGCCGCCCATTTCAGCCCGGGAATAAAACCTGGATCATTGGTGTCGAGGCCAAGCCCACCAATAGCAACGACCCCCGCCAAGGCAAGGAATGCGGCAAGGCGCGGAAGCCAGCCTCGGCCACGAATCACCGCTACGGCAACCGGTCCAATGAACTCCATGGAAACGGCCGGGCCCAAGGGCAGGTATGCGATCGATTCAAAGAACGTGATGTTCATGGTGATCAGAGCCAAGCCGAAACAAGCGGACTCAACAAGATCCTTCGCGCTCAGGCCCACACGCCAGGGGCGCCGCCATGCACACAAGATCATCCCGGCGATGAAAACACGCATCCATGCCACAGCACCGGGCTGGACAGACCCGAAAATCAGGACCGCGACGGCCGCACCGCTATACGCACTAAGAGCAGCACCAACAATCAGAATGGGCGCGGGAACACGTGAAAGAAGCGCACGAAGATGGGAGAGCACTCCCCCACTATGCCACAGGGTCAGGGACAAATTGTAGGCACACGGAATTCATGCAAAAACGATTTCCCGTTGGCTGATTCGGTGCGTCATCAAAAATGTGCCCTAGGTGAGAATCACAGCTTGCACAGCGCACCTCGATGCGGCGCATTCCGTGGGAAATATCCTCGAAATAGTTCACTGCACCGGGCAGCGCCTCATAGAAACTCGGCCACCCGCAATGCGATTCAAACTTTGTTGACGAAGGGAAAAGCTGAGCGCCACAAGCCGCGCACAGATAGGTACCCGAGCGGTGTTCATCCAGCAGCTCACCCGTCCAAGGCGCTTCTGTCCCAGCTTGACGAAGAACCAAGTACTGCTGAGGAGTGAGGCGCTCACGCCACTCGTCGTCGCTGTAATTCACGCTGGGAGCCGACTGCTGCGCCTGCGCGAGGTGTTCGAGCTGCGTTGCACGATCACGGGTTCGAATGATTTTCATGTTGTTTTCCTCAATTCAGTTCTGTTGAGCATCGCTGCGCTGCGGACGCACTGCGTCCTCGGGCACTCGCGGTCCACTGTTCAAACGAGTTGTTTCTTCTTCGTGACGTTTCGCCGTTGCTTCGCGTTCTGCTAGGACGTCGTCACCGGGACCGGCGTAAATCTGATTACGTTCGTCGGCATCGGGTGACCCAGAGAAGAGCCGCTCCCCACGGACGACAGTCGCATCCATATGAGCTTGCCCGGCCTGTACCTGCGGGGCCGAGGCCTGTGCCTTGTCACCGTCTACCTGCGCCTGAGGCAAAAGCGCGGTTGATCCACCACCGAGGTGGTTCTTGCCTAGACGCGCATTGGCCTGAGCAACCTTTTCGGCGAGTTGTTCGGCGACCAAAGAATGCAGCATCGTCTGTGAAAAAACCTGGGTCTGTGCATCACTGGCCGAGGCCACCGCTGCGACCTTCCCCGTATCAGCGAGTTCACGCTGACGCTGGGCCATTGCCCTCCTGCGTGCGCGCTTGGCTTTTTGCCGGGCTGCCAGGAGCCGCACAGAATGGACTGCGTCATCCAGAGGGCCCGAATCAGCCTTTTCTCCTGCCTTGCCCTGTGAGGCAAGCGGCGAGGCCTGAGCGGGCTTTCCTGCCGCTGACCCAGGGTGTGAGTTGGGGGCACCCGTCGTGTCGGCGGCAATACCCGACAGTTCCTTCGCAAGGCGGGCGACGGCCTCGCGAGAGGTATCCTGCGTGACCGTCTCAACCTCCAAGGACTGAACACGCGTATGGGGACGGATCGCAGGATCCTCATCAACAACCCAACGAATCATGTTTTCACGTAGGTAGCAGCGCAGATCCCACAGCGCTCCGGAGTCCTTCGCGGAGACGACAATGCGAACAGTCATCGTCGTCTCATTCGAGTCAGCGACCTGCACGGCCCACGAACGCCCATCCCATAGATCAGTTGCAAGAAGAAGCTTTTGCACCTGACTACGGATCAGGGTTAAAGGCGCAGTCCAGTCGAGCTTGAGCTCGACATTTCCCAGCTGGGTCGCCGCGCGACGCGTCCAGTTTTCGAAGGTGTTGGACGTGAAGTAGGTCGAAGGAACGATGAGCCGGCGTTCGTCTGGAAGGCGAACAACAACATAAGAAAGAGTGATTTCTTCAACCTTGCCCGAGGCATTGTCCTTACCGACGACGACCACATCGCCCACGCGAATCGCATCCGTGAAGGCCAATTGGATACCGGCAAAAACATTTCCCAAGGTCTGCTGGGCAGCAAGACCGGCGATCACCGAAACAACACCGGCAGAGGCCAGAACAGTTGTCATTGCCTGACGCGCGGCATCAAAAGTGAAGAGGGCTGCACAAACACCGAGAAGGATGACCAGAGCCTGCAAGAGACGACGGATGACCTGCGCTTGGGTTTCAAACTTACGGGAAACACCCCCGTCTTTTTCCTGGCGAATTCGTGCCGCGTCTTCGAAGATCCACGCGCTGTTGTAGACCATCCAGGTCATCGTCAAAATGCCAATAATAAGCAGAACATGGGAGATGAAGCCCACCATTCCACCATTGGACCAATCTGACAGAGTGGTGTTTACCAGCATGAATTGCAGGCCAGCCCACGCACCCCACGCCATCGCAGTGATGTAGTACGAGGTCCGGACCCGTTTGGTAACCGCCGCAAAATAGCGCGAGCGACGGGCAATTGGACGGGTCAAAAGGATGATCACCAGCGCCACAACGAAGGCAATAACCAGACCAACTGCGGCACCGAAAATAAGTGATGCCAAGTCCAGCGCATTTTGGACAGCGGCCTGTGCAACACCTGTTGGCGAAGGCGAAGGTGTCGGATCATCGGCACTGAAAATCATAAAACCGTCCTTGAATCACTCATTCTGTACTCCCTCAAGCCTAGGCGCGATCATTGAGAATCGCCTGAGGCTTGAATCGATAGGCACCGTTATGAATCCCAGAATATCAAGGAAAAGTAGGCCTGTGACGGTCATCACTGCCATTCTTTTTGCTTTAAGGCCCCGCTTCTGCCTAATATTCTCTTCGTCCTCGGACGCCAGACCGGTGGCCGACAGTGGCCCCCATCGTCTAGAGGCCTAGGACACCGCCCTTTCACGGCGGCGACACGGG
>CAUTAH010000011.1:0-33203 GCA_963536345.1 uncultured Actinomyces sp.
TGCCCTGCTGGCCGTTCTGACCCTGCTGACCGCCAGGCATCCCCTGTCCACCGGGGCCACCTTGGCCTTGCTGGCCATTTTGTCCGCCGGGGCCACCCTGACCGCCGGGCATGCCCTGCTGGCCGTTCTGACCCTGCTGACCGCCAGGCATCCCCTGTCCACCGGGACCGCCCTGGCCTTGCTGGCCACCAGGACCACCCTGACCGGGCTGTCCGGGCGCGGCCTGCGATTGCTGCGCGGGAGCGGGAGATGCAACCGAGCTCGTTGCCCAACCTGCGCCAAAACCTGCAACCAAGAAAGCTGCTGCTGCGCCGGCGGCTGCGGCCTTCTTCTTCCACGAGGGCTTTGCCGCGGCCTCGTGAGAGACAACCTCATCAGCGGGAAGCCAAGCACCTTCGTAAGTTCCGTCTTCCTTCTGGTAGGCAACATTCACGTAGGTCGTCTTGTCAGCATGCGCATCCTGCTCCTGCGCGTCATGAGCTTGAGCGTCGATGACTCGGGTCTCGTCCAGGTGGTCCTTGTTCATATCTTCTGCACTCATGTGCGTTCCTTTCCTCTGGGGCGTCTGCCCTGTCGTCTTGGTCATCAAGCTACGGACCACCTCTATGCCTGTTTTATGTCGCACCTAAGGTTTTCCTGTGAAGAAAAAGCAACTTATATGACGCGCATCACAAAAATAATTTTGTCCACGTCAACGCCCAAAATTCACTCAGGGTTAGCGTGTAAGTGCCTCAAAGATGAGGCATCACGGATCAATCCGATGAGTTCATTCCTCTCCCCTTTAGGACGGACCTCATGTCAACCTCACGTACGGCAGCACCGCTGACCGAAACCCAACGTCGGGCGCGGAAATACGCAACTTTCCTGGCACTCATTGCTACTTTGGGCCCATTCTTCTACGGATTCGAAGGAATGGTCCTCAACGCCGCAATTAAAGCGGTCGGCACCACCTTCCACCTCGGCCCATTCCTCCAAGGCGTTGCCGGCGCAGCGGGCGTAATCGGCGGCCTCATCGGCGCACTTGGAGCAGGACGTATCTCTGACAAGATCGGACGCAAAACAACCCTGATGTGGGTTGGTCCCTTCCTTCTCTTCGAAGCACTCCTTGGACCGATCTCACCAGTTCTGGGAAGCTTCGGATATCCCTTCCTTCTCCTCACCCGCATTGTGGGCGGCATTGGTTTTGGTGCAGCAACCACCGTTGCACCCGGATACGTCGCAGAAATTGCACCTGCTGACATCCGAGGCCGCCTAATCGGTTTCCGTCAGCTGGCCATCATCCTCGGTCTTTTCTTCGCCGGCCTCATCAATATGGGTGTCGTACGCCTGACCGGTGGCGCGGCAAAGCCCGCCTTCTGGGGACTGCAGACCTGGCAAGTTCTTTTCGCATGCCTCATCATTCCCGCTCTTCTCTTCGTGATCTTTACCGCCCAAATCCCCGAGTCGCCTCGTTACCTGGTGTCGGTCGGAAAGACCGCAGAAGCTGAGGCTGTCCTTGCAAAGGTCAGCGGTGAAGACGATCCGGCAGCTCGCGTCAAGGCAATCGCCGCATCGATGGAAGAAACTGGCGGACGCAAGCTCAGCATTGGAGAAATCTTCTCCTCGAAGTGGCGCGGACTGGTCTTGGTCGGCATGATGATTGCCGCATTCCAGCAGCTCACCGGCATCAACGGCGTCTTCTTCTACTCGAACTCGCTCTTCGCAGCAGTTGGATTCAACGAATCAATGGCACTGCAGCAGACCCTGCTCATCACAGGATTCAAGATCGTCGGTGTTGTCTCCGGCATTCTCCTTGTCGACCACGTGGGACGTAAGAGGATGCTCATCTACGGAGGTACGCTGATCTTTGTCTCCCTGGGCGTTGTTGCAACCGTCTTCACGCTGGCACCCGTTGTGGACGGGAAGCCCGATGTTGCAGACAACCCGGTCTTGGCATTCCTCGCCGTCGCAGCGCTGTGCACCTTCCTGCTGGGCTTCACTTCCTCGTGGGGACCGATCTTCTCGATCGTCATGGGCGAAATGTTCCCCAACTCGATTCGCGGTGGCGCAATGTCCATGGCTTCGGGAGCAGACTTCTTCGTCAACTTCCTTGTCGTCTTGCTCTTCCCCTTCCTAATCTCCTGGTCGCCGGCAGGCACCTACTGGATCTACTGCGCATTCGGCGTCCTAGCCGTCATCTTCACCGCAAAGTACCTGAAGGAAACCACCGGTACTGAACTCGAAGACATGGACAAACTCGCTGCTTCCGAGAAGTGAAAGGATCATCATGTCTGACACATACGAACGCTCCAGTGACATCCCGGACAATGTCCGCAATGTCCTGGTGATTATGACTGACCAGCATCGCACGGATACGATCGGCTGCCTGGGCAACCCACACGCCCAAACTCCCGTCATTGACGAAATGGGACGCAACGGTTTCGCCTTCACCAACTGCTTCACTCCCACCGCGATCTGCACACCCGCACGCGCATCACTTCTGACAGGAAAGCGCCCCGGAAAGCACCTGGTACTGGCCAACCCTGAGTGGAACATCGCCTATCAGACGATGATTCCCCTTGGAACCTGGACCTACACTCAGGCACTTCGGGACGCGGGCTACAACGTTGGCATCGTCGGAAAGTATCACTGCGGGGCGAACCTCCCCGACAAATTCGGCGCCGACGACGATACCTACTGGGGCGCAGAAAACCCCGTCGCCAATGAAAAGTACGTCGCATGGCTCAACGAACATGGCCTTCCGCCAGTTCGGGCACACGACTTCTGGCGAGGAAAGCTCCCCGGAGGCCGCGATGGACACATCATCGCAGCACGCCTCGATCAACCAGAAGAAGCAACCTTCGAGCGTTTCTTGGCCGATCGCGCCATTGAGAAGCTTCGCGAATATGCAGCCGATTGGAAGGAAAACGGACAGCCTTTCAGCTTGGACGTCCACTTCTTTGGCCCGCATCTTCCCTACTTCCTCCCAGATGAATGGTTCGATTTGATCGATCCAAACGACGTCACCTTGCCCGAAAACTTCGGTGACTCACTCATCGGAAAGCCGCAGATCCAGCAGAACTACGCGACCTACTGGTCAACATCGTCCTTCGATAACGATCAGTGGAAGAAGCTCATCGCTGTCTACTGGGGATACGTCGCCATGATTGACTTCGAAATCGGTCGAATCATGGATGTGGCGCGTGAACTGGGAATTCTCGATGACACCGCAGTCTTCTTCTGCGCTGACCACGGTGAATTCACCGGCTCTCACCGGCTCAACGATAAGGGCCCGATGATGTACGACGACATCTACAACGTCCCCTTCATCGCACACATCCCCGGGGTTTCTGCGGTCGGCCAATCCGACGCCTTCGTGTCTTTGATCGATCTTCCCGCAACCGTCCTCGATATCGCTGGCCTCGATCCAGCCCTTGTTGAAGACGGCCGCTCGATCGTTGACCTCACGCGAGGCGAAGACGTGCCCGGCTGGCGTGAAAATATCGTTTGTGAGTTCCACGGGCATCACTTCCCGCTGCAACAGCGAATGCTGCGCACAAAGGAATTCAAACTCGTCATCTCACCGGAGTCCATCAATGAGCTCTACGATTTGAGAGTTGATCCCGCAGAGATGAACAATGTATACACGGTGCCTGTCTACGACGACATTCGCCGCGAACTCGCAACGAACCTATACCTCCAACTCCGTGAACGCGGAGACCACTCCTTCGCAAAGTGGATGGCGGCCATGACGGACTTTGATATTCCGCTGGTCAACACCGCCCGAAGCGATCTTGACGAGGTCATGGGTAAGTAACACGCCTTCGGTGTGGGCCTTCCGGGGCGTGCGGGAGGCCCACACCACACAGCATCAAAGGAGAGGACATGGACTACGATCTTCACGCCGCCGTGCCCTCTTTAGAAGACCAGATCACCAGTTATCTTGGCGAAAATCCCCCCGCGTCACGGGCAGAACTTTGCGATGCCCTTGGGGTTTCAAGAACAACGCTGGGGCGTGCGATCATAAAACTCATCGATGCACACGCTGTTATTTCCCTCAAAGAAGACGAAAAGACTGGAGCAGGCCGCCCTTCAACTCTTTTCACATCAGCACGCTCATGCGCATACTCGGTCGGCATTGTCATTAGCCGAGCCTCTTTCGCCGCAGTCTTGCTCAACCGAGGCGGCGATGTCCTCGTCGCACAATCACTCCCGGCCACGCATCCCATCAACTATCGTGAGGCACTTGATTCCATAGGAGCGCTCCTCCTTGAACGCGCGCGCACCCGCGGCATCATTACCGATTATGTGCACACCATTGGTGTCGGTCTCCCCGTTCCCATGGGGTCAAATGTTTCCCACTCACCGCATTCCCCCTACCCCGGCCGCGAGAGCGTCATCGATATCATTTCGCGTCGTTGGAAGGGAAGCATTCTCATCGATACAACTGCTCGCCTTTGCGCCCTGAGCGAGGCATTATGGGGAGCGGGACAAGGGTATCCATCAATCCTCTACGTTCGGCTCTCCAACGGCATCGGTGCCAGTTTGGTAGTTTCATACCGTCTATCTGGCGGAGAACTCGGGTTCACAGGGGAACTGGGACATATGCGTGTCCCTGACGTTCACACCCCATGCGCATGCGGAAAAGAGGGGTGTCTGGAAACCCTTGCATCCATCCCCGCGCTCTGCGCTCAATGCGATGTTTCTTCTTTGAGCGAATTGGCAAGGAAAGTCAGCAATCAAGATTCCAGAACACTATCAATTCTCGAACATGCGATGGAAGCAGTCGGGGCTTGCTGCGCAAACGCTGCTCTCCTCATCAACCCCCGTGCGATCATTGTGGCAGGGGAACTTCCCGAGGCGATCCCTGAGGTCTCCGATATGCTCGCCCACGGCCTCGAAAGAGAATTAATCCCCGCAATGAAATGGAACATCGACGTCGTCCGCGCCGAACTTGGACCGCTCGCCGCGGCGCAAGCAGCTGCCTATGCGGCGACAACCACGGCCTCGTCAATCAAGAAGGAAAACGAGGGAACCCGATGACGCACTCCCCCGCTCGCGCTCTCCCCTTCTCGGTTGTCGCAAAGCCAACGGGCGCCGCCTGCAATCTGGACTGTCAGTACTGTTTCTTCCTGTCGAAAGAACTCCTCTACGACCAAAAACGCCAGTCGATGAGCGAAGAAACCCTAGAGACCTACGTCAAGAACTTCCTGGCGGCAAGCCCCGATGGGGATGTCACGATGCTCTGGCAGGGCGGCGAACCAACCTTGCGAGGGCTCCCCTTCTTTGAACGCCTCATTGAGCTGTGCGAGAAGTATCGACGCCCCACACAAGTGGTTCACCACGCTATCCAAACCAACGGCACCTTGATCACCGAGCAGTGGGCGCGCTTCTTCAAAGACAATGATGTGCTGGTTGGGATCTCTATCGACGGTCCGAAAGAACTCCATGACGCCTATCGCCTCAACCGCGGCGGGCATGGAACTCACTCGATGGTGATCCGCGGGTGGGAACAGCTTCGCAATGCCGAGGTCGAGACGAATATTTTGTGCACGGTTCACGCTGCAAACGAGGATCACGGAGTGGAGGTCTACCGCTATTTCCGAGACGAGCTCGGGGCGCGGTACATGCAATTCATCCCCATCGTCGAGCGCGTTCCCCGCGAACATCTGCGCCAGGCCGAACTCGGGTGGCGAAGCGGAAGCTCGGCGCTCCTATATCGCCAAGATGGAGACTGCGTGACCTCACGATCAACCACCCCTTCGTCGTACGGCCGCTTCCTGTCCAATATTTTTGACGAGTGGATTCTTCGTGACGTTGGAGAGGTTTTTGTTCAAGACTTTGATTCTTCGCTCTCTGCGCTTTTCGGTTCCGCGAGCGTATGCGTTCATGCGCCCTCATGCGGAGCGAATATGGCCATGGAATTTAACGGCGATGTCTACGCCTGCGATCACTGGGTTGAACCGGATTGGCTGGTCGGAAATATCGATTCACAGGATTTCGCTGCTCTTGCCTCCTCCCCCACAATGCGCGATTTTGGGACGAAGAAGCAGGACCTCGATGCCGAGTGTTGGAATTGCCCATTCCTGCGCTTGTGCTGGGGAGGCTGCCCCAAGGATCGTTTTATTTCCCAAGACAATGGCCCCGACCACAACTATCTGTGTCAGGGCTATAAGAGCTTTTACGCGCATGCGCTGCCCGCACTTCGCGCAATGGCTTTCTTGATTTCACGTGGACGAAGCGCTCAAGAAATTATGAATCCCCTGGTCGCTCAGTCATTGGGAGTCCATATCCCACCCAAGGAGGAACATCGTGCTCATTGAAGCCACGCTCATTGGCGTGTTGATCGGCATCGTTGTCGGAGCGCTCGGCGCGGGTGGCGGTATTTTATCGGTCCCCGTCTTGGTATATCTCCTGGGTCAAAACCCACATCAAGCTGCAACTTTATCGCTGATCATCGTGGGTGCGACCGCTTGTGTTTCGCTCATTACTCGCGCTTCCAGTGGTCACGTTGATTGGAAGCAAGGAAGCCTTTTCGCCTTCGCGGGGATCGTCGGCACGTGGGGAGGCTCCGCGCTCAACCCTCTGGTATCAGCACGAACGCTCATGCTGGAGTTTTGCGTTCTTTTGGCGTTTGTTGCGATTTTTATGGTGCATAGACAGTTGCGCGCACGCACTGATACGTCCCTTTCATCGATTGACGAGGCCACGCCTGGGGATTCCCCACGCACGCTTGCTTCGACGTTGAAGAAGGCAGCCTTAGTGGTTCTTTTAGCTAGCGTGACCGGTTTTCTCACAGGTTTCTTTGGCGTGGGCGGAGGTTTCGCTATCGTTCCTGCGCTTCACCTTGTCCTGCGTTACCCGATGAAGAAAGCATCCGCGACATCCCTGTTGATCATGCTCATTACAGCGCTGTTCGGCTTGGCTTCGCGTGCACTGGGTGGAACTTTGGATATCAGTGCCGAGGCCGGGGTTATGGTCACCTGCTTCGCTGCGGCCTCGATGTGCGGAGGTATCCTCGGGGCGAGGCTTACCCGTCGGGTAAGTTCTCCTGCACTCGCATGGGCGTTCATTGTTCTCCTGATCGGAGTTGCAAGCGTGAGTGCCTTCGCCACGCTACGCGCATAACGAGAAGCCAAGGGGGGGGAAGGAACGCGATGTGCGCACCTGCCCTAGGCCTCGTGCACAGTTCTGGCCACAAGAGTATTCGTCGCCTGCGCAACCGGGCGCACGATCATCGAATCGATGTTGACGTGACGCGGCCGCTCCAAGGTCCACACAATCGCCTCAGCGATATCCTCGGCGACGAGGGGCTCGGCAACCCCCTCATACACACGGTCCGCGGCTTCCTGAGAGCCCAAGCGATTGAGAGAAAACTCTTCAGTTTGCACCATGCCGGGCGCGATCTCGATAACTCGCACGGGCTCACCCACCAGCTCCTGACGCAAGGTATTGGCAATGATGCGCTCAGCGTGCTTGGCGGCAACGTAACCGCCGCCTCCCGGGTACGTGTCGTGGGCGGCTGTTGACGTCAGGAAGACGAGGTCGCCTCCCCGCTCGCGCATTGAGGGGAGAAATGCGCGCGTGCAGTGCAAGGCCGTGAGGACATTGCGCTCAAACATTTCACTCCACCTGGCGGGATCTGCATCCGCAACCCGGTCAACGCCGATGGCTCCACCCGCATTGTTCACGAGAGCATCGATGGGGCCGCCTTCTAGGACATGCGCGACCATTTCCTCCACTTGTGCGTGGTCGGTGAGGTCCGCCGCCCAATACTCACAGCCAATCTCGTCAGCGAGGGCCACGAGGCGCTCGCGGCGACGGGCTACAGCAATGACATCCCACCCCCGCTTTGCCAAAAGACGGGCGGTGGCTTCTCCAATTCCGCTGGAGGCTCCGGTGACAACGACGCGACGAGAGATGTTCATGGTGCAACAGTAATATCCCCGGGCACGCATCGTCATCTGCGCGTCCGGGGATATTCTCTTTCATCTCAGCCTTCGGGTAGACCGTAGGCCTTGTGAATCAGCCAGATCGGGTGAACAACATTCGCACCGGTTGCCGTGCGAATCTGCCACCGACAGGTCTCGGTGTCGCAGGCCGCGAGTTCAACATTAATCTGCTTAACGAAGTCGAAAACCGGAGCTCCCACCGCTTGGGCGATCGCATACTTTTCTTTCTTCATTCCGTAGGTTCCGGCGATACCGCAGCAGGGCTGCTGGGATTCCTTCACCGTCACCCCGGGGATCAAACTCATGAGTTCTACCGCAGGCATCCCCAAACCTTGCGATTTGAGCTGGCAGGGCGCGTGGTAGGGAATGGTCACGTCGATGCGTTCCATGTTCATGTCGAGCTCGCCGCGATCGTAGAGGTCGATGAGGAACTCACAAATGTCCCAGGTACGCGAAGCAACATCTTCAAGTTCAGGGGTATCCATTTCCAAGATGTCGTGAGCCTCATGGCGAAGCATTCCACCACACGAACCAGAAGAAGAGATAATCGGTGCGTCCCGATTCGCCTTACGCAGGTCATGGGTCAGACGCGAAACATACTTACGCGATTCATCGTAAAGACCGTTTGACTGCAGAGCCAAGCCACAGCATCCATGCGGCGGAACAAGGACTTCGTAGCCCAAGTGCTCAAGTACCAGCACGGAGTGGATGGAGGTCTCGACCTCAAAGTACTGTCCCGCGCATCCGTGGAAGAAGATCACTTGTCCCTTCGTACCGGAGTTGGGAAGCGGAGTGTGCTTCTTGAACCAGCTTTCGAAGGTACGACCATAGGCACGAGGCATGGGGGCATTGCGGTGAACGCCAATGATCTTTTCCATAGCAACGCGAATCGGCTTAACATCCAGCGCCCAGTTGGCGATGGGAGCGAAGGGCGTCATGACGCTACCGATCAGGCCTGTGCGTCCAATGAGCTGGTCGCGAAGCGGGATTCCCTGCTTCTTCTTCATGTCGGTTCGCGCATGGTGGATCATTTCGGTGACCTTCACGCCCTGAGGACACACCAAAGAGCATGTTCCACACGAGGAGCAGTAGTCGATCGAGTGATCAACGAACTGGCCTTCTTGACGGTAGCGTTCTGCTTGTGGACCGGAGTACTTCGGGCCAGCGAAAAGATCGGTCACGCGCATGACGGGGCATTGCGTTTCACAGATCGTGCACTTCACGCAGGCGTCGAGGGAAGCACGAAGACCGAAGTCATCACCTTCAAGCCCCAAAACATCGGCTTCTTCGATGCCGGGGACAATTTCCAGACTCATTGAAGAACCTCCACAATCGAATCGGCTGCGCGCAGCGCACTTGCCAGAGCGATACCATCGCCCGACTTTTCCTTCCAACGCGTTGAACCAGCCAGATTCCCACCAGCCGCATAGACATTGGAGTAGACGGGCCCCGCTCCCGGAGTGCACACGCGCATCTTGTCGTCGACATCAAAGCCAACCTTGAAGAGAGGCTGCTCACTGTCCCAGAAGTCACCATTGAGCAAGCTCGTATCAACACCTGTCAACGGAAGACCCATGACCGTGTCCCTCACGTGGCCGTAAGAATCGATCTCGAGTGCTCCCGATTCGAACCCTCCCGCGGCGAGGATCACGGACTTGGTGGGGATCGTGCGGGCGTGCCCAGCGGTCGAGATGGTGACGGATTGCACCTGCTGGTCCTCGACCTCGTATGAAACCAGGGACGATCCCAGCATCACGCGGCAGCTTGCTTTAGCGATCTCGGTAAGTTCTTGGTTCAGGCGCATGCCGGGGACCGAGGGCGGCTGAAGAACAATTTCAAAGACGGGCTGGCCGAGCATTTCTTGGATGTCGAGCCAAGCACCCGGATCATTCAGACCAAGAACGGCAGGAAGGCCAACGGTTTCGCCGGGTCGCACAACTTCCTTCAGAAGTGCAACAAGACGTTCGCGGGTCTCCTTATGGTCCAACGCGCGCGCAAAGTTCGTGCCGGTTGTGTCTCGTTCTTGCCCGCGAATATCAAGATCAACATAGGCCGAACGCGCCACAATCGCTTGCCCGTTGGCGTCTTTTTGGAGACGCATGTTCTCGGCGGCAAGGGAGGGGTAGAAGTCCTTCAGACGCTTGAAACCAACGATCACATAGCTTTGCCCGACGGGGATACCGGCTTGCATCGAAGGCTGGTACAAGGCGGTCGGACGCAGTGCGCCAAGCGCTGTTGGAATACGGACATTCGTATCGGCCGAGCCAAGGAGGCGCTCGGGTCCAAGAAGCTCACGAATCCACTCAAGCGATTGTTCAACGCATGATGCCCCAAGGCGCGCGTAGGGGTGAGTAGGGTGATCGGCTGCGAGCTGCGTGATTGCGTCTAGTGGACGTTCAACGAGTTCCGGGGCGTAGCCCAAAGCATCGATTGTCCCCTGCCCCAGTTGGAGTCCACCGATTCCCTTGGTGACAAGAGTGACCTGAGCCCCGCGCTGCGCCAGTCGGATGCTGGCAGCAAGACCGGCAAGGCCTGCTCCGATAACGACTGCGTCACGCATGGGTGAGTCCTTCCTTTTCTTGTCCATCTTCCAGGGCTTCTTCCCCACTTTCGACAGCATCCCAGTACGCGCATTCATGCGGAATAGCGTCGGGAGCGGTCGGCAAGTGCTCGACGTCTAGGGTTCCTTCGTGGATCCAGTTGTCCAGAGCAGCCTGACGGGCTTGTTTGCCGAAGAGAATGGGCCACAGTCCGATCCAGCGGTTTTTGAGGAATAGGCGAAGCAGTTCATTTGTCCGAGGCGCGTCGATGTCACCGCGTTCATGTGCAATTCCCGCACTGCGCTGGGAGCAAAAACCTCCCTGGCATGGTCCCATTCCGAGGCGAACTTGACGGCGCACGTCATCGAGTTGGCCGCCGGGAAGAACGTCCATTGTGCGTTCGAGCATTTCACGGGTGACCAGTTCGCATTCGCAGATGATCTCTTGGCTGGAGGGAGACTCGCCATGGTGTTCAACATCGTCGAGGCGGTGGCCGATGTAGTAGTTGGAGTGTCCTTCTGCCTCGGGAACAACTTCGTCGGCGGTACGGCAGGGCCGTTCCTCCCCCAACTGCTGACACATGATGTCGACGATGCGTTCTGCCATGAGGCGGTAGGTCGTGAGCTTACCGCCGGCAATGGTCAAGATGCCATCAACGCCATCGCGACTCAGGTGATCGACGATGTGCATTCCTCGGGCCATGTGACGGGTATCTGATTCGGAGACGCGAGTGTCTTTGATGAGCGGGCGAGCTCCCGCCCAGGCGTGGAGAGCACGAGACTTTCGGAAGCCAGGAATCAGGGTTTCTCCCGCGTCGAGCATCTGCTGGACTTGGTCGGCAAGAATGGGCAGCTTGTCGGGGTCTTCCGCGCGCAAGTCGGTCGTTCCGATAATGCAAACGGGGTGGACGGGAACCAAGATGTCGCCATCAGCTGGCCAAATGCAGCGATTGATGACGTTGTGCGAAAGACGATGATTCATGGCGATCATGATCCCCGCACCGGGAACGACTTCCACTCCATGGCAGTCCGCGAGGGCCGCAATTTGTCCGGCCCAGGGACCGCCACAGTTCAAGACAAAGGAACAGTCAATTCGGATGTCTTCGCCCGATCGTTCATCGCGCGCGAAGACCGCTTCGATACGGTCCTGGCTGCGTTGAATCCCGGTTGCACGGGTGTAGGTGAGGATCTCCGCTCCATAGGCAATGGCCGAGCGCGCTGCGCCCCAGACCATACGCCAGCCGTCGACGGTTCCGTCTTGTACTGCGAATGCGCGCTTGAGTCCCGGATCAAGTCGAGGCTCGCGACGAAGTGCCTCGGCGGGAGAAATCTCTTCTGCCGGAACATGAGCGGCTCTGGCGCGAGCGATGAACTGATCGGCGTAGTCTTCATCGTCGACAGAGGTTGTCACGAAGAGACCGCCGGTCTTCTCCACGGCATCAGCATTGATGCGGGAAACGATTGCATTTTCTTCCGCGCATTCGGTTGCCGATTCAGGGTCGGACGCAATGTAGCGTGCGCCTGAGTGGAGCAATCCGTGGTAGCGGCCAGAAGTTCCTTGAGCCATATCGGCCCGGTCAAGAAGAATGGCACGGAATCCGCGCATTGCAACATCGCGGACAACGCCGGCACCGGTCGAGCCACCACCGATGACTACGACATCAGTCTCCATCGTCCTCATAGTGTTACGTTGTTCCTTAGAGAGTTTCTGATTGTTTCCTTATTAATCATGACCCTTTTGGGGCCTCTGCACATCTTCCCAAGGCGTGTTGCACATATGTGCACATTACTCATTGAAGCCTGTAATCATTCACAGCAAACTTAGGTCTTCCTAAGAGATCGGGCGTGCGCCGCATAGGAGCCGCAACGTACAGTGTCTTTATGACTGAAGAGCAGACCTACCGTCCACAGGACGATTTCTACCGCTACACCAACGGCGAGTGGCTCGCGACCCACGAAATTCCGGCCGATCGCCCCATACACGGAACCTTCCATGAGCTCCTTGATCAATCTGAGCTGTGGGAAAAAGCAATCGCAGAGGAAGCAGCTGCCGGTAAAGTTCCCGGTCACAACGGGGAACTTATCGCCCATTTATACGGAATATTTATGGATGAAGACGCTGCCAACCAAGCAGGATTCTCCCCCATCGCTGACAAGCTCACACGTCTGCGAGCAGTAACGAGCCATGACGAACTCGCAGCGCTTATGGGAACCTTCCGCTACGAGGGAATCGCTGGCCTCTTCGGAAGCTACGTCGGCACCGACGCACACAATTCAAGTCAGCACATGCTCGACTTGTACCAGGGCGGTATCTCTCTGCCAGACGAGGCCTACTACCGCGAAGAACAGCATCGCGAAGTTCTCGAAGCCTGGGAAGCCTACGTCGCCAAGCTTTTTACTCTGGTCGGGTCCAATGAAGAAGATGCCGTTTCTCACGCGAAAGCGGTTCGCGAGTTCGAAACACAAGTTGCCTCTTTCCATCGCGATGCAGTGTCAAACCGCGATCCGCTCTTAGCTGACCACCCCATGACCTGGAATGAGTTGCGTGAAAATTATCCCTTGTTCCCGTGGGACCTGTGGGCGAAGGCCGCCAAGCTTCCCTTGGAAAAGGTCGAGACACTCAACGTGTCGCATCCGGAGTTTTTTGAGGGTGCCGCTCAGCTGTGGCATAACACCGATCTTGAAGTCCTCAAGATGTGGATGGAGCACTCCCTCATCGACGAGTATGCCTCCTTGCTCTCCGAAGATTTCGTCAATGCCTCCTTCGAATTCCACGGACGAACTCTTTCAGGAACCCAGGAACTGCGCCCTCGCTGGAAGCGCGGCCTTTCCTTGGTCTCTTCTCTCCTTGGCGAGGCCATGGGCGAAATTTGGGTCTCCCGCCATTTCCCGCCCGCCAATAAAGAAATCATGGACGGCCTCGTCCGCAGCCTTCTCGACGCTTATGAGCAAGCACTCACCCGCTGCGAGTGGATGGGCGAAGAAACCCGCGCTCAAGCATTAAAGAAGCTCAGTACCTTTACTCCCAAGATCGGCTACCCCGACCAATGGATTGACTACTCATCCTTGCACTTCGATTCAGACTCTCTGGTCGATGCCGTCGAGGCAGCAACCCGCTTCCACGTTCAGCGCCGCTGGGATAAACTCGGTGGCCCCGTCGATCGAAGCGAATGGCACATGACGCCTCAGACCGTCAATGCCTACTACGACCCGACGATGAACGAAATCGTCTTCCCCGCTGCAATCCTGCAAGCGCCATTCTTTGATCCGGATGCAGATGATGCTTCGAACTTCGGCGCAATCGGCGCAGTGATCGGGCACGAGATCGGGCACGGTTTTGACGACCAAGGCTCACGCTTCGATGCGGAAGGTAACTTGGAGAATTGGTGGACCGATGAGGATCGGGAGCGTTTCGAGGAACGCACCAAGCGCCTCGTTGATCAATACGACGCGCTTACCCCACGGGATCTCCAAGGGGAAGAACCCCCGCTCCATGTCAACGGAGCACTCACTCTGGGCGAGAACATCGGCGATTTGGCCGGGCTTTCCATCGCATGGCAGGCCTATGTTGCTCGACTTGCACGGAAGGGATTCACCCCGCAATCTGCCCCTGAAATCGACGGGCAAAGCGCAGCTCAGCGTTTCTTCACCGCGTGGGCTCGCGGATGGAGGACGGCGATCCGCCGCGAGTACGCCAAACAGCTCCTGAGTATCGATCCTCACTCCCCCGCAGAATTCCGCTGCAATCAGATCGTTGCGAATATGGACCCCTTCGCCGAGGCCTACGATGTAGCCCCCGGTGATGATCTGTGGATCGCCTCCGAAGAGCGCGTCCATATCTGGTAGCCAGGACAACCAAGGTTTCAATTCGATACAACAATTGCCCTTGTGGCGCGGCAAGGTTCGCGCCACAAGGGCAAACATGTAAAAATTAAGACGTTTACGCGCATCCGCGCGTCCTGATCGTCAACACAATCGGAAGGTGAGCAATGCCTGGCCTGAACCTGACGCGCGAGGAAGCCATCCAGCGCGCAGACGTGATCTGCGTAGATCACTATGACGTCGAACTCGACCTCACGCGCGGAGACAAGGATTTCTTTTCGCGCACAACCGTGACATTCAGCGCGACCGAAGGAGAAACAACCTTCGCGGACTTGGTGTCGAACAATGTTCACTCGATTGTCCTCAACGGTGAGCACCTGGATCCGCTCATCCACCAAGATCACCGCATTGCCCTTCCGCAACTCGCTGCACACAATACCCTGACGGTCGAGGCTGACTGCCAGTACATGCACACCGGTGAGGGCCTCCACCGCTTCGTCGACCCCGCTGACTCGCAGGCCTACTGCTACTCCCAGTTCGAAGTTCCGGATGCTCGTCGCGTGTTCACGACATTCGAACAGCCCGATCTGAAGGCGACCTTCACCTTCACGGTAACGGTGCCCGCCGGATGGAAGGTCTTCTCGAACTCGGCGACTCCTGAACCTGAGATGAACGAGTCTTCGTGGACCTACCGTTTCGAAGAGACCGAACGCATCTCGACCTACATCACCGCGATTATCGCCGGCCCCTACCAGGGCGTGACCGACTCACTCGTTTCCAGCGATGGTCGCACGATTCCTCTGGGTGTTTGGTGCCGCGCATCATTGCTTGATTCTCTGGATTCCGATCGAATCTTGGATATCACGCGTGCGGGATTCACTTTCTTCGAGGACGCTTACGGGATTCCTTACCCCTTCAAGACCTACGATCAGATTTTCGTTCCCGAGTACAACGCGGGAGCAATGGAAAACGCTGGCTGCGTCACTTTCCGCGATCAATACATTTTCCGCACTCGTCCCACGACCGCTGACCTCGAAGCTCGCGCGAATACGATTCTCCACGAGCTCGCTCACATGTGGTTCGGTGACTTGGTCACCATGAAGTGGTGGAATGACCTGTGGCTCAACGAGTCCTTCGCTGAGTTCATGAGCCACTTGGCTCTTGCAGAGGCCACCGAATACACCGAAGGCTGGACTGGATTCATGCTCCGCAAGGACTGGGGCATGAACCAAGATCAGCTTCCGACCACTCACCCGATCACCGCTGAAATCCGCGATCTCGCCGACGTCGAAGTGAACTTCGATGGAATCACCTACGCGAAGGGCGCCTCGGTCCTGCGTCAGTTGGTCACTTACGTCGGCCGCGAACACTTCTTTGCTGGTCTGCACGAGTACCTGACGAAGCACTCCTACTCGAACGCAACACTGGCAGACCTCTTGGGCGAGCTAGAAAAGGCATCGGGCCGCGATCTCAAGCAGTGGTCGCGCGTCTGGCTTGAAGAAGCCGGAATCACCCTGCTGCGCCCACAGATCGACGTCTATGACAACGGTGCGATCACCCAGCTCAAGGTCATTCAGGAGCCCTTCTCCGAAGGGTCGTCACTGCGTCCCCACCGCCTCATTGTTTCGGGTTACAGCCAGGCAGAGGATGGATCTATCGAACGCGTCTTCAGCCAAGAGCTTGACGTCGATGGTTCCTCCACCGTTGTCTCCGAGGCAACTGGCATCGCACGCCCCGACCTTATTCTGATTAACGATCAGGACTTGGCATACGCGAAGGTTCGCTTGGATCCGCAGTCCTTGGACTTTGCGATCCGCAACATCGCTCGCTTTGAGGATTCTTTGACCCGAGGCGTGATCTTGGCTTCCGCGTGGGATATGACCCGCGATGGTGAAATGCCCGCGCGCGACTACCTGCTGCTTCTGCTCAGCGCACTACCCGCAGAGCGCAACGCAACCATGCTGCGGCTGTACTTGCGCCACCTCGAGCAGGCGCTTGAAACCTATGTTGCACCCGCGCGTCGTCGTGCACTGCAAGAGCGTGTTGCCTCGGCGCTACTCATCATGGCTCGCACTGCTAGCGCTCACTCCGACGAACAGCAACTCTTCGTCCGCGAGCTTGCGCACTGCGCAATTCTCCCCGAGCACTTCGAGGCGGTGCGTGGCCTGTACGAGGGCACCGAAACCCTCATGGGACTCGACCTCGACGTCGACCTGCGTTGGACACTGCTCACGGCACTTGTCCGCGGCGGGGTTGTTGGCGAAGCTGAGATCGCGGCTCTTGAGGCCGAAGACGACACGATGACCGGACATCAGAAGGCAGCTGCTGCCCGCGCTGCAGTTGCCGACATTGCGGTGAAGCAGCAGGTCTGGGACGCGGTCCTTCGTGATACCTCGATCCCGAACGATACTCGCTGGGCAATGGTTTCCGGTTTCTGGGCACAGGCTCGTACAACTCCCGAGATGTACGTCCCGGTCGTTGCCGATTACTTCGACTCCCTCCAGCAGATCTGGAGAGATCACACCTTCCACATTGCAGAGGACATCGTCACTTTGATGTTCCCGAAGGCCCTCGCCGGCTACGTGGAAGGCCTTGATCTGGTTGCGCAGGGAACGCGTTGGATTCAGTCGCACCAGGATGCCTCCGCGGCCTTGATTCGACTCCTGCGCGAGCAGATTTCAACCACCGAGCGCATGCTCGGCGCTCAGGCAGCTGACGCCTGATACAGGATTTATCAGTTGGGGGCTGCCACTTCGGCAGCCCCCAATTTTTGTATTCACAGGCGACGACGACGCCCACTCTTTGTTCATGAGGAGGATTTACTCTCCGACGATGGCAAGTTCGTCATCGATTATTCCCGTTCCAGATCCGACGTAGGTTGTCACTCCCATGAGCAGGCCCGTGACTGCCATCGCCAGCAAGGGAATAGTCTCGCTTCCAAGGAATTGGAGGAGGATCCCGAAACCGATAGGGCCAAGCGCAGCAATCACGTAGCCAATGGGCTGCACCAAGGCCGAGAGTTCGGCCGTAACAGCTGCGTCGCGAGAACGGGCGGGAATAAGGGCGATGATGAGGGGAAAGGTAAATCCCCCAATCGCCAAGAAAGACACCCAAAGGAATGCGAAAGACCCGGGAACCAGTAACAAACCGATCCAGCCGGCAAATGTCAGCAGACCGAAAATGATGGAAAGCCACGGAATATGCGTCCCCATGTGATCAATCATGAAGGGAATGACCAGTCCTCCAAGGACTGCCCACAGATTCACAAGAGCCGTCATGATAGATGCGAATCCAGCAGAGTAGCCGGCATTCATCAAAATTTGCGGGAGAAAAGCGAACTGAACATAAGCGTTCAATGCTTGAAGTCCGAATCCGAGGACCAAGGCAATTGCCGTCCTCGAGTGATAGATCGGGCGCCGCGTGCTCGCTTCAGAGGAGGAAGTTTCCGCGCTTCGGGTGCCTCCATCGGGAGAATCTCGACGAACAAGAACACTGATCTTGATCCAAATTGCGCCCGCAATGACAGCAAAGACCGCCCAACTGGCCAGCGAAGAACGCCAGAGCTGACCATCGTGACCAGAAAGCGGCACGGCAAACGCAGAACCAGCCGCTCCTCCGATCAACAGGACCGTCCCGTATGTGGTGACGAGCAGCGTTCGTCGTCCGGCCTCGTGGAATTTAATCCAGGCAGGGACAAGGACGTTCGCAAGGGCTGGGCCGATGAGTGCAACGACGCTCAGAAGACAAAAGAGCGTAAAGTTGCCCGCCCAGGGACGCACAAGCAAGCCGAGGCCACTGAGTGCAGTGCCCGTAGTCAGCACAGCGCTCATCCCCCAACGCTTTGAGAGGGGAACAGCGAGAAGTCCAACACCAGCAAAGACAAGGCAGGGAAGAGCAGAGAGGACTCCAAGGGCCCCCTCTCGAGCCGAATAGGCCTGAGAGATCGTGGATAGAAGTGGCCCGGTCGAGGTCGCCCCAGAGCGCATAGTTAAACTCATGGCGAGAATGCCGACGAATGCCAGGGAAGTTGAAACCGCGGCACGTGAATATGTTTTTTGCTGCGCTGTCATTATTTTTCTGTGTTCTTCACTTCATTTTCGACTCTGGTCAGCAGATTTTCCCAAATTGCGACCATACATTGAACGGGATTTTCATAAGGCGCTTAGACTGTCAATCACTACAAGGACCGACACATATGACCGCAGGGTGCGGCCGATGCGTCAGCACACGGAAAGGATTCACGTGTCTACGCCCGCAACGAGCTCACGCTCGTCACTTAAGGAATTGACCTTCCGAGGAATTGTCATCGGTGGAATTATTACTTTGGTTTTCACCGCCGCGAACGTCTACCTGGGATTGAAAGTTGGATTGACTTTCGCGACCTCCATCCCGGCAGCCGTCATTTCCATGGCAATTCTACGATTTTTCTCAGATCACACTATCCAAGAAAACAACATTGTCCAAACAATTGCTTCCGCTGCCGGAACGCTTTCCGCAGTAATCTTCATCCTCCCCGGTCTGGTGATTGTCGGCTGGTGGAGCGGATTCCCCTACTGGACGACAATGGCCGTCTGCGCGGTCGGCGGCATCTTGGGTGTTATGTACTCGATCCCCTTGCGCCGCGCATTGGTTACAGGTTCGGACCTTCCCTACCCCGAAGGTGTTGCCGGAGCAGAAATCCTCAAGGTTGGCGACTCCCACGAGAAGTCAGCCGACAACAGCCTTGGTTTGCGCGCAATTATTTGGGGGGCAATCTGCTCTGCCGCAATGTCCTTGCTGTCCTACATGAAGGTTGCGGCCTCGTCGCTGTCAGCAACCTTCCGTGTAGGTGCAGGTGCAACCTCGATTGGTACCTCGCTCTCGCTGGCGCTGATCGGCGTCGGTCACCTGGTGGGATTGACTGTCGGCATTGCCATGCTCATCGGCATGTTCGTCAGTTTCTTCATCTTGATTCCTTACTTCAGTGTCGGGCAGCTTGACGGTTCACCACTGTCTGACATTGTCGACACGGTCTTTTCTAGCCAGGTGCGTTACATCGGCGCCGGCGTCATGGCCGTCGCGGCAATCTGGACTCTTGTCAAGATCATCTCCCCCATCATCAAGGGAATCCGTGATGCCATGCGTTCTTCTCGCACCCGTCACGCGGGCGGCGAACTCGACCAGACTGAACGCGATATTCCGATTACGATCGTCGCGCTGGTGATTGTTCTGTCGATGATTCCCGTGGGCGGTTTGCTGTGGATCTTCACCCACGGCACCGAGATTGCTCACAATACAGCGATGCTCATCGCTGTTTCTGTGATCTTCACTCTGCTCGCAGGACTCTTGGTCGCCGCAGTGTGCGGTTACATGGCCGGCCTCATCGGCTCGTCAAATAGCCCCGTTTCAGGCGTGGGTATTTTGGTCGTAGTCTTGACCGCTCTGGCAATCGTTGCCGTTCACGGACACGGTTCTTCCAGCGCGGAAACCACTGCCCTCATCGCCTACACCCTCTTTACCGCCGCGATTGTCTTCTGTATCGCAACGATTTCGAATGATAATTTGCAAGACCTCAAGACTGGTCAGCTCGTGGGTGCAACCCCCTGGAAGCAGCAGGTCGCGCTGGTCATCGGTGTTGTTTTCGGTGCTCTGATCATTCCTCCGGTCTTGAACCTCATGCAGAACGCTTTCGGTTTCCAGGGAGCTCCTGGAGCAGGTCAAGATGCACTTGCAGCCCCGCAGGCCTCTCTGATTTCTTCGCTGGCTCAAGGCGTCGTGGGCGGCACTCAAGACTGGAGCCTCTTGGGTCTGGGTGCAATCATCGGCGTGGGTATCATCATCGTCGATGAGCTTCTCAAGCTGAGCTCGAAGGGCCGCTTTGCCCTTCCGCCTCTCGCGGTCGGCATGGGCATGTACCTCCCCGCTTCTTTGACGATTATGATCCCCGTTGGCGGCGTCATCGGTTTCTTCTACGACCGTTGGTCCGCAAAGCGCAAGGATCCCGAGCGCGCACGTCGAATGGGTACGCTCTTGGCGACCGGTCTGATCGTCGGCGAAAGCCTCTTTGGCGTGATCTACGCAGGCATTGTTGGCGCCACAGGAAGCGAAGAACCGCTTGCCGTTCTGGGCGATTCTTTCGCAACTCCCGCAACCATCATTGGTGCCGTTTTCTTCTTCGGTTCAATCTTCGCGCTGTACCGTTGGACAAGCGGCATGGTTTCGCGCACAGATAGTGCTCCTGCCACTGACGAGGCAGCGGCTGAGGAAGCACTCGACGTGCACTAAGTCCTCACCAACCTTTCAGGGGGGGCCGGCAATGCTGGCTCCCCCTCTTTTTGGCCTAAACGGAGAGCAGACTAGGTGTACGCCCACCTTGGCACATACAAAAAACCGCTGGATGCTCAAACATCCAGCGAGTAACCTCACGGGACTCACTTGATCTGCGCATGCTTCGTCATGGCGGTATCAGCATTCATATTTCCCGCACTCCTCTCCCCTGCGAAGATCACACGGGAACGTTATTTGAAGCCGAGTTGTCTCATACGTCCGGGCAGGCATCGATCTCCCCGTGCCCCGGCTGTTCAGGCTGTCGCAAAGTAGGAAATCTGGGAAGTAACGGCGCAATCACTTTTCCGAATATCTCGGTAGACCGGGCAGGAATTTACACACTGTCAGTCGGATACCTCTCTGAAGATCCTCGCTCTTTCCTGCTACGCGTCAACGACCGCAATATTGTGGTGACACCTCCACGTTCCGGAAAAGGAAATGACGGGCAGCCCAGCGGATGGGAAATTGTCCGAACCGTTGATATCCCAGTCGAACTCCACTCCGGTACAAATACTGTGACCATCTCAGGGAACACCCCATGGGCTCCTGATATTGATCGAGTGATTGTTCGCTAGCGACGTCTGTGGGTGGAGGAGAAAGCTATAGATCCCCTCCACCCACAGTCCGTTTTCACGAGAAAAGATCCTTATTTGACCTCAGGAGGGCTCCCCAGAGTTCCTCCTTCGATGAACTCTCCGGGCACCAGGATCGAGGCGTTGCGCGCCTCGGAACCGGCTAGGCGTTCCTGCGCGAGCAGCACGGTCTGCCTCGCCAATTCACGCACCGGTTGTGCAACCGTCGTCAGGTTCAAAAGCGGTGAAGAATACGGACCGGTCGCGTCAAAGCCCGTTACCGACACCTGCTCCGGGCAGGCAATCCCTCGCGACGCCAAGTGTTCCAAAATTTTCACCGCAATCAGATCACTTCCCGCAATGACCGCAGTACACCCGGCATCAATCGCCCGGTCAACGCCGTCGAAAAGATCCTCACCGTAGTCGCTGTGAGACGTCACGATATGTGGCTGGACGCCGTCGACAACCAGCTGGGTAATGAAGGTTGCGGTACGGGCATGCAGGGTGGCCGCGAGGGGGTGGCTGGTGGCGGTGACAGCAACTTTCCGGTGTCCATAGGCCACAACTTTTTGCGCCAGCATCGCTTCATACGCGGGATCGATGCGCACAGAATCAAATTCAGGGCGGGTTTCCCCACAGCCGATAGTAATGAGCGGGACGAAGGAAGCCGCATACTGCATGGCCTCGTTCGATACTCGACCAGAAGCAACGATAACCACGCCCACCCCGTGTCCCACGAGGTTGTTAATGGCCTGCATCTGGCCTTCTTCGCTGTCACCTCCGGCGGTAATCAACAGTTCTAACCCGAGTTCGTCGGTGTGCGCTTGGAGTTCTTCTGCAACTTTCCCATAGAAGCTGTGTCCAATGTTGCGCACCAAAAGGCCGACAGTGGTGGTGCTGGAACTGGCGATCCCAGCAGCACCGAGGTTTCGCACATATCCGAGGCGGGCGGCAGCTTGGCGCACAGCGACGCGCGCTTGGGAACTGACGGCGGGATGCCCAGAAAGTGCGCGGCTGGCAGTCGCCTGCGACACTCCCGCTGCTTGAGCCACATCAATGATGCTGGCTCGTTTCTTTCTGGGCATCCTCGAACATCCGTCTTTCAGTGAGTGGTGGGTATTCCCCGACGTCAGCGCGGGGTTCCGACCGTCCAAGTATACAGAGGACGGAAGGAAAAAATACCGGCCTCTTGGTCTTGATCGACTTCGACAAGAGCGATCTGTGAGCACTCCATCGAATTGTCGGTTTTCAAAGCGTGAAGAGCATCAGCAAGCGCCCGATCCTCTTCGCTACTCGTCCCCGCAACCGCATAGGCCAGGCTGAAATGAGGGCCGAACGGCGGATCCGTGAGCGCCTCCCCCAGCCCCGCGTCAACGATGCTGTCACGCACAGCGTCGATCAGCCTCGTAAATGAGGGGTTCTCTGGGGAAATCACTTCCACTGCCCATTCCTGGACGGCCGTCGGAGCGAAGGTCAACGTGAAGGGGTCGATCTGCGCCATGCGGCGATCCATCTGCGAGCGCAGTTTCTCCCATTGGGCGTCACTGATCTCGTCTCGATACAGATCGAGGCGTTGCACCGTCACGTGGATGCACTCCGGCGGTTGGATACCGATCTGTGGGAGCGCTGACAGGGGTTTTTCCGCCTCGCGCACCAAGTCCCACAGGGGGGAATCCTCGGGGGGCGCGAGGTAGAAGTGGAGCGCACCATTTCCTCGGCGCCACCGCGTATCCTCACGATCAAAAAAGCGTCGCATGGTTCCGACCTTTATTTCTCCGAGGAATCCGCGGGAATCACCCACAGGGACTCGCGCGAAATCACACAGGTGACCTTCTCTCCGGCAGCATGAAGTTCATTCATGCCGTGAGAACGGCCTTCGAGGGTGCCCGCCGCGGTGTCCAGGACGTAGGTGTTGACCGAGCCGTCGAAGGCTGCGGAGCGCACTGTGGCTTCCAGAACCACGTCGCTGCCCTCCCCTGCCTGCTCGTTCCCGGGTGCATCCAGGCCGACCGCGGTGTTTTCTGCTCGGACGACCAACTCCACGTGATCGCCAACACCAAGTCCGGGGACTCCCGCGGTGTCCAGATCACCCAGCGGGGTGGCCACCAGGTAGCGGTCGCCTCGTACCTCACTGACCGTACCGGCCACGAAGGATGCAGTTCCCATGAAGGAGGCCACGAAGCGATTCACCGGGCGATGGTAGATTTCACGCGGCTCCCCGACCTGCTCGATGGTGCCCGCGCTCATCACCACGATCATGTCGGACATGGTGAGAGCCTCGGACTGGTCGTGGGTCACGAAGATCGCGGTAAGTCCCAGACGCTGTTGGAGTGCACGGATTTCGCTGCGCATGCGCAGACGCAGGCGCGCATCCAGGTTCGAGAGGGGTTCGTCGAAGAGGATGATCTTCGGTTCCATGACGAGTGCTCGCGCCAGGGCAACGCGCTGCTGCTGGCCTCCGGACAGCTGATGCGGGTAGCGGTGAGCGTACTGTTCGATCCCCATGAGCGCCAGACCGTCAGCGATCCGCTGCTCACGTTCTGCGGCGGGGAGCTTCTGGTAGTTCAGGCCGAATCCCACGTTGTCTTTCACCGTCAGGTGTGGAAAGAGCGCGTAGGACTGGAACACCATCGACATGGGGCGCTTTTCGGGCGGGACAGACACCAGGGACTGGCCGTCCAGGGTGATTTCGCCTTCCGTAACGTCCTCAAATCCGGCGATCATACGCAGGGTCGTGGTCTTCCCACAGCCGGACGGTCCCAGGAAGGTCACGAATTTTCCGGCCTCAATGTCGAGGTTGATGCTGTCAACAGCTCGGTGCTGCCCCTGCTTGGCATCGTAGATTTTGGTGACAGAGCGCAGCTGGAGTGCGCCTGCCTGCGTGTGGTGTTCAGTCGTCATTTCACTACCGTCCTGGTGGAGCGATTCAGTCGGTTAACAAGAAGGTTGGCGATCATCAAGATGATGAGCACGAGGCCAATGAGGAGGGTGCAGTAGGCGAAGGCGTGGCCGAAACGCCCGGCATCAACCTCGTCCAAGATCTGGGAGGTCATCACCTTGGTTTGAGGCGTCGTAATGAAGATGATCGCGGTGATCATGGTCATGGACTTGGTGATGCCGTAGGTGACGGCGGTGACGATGCCGGAACGCACCAGCGGAAGTGTCACTTTCACCAGGGTGGACACCTGGCTGGCTCCCAGGGATCGCGCGGCTTCTTCCACCTGCGGGTTGATCTGTTTGAGCGCGGAAATACAGGCCTGCTGGCCGGTGGGGATGGCGCGCGCAATGTAGACCATGATGATGGCGATGGCGCCGCTTCCGACGGCCAAGCCACCTGCCAGAGTGGGCAAAATCTGTTTGCCGAACAGCCACGTGGGGTTGGAGTAGGCCAGGGCGAATCCCAGACCGAGGACGGTGCCGGGGATTGCTATACCGAGCATGCCCCAGAAATCCAAGATTTTACCGATCTTCGGGAACTTGCGGACGACCAACCACGCAATAATCAGCGCCATGACGGCTGCGATCGGAGCGGCGACCAGGGTCATCGACAGCGTTGTGACAATTGCGGAGGATCCCAGGCGCTGGACGTACCAGAAGTGTTCCATCGTGAAGGTGTTGTCAACGCCGAGGATCTTGACGAAGCTTCCCACGAAGAGCGTCATGTAGACGACGATGACGAAGACGATCCACCCGTAGACGGGGATGAGCATGGGAATCTTGACGCTGGGCGCAGTGATCTCTTTGAGGGAGCCCACGGGCTTACCGGTCACGGTGATCACAGACTTACGGTTCGACCAGTATTTCTGAACGGCGAACACCGTGAGTGCGGGCAGGAGCAGCACCAGGGCAATTCCTGCGGCACTTGCTATGTCACCGCTTCCTGCGACGGCAAAGTAAATCTGACTGGCCAGGACTCGGAAGTCACCGCCCAGTACCAGGGGGTTTGCCAGGTCAGCGATGCCTTCAACAAAAAGCACAAGGAAGGAGGCCAGCATTGCGGGAACCACCATGGGGATGGTGACTTTCACCAGGGTACTCAGCGGCTGCGCTCCGAGGGTGGCGGATGCTTCGAACAGGGAGTTGTCGAAGTTTTCCATCATGCCGCGGATATTAAGGTAGGCCACGGGCGCGAAGGTCAGGGAGAGCACAATGACCAGACCCACCAGGCCGTAGATGTTGTTCTCGATGCCGAAGATTCCGTAGGTGATGATGCCGCGCTTACCGAACAGGGTGATGATGGCGGTGGCCGTCGCAAAGGGCGGGGAAATCGTGGGCAGGAGGGTCACCCAGTGCAGGAGCTTCTTCCCGGGGAAGGTGAGGAACACTTGGGCGAATGCGGTGACGAATCCGATGAAGGTTCCGACAATTCCGACGCACAGTCCCAGCACCAGGGTGTTCACCAGGGTGTCGACGTTGGCGCCGAAGGATTGGGTGATAGCTGCCAGCCCGCGTTCGGACACGCCGATACCGATGAGTTTAGCAACGGGGATTCCCAGGAGGAGAATCAGCCCGATAATGGTCACCGTGGTGATGAGGGCGACGGGGATGTCGAGCTGCCGACCTTTACGCAGCTGTGGAATGCTCATAGCTTGTCTCCAATGAAAACGGCAGGAGAGACGCACACGGGGTGCGCGAGTTCCTCAGTGGGTTCTCGCGCACCCCGTGGTCTCACTTGGCGGAGCTTGCTCCGGCGATCTGGCTTTCGAAGATGCCGATGTAGTTGGCGCGAGAGTCAGCTGCCTTGCGTACATCCCAGTCCACGTGCTTCACGACGTCCTGCTTGGGGACGTTCGGACCGACCTTGGCGTCGGGCAGGGTAGGTGCTGCGAAGGAGGGGACGTCCGCGTAGAGATCCTGAGCCTTGGTGGTCAGCAACCAGTCCATGAAGGCCTTGGCGCCTTCGGGGTTGCGTGCACCCGCAAGGACGGAGACTGCGCCTACTTCGTAGCCGGTGCCTTCCGAGGGGTAGGTGGTGACCAGGTCGGAATATCCGGCCTTGTTGGCCTTTTCGCAGTCGGAGTCGAGGGCGATGGCAACGGCCACTTCACCGCGTCCGGCCTGTTCGGTACCGGTTGCTGCGGACTTGGAGAACTGCATGATGTTGGGAACCAGTTCCTTGAAGTAGGAAACGGTCTTCTCCTGGTCGCCGTTGTTCAGGGTGGCGACGGTGTACATGGCCATGTAGCCAACGCCTGCGGTGGCAGGGTGCGGCATGGCAATGCGCCCCTTGAATTCGGGCTTGAGCAGGTCCTGCCAGGAGGTGGGAGCCTGTGCGCCGATGCGTTCGAGTTCCTTCTTGTTGGAGCAGAACGCAATGGAGTCGGTGTAGAAGCCGGACCAGATGCCTTCGGCGTTGTTGTACTGCGAGGGCAGTGCGGAGGCATTCTTCGAGACGTACTTTTCGATCTTGCCCTTGTCGTTGGCGACGAGGTGGTTTTCGGCCTGGCCGCCGGACCAGACGTCGAATTCACCGGGGTTGGTTTCGAGGCGGGCGAGGACTTCGCCGGCACCCAGGCGAACGTAGGTGGCCTTCTGACCGGTTTCCCTGGTGTAGGCGGAGACGATCGCCTGGCAGAAATCTTCCTGCTGGGAGCAGGCAATGTTCAGGGTATCTGCCGAGGCGGAGCCTCCCTGGGTGCTCTGGCCTTCGGGGGCAGAGCATGCGGCGAGAGAGAGTGCCAGGAGTGCGGCAGGGAGAGCAGCGTAGCGTGCGCGCATCATTGAGCCTTCCGTTGCAATATGTTGTCTATGCACAGTTCGGAGTTGTGGATACGTTTCCACACCGGAAAGAGTAGAGCATTTGCGGCAATCTCGTCAACAAATAGGGACTTGTCCCCCAAAGCTTCACCAAATCGTAATCTGCATACGTTTTCATACGGGAAGCAGATTTTCTGATGCCCTTTTCCGAAGAACTCTGGATTCATTCAGGACGCGTATATTCACGCGCGTATTCACACGCACATTGCGGCAATAAAAGAAAAGCACCACAATCACTGAGATCCTCAGGATTGTGGCGGAGATTGTGGAGCTAAGGGGATTCGAACCCCTGACCTCTTCCATGCCATGGAAGCGCGCTACCAACTGCGCCATAGCCCCAGGGTCGTTGCGATCTCTCGCTCGGACCTGTTAAGAATAGCGGACGAAGTCGTCTGAGGCAAAATTAAGGAGCTGTGCGAGCTGACACATTTGCCTCGATACAGTTATGCGCCGAAGACCTCCGGGGCAGCCCCGACGTTGTGCGAGGCCAAGCGCCAACGTGCAGCGCCAGATGCCCCCGAACCGCCTCCGCCAGCGAGGACAAGTTCAGACCAGTGCACATTATCGACACCGCGGATACAGTCGAAGTCTCGAGGATCTAGACCGATCGTGGACATCACGCCACGGGCAATAGCCGCGCCGTGAGAAACCGCAACCAAAGTACCGCCTTGAGGAACAGACGCAGCGTGTTCAAGCACGGCCGCGCGAACGCGATCTCCCACAACGCCACCGGGTTCAACCCCAGCGCCCACGCTCTCCCCCGTCTGGCGCCATTCAAGCAGCCACTGCGGGTATTGCTCTGCAATCTGGTCGAAATCCAGTCCTTCGAAAACACCGTAGGAGCGTTCAAGAAGTCGCTTATCGATCGCGATCTCCCCCACCTCAACACCGAGAGCATCAAGTTCGCGTGCCAAAGCTTGAGCGGTATTCAACGCGCGTTCCAAGGGCGAGGACACAATCCTCACTTCCGAGGCAGACACGTAATCGGCGTTCAAACCGCCAATACGGCCACCCCCAGCGAGGCGCTTTGCCAAAACTCGTCCGCCTTCGAGTGCCTGCTCATGCCCAATGCTATTGAGCGGGATATCAATGATCCCTTGAAAGCGGTGCTCGACGTTGTAATCGGTTTGTCCGTGACGGAGAAAGACGATCCGACGGGCGCCACTAATGCGCGAATAGCCGGCCACGGCCTCGGCAGAAACTTCAGTTTCCTTGGTGCTCACTCTTCAATCCCCTCAATCACTTGTGCGGGAGTCATAACCGGTCGCACTGCACCGGGAGCCACATCGGGAAGTTCTAGATGAGTGATCCTTTGATCAGCCCACAGCCTCTCAAGGGCGTAGAACTCGCGATCTTCTTGGCTCATCACGTGGATCACAACATCGCCATAATCGGCCAGAACCCACGTTCCTTCGCTGCGTCCTTCAATGCGTTTGGGAACGACGTGCCGGTCGCGCCCGATCTCATCCATGATTTCTTCGGCAATCGCGCGAACTTGACGCGAAGTTGGGGCAGAGACCACCAAGAACGACTCTGCGATCCCGAGACGCTGAGAGACATCAATCAACACAGGATCCTGGGCAAGCTTATTGGCAGCGCCTCGAAGCGCACTTGTGATGAGATCGTCGCTTTGAACGTCCACAGTTATCCTTTCGTTTCTTTCAGTCTGCCATTATCTGGTCCCGCGAGCCACCGAGAGCGCCGACGGCCGGCGGGTGCATCGCGCTTTAGCGCTCGGCGCGATACAGACGATACTTATTGATGTATTGAACGACGCCATCGGGGACGAGGTACCACACCGGTTTATTCCGCTCAACGCGCCTTCTACAGTCTGTCGAGGAAATCGCCATTGCCGGAACTTCCAGCAAAGACACGGAGGATGCGGGGAGTTTCTTCGCATCGAGGACGTGCCCGGGCCGCGTCACCCCAATGAAATGGGCCATTTCGAAGAGGGAATCAACGTCCTTCCACTGAACGATCTGCGTCAGAGCATCTGCTCCCGTAATGAAGTAGAAATCTGCATCCGGATAGATACCTTTGAGATCACGCAAAGTATCGATCGTGTAGGTCGTTCCACCGCGGTCGATATCGACCCGGGACACCGAGAAACGCGGGTTCGATGCGGTTGCAATTACCGTCATCAAATAGCGATGTTCCGCGGGAGTGACCCTCCTCCCCGCTTTGAAAGGCTGCATTGCGGTGGGAACGAAAATGACCTCATCGAGTTGGAAGACATCCATAACCTCGGATGCAGCCACGAGGTGCCCGTGGTGGATGGGGTCAAAGGTGCCGCCCATGATCCCGATTGAGCGTCGGATCTTTCCCGAGGCCGCGTCCAGAGTTGGCATACTCCCCTCCCCTTACTTTCGTACCGCTCCGTCACCTTCAATAATCCACTGGCTGGTTGTCAGCTCAGCCAATCCCATTGGGCCTCGCGCGTGAAGCTTTTGGGTGGAGATGCCGATCTCGGCGCCCAATCCCAGCTGACCGCCATCGGTGAAACGTGTCGAGGCGTTGATCGCGACAGCCGCACTATCAACGTTGGAGCGGAAGAAGTGCGCTGCCTTCAGGGAGGGAGTGCAGATCGCCTCGGTATGACCGGAAGAGTATGTGCGGATATGCTCAACTGCTTCTTCGATCGAATCAACAACGCGCACGGCCAAATCCATCGAAAGGTACTCTGTTGCCCAGTCTTCTTCCGTTGCAGCGCAGATCAGCTGCGAACTGACTAAATCGCCCACAGCAGCGCACTCACGGGTAGCCTCGTCAGCGTGAATCGTAACGCCCGCAGCAGTGAGTTCTTCAAGAGCAAGAGGGAGGAACGAAGCGACCATATCACGGTGCACCAGAAGTGTTTCTGCAGCGTTACAGACGCCGACTCGTTGGGTCTTCGCGTTCATGATGATGGCCAGCGCAGCCTGAACGTCAGCGCCGCTATCAACATAGACGTGGCAGTTGCCAGTTCCCGTTTCAATGACGGGGACGGTGGATTCTTCGACAACCGCGCGGATCAGGCCCGCACCGCCTCGGGGAATAAGAACGTCAATGCCACCGCGTGCGCGCATCATCGCACGTGCACCCTCACGTCCCCAGGAATCAACGGTCTGGACCAAGTCGGCCGAGAATCCACATGATTCAATTGCCCGACGAATGACCTTGACGAGGGTCTCGTTTGTTGAAAGTGCAGCGCTTCCACCGCGAAGGATCACAGCGTTGCCCGACTTGAGGGCCAAGATGGAAGCATCGACGGTCACATTGGGACGCGCCTCGTAGATCATGCCAACGACGCCCATCGGAACGCGGATCTGGGAGACACGCAAACCGTCTTCGGTGCATCCCCCACGAATAATTGTTCCAACCGGATCCTCAAGGCCAACAACGTCAAGAACGGACTGTGCGATAGAGCGCACGCGGCAGTCATCAAGACGTAGACGATCAACGAGGCCTTCAGCCATCCCCTTGTCGAGTGCACGCTCACAATCACGCGCATTCGACTCAAGGATCTCTTCCGTCTCAGCGATCAGAGCAGCAGAAATTGCCCGCAATGGGGCGTTACGCTGCGCACTTGTCGAGGTGGCAAGTTTGCGCTGCGCGCGGCGTGCACGATCGGTCAGCTCAAAAATATCCAGTTCGTTACTCACCTTTACTCCTGAACAAGAACGGCAAGATCGTCGCGGTGAACAGCCGGACGCATATGTTCCTTCTGTTTTTCTTCCTGCATATGGCCCATGAGCTTGGCCAAGCTATCTGAGTCGTAGCGGGAGATCCCTCGAGCAATCAATCCACTGTCATCAACAATATCGATGACTTCTCCCGCCGAGAAGACCCCAAGAACGTCAGTAATACCCGCGGGGAGAAGCGACTTCTTTCCCCGAGTAATTGCGCGGCGTGCGCCGGCGTCAATCAGTATCTGCCCCGCAGAGGGAGCAACGTGGGCGATCCACAAGGTGCGCGAGGCGGGACGGTTTCTCGTGGGTTCAAACCACGTACCCACCGTTTGTCCGTCAAGAACCTCGTTCAAACGATCTGCGCTGGTGAGGATCACGCCGATCCCCCCGTGCTGGGCCATGGAGGCTGCATGGAGCTTTGTTGCCATTCCGCCTGTTCCCACGCTGGAACCGGCTCCGCGCACGTCGATTCCACCAAGTTCATCGGTCGCGTTAACCTCGGTGATCAAACGAGCCCCGGGCTGCGAGGGAGGTGCTGTATACAGTCCGTCAACGTCTGTCAGCAAGACCAAGACATCCGCGCCAACCATCTGCGCCACGTATGCCGCAAGCCGGTCATTATCACCGAAACGCACTTCACGAGTCGTCACCGCGTCATTTTCATTGATGATCGGCACGACCCCAAAAGCAAGGAGTTTATCGAGTGCAGACATTGCATTCGTATAGTGCTCGCGCTGCATGACGTCGGCTGCGGTGAGCAAAATCTGCGCGACGTGGAGGTGGTGAGCTTGGAAAGCGGATGACCAACGCGCCATGAGATACCCCTGGCCCATTGCTGCGGCCGCCTGGACGCTTGCTAGATCCTTAGGACGCGAGGAGAGTCCAAGAGGCTCGAGGCCCGCTGCAACAGCGCCCGAAGAGACGATCAGAATCTCACAGCCTCGACGTGCTTTGGCAGAAACAAGTCTGGCGACAGAGTCGATTCGATTGAGGTCAAGTCCGCCATCCTCGCGGGTCAGCGAAGAAGAACCAATTTTGACAACAATTCGGCGTGCCTGCTGCACCGCGATGTGCCTTGGAGTCATTTAGCGCTCATCCTCCGGATCAGTCCATACGCCAGTCGAGCGCTCGGTCCATAGTTCTTCTCGTGCTGCAGACTTCGCGTCCATCATTTCGCGGTAACGCTCACGACGCTGGGCGGTCGTGCGGCGCTCGTTGCGATCAAGCCTGAGATCAGTGCCTCGCTGTCCGAGTAGTTCCGGTCCGGTCGTCAGCGTGGGCTCCCAATCAAAGATCACTCCCCCGTCGAGGCGACCGATGACGACGGTATCGCCGGCGTGAGCGCCCGCCTTCATGAGCTGATCTTCAACCCCTGCTCCCGCAAGGCGATCGGCAAGGTAGCCCACGGCCTCGTCGTTGGAGAAGTCAGTTTGCACCACCCAGCGTTCAGGCTTGGTTCCACGAATCTGGTAGACGAGTTCACCGGCATGTTCAACCGCGCGCACCGTGATTTCGTCCTTGCTTCCCACCGGACGAGGCCGCAGAACCTGACGCGCAGATTCAATCTGGGGCAGCTTGGCGCGGTGCTCGTCAACGAGGGAAGCAAGCGCGAAAGAAAGTTCTTTAAGGCCCTCGTGGGTCACTGCGGAAACCGCGAAGATCGGCCAGCCGAAAACCTCGAGATCCGGGCGAACGATATCGACAAGATCGCGGCCATCGGGAATATCGATCTTGTTGAGGACAATGACGCGGGGGCGCTGCATGAGGGGAACATAACCCTCAATTTCGCCCAGATCACCCTCGTATGCGGCCAGTTCGGCTTCAATTGTGCGTAGGTCAGAGACGGGATCGCGATCGACTTCAAAAGTTGCGGTATCGAGAATGTGCACAATCACGGCGCAGCGTTCGATATGACGCAAGAAGTCCAATCCCAGTCCCTTACCGCTGGAAGCCCCGGGAATGAGTCCTGGAACGTCGGCAACGGTGTAGCGAGAATCCCCTGCTTGAACAACCCCAAGATTGGGAACAAGCGTCGTGAAAGGATAATCGGCAATCTTAGGGCGCGCAGCGGACATCGCTGCGATCAGTGAGGATTTGCCTGCCGAGGGGTAGCCGACAAGGGCAACATCAGCAACAGACTTGAGTTCAAGAACGACATTGTGTTCTTCCCCTGGCTCTCCAAGGAGCGCGAACCCGGGAGCCTTACGCTTTTTCGAGGCGAGCGCCGCATTGCCCAGGCCTCCTCGGCCGCCTTCGGCAATGACGAATCGACTTCCCGCGCCGGTGAGGTCAGCAAGGAGCTCACCGCGCTTTGACTTGACGACAGTGCCGTCTGGAACCGGGAGGATTGTATCCGCACCGTTCCTTCCCTGACGGAAGTCGCCCATGCCTTGAGTACCGTTTTCCGCTCGCTGGTGGGGATTGCGGTGATAGGTCAGAAGAGTGGTCACCTGCGGGTCTACCTCGAGGATGACGGAGCCGCCGTTACCGCCGTTACCACCATCAGGGCCGCCCAGGGGCTTAAATTTCTCGCGCTTGACCGAGGCGACGCCGTGGCCGCCGTTGCCTCCCTGGGCGAAAATCGTTACTCGATCGACAAAGCTTGCCA
>CAUTAH010000012.1:0-31974 GCA_963536345.1 uncultured Actinomyces sp.
GACCTTCTCATTGCGAACGAGACGCGCTACCAACTGCGCCATAGCCCCAAGGACCCCACCATCATAGCGGCAGAAATCCGTTTGGCCAAACGGAGCCCCAGCAGGCTCCGCACGCCAAGCTACTGAGCGATACGCGAATCCAGCGCGGCCTCGACATCCAGGACAACTGCTTCGTAGGCGACGACTTCCTCGGTCGAACGCGCATCCTTCGGCACCGGGCCAGCGGCAATCGGGCGAGCAGGAATACGCGCATCCACCCTTGGGATTCCGCGAATATCGGTATCGGGGTGCACGATTCGCCCACTTAGTCGAGCACGCATTGCATAGGTCGGCGCGGGGATTGCGGCAGGCGTCCAGGTGCGACGTTCCACGGGAGCCGGAATCTCTTCCTCGATAGCAGAGGCCACAGTCTCCTCCACCGCAACCTGCGCTTCATTTTGAAGATCTTCGGCGAGTTCCTCGGACTCATCCGTAACCTGATCCGCGCGCCGACTCTCATCTTCCACGCCTTCTTCCGAGGCATCAGAAACAGGCAACTGGACAGCTTCAGCTTCGACCGTGGTTACTTCAGTCGACGCCTTCCCAGACGCTGACGATCGAGAGAGCTGGTCGCGAAGCCTGTGGAGCTGTGCGACTTCCTCTTCCCCAATACGCTGGGAACGAATCGCACACGCCCGAGAAAAGACAAGGGTTGCCGTACCCACGGCAAAGGGAAGAAGCGGCCACATCCATGACAGCGAGGTTGCTGCAGCACAACCGGCAAGGATCAGGGTTGCTAGGGCAGCCACAGCCACGAGCAGCACACGTCGGCGGGCAGCAGCGGCCTCGGCACTCAAACGGGCGGCGCGACGGGCGCGCAGTGCAGAAATCTCACGCACTCCGCGACTGCGAGCGCGGGCGGCCTCTGCGGTCAGGACCGGAGCATTGTGTGCCACTGGAGAGCTCCTTCGTTGCACGGGACGGGTGCCGTTGAGTAGCGCGGGCGATTCGTCAGCGCATTCGTCGACGGGTACGACGCTAGCCGATTCAACGAGACGCAAGCTGGGAGAAAAGCGATCGTTCTCTCGAGATTGCATCATCGCGCTTCGGCGAGCAATAAGGTACGGGAGGGTGGCGAGGGTGACGATGACCGCCACTGCAACCAAAACTCCTCCGTATACCACCCTCTAACGCTAAAACCTCAGCGCCATGACGGAGTCCTATAGTGGGCGCGTGTCTGTGATCATTGGAGGAAAAATATCGCAGTAAATTCACATCAATCACATTTGTCACATGCACACCATTGACAACATGAAGGGGAAATGTGTTAGCGCAAGCTTTGACCGTACACGGAGGCGATCATGCCACCTTGCGGAAGAGACTCTGCATCCATCGCAAAACTCACATGGTCGGCCCACTGCCCCGCGATGTTCATATAGCGCTCACGGTAGCCTTCCTCGCGAAGACCAAGCTTGCGACAAAGACCCAAAGAGCGCTCATTTTCTGGCCGGACATTAACTTCAATTCGATGCAGACCGAGTTCGCCAATAACCAAGTCCATCATGTAGGCAACAACCAAAGAAGCCACGCCCATATGAGCAGCCTCTTGAGCAACCCAATAGCCAAGGATCCCTTGACTCATTGCACCCCATTGCACCTGTGAAAGGGTGAATTGACCAACCGGCTCCCCATCAAATTCGGGCATCAATATTAAAGAGTGCCCCTGCCGTTGATCGCGGTCTGCGCGCCGCATGTACTCCCACAGGGTTGGAAGTTCTTCCACTGCTCCCTCGGGCAAGGTTGCATCCCACGGATTCAGCCAAGCGGAGTTCGCGCGTCGTACCGAATCAATACGCAGATGGTCGCGCCCCAAAAGCGGGCGAATTGTCATGACCTCAGGAGGCACAGAGGACGACGCGCGAAGAAAACCTTCCGAGACCGGATCTTCAATGCGCACACTGAAGAAGGACGGGTCACGCCCCCACACCGCAGCGGGTGCAAAAAGCTCGCGCAGTCCCATTCCGAATAGGTACCCAATCAGTCCAAAACCATGCAGCGCAAAATATCGCCGACGCGCACATTCGTCACGTCTTCGGGGACCACCGCAAGCGCATTCGATTCAGCCAGGGCCGAAAGAAGCAACGAGGCAGGGGCTCCCATCACCTTCGCCTGATATCCCGTGCGAGGTTCGCCCACTAGACGCACTCGCACGAACTCGCGACGGCCTCGCGGCGAATACCATGAGCGATCTACGCGCGCTTCAACGCTGGGACGGTTAAGAACAGTCCAGCCCTGCATGTGGCGAAGCGCAGGACGCACATAAACCTCGAAGCAAACTTGGGCGGAAACCGGGTCACCGGGAAGGCAGAAAATAGGCGTACCCGCGCGCCCCTGATCGTCACCGCCGACAGTTCCCACACCAAGGATGTGACCTGGCCATGCAGCAACCGAATCGAAGCGAACAGTACCAAGTGCCGACAAGACCTCTCGGACTGTATCGCCACTTCCGTACGAGATACCGCCCGTCGTCAAGATCAAATCGGCACGAACCAACTGATCTTCAATAGTTTCACGAAGAACAGAACGCTCATCGGGAACAGCAGACACGCGGAAGGTCTGCGCACCTGCATCAGTGATAGCCGTCGAAAGTGCGTGGCCATTGGCATCGAATACCGTTCCGGGGCGAGCCTCGCGGCCGGGCTCAACGAGCTCATCACCGATGGACAAAATCACCACACGGGGACGCGGGTGAACCAGAACGCGGGAACGACCAACGCCGGCAAGCAGAGCAACCTGGCGGGCACCCACACGGGTCCCCGCTCGAAGAACAACGGTTCCTTCTTCCACGTCCTCGGCCTTACGGCGGATGTTCTCCCCCACCGCAGGCTGAGTCTTCGCGGAAACCTTAGAAATGCCATGGTCGCTGAATTCCAGAGCAAGAACTGCATCCGCACCCTGAGGCATAGGAGCGCCAGACGCGATACGGATCGCGCGGCCTCGGATCAGGGCAGCCGGGTGAATATCCCCCGCGCGGATCTCTTCCGTAACGGGCAGGACAACAGGGGCATCCGGGCGAGCGCCTTCAAGATCAGCTGCAGCAACCGCGTAGCCATCGCACGCAGCCAGGTCAGCAACCGGCAGGTTGAAGGGAGCCTCAACGTCCTCTGCTAAGACGCAGCCCACAGCGTCGGGAAGTTGAACATCCAGAGGGGGCTGCTGCCCGACGGCAGAAATACAGTCTTGATAGAAATCAGCGACCGAGCGCATTACAGACCTAGAACTTTCGCCAGACGGTCTTTCAGCTGGGTACCGGCCTCGTTCACCAAGAACTCCGCCAACTTCGGACCGAGCTTCGGATCTTCCAAAGCCAAGGCGATATTGGCTTCGAGGTAGCCGAGCTTGTCACCGGTGTCGAAACGACGGTCATTGACAACGACACCGTACAGGCCGCCGCCATCCTCGGGATCACGATCGATCAGGCGAGCGAAACCATCAGTCAGCTGGTATTCGCCACCGCGTCCGGGCTCGATCTTTGTCAGTTCATCGAAGATCGCGGGGTCGAAGACGTAGCGCCCAACAACCGCGTACTCACTCATGACCTCTTCGAGCGGCGGCTTCTCAACAACGCGATCAATACGCATAAGATCGCCGTCCTTGAGGGAAACACCTTCGGGGATCTCCAGAGGAGTAACCGAAGTCGACGCGTAGGCAGTCGCCTGTTCAGGAGTCACGCGCAGAAGTGCGACAACCGAACCACCAAGAGCATGGCGCACATCAATCATGTGCTTGAGCAGCGTGGAATTCGGGTGCATGAGGTCGTCAGGAAGCATCACAGCAAAGGGAGCATTTCCAACATGCTGACGGGCTTGCAAAACAGCATGTCCCAGACCCAGCGGGTGTCCCTGGCGCACCGAGTGCATGCGTGCAAGTTTGAGGTATTCGCGAGAGAGGGCAAGAAGCTCGTCCTTGCCTGCCTTCTCGAGCTCATTTTCGAGACCGGGGTCGGCATCAAAGTAGGCTTCGATGGATTCCTTACCGGTTCGAGTCACGAAGAGCATATCGTCGATACCGGCATCCGTTGCCTCTCGAGCGATATATTCAATTGAAGGACGGTCAACAACAGGCAGCATTTCCTTAGGCACAGACTTTGTGATTGGCAGGAAACGCGTGCCGCGTCCGGCGGCCGGAACAACCGCGTGACGCACAGGTACATTTCGATCTGTCATAGTCACCAGAGTAGTCGAGGAAGGGGCGTGGGAGCGAAATGACCATGCATAAAAACTCACTTCGCGCTGAAATTCGTGCGCGTAGGAGCCTGTATTGGGATTCCCGAGGCCCCGGCGAGGAACAGGGTGAGCGTGACGCTTTGACCGCACATTTCCGTGAAGCGCTTGATGTTTTTGGCGTCACTCCCAGCAGTAGCCACCCCCTTGCAGCTTTTTATCCGATGGAAAAGGAGCCAGATATTTCTGGAATCCTTGCCTGTTTTGACCCCGTTTTACTTCCTGTTCTTGCGTGCGAGGACGGCACGCTCTTGCGCGAACCCCACTGGGCTCTTCATTCCCGAGGTGACGAACTCACTCGCCCTAACCCGCGCTTCCCTGCCCAAAGCCGCGCCCCTATCCGCGAAGCCCAGGCTCTTGAAGCGGCATCGATTGTCCTGATCGCCGGTCTTTCAGTCGACGAGGCCGGCACTCGCCTTGGCCAGGGTGGCGGCTGGTACGACCGCGCACTGTTATATAAGGGCGTGTCAGCCCCAGTTATTGCATGCATTTTTGATTGGGAGTATCGAGGAAAAGAATTGCTCCCCCGCGAGGATCACGATATTCCGGTAGACGGAGTCATTACGCCTTCGCACTTCATTAAACTGGGAATCAAGTGAATAGCTCCTGCACAGGCTAGGCGCAATATGTGAGGAAGACTGCGTATTTTGCGCTTCCCAAGGCACTGGTGTTGCCGATAGGCTTTCTCCTTGGTTGACGCATGAGCGTCACGCAACACGTGCGAGTTCGGTGATTCCTAACTGGACTCAGAGCTGAATATCAATAACTCAAGGAGTTTTCCATGCTCAAGGGCTTCAAAGAATTCATTTCCCGCGGAAACGCTGTTGATCTTGCCGTCGGTATGGTGATCGGTGCTGCCTTCACCGCAGTCGTCACCGCTCTGGTTGAGAAGTTCCTCAACCCCCTCATCGGTGGTCTGGTCGGCAAGCCGAACTTCGACAGCTTCCTGGAGTTCACCGTTGGCTCGGCAACTGTTCAGCCCGGCGCCATCATCACTGCACTGGTCAACTTCCTGATCGTTGCCTTTGCACTGTACCTCTTCGTGGTCATGCCGATGAACGCTCTGAACGCTCGCCGCAAGAAGGAAGAGGCCGAGGAAGCTCCCGCAGTTTCCGAGGACGTCCAGCTGCTCTCTGAGATCCGCGACCTGCTCAAGGCTCAGAGCAACAACTGAATCTGATTCATATATAAGGTGGCGGCAAGCATCATGCTTGCCGCCACCTTTTTCTATGTCATTCTGCGCCGACTAAATCCGCGCTTGGGAGTGCGGGGGGACATTAGCGGTGAGGCGGGCAGTATTCGACTGATCCGCCTCGCCGACTAAATGCGCCTTATCCAGAGCATCCTGGCGTTCTTGGTCGGAAACCCGATCCTCCAGAGAGGTAGGGATCCCGCGCGAAATCAGCCTCTCATCAACCTCGTTGACGAAAAGTACACGCCTGCGTTTCCGTGCGCGCGTCGCATGTTCTTCGGATCCCGCAGAGTTATCTCCACTTCCTAAATCCGACTCATGAGAGTGCGGCCGCGTCGCCTCAGAGGCCTCACTCACTTCTGATTCCTGCGAACCACATGACGCAAGACCGCATCGGTCTGAGCACCACGGCGAGTCAATCCGAGTGCACGCCAGAGCTCATCAACAGCTTCTTCTTCGCTGCGCTCAACGCCATCGGAGGCCACCCACAGCGCGACCTCATCCAATTGATCATCGCTATATGCTGCCAGCGGCAAACCGCGTGCAATCGCGGGACGTTCTCCACGCGCGCTATCAGCATCGTTTTCAGCCTCAGCCACGGCCTCGTTCTCACGAGTATCCTCAACCAACTCATCACGGCGCTGACGAGCCTGCGAGGCCTCGTCATCTTCCTGATCACCGTGCGGAGCCTCAGCAGAAACAGAAGCGAAAGCGTCTTCTTCTTCAGCTACACCAAACTCAGCGTCAGGATCCTCGGGAAGTTCAAGTACTGGCGCGGCGGGACCGTTGATCTCATCAACTGCATCCAGCACCAGCTGGACAATGCGATCGGTTTCCTTTGCGGGGTCAATAAAAACGGCCATCGACAATGCGATATGCACCTTCCAGCCCTGCTCCTCAAGCATCGAAGGCCACAGGCGATCGCGCACACGTAATGAAGGCTGAGCAACATACTCATCGTCATCAGTAAGCACTGCAAGGAGTAGGCGTCCCGGAACCTCGGGATGTCCAATTGCAAGGGGGATCCGCAAACCACCGGGAATACCGATATTTGCAACAACCTCAAGACCCAAGCCATACAGGCGATCCGCTAGGTCGATGAGCAGACGATCCGGCTCAATCTCCAGGGTCGGCCAGGCGTCGATACCCACGCCCGACTGCCCTTGAGCAATCTCTAGCAAATCGACCAGCATGAGTGCACCGCGCTGGGACAAACGCGAAGTGTCGATCTCCCCGGGTCGAATCGAAGAGACAACGGTCAGATCTCCGCGCACCGAGCGCAAGACATCAGCCATTGCTCCCGCACCCGCAGGGGAAGAGAAAACACCAAAGTGGTGAATAACCCGACCGTGAGGAGTCTTCGCGAAACCAACAGAAATAATGACGTGGTCGCGGCCCAGGCCTCGTGCGCCATCGGGGTCCACAACCACGAAAGGCTCCACACGCGCGGGATCAAAGAACGAGGCCAAGCCGGGCTCGGCGCCGATCGTGCGCGTCAGTTGGGCGCGGATACGCTCAGCGTGCTGTGCATTCAACGCGACCACAGCAAGAGAACGATCGGGGGTTGAAGTCGCGTGCTCAAGAACAGCCTCGACAACGGCATCGACTTCCACGGAAGTCGACTCAACGGCTTCACTTCCCGGAGTCGGCATTCCTGTGCCCTCTGTCCACACCGCGGTCACCGGAGCGCTGGCAGAGGTCCAAGGAACCGGAACACCCGTGTGGTCAACGCGGTATCGGGCAAGAAGCAATGCCATCTGATCGTTCAAGCGCGTTGGGCGAACATCCATGCGCACGTGCGGAAGAACCTCGGCCAGGGCCTCGACGGCATCCTCACCGTGTTCCTGCGCAAGATCGGCAAAGACGACTACCTGCGATGCTCGCGAAATAATCGGAACCAGTTCTGCAATGGGGAGCTCATCGATGCCGTCCAAAATAACGACATCGACTTGTTGCTGCTCAGGCAAAATTTGGGGAACCAGTGTCGGGACCGTCAAAACCGCGGGAATAAGCTTCCACGACAAGGGGAATTGCGCGTACAAAGACGTCAGCGGATGTTGGTCTTGGACGGCCAATTCAAGAGCGCGCAAGGCTTGTGGATCATCGGCCAAAGCCTGCGTACGTACCCGATGCAGACGCGAAATGACCTGCGGGACCAGCGATGCGACCTGACGGCGATCCAAATCGCGGCCCTCAATCAAGGTTTGCTCCAAAACGGTAGGATCAAAACCACCCAAGCGCGAATCGGTTGCCAGCATCAAGCCCAAGATCGAGGCCCACCACGCTAGGTCAAGTTCGGCATCCAGTTGGTCGTCAGCGACATGACGCTGACGAAGATCTCGGGTCAGCGGTTCAAGGCCAAGCTCGGACAGAGCCTTCAAAACCGCAACGCGACGAGGAAGCTCGTAACCACCTTCGGGATCAGCACTCAGCCTCTCGCACAGTTTCGCCAAGTCGGCAATCGGCATCGCCTCAAGATCACCGTGAGCCGTCGCAAACATGGGCGTCAGATGCTCAAGATCTTCCGCAACATCCTGGGTCAGTTCCACAGCCTGTGTCAGATTCGACGGCAGTGTCGGCCAGCCATCAGAATCGCAATGCTGGCGCCACACATCACGTCGTTCCTGAACGGTCAGCAGAGCACGGTGAAGATCATTGACGTGGGTACCCGGGCGGAGCATATCCTGCGCTTGTTTGACCAAACGGACTCGCTGAGAACGCGACATGGAAATACCGTGTTCTTGACGCCACTTCTTCGAAGCGGTCGCAATCACCATATCGGCTGCAGAGCGCTCGAAGACGCGGGGCTGGAAGATATCCAGAACCTCACGAACGCCCTCGAACATCGACAGCTGTGCATACCACTGACGCATATCAGCAGCGGGGGTGATCCCACTTTCTCCCGCAACCGAGGACATGACGACTCGCAATTGCGGAAGCGTTTCCTTTGCCAGACGATCGACTCGCTCAAGAACATCGGGAACCTGCTCTTGGGAGCCAATGACGATCCCCTTCCAGGGACCAACCTGCGCTTGGCGCGAGAAAACTCCAAGGGCCGAGGCCTCGTGAAGAAGCTCGCGGGCACGCTCCCCCTGGTCGGAAGCGATCTCAAGAAGAACATCCTCGCCAAGGCGTACACGAGTTCGGGGAGCGGGCTTTGTTGCCGTTAGATCAGTCAGAACCTGAAGCGCATTGAAAGCACTGACACCGAAATTCTTGAAGGGGTGGTGCAAATAGGTGGTGTAAGAAGACAGGGTTTGACGGATGGTACGCAAACGCGCACGCATCTGCGCAACTTCGGCCGTATCTTCAACCGAGTTCGTGTCTTCAGCCGCGTGAAGAAGCTTCTCCGCTAGCAGCGCATCGGTTGCATTCGAGCCATCAATGCGTACCGCGGCTTCATCGATACCGAGCTCACGAAGACGCCCGTGAACAGCAAGGGCGCGCGAGGGCGAACCTGCAATGTGAACCAGTGTGCGTCCATTCGCGGCACTATCGGCAATAATCGCAGAAATAAGGGAAGCATCATCTGCACCCGAAGGCGTATCGACAATGAAGGAATGGCCCTCTGCAACGGCCTCAACAACATCTTGTTGACGCGGGGTCAGATCGCCTGCACCGCGTTCCTCATCGGGGTCACGGTCATTGGGATTGGACTGGGGAAGAGGACCAGAGATCGCACTTCTAGCCGCCGCATCCCCAGCAAGAGCACGAATCACGCGGTTCTTCATCAGAACGGCAGGATGGTCAAGCTCGCGGAGTAGAAGTGCAGCAGGGTGTTCAAAAATCCCAATTGTCAGTTCTTCACGAACATCGAAATTCTCGAGAACCGAGGCCGCCCGCCGGGCATGGTCCAAAACCACGGATGCAGAAAAACCGTGCGTCTGAGTCGACAGATGCGCAACTTCATCCATATCGATGCGCACGCCTTTGTCCGCGAGCGCATCTTCGAAAGCAGCAGAGAGTTCCATTCCATGACGCAAGGTGATAACGACATCGTCACCTTCAACGGCAAGACGCAGCGGGCGAAGGAAAACGGGGGCGCTTTGCTTGGCCTCGCCACTGCCCCACTGCGCGTGACCGATCGCAATGTGAACAGGGGCAACGCCGTGGCGCATTGCCATTTCGTGGGCGAATGAAACCAGCGAACGCGCGCGCTCGAGAGCACGCTTATGGGCCGCACTTTCACGGATCAGACTGGACAATTTCGTGGGTCGTCCAGCATAAAGCTGCGCCAATCCTCCCGGGTGCGCCTCAGAGACAGTCAGGCTTGGGAAAGAGTTCCCACCTTCCTGCGAAGTCAATAGGCGCAGTTGCGCACGCCATTCTTGGACAACATGGTCGCTGGGTGCGCTCGGCGTTTCAGGAACGGTATCTACCGGTTCCCGTGAGGAATCTTGCGTCGATCGAGAAAAGAAATTAACGGCCACAAAACCACCGTAATGGAAATGACTCCTTTGCCACGAGAGGGAACGCCGTAAGGCAACATTTTCCCAGCACTCGGGCTACCGAGTCCGGCTGCCCGTAGTGACTTAAGCTATCTCCATGATCACTGTTGCAACTGATTTTGCCTCCAAGCTGGAACCGCTGGTCGAATTGGCCGAACGCGCGGGTATTTCCAGTGAGCACCTTCTCCCCTACGGATTTGATCTGGCAAAGATCGATCTGGCCGCTGTCGACACTTCCGCTCCCCAACGAGCCCGCTACGTCGTCGTGACGGCAACCTCCCCCACTCCTTTCGGCGAGGGGAAAACGACGACTGCTATCGGCCTCGTTCAGGGATTGGCACTTGAGGGTGCTAGTGCAACTTTGACAATCCGTCAGCCCTCAATGGGGCCGACTTTCGGTGTCAAAGGCGGCGCAGCCGGCAATGGCAAGAGCCAGGTCCTGCCATTCGAGAAGATGAATCTGCACCTGACCGGCGATTTCCACGCGATCACAGCTGCACACAACCTGCTGTCTGCAATGATCGATAACCACCTGCATCAGGGAAATGAGCTCCACATCAAGGAACGCTCCATCACGTGGCCGCGCGTTCTGGACGTTAATGATCGCTCTTTGCGCCACGTCGTCACAGGCTTGGGCGGCGCAATTGATGGCGTGACTCGTCAGTCCTCCTTTGATATCACCGCCGCCAGTGAGGTCATGGTCATCATGTCCCTTGCCACCTCTTACGCTGATCTTCGCGAGCGTTTGGGACGCATTGTCATTGGCCAAAATGAGGCCGGCGAATATGTCACCGCTGAGGACCTGAAGGCTGCGGGAGCAATGGCCGCGCTCCTTCGCGATGCACTCTGCCCGAACCTTTTGCGCACGACTGAGGGCAGCCCGGTCCTGGTTCACACCGGCCCCTTCGGCAATATTGCAACGGGCTGCTCCTCGGTGATCGCGGACCGCCTTGCTGGACAGCACAGTGATTACGTGGTGACCGAGGCCGGTTTCGGCGCGGATATGGGCGCCGAGCGTTTCTTCGATATCAAGTGCCCCGTGGGCGGTTTGCGTCCCGATTGCGCGGTGATCGTCACGACAGTTCGTGCACTCAAGTCCCACTCCGGCAAGTACCGTCTTGCTCCGGGCAAACCCCTGCCCGATGCCATGACCGAGGAAAACGTTGAAGAGATTCGCACGGGCAGCGCAAACCTTCTCAAGCACATTGAAATTGTCCGCGGTTTCGGCCTAAACCCCGTAGTTGCAATCAATGTCTTCCCCACCGACCACGAGGCCGAGCTCGCTGAGATCGAGAAAATTTGTGCCGAGGCCGGGGTGCGTGTGGCGCGCTCCCTCGGTGTCGTTGAGGGCGGCGAAGGCGCGCGCGAGCTTGCACGTGAAGTAGCCGCGGCGTGTAAAGAATCCGCCGATGCGCAGATTAGTCCCCTCTACGAAGATTCGGATTCCCTCGAAGACAAGATCGCAAAGGTTGCTGCAATGTACGGGGCATCGGGAGTGGATTACACTCCTGCCGCCGCAAAGCGCCTCAAGGAATACCAAGCAGCTGGCTTTGGTTCACTCAAGGTTGTGGTTGCTAAAACTCCGATGTCCCTCAGTGCCGATCCGCAGGCGAAGGGCGCGCCTACGGGTTGGACTCTTCCCATTCGCGAAGTTCGTCTTGCGGCTGGTGCAGGCTATGTCTACGCAATTTCGGGAACGCTTTCAACAATGCCCGGTTTGTCGGCTCACCCTGCGGCAGAGCGAATTGGGCTGACCACTGACGGTGAAATCACTGGGGTGAAGTAAGCCTAAAAGAAACTGCACAGAAGGCTCCCTGTCGATCACTGCTTCATCCAGATCGACAGGGAGCCTTCTTGTTGGTTGAGCTCAGAGCACTACTAGATGACCAGAGGACATCCCGAACAGTGAAGCATCACCTCGGGTGCCTTATTCCCGTGGCACGCACCCAAACCCGAAGCGCACAGCGACTGCGCGCTGGTTGCATGGCCTCGGCGCTCCATGTCCTCAATGACGACAGTGGCGAATGCCTTCGACACCTGTGCCTGCGCTGCCGCGGCTTCCAGGGTGCACCCCCGCGCCAGCGCCTCTCTAAGACGCTGGACGGGAGACACAAACTGCGCAGAAGCCATCAGAAAAGCAACCGTCCGATCTGGAAGACGCCGACAGCCAACAGCCAAGCGCTGCAGAGCTGGACGGCAACGGCGGCTGCGGTGAGCTTACCGCCAATCTGGCGGACCTGTTCAGCAACTGTCGCCATACAGGGCGTGTAGGTCAGAACAAAGACCAAGAACGCGAAGGCACCGATCGGCGCTGCATCTCCCGCAGACTTTTGGAAGGATTCAGTGACCAACTGAGGCAGCGAACCAAGATCATCACCGCCATCCTCGGCATCTCCACCTTCTGTTTCGGGATCCATGTTGTAGGAAGTGACGATCGACGAGATCACTGTTTCCTTCGCAACGAAACCGGTCATCAGAGCACCGGTCATGTGCCACTCACCAAAACCAGCGGGTTTGAAGACAGGCTCAAGCACCTGAGCGGTGCGCCCGTAAAGGGAGTCCTCCATTGGGAGTTCCGAGTCGGCGAAAGAGTAGTTTCCTGCCATCGGAATGGCACCCATGAGCCACACGACGAAGGTCATGGCCAAGATGATCTTGCCTGCGCCCTTCACGAAGGCCCACGCGCGCAACCACGTAGTCCGCAAGATCACGAAAACTCGCGGAACCTGGTAGGCGGGAAGTATCAGGAACAGTGGAGAGTCCGTGGTCTTCTTCGTGAAGAAGGGCTTGAGAACAAGCGCACCCAAGATCACCATGATGAGCGAGAGAACATAGAGCGAGAAGATCACTGTTCCAGCGTTATCGGGGAAGAAAATCCGCGCGATCATCAAGTAGATGGTCAGTCGCGCTGCGCACGAGGTGTAAGGCGTAATGATGGTCGTGACGATTCGCTGGGCAGTGTTGGGAAGTGTTCGTGTTGCTGCCAGTGACGGCAGATTGCAGCCAAATCCCATGATCAGCGGCAAAATCACACGGCCATCCAGACCGATCGCACGCATGACACGGTCACCAAGGAAGGCTGCGCGAGCCATGTAACCGGAGTCTTCCAGGATGGAAATCATCAAGAAGATGATGAACATCAGGGGGATGAAGGAAGAAACCACGCCCAAACCGGTGCACAGACCACCAATGAGGAAGCTGTGGAGCCAGCCGTCTTGGAGTCCCCCAAGCGTGAGGAGGTAGGTGATGCCGTTTGCCAAAGAGGGGAAGCCTTCATCCGTTGAGGAGAAGATGTGGTCGAAGAAGTCCTGAACAGGGCTGACCCATTCGCCTGCGACTTTGAAGAGGAACCACATAAGGACAAAGAAGATCGGGATTCCCAGCCAGGGGTTGAGCAGGACTCGGTCAATCTTGTCAGAGGTCGAGAGGATGGGGTCGCCTTCGGCTTTTCCGACTACTGCGGTTTCGACGCGATCAACCCAGGCGAAGAGTTCATCTGCTTGGGTCAGCCCACCGCATCCGCAGGTACAGCTTCCATCAGCCGCGTTGACGGGAAGGCCCTTCGGACGTGTGTGGTGTTCGAGCGCGTGACGGACAATTCCTTCAAGAAGATCAGGGTTGTCGTAGTGGCGCGGGTCTACCGCGAGAACGGGAATTCCCAATTCATCGGCAAGTTTATCGACCGGGTATTTCTGGCCATCCTTCTCAGAAACATCAACCATTGTGGCGACGGCGACTACGGGGTGACCAGCTTGTGCAACTTGTCCCAAGAGGTAGAGCGAACGCGTCATTGCGCTGGCGTCCAAAAGGACAATAGCCAGATCAACTTTTCGTCCGGTTCGAGGGTCGGTGAATGAGCCCTCGGCACCAGAAAGAGTGTCACTGACAACTTGCTCGTCAGGAGAAGACGCGATCAAGGAATAGGTTCCCGGAAGATCGACAAGGTTTGCACCCAGTGCGCGCCAGGTACCGCGCTTCATCTCAACCGTGGTACCGGGAGCATTAACGACGTGCTGGCGGGAACCGGTAATCGCGTTGAACAGTGTTGATTTCCCAACGTTTGGGTTACCAACTAAGACAATCGTTTTTTCTCCACCACTTGAGGTCGGAGTGTCCAACACAGCGACATCTGATTTGGGAGAGCAGTGTGGGCAGCTCATGCGATTTCCTCCACTTCGATTGCCCGAGCACTACGGCGGTCAACGGCAACGCGCGCACCGGCGATATTAACGACGAGGCCTCCGAAAGCGGCCTTGTTCACAATGAAGAATTCGCTTCCAGGGCGAACTCCAAGTTCATACAGACGGAGTCGGTGTTCGGGGGAAACCTCCATGTTTCCGAGGCGAGCCCGAGTCCGTAGTGGAAATTGTGATAGTTGCATATCACCAAGGTTAGGCAAGCATTATCGACGCAAGTGACACCTTTGTCCCTCCCATAGAAATTGCGCGCCTATTGCACACTTAAACTCTGCAGAAACGCTTCATAAGCACTCCCTGAACTGCTCTTTTATCTTCTCCATCACATTGGATTTATGATCATCTCATCTAATTTCCTGCTTGCTTTCAGAAGGGATCAATGATGAGCACCGTCCAGGAAGTGAAGGACATTATCGAACGCGCAGCGAAGATGCCGTGGGGGCCCGCGTGCAGTGCCGAGCTTGCACGTGCAGTGGTGCTCGTCGATTCCTTAGAGGGCGAAGAAGAGCTACGCATCGAGGCTTACATGGAGCTGGCTACCGCCTATCAGCAGGGAAATGAAGAATGGAAAGCGCTAGCCCCGACGGCATGGCTCGTCACAAAATTTGACGAAAATCCCGGTGCTTTTGAAGCGGATCAGATCGAATCCTTAGCATGGCTGTACAAGAATGCCACGAGCGCAACAGGACGTAACCCCGCAGTCTCGAAGGAACAAGCACTGGAGCTCTCCGAAGGCTTTGGGAAATTCATCCAGGATCAGGGCTATTCGATGCATGCGGTCCACGGAGTCCGTTTCTCCCTCGCGCTACGGATGGGTGATCCCGTGGCCGCCCATGAAGAATTAGTGAAGTGGCGGGCAACCCCACGCGATGAGGTTTCCGACTGCGTCCAATGCGATCCCGAACGCCAGATTACCGAGGCCGTCGTCGCGAAAGATTGGGAACGCGTAGTTGCGACAGCTGTACCTTTGCTCGACATTCGCGAGGGCTGCGGAAATCAGCCTGCAGGAGTCCAAGCACTGTCGATGATTCCTCTATTGATGTCAGGACGCCCCGAAGCAGCGTGGGAATGCCACGTCCGTTCCTATCGCCAGCATCGCCGTAATGCGCAGTACATGGATCTTTTGGGACAACACATGGAGTTCCTTGTACTCTCCGGGCGTTGGCAGCGTGCGCTCGATATCCTGCGCGACTCCATTGCAGTGACCTCCCGCGCAGAAAGCGCAGCCCTTCTTTTTGATTACCTCAAGGGTGCTGCATTGGCAGCGCGCGAGGCCGTCGACCGAGGTTTAGGAAAACATGCTTTCCGCGCGCTTTGCACCGGGCAATCTCAGTGGTGCCAGGGGCCTCGTTTGGATGTCAATACTCCCTTGGAAGATGTTGCCTCAGGACTCAAAGAATGGTTGTTCTCTGTTGCCACGCTCTTCGATGCGCGAAATGGCAATGATTTTTACACGGCCTCTGCTGGCGAGGTTCTTGATGAAGGCCCCGTTAACAGTGAAGCAGAAGAACGCGCACAAAAAACCTGGTCTTTTGAGGTTGTGGGCGAGCGCGAAGTTCTTCCCGAAGCGATTTCAAGTAGTGACGTCGATGAAACACCGAAATACTCCACGCGTCGCATCAAGCAGGAGAAAGTGAAGACCACCGATGACACGAATCCCTACCCGCGTGTTGATCTAAGGCCCTTTACTCCCCCGGCCTCGATGCAAGAAGCCTTCAATCGTTTCTCAGCACTCTCGGACACAACCGGTTTCGATCCGGAACGCCAGTTCATCGTCGACCACGCAACTGTCATGAACGAGTCAGTTCTGGATATCGATTTCAGTCACGCAGACGTCATGGACTACTACATTTTCGCTTGCGTCATCCTCAAATTGCACCAAAATTTTGATGCTGCTCGCAGCCTCCTCGACCAGGCAGAACAGGCGGTTATTGCACTGGACGATGACACGACTATTGTTTCTCCCGGCTTTTTCTCAAAGCTCAGGGGACGTCGCGCTCAGCTCACTCGCCAGCAGCTCAACCTTGCATGGATCAACCTCCAACGTTCTTCCTGTGATGTCATGTATTTTTCCATTCGCGATGAAGAAATCCCCGAAGAAGTAATGACTCATGCGATGGCCCGTATCAAGAACGCTCGCGCATTAATTGAAGAAGTGGCCCCCGAGCTGAATCGCAATCAGGGAACGGGGAAAGATATTCAGCTCGTTGGCCTGATTCTCAGCCAATGTGCGTCCATTGCGACAATGTGCAAAAACTTCGATGACACTGAGGCAAGCTACGCGCTTTGGGAAAACCTCGAGAGGGCTTTTACCCGTTTTGCACCTTCAAAGAAGCATGTTGCGCTTGACCTTCTTTTGGAATATCAGGAATTAGAGCTTGGACGCGAAAAATACATGGCAGCTTGCCAATACGCCGACCAAGCTCTGCGTCTGAACGATTTGTGCGATCCCTATACCGCCCTCATCTCGCGCGGGACGATTTGCTCGGCTTCACTTCAGGCACACCAACCTGACGAGGCTCTTGCCCAAGCCAAGCACCTCAATGACGTCATTCACGCTTTCCCAACCGCGGTGTGGAATGTCAGTGTCGCGCGTCTTTTTTCGCAAGCTCTTGCTGAAAAAGATCGTTTTATCGAAGCAACTGAAATCCTTGAAGAGGCCTTCAGCACTCTCAATGATTCCCCGTATATCAGAATGCGCTTGGCCGAAGCTGCCCCAACTTTGGCACACTTCTACCTCTGCATCGAGGAATACCAAGATGCCTACGACCTTGCGATGAAGTATTCCGCCGTGCTGCGTGAAAATGAAATGTATCGACTGGCTCTGAGCCTTGCCGACACCGCTAGCAATGCGGCGAAGGAGTTGGGGAATTACATTGCCGAGGCCGACGCTGCGGATCTTGCCGCAGAATTGAGCCACGAATGGAAAGAGTATTTCAGGGAGCATCAGTACCTTCGCCGCGAGGCAGCGGCGATGGTCAAGGGACCAAACGTGGGAGAGGACGATCTTGAGCGCGCTCTATCTGTATTGGAACGAGATCGTCAGCTCATCGCCTCAATCAAGACAGAGCTAACCGAGAAACAAGTAGCCATATCGCATGCCGAAAACAACTACACCTTGGGGTGGGTAATGCTGAAGGCGGGCAAACCGGTTGAGGCTATGGATGTTCTTCGCGAATCGATCGCGTGCTTCCGCGCATACGAAGAATATGACGAGGCCGGTTACCCGATGGAAGTTCTTGCACGCTGCTATTACGTCACGGGGAATTTCGATGGCCTGCGCGAGTGCGTCGACGAACTCACTGAGATGACAAAACTACCCTCGATGAAACCCACTAGGTTGAGGTCGCTCATTCGCGCGATCCAAGAACTCATCGACGAGGAAGACCCCGGGGCTCAAGATCAGTCTTAGACCCGCGTGTTTGTGGGGCAAGGATCATGTGCCCTTACCCCCACAAACACAAATAGTTTTAGGACAGATCCGTTACTGCCGAAACCGAAACGGGAACGTTCCCAGCAACCGCCTTCGAATAGGGGCAAAGCTGGTGAGTGCGCTCAACCAATGCCTGCGCCTGCGAAAGCTCAAGACCGGGAATCAGAACACGGATGTCAACAGTGATACCGAAGGATTCGCCCTCGGGACCGATTCCGACGCTCACAGCGACCTTCGAATCGGCAACATCGACCCCCGCTTCCTTTGCGGCCAAGCCAAGAGCTCCCTGGAAGCATGCACCATATCCCATGGCAAAGAGAGCTTCAGGATTTGCACCACCACCGGGTCCGCCAAGAGCCGGAGGCATACGCATATCTAGGGTGAGATCAGGCTCAAAAGAGTGGGCCTGTCCAGAACGGCCACCCGTCACCTCAGCGCGGGCGGTGTACACAATTTTCGATGGTGTATTGCTCATGACGCCATTGTGTCGTTTTTGTCCGAATAGCGCACTATATTTAAGCCCTAGGAGGAAAAAGAATAGAGTGGAGTGCATCGAGTATTACCGCCAAGGAAGACCATGAATACGCGCACTCGTGGATATCTCATCACGATCCTCGCCTCAATTGCCTGGGGCTTCTCGGGAGTCTGTAGTGAATTCCTGATGAAGGATTATGGCGCGAACCCCTATTGGCTCACCGCGATGCGAATGCTTCTTGCCGCACCGACTACGATGGGCTTCCTTCTCTTTAAAGACCGAGGTTTTTCTGCCTTGCACAGAAGCCTCCTGCGAAACCGTCGTTCCTACCTGCCGATGGTCATTTATTCGGTTCTCGGACTTGCAGGCAGCCAGTTAACCTATGTTGTCGCGATCGGCTATTCCAATGCGGGAACGGCAACGGTCATTGAATTCCTCGGTCCCATCCTGATTGTCGTTTTCGTCTGTATCACCGCACGCCGTCTTCCGAAATACACCGAGCTCTTTGCCATTACTTTTGCTTTATTGGGCACCTTTATTCTGGCAACCCACGGGAAGATCGACTCTCTGGCTATTTCCACCGATGCCTTGTACTGGGGTCTTGCCAGCGCGATCGGTTTCGCTCTCTACACGTTGATCCCCGTCAAACTCATCCGCCACTACGGCAGCGAACTGGTCGTTGCGTATGGCTTTATCATCGGCGGAATCATCTTAGGCCTCGGTGTTCGCGTCTGGTCCTACTCCATCAAGTGGGATTTCATGTCGGTGATGGCCATGGCCGGACTGGTCTTAGTCGGCACGACCTTCGCATTCACGCTATTCCTGCAGGGAGTCGGCGATATCGGCCCGGTACGGGCAAGCCTCATTTCCTGCCTTCAGCCAATTTCTGCGACTTTCTTTTCGTTCCTTCTTGTTGGAACCCATTTCACGCCTGTCGATATCGCGGGTATGGCTTTAATTTTGGCAGGCGTTATTATTGTCAGTCTCAAGGATCTTATTTCCGCAAAGCGACTGGATCGTCGTTCTTCTACCGCAACGGGCGACGAAAAAGCAACATCAGAGGGGAAGTGAATGTCGACATTCCAAGTGGACCTCAGGGGGATGGTTGACCTTCTCTCCCGAAATCTGTATTCCGGTCCGCGCGTATACATTCGCGAGCTCCTCCAAAATGGCCTCGACGCTATTGAGGCCCGTAGCGCACTGGATCCTGAGTGCCCGCGCCGCGTCACCATCACAATTGAAGGGCGCACTCTGAAGTGCCGCGATAGCGGAATCGGACTCACAGAGGAGGAAGCTGCGGGACTGCTCTCGACTATTGGCGCCTCATCAAAACGTGATGAATTGGGAATGGCTCGCAGTGATTTCCTAGGCCAGTTCGGTATCGGCATGCTCTCATGCTTCATGATTTCCGACTCAATCACCGTTTACTCGCGTTCAGCTAAGTCTCCCGACTCCCCCACCGTGATCTGGGAAGGAAAGACGGAAGGCACCTACACCACACAGCCCCTCTCGGCCTCGGACCCCCACAACTTGGGTGAAGCCGGTACCGAAGTGGTTCTCGAGGCCCACCCCGGCGAACCCTGGATCGATCCTGATACCGTGCGAGCCCTGGTCGACGAATTCGCCTCGCTTCTTCCGATTTCGATTGAAGTACGTTCCGACTCCGCTTCAACTTTCCACGGGAATGAGACGCCGGTATGGGAACTGGAGCCTTCGCAACAACAGCAGTGGTGCGACGAGCATCTTGCCTCCTCAGGGATGGATATCATCCCCATCGATGTTCCCGCCGCTGGAGCTAAAGGTATCGCGGTGGTTTCACAGCGCCCGAATACGCTCTCCAGCTCCAACCACACGGTATATGCAAAGAAGATGCTGGTGTCGCGGACCTGCGAAGGAATCGTTCCGCAGTGGGCGTATTTTGTTCGTTTCATTGGGAATGCAAACTACTTGCGCTTGACCGCCTCCCGCGAGCAACTCAGCGACGATGAGCTCTTGGAAAATACTCGCGAGGCTATTGGTAGCGAGATTCGCGCTTGGCTCGAGGAGATGGCCAAGAACTCTCCTTCGCGTTTTAACGAGTTCATTTCCACCCATGCGATGGGGCTGCGTGCTGTCGCGATGCGCGACCCTTATATGCTTGACCTCACCGCTCGCTATGTTCCCATGGAAAGCACGGTCGGAGCCGCTCCGATACTGACGCTCCTCTCCTTAGAGGAGACGATCCGATACACGCGCACCGTCGATCAGTACCGAGCCCTGGCCGATGTCGCAGCCTCACAATCCATAGTCCTGGTGAATGCGGGCTATGCCTACGACGAAGAGCTCATCAATGCGCTGATGACGGATCCCCGTTACTCGACTTTGGCGCAGAAGCTTCAACTGGTCGACCCCTCAGAGCTCCTCGACGCCTTCGAAGAATGCAGTTTGTCGGAGCAAGCTGAGGCGATGGACCTCATGCTGCTTGCGGCCGAGGCGATCGATCCCTCTGATTGTGAAGTAGTACTGCGCCGCTTCACACCAATTACTCTGCCAGCGCTCTACCTGCCTGACCCGGACTTCGCGGAACGCCACGTTCAGCGTAATTCCCAAGCTCAGGCCTCGAAACTGTGGGCGGGAATCATGGGGGTTACCGATCCCTTCGCGAACTCCAAGCCGCCCAGACTGGTACTGAATCGTTCGAATTCATTGGTGACACGATTGATCGTGGCAAGCCGGTCCCCGCAAACCGCCGTCAGTGTCCTGCGCGGACTCTACGTCCAAAGCCTCTTGGCGGGACGCCAAACTTTGGGGCCCAAAGAACGGGCTTGGGCGGCACAGCTCCTCGGCTCGCTGCTCGATTCTGCACTCGGTACGACCGACAACTAACCCTCCAACGCTCGGAAGGATCTCCCATGCCAAACGCTGAAGACGTACGCGAACTCCTGGACTTCACCTCCCAGCTTCCATGGGGACCGGCGCGTAGTAGCCAAGTCGCACAGGCGGTCGTCTGGGCGGACGCACTGGAGGGCGAGCCTAAATTACAGATCGATGCCTACCTCGCGCTCACTTTGTCCTATCAGCAGGGCAACGAAGAATGGAAGGCACTGGCTCCGGTCTCACTCCTTCTGAGCCGCTTTGAAAAGAACTCAGCGGACTTCACTCCCGAACAGACCGAAGAACTCGCATGGCTTTTCAAGAGCGCTGTGGCCGCCGCAGGTCGAAACCCCGCGGTCTCGATTGAGCAAATTGATGAACTGATTACCTCGCTTGCGACCTTCGTATCGGGCCAGGGGTTTTCAATGCATGCAGTTCACGGGGTGCGCGCCATGATCGGCTTGCGAACGGGGCGCCTGGACGACGCCCGCGAAGCACTGACGTTGTGGCGCTCTACGCCGAGCGATCAGATTAGCGATTGCGAAGGCTGCGACCCCATGAAGCAGATTAACGAGGCCGTCGCTCACAAGGATTGGGAACGTGCAGTTGCCACCGCGATGCCGCTTTTCGACGAGGAGGGCGCCTGCGGAGCTCAGCCCCACGGGATCCGCGCAAAAGCGATGATCCCGCTGTTGATGTCGGGGCGCCCCGATGCGGCTTGGGAGGCGCATATTCGCTCCTACCGGCACCACCGCGGCGTTGCCAACAGCATCGATTACATCGGGTTGCACCTCGAATACCTCGTGCGTTCAGGACGCTGGCAACGCGCCTTAGAGATCCTGCGAGACAGCATCGGCATGACCTCTTCCCTTGAAAGTGCCTCGCTTCTTGCCGATTATCTTCCGGCCGCTGCGCTGACGGCCATCGAGGCCACACGACGCGGCCACGGAAATGAAGCTTTTGGGGCTTTGTGCACCGGTCAGTCGCAGTGGTGCCAGGGACCACAGCTCGATGTCAATACTCCGCTTTCCGAGGCCGCCGAAAAGCTCTCGCAGTGGGCATTGGATGTTGCCTCTCTCTTTGATCAACGCAACGGGAATGACTACTACACTCATTTAGCGCGTGAGGTTCTTGAAGCTGGGCCAGTCGACGAACAGGCAGAAACACGCGCGCAGGGCGAATGGCAGTTGGAGCTGGTCGGTGAGCGCGAGACAATGCCCGATCCTCTGTCAACTATTGAAGGTGAAGAGTTGCCAGCGCAGCAAGTGTCATCCCGCACTGCTCGCGCACAGGCCGAGACCATTGACCAGTCAAACCCCTATCCGCCCATTGATTATTCACTGCCTCCCTTGCCGGCCTCGATGCAAGAGGCTTTTGATCGCTACGCTGCACAGACGGATGTCATCGGCTACAACGTGGAGACCAATCTTCTGACGGATTGGTGTCTGGTCAACACCTTAAATGTCGATGAACTGCACTTTGACGAAAGCGATCCTCAAGCGGCTCTTTCCTTTGCAAGTTTTTCAAAAACTCTTCTGTCCTTGCGGAAAGAACACGAGAAGTTTCAATCCGTCTATGAGCGAGTAGCGCCGGTAATTCATTCAATGGCTGAAGACGCTCCCCTAGTCACGCCCGGTTTCTTCGCGAGGATTTTCGGGCGCTCCCAAGCATCTTTCAGTCGCAAGGATCTGAGTATCACGCAGCTGGAATTACTGCGGTACTCCTGCGAGCTCGATCGCTACTCATGGCTCGGGATGGAAGCGCCGAGCGACCTTCAAAAGGACGCAGTGGCCCTATGCGACACTTTCGTCTCTCAAATTGCGTCCATGGCATCAACATTGAACCGAGGAGCAGCAAAGGCCGAGGATATTGCAGCAATCATTGATTGCCTGTGTACCTGCGGTGAAATTTTCCTTGATTCAGAGAAATCAAAGCAAGCACTCAAAGCTCTTGACACGATCGAATCCCTCAAACCCGCTTGCCTGCACAGTGGTACCAGCGAGGCTGCATTCATGCGCACTCTTAGCCTTGAGGGCGCACAGCTTTACCTTGAAATCGACGACTACCGCCGAGCTGCTCAGCTGGCTGATCAGGCTCTACGTCTAGAGGCGCACTGCGACCCCTACACGGCTTTCTTTGCCCGACTGATCATCTGTACTGCCAGCATCAAGGCCTACGAATCAGCCGAGGCTGTTTCCCAAGCCCTGCGCCTGAGTGAAATCATCACGCGCACACCGCTGCGCTCCTTGGGATTGTCTGCCGCGACAATCATCTCGGATGCATTCGAAGGTGTACACCGCATCGAAGAAGCAATTGAGCTCCTTGAGCAAACCATTTCGCGGGCAGGCGACTCCTCCTTCGCACGGCTTCTGACAGCGCTTATTCGCCTCACCCTGGCAAGCTACTACCTGTCCATCGACCAAGACGAAGAAGCCTACGAAACCGCAATGGCGGCCATTGACCCACTCGTCGCAAGCGGTAACCTGCGCGCTGCCTCGCGCGCGGGATCGCTGGCCAACGATGCCGCAAAGCGACTGCACGATCGCCAAAAGCGACTAGCCGCGATCGAGCGAGCTCTTGAGATCGCGAAAGCATTCAAGGCTCCCCACGATGTCATCGCTCTGACTCGAATGGCCGCAAAGACTTACGTCGACACCCCAACGGGAAAGGTGTCGGAAGCCGATAAAGAACGTGCCCTTCAAGCTGTAGATGCCGGATCTGCCTGGCTTGATTCCTTCCCAGAAGAACTCGACCCGCAGGAGATGGCTTTCCTCCGTGCCGGGATTACCTACATTAAGGGATGGGTGTACATGACATCCCACGATCCCTATCCGGCAATTCCGCTTCTACAAGAAGCTTTCACTCTCCAAAAAGAGATCAAGGACGCCGAAAACTATGTCTTCCCACTGGCTGCACTATCTCAGTGCTATTCCGAACTTGGAGACACCGATGCGCTTCACAATCTGCTCATCGAAGTGAAGGAAACCATTAAGACCACTTCCCTTCACTCAGGAAAGCTCCGCACTCTTGCCCGCGAGATCGAGAAGGAACTCAGCGGCCAAGGCGAAGCATGAGGGGAAGACTTCATCTAACTGGGAAACGCTGACAACCCAGCTTCGTTCTTTGCCTCACTCCCACAAAGCCCTAGGACTTTGGTCGGTGTACGCTGGTTATGTTCGGAGCAGATCGTGTTCATTGGGCTGGACGCCCAGACTTCACGGAATGCTCACTCAAAGACCAAGGAGCGACTATGAACGTTGCAGAGCAGCTTGTCTCCCAACTGATCGACGCTGGTGTCCACCGCGTCTACGGCATTGTTGGAGACTCGCTCAACCCCATTGTCGACGCAATCCGCAAGTCTGGTGGCAGCAAGAAGGGCGGAATTGATTGGGTTCATGTCCGCCACGAAGAGGCCGCTGCTTTCGCTGCAGCCGCTGAAGCACAACTGACCGGAAAGCTTGCAGTTTGTGCAGGCTCGTGCGGACCGGGCAACCTTCACTTAATCAACGGGCTATACGATGCACAGCGCTCCGCTGCCCCCGTTCTGGCAATCGCCTCGCACATCCCCAGCGTTCAAATCGGCCAGATGTACTTCCAGGAGACCCACCCCGATCGCTTGTTTAATGAGTGCTCGGTTTACAACGAGATGATTTCCAGCGCCGAGCAGGCTCCGCGCGTCGTTAACGCTGCAATCCGTCACGCTGTTGAGCTTTCTGGTGTTTCAGTCATTAGCCTTCCCGGTGATGTCTCCGACCTGAAGGCAACTTCTCCTTCACCGAAATACGTGCCTTCCCGGCGCCCCGTATTGAGCCCTAATGAGGAAGACGTTCGTCAGCTCGCCGATGTTCTCAATCGCGCGAAGAAGGTTGCAATCTTTGCTGGCGCTGGTGTGGAGGGCGCTCATGACGAGGTCATCGAGCTCGCCGACGTTTTGAAGGCCCCGATTGGCCACACCCTGCGTGGCAAGGACTTCATCCAGTACGACAACCCCTTCGATGTGGGCATGACGGGCCTACTGGGTTACGGTGCAGCAGCTGAGGGCATGAATGATGCAGATGTCCTCATCATGCTGGGCACCGACTTCCCCTACGATCAATTCCTGCCTGACACCTTCACCGTCCAGGTCGAAAACCATCCGGAAAAGCTGGGACGCCGCACCGATATTTCGCTCCCGATCCACAGCGACGTCAAGCCTTTGATTACGGCGCTCTTGCCGCTGCTTGATCGCGATCGTTCAGATGCTTTCCTCAAGGCCAAGGTGAAGAAGCACTCGAAGATCATGCACTCCCCCGTTGGTGCTTACACGCGCAATGCGGAGCACATGAAACCGATTCACCCCGAGTACGCTGCTCACATCCTCAATGAGGTTGCATCAAAGGATGCGATCTTTACGGCTGACACGGGTATGTGCAATGTGTGGACCGCACGCTACATCGATCCGCTTGGCACTCGTCGTCTGATCGGCTCTTTCTTGCACGGTTCGATGGCCAATGCGCTTCCTCACGCAATCGGTGCGCAAGTTGCCTTCCCGAACCGTCAGGTTATCTCCGTTTCCGGCGATGGCGGCCTTTCGATGCTCCTTGGCGAGCTGGTAACCGCGCGCATGTACGACCTGCCTATCAAGGTTGTTGTCTTCAACAACTCGACTCTGGGTATGGTGAAGCTCGAGATGCTGGTAAACGGTCTGCCCGATTACGGCACCGATGTCCACGACGTGAACTACGCGGAAGTCGCAAGCGCAATTGGTTTCCACGGCGAGCGCGTCACCGAGCCCAGTCGCCTGCGCGGAGCGCTCCAAGAGGCCTTCGCTTACAACGGCCCCGCTTTGATCGAGGTTATGACCGATCCGAATGCGCTCTCACTTCCGCCTGAGATCCGTTCGGGACAGGTCATTGGTTTCGCGACCGCGATGAGCAAGATTGTCCTCAACCGCGGTGCGGGCGAAGCTGTCGCAATGGCGACTTCCAATATGCGTAACATTCCGCGCCTGTAAGTCTGAGGGAGCGCTTTCTTCGTTTCCTCATGGCGCTTCTTCTCCTTGACGAGGCCGTGGCTGGGTAGTGTGCACTTCTTTGCACGCCCCTGCCGCGGCCTCGTCAATTAGGACGAAAGTCCCGAAACGCTCTCGACACCCTTGTCAACAATTTCAACCAATAAACACACTTTTCCGCAGCTTAAAAACTATCGTTTTCATTCTTCCTAAAATCGTTATTTTCTTGCATCAGCATACGATTGTGACAAATTGAGCCGGATTCGTAAATAAATTCGGTTTTTTCCTTTTTTATGACGAAGGCGTCCTAAACTAAAAATGTCACAGTGTCAGAATCAACTAAGGAATCACTATGTCGCACTCGTTTATTGCAGTCGCGAATATCGTGAACGGTGTTGATCTAGATACCTTCCCAGCTTGGCTACGGATCACCCACTTCATCAACTTCATCATGATGGGGTTCCTGATTCGATCCGGTTGGGAAGTTCTAGCATCCCACCCGCGACTCTACTGGAATAACCATTGCACCCCCGGCTCTGAGTGGATCAAATTCACCAAGGACAAGGTTTCAACCGTCCCCGGCGAGTTCACCGCTCGCGACGATCAGCGCAGTCTTCACCCGCTGATCTCCCTCCCCGGACGAGGCGAAATTGGACTTGGACGCGCATGGCACGCCCTGGTTACCTCGATCTGGCTGCTCAACGGCTTCATCTATGTCGCTCTGCTTTTTGGAACCGGCCAGTGGCGCCGAATCGTCCCTACGTCGTGGTCGATTTTCCCCGAGGCCTGGGAAAGCGCCAAGATCTACATGGGCTTGCAGATCCCTTCGATCGAGCACTTCCAGCCCTATGACGCTCTGCAGAAGCTCATGTACTTCACAGTCGTCTTCATCGTCGCACCTTTGATGATCGCAACTGGACCGATCATGTCTCCGACCTTCGCAGGACGTTTCCCCCGCTACGTCAAGCTCTTCCACAACCGTCAGACGGCGCGTTCCATTCACTTCCTTGGAATGGCTTTCTACTGCGTATTTGTCGTGATTCACGTTGCCCTGGTTTTCGTGGTTCACCCGCAGTACAACATTGCACACATGATGCTGGGCGAAAACTACAACGACATCACTGCAGCGCAATTCGCTCAAGCTGTGACAATGCTCATCCTTGGAATTGTTTTTGCAATCGCTCTATGGATCGGCGCGTCCTACTGGTCATTGAAAGATAAGCGCCGCGCACAGCGTCTGGTCTGGGGAGCAACCCAGCCCATTCGCTCACTCACCCTCGACAAGATGCACTCTCGTCAGGTCAAGACAGGCACCTTCACCGAAGACGATATTTCGCCTTTCCACTGGGTGAACACTCGCCCCCCGACACGCGAGCAATCCGAAGAGTGGGTTGAAATGCGTGAACGCGGCTTCGAGGACTACCGCTTGGAGATTGGCGGCCTGGTCGAGGAAGAGAAGTCCTTCTCGATTGATGAACTCAAGGCACTTGGCCACGTCACCAACATCACCATGCACACCTGCATGCAGGGATGGACTGGCATTGCAAAGTGGGAAGGCATCCGTTTGAAGGACGTCTTAGCTTTGGTGAAGCCAACCGAGGACGCACGCTACGTTATGGTCACCTCTTACGGACACGTGGGACACATGTACGACGGCGGTCCAACAACTCCGTACTACGAGTGCCTAGAACCTTCCATGGTTGACGATGATGAATGCATCCTCGCATGGGCAATGAACGGTGAGCCCCTGCCCGACGTTTACGGCGGTCCCCTGCGTCTGCGTGCTGATTCTCAGCACGGCTACAAGATGGTCAAGTGGGTTCACCGTATCGAATGGATCCACGACTACCACGATGTCGGTGATGGCCAGGGCGGTTCTCGTGAGGACTCCGGCCTGCAACACTTCGACGCACGCGCATAAAGCGCCGGGTATCCATCCGGCCCATCCGGCCCATCCGTTCCTCTACTCCACACGAAGTCAGTGTTCTGCCGCGACAAGACACATGAAGTCGGCAAATGACACAGGCTACAACCTGTGTTCTGCCGCGACTTCATGTGACAGATCTAGGAGACCAGGCAAGCGGATGACATGATGCGCGTTGTTCGCACTATGGGGGGCGCTGCCAATCAAATTGGCAGCGCCCCCCATTACATTTATAGATAAGCGCCTCTCAAGCTTTCTGTGTCTTCCTACTAAGCGATCCCCACTCCCCTACGCAGAGCCAACCAGACCTTGTCCACACGTGACTCACGCAATAAACGGACCTATTCCATCACCACGCGCCTATTCCGTCGCTATGCGCGGCTAAGAACGCTTAGATGCATATCGCTACACATTCAGACTCACAAAAACACTGGTGGGCTCCATCTATATAGATGGAGCCCACCAGTACGTGTACTGCGTTTACGCCTGAGACATTTCTCTTGATCGAGGGGATCTACTCTTCAGGCACTAAACCTCGGTTTTAAAGCCGCAGCCTTAGACTTGCTCTCAGGCCTGCTGACGACGACGCATCAGCGCAGCACCCAATGCCAGTCCCAGCACACCCAAACCAATCGCCGGAGCAGTCATAGCACCTGTACGGGCCAAGGGAGTCTTCGGTGAAGGAGTGGTGCTGGTCGAGGGAGAAGGCGTGGCCTCGGTCGTCGACACAGAGGGAGACGGGGTCGCCGTGGTTGCCGGAGGAGTCGTTACAGTAGGCGTCGGAGGAGTCGTACGGAGCTGTCCTTCGACATTACCCCAACCAACGGTCTCAACTTCGATTTCCTTCTTCGCAGTCAGTCCGTTGACATCAGCGGTGTTATTGAAGGAGTTACCAATCTTCAGCCCCTCGGGAGACTTAAGCTCGGTGTAGTACTTGAGCTCATAGATCGCATCATCATTAGAATTCGGGAAAGTTGCAACGAAGCCAGTCGAGGTTTCCGTCAAGGTGAAGGTACCACCATTGATTGCCTCGCCGACCTTCACCCGTGAAGAAGGATGCTCGTGGTAGGGGTCCTTCTTGTAGGCTTCGGTGCTATTCCACTTCAGCAGGCGCGTGCGCTGCCAAGCATTTGGGTCCGACGAGGGATCATTGAAGAGCTTGTAACCACCATGGGAGGTATCGAAGGTGTCAGTCACCGAGATCACGGGCGCTTGAATCGACTTTGCAGGAATATGAATTTCCCAAGTGAAGCGCTCATTGTGTCCATCATGAAGCTGCCAACCGTACTTCCACGGGCTCGGCGGCACCCAGCTTTCCTTATTCACAACAACATTGCCATTGGGAATATCGGCTTTGATCTCCACCTTGTGGTTGATCTTGAAAGTCAAAGACGCATCCGTAGTCGTCGAAGCCATGTCCGCACGAACGTGGATATCACCCTTCGCATTGACGTGCGTATTCACGTAATCGGTGAAGGTACAGGTTACCGTCTGACCAAGACCGAAAGGTACCGTGCAGTTCAGGGCAACGCCGCCGGTCTTCTTATCGGTGACGTCGAAGGTCGCGTTACGGGTACGCAATTCAGCCGGCAGGTCGATGGTCAGAGTATCGCCCTGCTTGACGCTCTTACCAGTCGTATCGAAGGTCAAATCTGCTGAGAAGGAATCCCAGAGCCGGTTTGGCCCATTGGGGCTGAATTCATTCCTCACCGATGCGCTGGTGATGATTCCATTCACTTCAGCTGCCGAGGCCGCTGGAGCAGTGGGCGCAAAAACGCTGAGTGCGCCGGCACCAAGCAAAGCAACTGTGAGCGCGCCAGCGAGAGGAACGCGACGCAACTGCGCGCGCGTAGCTTCGTTATTCATGACGTATGTGTCTTTCTGGAGGGATGCCGCTTAGGCGGCTAAGCCATTTCAGGCTAACACTTTCATCTTCAGCTTTGGTCAAGCGATTATTTCCCAAACAACAATGCCAATTTCAGGAAATGCGCAGAATATCAACGATCCACACATCCAGCATCAGCAATTTCCCCGATACATTCCTGAATATTCCTGAGTAAATCCCAGTTATTGACACAGTGTTAGAGATTCGAAAGCTCCAAGTTAATCAGCATTACAAATTCGCGTCGTTCCGGTTAGATAGAACTGACCACCAGCACATATTCGTGCAACATCACCAAAATAACGTTCTTTCTAGGAAAAACTGTGGGCCCCATCCATAAGGATGGGGCCCACAGTTCAACCGTTACTTCTCAACAGAGAAGCATGTTTCATTCAGACTTAGGCCTGCTGACGACGACGCATCAGCGCAGCGCCCAATGCCATTCCCAAGGCACCCAAGCCGATCATGGGAGCGGTCATAACACCTGTACGAGCCAAGAGAGTCTTCGGCGAAGGAGTGGTGCTGGTTGAGGGTGAAGGCGTGGCCTCGGTTGTCGACTCAGAGGGCGAGGGGGTCACCGTGGTTGCCGGAGGAGTCGAGGTCGACGGAGCGGGAGGAGTCGGGCGATTGTCACTCGAGAGGTCACCCCAGCCAACCGTATCAATCGCGATACTGCGCTCGGCGGTCATCCCGTTGACATCGGCCTTGTTATTGAAAACGTTTCCGGCCTTCGCATTTTCAGGAACATTCAGCGCGGTGTAGTACTTGATCATGTAGTACGCGTCGCTGTTCGAGTTCGGGAAAGAAGCTTCGAAGCCCGTTGAGGTCTCAGTCATGGTGAAGGTGCCACCGTTGACGGCGCCTCCAACCGGAATACTCTCGTTGTAGTTCTGGTGGCCGGGATCCGCCTTGAATTCCGCAAGCGAATTCCACTTGAGCAAGCGGGTTCGCTGCCATGCATTCGGATCCGTTGAGGGATCATTGAAGAGCTTGTAACCACCATGAGCGGTATCAAAGGTATCCGTCACCGAAATGGTGTTGGAGCGAATATTACGCTCTGGGATGTAGACCTCCCAGGTAAAGCGTTCATTATGACCTTCGTGCAGCTGCCAGCCGTGCTTCCATGGAGTATCGGGAGCATAGCCAACCGCATTCGGAACGACGTTGCCGTGGTCAATATCTGCAGACAGGGTAATGTCATGGCTCAACTTGAACTCGAAACGAGCTGAAGTGGTCGCGCGCGTAACGTCAGCTAGGACGTGGATATCGCCCTTCATGTTGATGTGGTTATCTGCGTAGTCCGTAAACGCACAGCGCAGTGTCTGTCCCTCGCCATTGGGGATAATGCACTTCATTGCGACGCCACCGGTGTTCTTATCAGTGACATCAAAGGAGGTGGCACGAGTACGCAAGTTGCTGGGGAGCTGAATGGTAATGGTGTCAGTTTCAGCAACATCCACACCAGTCGTGTCGAAGCTGAAATCCAGGGTGAAGTTATCCCACACATAGTTGGGGCCATCCGGTCTCGAACTATTCTTCATCACGAGGTTTTTGACGACCTGATCAACCTCAACGGGATAGTGATCAGCGGCTTGCGAAGAAGAAGCGGTAACGACAGACATCACACTGGCTCCGGCAAGCGCACATGCAAGAGCACCGGCAACCGAAGCGCGACGCACACGCGCGCTTGTAGCATCGAAAATCATGAAGCCATTTCTTTCTGGAGGGTTGTCACACGAGTGACCAAACACTAGAAGACTATCACGCCTTCATTCAGCTTCAACTCAGGTTGCACCCCGAACAACATCAGAACTTTCGGCTTTTTCTGCGGGTATTCGGAAATTTTTTCAGACAAAGACCGATACATGTGTGTATTTTCATAGCAAAATCCCAGTTTTAACTGAAAACGAAGTAGCCCTTGCAACAACGCTGTCGTCCACGTTTCCAGCATGAAGATGAATGGACACAGAAGTCCTGCGCCTCACTCCCCGATCACAACATGGAGCCCCCCCACATAGCGATTGGCCGGTGCCTCCACTCGGAGACACCGGCCAATCAAACTAGCGAGAGGTTAAGTTACTGTGCGCGTCGACGCGAAATCATTGCGCCCAGCGTGCCAGCCAAGGCACCGGCAATAAGAACAACCGCTGTACTTGCACCCGTACGAGCCAAGACCTTAGGAGCTTCACTCGGTGTTGAAACACTTGGTTCGGGCTCAGGAGTCGTGGTAGACGGGGTAGGTTCAGGCTCTGGACTCGTGGTGGACGGAGTCGGTTCGGGAGTAGTCGTCGACGGGGTGGGCTCAGGCTCAGGCGTCGT
>CAUTAH010000013.1:0-31064 GCA_963536345.1 uncultured Actinomyces sp.
CTGAAAATCGAAAGGTCACCGGATCGACGCCGGTCGGAGCCACCAGATAAAACCCTCGCATCGCGAGGGTTTTGTTGTATCTACTGTGACCAGAATCACACAAGCTCCCCTAAACTTCGCCATTCGAAGCATGAAGCCCTCGCGACCTGCAACGATGCTCGCCAGATGGCATTTTTTGGCAACTTGGTCAACCAGAATGAGGCACCGAAAAACCAGCCTGAGAACTTTTGCGCCATTCCAGATATTTGTGAATTCATCCCTGAACTGACTAGCATTTAGACATCCCACACAAATCAATCAGGAGATTTTCAGGTGTCGATACGCGTTCAAACTCTCACAAGGTCTGCGGTTTCGGGGCTCTCAATGCTCCTCGCATGTTTCCTCGCATTGGCCTATTTCGTCGTTTCTCAAGGCGCCTCACAGGCTGCAACCGTCAATGACATCGTCAAGGATGTGAAACTCTCTGGAGTCAGCTCCTCGACGAAGCTTGGCGTTGGCACCATGATGCAGGTTGACTTCACCATCGATGGAACGGGGAAGGCAATCCGCCAGGGAGACACTTTCACCATCCAGGCACCCCCGGAGCTCAACACCTTCGCTTCGACTGGGACGCAACTTCAATTCGACATGATCGCCCCTGATGGTCAGGTCGCTGTCAATTGCTCTGCACCCGCACCTGAACCCGGAGCAGTCATCACCTGCACCTTCACAGACTACGCAAACTCTCACCAGAACATCACCGGTTCAGGTTGGGCAAAGATGAGCGCAGCTGCTAAGACCACTGCTGGCGCAGTCTCCTTCTTGATTGATGGCAAGTCTGTTTCTGTTCAGCTCCCCGGTGACGGAACCGGAATTGGCGACACCAATATCGGAAAAACCACCAAACACAACAAGGGCGGAACAGTCGACTCCGATGATCCTTCGTTGATTAACTGGTCGATCAACGTCGTGGAGTCGGGAATCTCTGTCGATACCATCACCGTTGACGATACCTTCACGAATGACAATGGTGGCTACACCTTGGCCAACGAGCCCTCAATGTTGGTGTGGGCTAACGGAGACGACTTCCCCTTGGGAGATTCCACAACGGTATCGAATGGCGATGCTCTCAACGGCGGCACCTTCACCGTCACAAAGAAGGCCGACGGCAGCGGTTTCACCGCAACCTGGCCGAAGGGCAGCGGAAACGCAATCTATTCGATTTCCTATGACACCAAGATCAAGAACTCGGCAATGGTCGGTAAGTCTGCGACCTTCACAAACAACGCATCTGTCAACGCTGTTGCATTGGTCGGAAAAGCGGTAATCACAGCCGATGGTGGTGGTTCAACCGACGACAACCCCTCATTGCCTCGCCCCACCCCAACAACGACGACTCCGGAGCCTACCCCGAGCACGACAACACCGGAGCCAACTCCTACCACAACCACTCCCGAGCCAACTCCTACTACAACGACCCCGGAACCCACCCCAACAACGACTGAGGCAACCCCGGAGCCTACTCCCAGTACGACGACTCCCGAGCCAACCCCGAGCACAACAACACCGGAGCCAACCCCTTCCACAACCACTCCGGAACCAACACCAACACCGACGACAACCGAGCCGACTCCTGAGGTATCAACAACAACTCCTCAGCCTTCGGCCTCGACAAGTAGCACGACTCCTCCGGTAAGCCCCGAGACAAGCAATCCTCCGCTTCCGCCGGCACCACAGCAGGATGTGCCCCCCGCGGCGCCTTCTCCCAAGGAAGCGAATCGTTCCCTTGCTTCGACCGGCACCGATGCGACTCTTACCGCAGCTGCTGCACTGAGCGCAGCAATTGCCGGAGGCTTGCTTGTAGCCCGTACTCGTCGCGAACAGGATTGAGACAAAGAGTCGATCACGCTTGCGGCCTACAGCCCACGCATAGGGACACAAGGGCACAGCCCTGATTGGCCGATACGCAATCGACTCAATACACAACAGGGTGGGGGCCAGACGCGCAGCGTCTGGCCCCCACCCCCGTCATAACCGCATCTAGCGGTGGTGATTAGTCTTCGCGGGTCGTAACCTCAATGATCTGAACTTCAGCGGAATCTGGGATATCAGCCGCGCGAGGAGCAGCTTTCCCAGAAGCACCGGTGGAAGGCTCATCAACCACGGTGCTATCAACAACTCGCACACCCGGTCGCGGGGATCCGTAGCGCGAAGGCGCATCTTGGCCCATTCCTCGACGCATCGCGCGACGGACAAAGAAAATGAAGGCAGCTGAAATCAGTGCAACACCGATAACAACGATCAGAATCAGGTTGCCCAGTAGCGTAAGAAGTCCACCAATCATGCATTCACCCTACACTGGGCATGATGGTCGTGAGACAATAGAGCCCTCAGCTCTAAACGAACATGTCACTGAAGACGCATCGCCTTCACCCCATGCATGTTCCACTCGGTGTCGGCAGGAAGAGGCGGTTACATATGGGAAAACGAGCCGAAACCCAGGACCGTCTCCTTGCAGCAACTCGACACATCATCATCACCGAAGGCATTGAAGCCACATCACTTGAGCACATCTGCGCTGTTGCAGGTTTTACCCGCGGCGCCTTCTACTCAAATTTTTCCTCTAAAGACTCCCTGCTGGGAATTTTGGCTGAGGGCGAATACTCCGACCTGATCCAACGCCTGCGTGAACGCGTCCTCCTGTGGGAGAACGCCCAAACCCCCGCTTCACAGGCAGGTGAGGGCGATCGTCACCTCCTCATGGAAAACCTGCTCTACGAAGCCTTGGACGCAATCCATATTGACGAAGGGCTTTATATCCTTCACTCCGAGATGCTCATGCGCTCAATCCGCGACCCCGAGTGGGGGATGCGACTACTGGACCTCAACCGTCAATTCGCAGATCAGCTCGGTTCGGTTCTTCAGGCAATCCTGACGGCCGCCGGCCGTGAACTCACAGTCCCCATTGGCGCCCTTACCCAAAGCGTCATCGGTGTCGTCATGCGCGCCGCGGGCCTTGCAGGTTGGCGTCAATCTATTCGCGAGTACCGCAGTAAGCACACTGCCGCCACAGACTCCGGCTACCCCGCGCCAGCGCCTCGCGAAGATCACCCGCCGGTCCCACCTGCCCACACAGCATCACAGGCCAGCCCGGCAACCCGCTCAATTCTCGAAGTCGTCCTGGTCCTGCTCTACGCGTGCTCGCGCGAGATCGACTGAAAATACACATCGGTATCGCTCTCAAGCGTTTTCGAAGGAAACTTCAAGAGTCGCAGAATTACGCCAAAAACTCATAGCACTTTATCTGAGTTCCAGGCCCATCCCTCACAATATGCACCCCTGTATTTGTCCGCTCATGCGGCGAATTGAACGATGGGTGTAATGCAAATTGATCAAGAAGCACCCGTCCTTCACTGCGACGAAGTTGACTCAACGAACACTCACCTTGCCCGCATTGTGCTCGGCGAGGGGTCAACTGCGCCTTCGGGAATAGCACTGTGGGCAAGCCGCCAGAACAAGGGTCGCGGACGCGATGGACGCGTCTGGCTCTCTTCCGATGAGGCGCTGACTTTCTCTCTCATGGTGGAGGCCTCGGAAAGCGAATTGGAATGGCTCACCGCACTGGCCGGGGTCGCGCTCCTGCGCACAATCCGCAACACGGGACTCGATTCGGCGGCAGACGGTAAGGACGCACTTTCACTCAAGTGGCCAAACGATCTGCTCATCAACGGACGTAAAGCCGCTGGAATTCTTTGCGAGCACCTCGACACAAGCGGCGACTCCCATCGCGTGATCGTTGGCATCGGGTTAAACATCGGCGCGCTACCGCTTGAAGTTCGTGACTTCGCCGCAAGCTTCGATACCACGCTGAGCAGCGAGGAACGCGAATCATTCATCCGCGAACTGCGCATGAACCTCGAGCTGCTCTTCACGCTACCGGGCGCGCCCGAATCTTGGCGCGAGGAGTACAGCTCCCACATGCGCATCTTCGGCACTCAATGCCCACTGCACCTTCCCGGAGGCATTCGCTTCACTGCGACTCCGATCAGCATCGATGAGCACGCACACCTGATCTGCCGCTCCACGGAAGGCGAAATTCTCACCGTCACCACGGGGGAAATTTCCCCCACCCCACTAGTGGAAGGACACCAGTCATGACGATTGCCCTTTCTCCCGTTTTGGTTGCGAACCGAGGTGAAATTGCGGTTCGCGTCATTCGCACCCTTCGCGAAATGGGTTTGGATTCCGTCGCTGTCTACGCTGAGGCCGATCGGGATACCCTGGCTTGCGAGCTCGCTACTTCCGCCTACAGCCTGGGTGGGAAGAGCGCTGCTGAGACCTACCTGAATCCGGAAGCGATTCTCGAGGCCGCCGCAAAGTCGGGCGCGCGAGCAATCCACCCCGGATACGGCTTCCTTTCCGAGAACGCCGATTTCGCCTCGCGCGTCGCAGAAGCCGGATTGGTGTGGATTGGCCCTTCCGCCGAGGCCATTGAGGCCTTGGGCGACAAGATTCGAGCCCGCGAACTGGCTGATTTGTGCAAGGTCCCAACGATCACCGGTCGTTCCTTGGAAGGAAGCAGCGTCGAGGATGCACTTGAGCTGGCACAGTCTATTGGCTACCCGGTCCTGATCAAGCGTGCCGATGGCGGCGGTGGGCGCGGAATCACTCGCATGAATTCCGACTCCGATATTCGCGATTTCTACACGAACCTGAGCGATCCTTCGACGTTGACGCTGTGCTTCATGGAGAAATTCATTTCTCACGGTCGTCACGTCGAAACCCAATGCGCTCGCGACTCTTTCGGAACTTTCGCAGTCGTTTCGACGCGAGATTGCTCGGTCCAGCGCCGCAACCAGAAGGTTGTTGAAGAAGCACCTGCTCCCTTCATCTCCGAAGAACTCCACGCGGCACTTGAGGAATACTCCCGCGCACTCTTTGACGCAGTCCAGTACGTGGGTGTCGGTACCTGCGAGTTCTTGGTCGAAGATGGCAACGCCTATTTCCTAGAAGTCAACCCTCGCTTGCAAGTCGAACACACGGTTTCCGAAGAGGTCACCGGAATCGATCTGGTTCGCGAACAGATCCGAATTGCTCAAGGTCTTCCGCTCAGCGAAATCCCCTCTACTCGTGGTCATGCAATCGAAGTGCGAGTCACCAGTGAAGATCCCGCTCAAGAACTAATGCCCGCAACCGGTCGACTGAGCGCAATCCAGTGGCCCGGCGGCCCCGGAGTCCGCGTCGATTCTTTCATCCGTCCCGGTGAAGAAATCGGAACCGATTTCGACTCTCTCATTGCAAAAATCACCGTTCATGCACCGACGCGTATTCAGGCAATTATTCGCCTTCAGCGCGCGCTGGAAGAGTTTCGCGTCGAGGGCCTGCCGACCTCTGCTCCCCTGCTCTCCCACATCCTCGCAACCCCCGAGTTCAGAAGTGAAGAGAGCGACAGCTTGGGTGTCTACACCCAGTGGTTGGAACGCGAAGGAGTTCTCGAAGAGGTTGCACGCGAGCTCTCAGCTGCAGGTGGCACGCAATCACGTGAGGCCTCGGAAGAAGGAAGCGAAGCACGCTCACTGCGCTCCTTCGTCATCGAAATTGATGGAAAGCGCACAACGCTGAGCCTTCCTGCGGAACTATTGGCCGCTGCCGGGGGTGAATCGGGGGGCCGCACGCTCCGGCCTCGTCAACCACTGCGACGCTCACTGCGTCCACGCACTGGCGCAAACGACGAGGGCCCGAACGTCACCTCCCCCATCCAAGCAACTGTCATCCGCATCGCCGTAGAAGAAGGCCAAGAGGTCGAAGAGGGCGAACTGGTTGCAGTCATTGAGTCCATGAAGATGGAAAAGGCCCTGAACGCAGGTTGCTCGGGAACGATCTCGGCGATTCACGTCTGCGCGGGCGACACCGTCAAAGCAGGAGATGTCTTGGTGAGCATTAAGGAGGAAGCATGACCCCATCGAGCGCCAAGCGAATCGACGAGGCCGAAGAGCACGAAGCCATCAGCCGCCGAAACTTCTACGATCGCACGCACAGCATCTTGGAAGCGGCGGAAGAAAAAGCACGTCAGGCACAGCATGCTCGCGGACGCCAAACCGCCCGCGAGCGCTTGGACTACCTGCTTGATGAAGGCTCCTTCAGCGAACTCAACCGCTACGCCGGCGGCGACATCGAGGCCGGCGAGCTCGGTTCTGCCGTCATCACGGGTATCGGCACGCTCGATGGCCGACCTGTCGCCGTTTATGCACAGGACTTCTCGATCCGCGGCGGCACACTGGGAAAGGTTGAAGGCGATAAGATCCTTCTCCTCATGGATCGCGCGCTCTCCATGCGAATTCCGATCATTGCGCTTTTGGATTCGGGCGGAGCTCGCATCCAAGAAGGCGTCACCGCGCTTGCACAATACGGTCGAATTTTCCGCAAGACCACCGAGGCCTCGGGAGTCGTCCCCCAGATTTCGGTAATTTTGGGCCCCTGCGCGGGTGGCGCGGTCTACGGGCCGGCACTCACCGACTTCATCATCATGACGAAGAACTCCTCGTACATGTTTGTCACCGGCCCTTCCGTTGTGAAGGCTGCGACCGGCGAGGAGATTTCCTCTGAAGACCTCGGTGGCGGCGACCTTCACAACTCGGTGTCGGGCGTTGCGCACTTCCTTGCCGAAGATGAGCACGAGGCCCTGGATTACGCACGCACTCTGCTGTCCTACCTGCCGCAGAACTGCGATAAGAAGCCTCCGCGCTATCTCTTCGAAAACGATGGCACCGAAGAACGCGCACGTGAGGTCGCATCCCTGGTTCCGGAATCCCCCAAGCAGGACTACGACATGGTCGAGGTCATTGAAGCGCTTGTCGATCACGGGGAATTCCTTGAGGTTCAGCCTCTGTTCTCTCCTTCCATCATTGTTGGCTTCGCCTGCTTTGAAGGGCGACCGGTTGGAATTGTTGCCAACCAGCCCAGCATTGATGCGGGAACGCTGGATGTGAACGCCTCTGAAAAGGCCGCGCGTTTCGTCCAATTCCTTGATGCTTTCGGAATCCCGATCATCACCCTTGTTGACGTCCCCGGGTATCGTCCCGGTTCCGAGCAGGAACGAGCGGGAATCATTCGCCGCGGCGCCAAATTGATCACCGCCTATGCGACCGCGACCGTCCCCATGATCACCGTTATTTTGCGCAAGGCATTCGGCGGCGCCTACATCGTCATGGGTTCGAAGTCGCTGGGCGCAGATATTAACTTCTCATGGCCGGCCTCTCAAATTGCCGTGATGGGCTCTGAAGGGGCGGTGGACATCGTCTTCCGCCGCCAGCTTGCCGCAGCCGGAAAGGAAGGGCGCGATGTTGCTGAGCAGCGTGCGCACTACCAGGAAATGTATGAACGCCAGGCGATGAACCCGAATCTTTCTCTGAAGAACGGAGAGCTCGACGCACTGATCGAGCCTTCCACAACCCGCCAGAACATTTGCCGAGCCCTATCGGTCCTTCACCTCAAGGACCGCACCGTAACGACCCCGCGCGTCCACGATAACGCCCCTATGTGATGAGGAAAGTAGATTAATCATGACCGCATTTTTTGCCGAAATCCCCACTCCCTACGCACTGACCTTTGCGGGACAGGGGTCCGCGTGGCGCCCTGCTCTTTCGACCTCTCTGTCTTTCCCCCCTCACGCCGCGCTGCTGCGCAAGCACTACCAGGCGATGCGTGAGCTTCTTGCTCCCGTTGCCGGTGAGCTTCTGACCAGCGCCCCCGGTTCATTGGAACGCCTGAACGCGCTTTTGGACGGCAACACCCAGGACCTTCCTCTGGACCGTTCCGCCTCCGTCTCCGTCCCCGGTATCACCTTGGCCCAGCTGGCTGCTTTGGCAGATCTTGATGCAACCCAGTTGGATGTCCACACGACTTCTCCCCTGCTGCTCGGTCATTCCCAGGGCATCTTGGGCGCCGAGGTTGCCCGCGCGTGGATCACCCGCGATGACCAGCGCCTCACTCACGTCCTGGCCCTCGCAGTGCTCATCGGCGCCGCTGCGCAATCGGTCAGCATCCGTTTGGGCGCGACAAACTTGGGCGAAGCAACCCCGATGCTTTCCGTTCGCGGACTGCCGGCCTCGATGATTACCGAGGCCGTTGAGGGTTCTCCCGTTTCCCTGGCCGTTGTCAACGGCCCGCGTTCCGTTGTTCTTTCCGGCCGCCCGGGTGATCTTGAAGCCTGCCGCCGTCAGCTTGAGGCTCAGGTCGCAGCCTCGAACCGCGCGCTGGAAGAGCACCTGACCGGTGGCACTCCTCTCGAGGCAATCGTTGAGTTCCTGCCTGTCTCCGCTCCCTTCCATTCGCCTCTGTTGGAGGAAGCAGTCGCGCAGGTGGTTTCGTGGGCACGGAGCCTGGCAGCAGCCGGTCACGGAATTGATGACACCGAGGCCGAGCGCGTTGCCCGCGCAATCCTCGTTGAGCGCGATGACTGGTCGGCAGCGATCTCCGCAGCCCTGAGCCAAGACGTGAAGACCTTCGTTGATCTTGGGCCGTCGAATATGCTCACTCGCCTGACCCAGGACCTCCTGGATGGAACCGGCGCACAGATCGTGGATGCCTCGACTGCATCGCGCCGCACCGAACTGGATGAAGAAGGCTCGTCAATCGAAGCGCCCGCAGACTGGTCACAGTTTGCTCCCAAGGTTGTTGCACTTCCCGACGGACGTCGCGTGGTTTCCACTGCATTCACCCGCTTGACGGGACGCTCTCCCATCATCCTTCCGGGTATGACTCCCACGACCGTCGGACCTCGTATTGTTGCTGCGGCTGCAAACGCTGGTCACTGGGCAGAAATGGCCGGTGGCGGCCAGTACTCCGAAGAGGTCTTCACCGAGCACCGTCTTGAGCTTCAAAAGCTCCTTGAACCCGGCCGTACCGCGGGGTTCAACACGATGTTCTTTGATCGTTTCATGTGGAACCTGCAATTCGGTGTCAACCGCATTGTTCCCAAGGCCCGCCGCGCAGGTGCTCCCATCGATGCGGTGACGATTGCCGCCGGTATCCCCGAATTGGATGAGGCCCGCGAGTTGATCGCTCAGTTGCGCGCCGATGGCTTCGAATACCTGTGCCTGAAGCCCGGAACCGTCGAGCAGATCGAACAGGTCGTTCGTATCGCACAGGCGAACCCGGATCAGACTCTGATTATTCAGGTGGAAGACGGTCACTCTGGTGGCCACCACTCGTGGGAAAACCTCGACGATCTACTTCTGGCTACCTACGCGCAAATCCGTCGCACTCCCAACCTCGTTCTTGCTGTTGGTGGCGGTATTGGTTCGGCTGCGGACGCTGCTCGCTACATCACCGGACAGTGGTCCGTGGATCTGGGTTCGGCACCGATGCCCGTCGATGCTGTTCTGGTGGGTACGGCCTCGATGGCAACCCTGGAAGCCGAAACTTCTCCTCAGGTGAAGCAACTGCTCAAGGACACCCCCGGTGTTGGCGGTGATGGCTGGGTCGGTACCGGCCAGGTCCGCGGTGGTATGACCTCCGGTTTGTCCCACCTGAATGCGGACATGCACGAGATCGAGAACTCCTCTGCTCGCGCTTCACGCCTCATTCACGAGGTCGGCTCCGACCAGGAGTCCATCGATGCACACCGCGATGAACTCATTGAGGCCATGAACAAGACTGCGAAGCCCTACTTCGGTGAGCTCTCCGAGATGACCTACGCCGATTGGGCACGCCGCGTCATTGATCTGTCCTACCCCTGGGCCGATTGGACCTGGACGGATCGCACTCTGGATCTCTTCCACCGTATTGAGTCCCGCCTGAACCCGGCCGACCACGGTGACATCCCGACGCTTTTTGAAAGCCGCGATGATCTTGAAGACGGACAGGCCGCTTTGGCCCGCCTGCTCGAGGCCTACCCTCAGGCCGAGACCACCCGCGTCATTCCCGCCGATGTCGCATGGTTCCCGGTCCTGTGCCGCAAGCACCACAAGCCCATGCCCTTCGTTCCCGTTCTGGACGGCGATCTTGCTCGCTGGTGGGGAACCGACACTCTGTGGCAGTCCCAAGACGCACGTTTCGATGCAGACGCAGTCCGCATCATCCCCGGTCCCCGTTCGGTTGCCGGAATTGATCGCGTTGATGAGCCCATCGGTGAAATGTTTGCCCGTTTCGAGCAGGCTGTCGTCGATGCTGTCTCCACAGACGACGCGCGCGTTCCCCAGGTCTGGTCTCGTTTCCACGATCTGGCTGACGCGGCCTCGTTCCTGCGGGAAATCTCCCACATCCAGTGGGCGGGCAACCTGGTCGACAACCCGGCCTACACCTCGGTTGAGGCCACGGAAATCCTTCACGATGAGGGCGGCTACTCGATTCGCATCCACTGCGATTCGATGTGGGATGAGACCCCGAATAGCTCTCACCACTCAGTTGAGTACATCGACATCCCCGTTCTTCTCTCCAGCGCGTGCATGACCGGCGCTTACCCGGTTGTTGACATGTCGCGACTGTCCGTGACCGCTTACGATCTGCTTGCCGGCGCCGCTGGTGTGGGCACGACGACCGTGAATGGCGACCACATCGAGAAGATGCCCGCTGTCATCCCCGGCGAAGGTTTTGGCACGGTTCACGATTCCTTCACTTTCACCGAGAACCTGGGCTACGCTCACGGAGCGGTAACCGGCGGCGCACTGTCGACGCAGCTCGCCTCGGGAGTTCCCGATGCCCTTGTTGGCCCCTGCTGGCCCGCGATTTATGCCGCACTGGGCTCGGCAATGTACCAGGGAGTCCCGGTCATTGAAGGTCTGGTCAATGCCGTTCACCTGGATCACTCGATCTTCTTCGATGCCCCGCTTCCCACTTTCGGGACCCGCGTCGAGGTCGTGGGACGCTGCGCTGAGCTCGCTGAGTCTTCGGCCGGTCGCGTGGTGCGCGTCGAACTTGAGTTGAGCGCTGAAGGCACAGTTTTTGCCCGCCTGGTTGAGCGTTTCGCCATCCGAGGCCGCATCGCCTCGACCCAGCCGCCCGCACCGGCGCCCGAGGTCGCAGATTCCTACACGGATACACCGCGTTCATTCCTGCGTCACGTGCGCGTTCAGGCTCCCGAAAACATGACGGCCTTCGCCATTGTTTCCGGAGACTTCAACCCAATCCACACCTCCTACGCTGCTGCACGTCTTTCCGGCCTTGCAGCTCCGCTGGTTCACGGAATGTGGCTGTCCGCGACCGTTCAGCACCTGCTGTGCGCTCACTCGACTCAGCCGGTTGACAGCCCTGATCGACTGGGTGTTATTCGATCCGTTGACATGCCCGAGGTCGAGATCGAAGCCTGGTCCTACCGCATGTTCGGCATGGTTCAACTCTCGGACATCGTGGATATCACCATTGAGCGCGTGGGTCGTATCGGTGGCGAATTGGTCCTTGAGGCTACATGCCGCATTGGCGATGAGGTCGTCTCCATCGCGCGTGCACTCACTCGCGCACCCCGCACCGCCTATGTCTACCCCGGTCAGGGTATCCAGCGAAAGATGATGGGCTTGGAGCACATGAGCTCAACCGCTCGCGCGGTGTGGGCGCAAGCCGATGCGCACACTCGCAAGGCTCTGGGCTTCTCCATCGAGGCCATTGTTCGTACGAACCCGACCGAACTTCGCGTCGGCGATGAGGTCTTCCGCCACCCCAAGGGCGTCCTCAACCTCACGCAATTCACCCAGGTTGCTCTGGCGACTTTGGCCTACGCCCAGACCGAGGAACTCCGCGCGGAGAACGCCCTTGTGGATCACTCCTTCTACGCGGGACACTCTTTGGGCGAATACACCGCCCTCTCTGCCTACGCACGGATCTTCCCCCTCGAGCAGGTTCTGGAAATCGTGTTCCAGCGCGGTTCAGCCATGCACCACTTGGTCGAACGCGACGCACAGGGTCGATCGAACTACGCAATGGGAGCTCTTCGCCCCAACCAATTCGGTATGGGCGACGCAGAGGTCCGCGACTACGTGGCCTCGATCGCTGAAAAGTCCGGCGAGTTCTTGGAGATCGTTAACTACAACCTGGCTGGTTCTCAGTACTCAGTTGCTGGAACAGTCGCCGGCCTGAAGGCCTTGGAAGAGGACACCGCACAGCGTGCCCGCGAACACGGTGGCCGCCGAGCGCTCATCATGATTCCCGGAATCGACGTTCCCTTCCACTCCTCGCGCCTGCGCGCTGGGGTACCGGCCTTCCGCAACAAGCTCGATTCTTTGCTTCCTCAGGACATCAACCTCGAGGTTCTTGAAGGACGCTACATCCCGAACCTGGTTGCTCGTCCCTTCGAGCTCACTCAAGATTTTGCTCAGTCGATCCTTGACGTTGTCCCGTCTGAGGCAACTCAAAAGATCGTCGACAATTGGGATGAATCGATCGCTCATCCGCAGGCCACCGCACGTACCCTACTCATCGAGCTCCTCTCGTGGCAGTTTGCTTCGCCGGTTCGTTGGATTGAGACGCAGGATCTGCTCTTCAGCGCTCCCCCGCAGGGCTTGGGCGTTGAGCGCGTGATTGAGATTGGTTTGGCATCTTCACCGACTCTGGCAAACATGGCATCGCGGACGCTTTCGCAACCTAAGTTCGCACAGACGAATATCGATGTGCTGAACGTCGAGCGCGATGCCGCACGTGCCCGCAACGAGGACGCAGTCGCTCAGCCCGAGCGCGCACAATCCGATGCTTCAGCGCCCAGCGACGAGGCCACTCCCGCTGCGCCCGAAAGCAATGCCTCGGCAGCGGAAGTTCCCGCGGCAAGCACTCCCGCGGTCGAAGCACCTTCCGCCGCCCCGGCCTCGGCCCCCGCGGCTACAGCAAGCGGAACCATGCCGGAACTCCCACTCTCGGCCTCGGATGCTATCCGCGTTCTTCTGGCCTTCTCGAACAAGCTCCTCCCCGAGCAGATCGATGCCTCTGACACGGTCGAAACCCTGACAAATGGCGTGTCATCAAAGCGCAACCAGCTGCTCATGGACATGGCCGCTGAGCTCTCGCTCTCGACCATCGAAGGCGCGGCCGAAGCATCGATGGGCGATCTCTTCGCGACCATCGACACTCTGGTTCCCAGCTACACACCTTTTGGCCCGGTCCTCAGCGACGCAATCAACTCCAAGCTGCGCAAGATCTTCGGTTCTGCCGGCCTCCCCGCAAGCTTCACGACCGGTTACGTCAAGGACAATTGGGGACTGAGCGAGCAGTGGGCCGCACGCGTGAACGCAGAAATCCTGCTGGGCACCCGCGAAGGTGACTCGATTCGCGGTGGTAGCCTCTCGACTCTGCCGGGCTCGGTTTCCTCTACAAAGGACGCCTCGGCGCTCATCGATCAGGCTCTGGCTTTGATCGCAGCACGCGAGGGCTTGACTCTCTCGCGTCCAAGCTCCGGTGGCGGCGCCGGCGGCGAGGTCGTTGATTCTGCGGCTTTGCGCGACCTGGAAGATCGCATTCTGGGTGAGCGCGGCATCTTGGCCAACCAAGCACGCGACATTCTCAAGGTTTTGGGTATCTCTACTACCCCCGCAGCAGTGGAGAGCGAAGATTCCTCCGCTCTGATCGCGGCCGTCGAGGCCGAGCTCGGAGCAAATTGGGAAGCCTCCGTGCGTCCCGCCTTTGATGAGGGCCGCGCGGTCCTTCTTGACGATCGCTGGGCAACTGCTCGCGAAGACCTCGCCCGCATCTTTGCTGGTGCTGCTTCCGCTGAAAGCCTTGCGCCTGAGCGCCTACGCGGAGCAGGACAATCGCTGAGCGAACTGGCGAAGTGGTACAGCGCCAACACCTCGGATGCAGGTCTCAAGGACTACTTCGCCCGCGTCGCCCAGGCTGCTCTTGAGGCAGCTGAAGGCCGCTTCGCCGGAGATGTCGCTCTTGTTACCGGCGCTGCTCCTCACTCGATTGCGGCTGCAGTCGTAGGCGAGCTTCTTGCCGGTGGCGCAACTGTCATCATGACCTCATCGCGAGTCAACGATGCACGACTGGCATTCGCCAAGGAGCTGTACCGCACGCACGCCGCAATCGGTGCAACCCTGTGGATCGTCCCCGCAAACATGGCGTCCTTCCGCGATGTTGACGCGCTGATCTCCTGGGTTGGTAGCGAACAGACCGAGACGCACGGGGCGACGACCGAGGTCGTCAAGCCTGCGCTTCTTCCCGATCTTTTCGTTCCCTTCGCCGCACCTCGCGTCTCCGGGACCGTTGGTTCGGATCCTCAGGGTGCTCTTGCTCAAGAACGCCTGCTTCTGTGGAGCGTCGAACGCGCAATCCACCTGCTGTCCGGCTTGGGTGCAGACACGGCTCCCAACCACCGCACGCACATTTTGCTTCCCGGTTCGCCGAACCGAGGAATCTTTGGTGGCGACGGTGCATACGGCGAAGCGAAGGCGGCCTTCGACGCGATTGCGACCAAGTGGGAGCACGAGTCCGGTTGGCCGACGCGCACGAGCATTGCTCACCCGCTGATCGGTTGGGTTCAGGGCACCTCCCTCATGGGCGGAAACGACATCCTGGTTCCCGCGGCTGAGGCGGCAGGCGTGCACGTCTACACGACCGAAGAAATCGCCGGCGAACTCGCCCAGCTCCTCACCCGTGAGGTCCGCGAGCAGGCTGCCCAGGCTCCTGTTCACGCCGATCTGACCGGCGGCTTGGCCGAGGCGGGGCTTGACCTTCCCGCGTTGGCACGCCAAGCGCGCGAGCAGGCGACGGCCTCGGCACAGGAAACTCAGGCGGAGAAGCAAGCAACCCTACGGGCCCTGCCCAACCCGGTTGTTCCTTCACTGGCCGCACCGATCGAGTGGGCAACTCCTCGCGCGCAACTGCGCGATCAGATCGTCATTGTCGGCACCGGTGAAATTGGCACCTGGGGTTCGGGACGTACCCGTGAAGAGGCCGAATTCGGTCGGGACTTTGATCTGACCGCTGCCGGCGTCCTGGAGATGGCCTGGATGATGAAGCTCATCAACTGGTCTGATAGCCCGCAGCCCGGCTGGTACGACGCTTCTGGCGCACCGGTTGACGAGGCCGAGATCTACGATCGTTTCCGCAATGAAGTTGTTGCCCGCTCGGGTATCCGTCGCTTCAACGACGATTCAAACATGGTCGATTGCGGTTCAAACGACGTTCGCACGGTCTTCTTGACCAGCGAGCAGACCTTCACCGTGGACACCAAGGCTGAAGCCGAAGACTACGTCTTGGCAGATCCTTCGCACACGACGATCTGGGAAGAAAACGGTACGTGGCATGTCACCAAGTCCGCTGGCTCCCCCGTCCAGGTCCCCGCTCGTGCAACTCTGACCCGTACGGTCGGCGGCCAGATCCCCGAAGACTTCGATCCGGCGCAGTGGGGTATTCCCGCTTCCATGGTCGAGGCCCTGGACCGTATCGCTGTCTGGAACTTGGTCACCGCAGTGGATGCCTTCATCTCTTCGGGCTTCTCCCCCGCTGAGCTCCTGCAGGCCGTCCACCCGGCAGATGTGTCCTCGACACAGGGCACGGGTATCGGTGGCATGGAGTCCCTGCGCCACGTCTTCCTCTCGCGCTTCCTGGGTGAAGATCGTCCGCAGGACATCCTTCAAGAGGCCCTGCCCAATGTCGTGGCCGCACACACCATGCAGTCCTTCATCGGTGGCTACGGCCAGATGATCCACTCGGTGGGTGCTTGCGCAACTGCCGCGGTCTCTATCGAAGAAGCCGTCGACAAGATCCGTCTGGGCAAGTCCGACTTCGTTGTCGCCGGCGGTATCGACGATATTTCCGTCGAATCGCTCACCGGCTTTGGCAACATGAACGCGACCGCTGAGTCCGCCGCGCTTGAAGCACGTGGAATTACTCCGCGCCACTTCTCTCGCGCTGGAGACCGTCGCCGCGCGGGCTTCCTCGAAGCTGCCGGCGGTGGCACTCTGCTGGTCACCCGCGGCGATATCGCAGCGGATCTGGGTCTGCCGGTCCAAGCGGTTGTCGCCTACGCGCGTTCCTTCGCAGACGGTGCACACACCTCAATCCCCGCCCCCGGCCTCGGCGCCTTGGCGGCGGCACGTGGTGGTCGCAATTCCCAGCTGGCTCGCGCCCTCGAGGACCTCGGTCTGAGCGCGGACGATATCGCGGTTGTCTCCAAGCACGACACTTCAACTCGTGCGAATGACCCGAACGAGGCCGAGCTTCACTCGCGTCTTTCGGCTGCGCTTGGACGTTCAGCGGGCAACCCGCTGTATGTCGTGTCGCAGAAGACCTTGACCGGTCACGCAAAGGGTGGCGCTGCGCTCTTCCAGGCGGCAGGTTTGATCGATATCTTCCGTCGCCAGGAACTGCCCGCAAACCGCGCGCTGGATTGCTTGGATCCGGAAATGGCTCAGTGGATGCCGCTCCTGTGGCTGCGCCAGCCGCTGGACATGTCCGCTTCACCCGTCCGCGCCGGTGTCCTGACCTCGCTGGGCTTTGGCCACATCGCCGCGATCGTCGTCCTTGTTCACCCCGCCGCCTTTGAGGCTGCGCTGCGTGCCGAACGTGGCGAGGCCGCTCTGGCTCAGTGGCGTGAACGCGCCCAGAAGCGCCTAGAAGAGGGACGTCGTCACCTGGAGCAGGGAATGATCGGACACGCGGAGCTCTTCGTTCCCATTGAGGGACGTCGCCTTCCGGCAACCGACACTCACGAGGCCGAGGTTGCCCTGCTCCTGGATCCTTCCGCTCGCTTGGGTGCAGATGGCACCTACGCATCGGCGGCTTCGGATTCGCAGGAAGCTCAGAACTGAGAACCGGCATGAATCCGGCAGCTATCGGTGTCGACCTGGTCGATGTTGCTTCTTTCGGGGAGCAGCTCGGCCAGGAAGGCTCGGTATTTCATCGAGTCTTCACTGCTCGGGAGTGGAATGCAGCAGCGCGTTTCACTCCCGAGCAGGGGGCACCCGCCAGCGAAGCTTCTGAGGCCCTTTCGACTTCTAGCCTGCCTTCAGGGCTGTCGATGCGTTCGATTCAGTCCCTTGCAGCTCGCTGGGCGGCGAAGGAGGCCTTCATCAAGGCTTGGTCCTCCCTGTACTACGGTCGCGAGGATCCGCTTGAGCGCAATCAGGTTAATTGGGCCGAAATCGAAGTGGTGAATGACCGCTGGGGGCGCCCTTCCCTGCGCTTCCACGGAGAAATTGCCGCCGCACTTAAACAAACAGAACGCGAGATTTCAGCTTCCCTCACATGGCTTGTTTCTTTATCCCACGACGGTAACTACGCGATCGCATGGATTCATGCGTACCCATCCGAATCACACTCTTCAAAGGATTTCTCATGACGACACCACTGGCTTCATCGACTTTCTCACCGGTACTCGCTGACCATTTCGGTAGCACATCACTGCGTCGAGATGCTCTTGCCGTTCTTACGGGCGCAGGACTCGTAGGCGTCTTGGCACAGGTTGCCATTCCCATGTGGCCTGTTCCCATCACCGGCCAAACTCTTGGTGTTCTGCTGGTCGGCGCTGTTCTGGGCGCACGTCGCGGGGCCCTCTCGCTGGCGTCTTATCTGGTACTTGGCCTGGCTGGAGTGCCATGGTTCTCGTCCGCAAGTGGCGGTCTTGCTGCACTTGCAAAGCCGTCTTTTGGTTTCATCATTGGCTTCATTCCGGCTGCATGGTTGATCGGAAAGCTCTCTGAGCGCGCGTGGGATCGCCACCTCTGGCTGTCTCTTGCGGCCTTTGGCGGTGCAACCCTGGTTCCCTTCCTGGTCGGCATCCCCTACATGTGGCTAATTGTCCGCATGGGTGGTGTCAGCATGTCTTTCGCGCAGACCATGAATGCAGGATTCACGCCCTTTATCGTGGGTGGAATCATTAAGGCAATCGCCGGGGCGGCCGTGATTGGAGGCCTGTGGAAGGCGGTCGGCCGGGTGGGACTCGATCGATAAAACCGACGTCGACAGTTTTGATGGGTGTGGCCCGCGCACAATGCGCGGGCCACACCCATATCGTTTAATGAGGAGCGCTCGGCGCTTTCCCCAAGGCCGGACTACTCCTGAGTGGCCCTTCCATGCTTTGACGCACGCGTACGAACAACGATCCCGGCCGTTCCGGGGACAAACTCGGCAGGCTTGAGCTGAGGAAGCACCAGAGGCTGCTTCGCTTGAACAGTGGGCTGTGTAGCGCGTCGAGGAGCCTGCTCAGCCTGGGAGGCCGCCTGAGGGGCGTCGTTCGTGGCCGCGTACGAGCGCACCCGACGAGGCGGCACCGAGCTGTGGCGGTCGTGCGGAGCTGCAGCGGTCGGGTCGGAGTCTGGGGTTTCCTGCGCGGCAGTGGCCTCGGGAATGAAAATTTCCGGCTGGGCATGGGAAGCGGCCCAACCACTCAGGGTTTCAATTTCAGGCTCTTTAGATTCACGTTTACGCGGAGGGATGCCAACGAAGGGGTTGTCCGGGCGATCCCGACGCGTTTCGAAGAATGCACGAAGCTGGACGGTTGCTTCCTGAGCCAGAACTCCGGGGACGACCTCGACCTGGTGATTGAGGCGAGAATCACGAAGAACATCGCGCAGTGACCCAGCTGCTCCAGCCTTGGGGTCCCATGCGCCAAAGACGACGCGGTCAACGCGAGATGAAACTATTGCGCCCGCACACATCGTGCAGGGCTCCAGGGTGACAACCAGCGTGCAACCGATGAGATTCCATCGATTCAAACGCTTTCCGGCCTCTCGCAGGGCCATAATCTCAGCGTGACCGCAGGGATCGTGCTCGGCCTCGCGGCAATTCCAACCGCGGCCAATAATCCGTCCTACTGAGTCAATAACGACCGCACCCACGGGGACATCTCCCGATTCGCGTGCTTTATTCGCCAGGAAGAGTGCGCGGGCCATCGCTTCTTTGTACTGATCCATAGTTGCCACCCCTTCAGCCTATCGCGTAAACCCTACTTCGCGGGTTACTCTTGAACCATGCGCCTTCATATTGCTGATCACCCGCTCATTGCCCATAAGCTCACCGTTCTGCGTGACCGCGACACCCACTCGGCAACTTTCCGCCAACTGGTTGACGAATTGGTCACCCTTCTTGCGTACGAGGCCACACGCCACGTCTCAACCACTGAGATCGCAATCAACACTCCTGTCGCGCCTACCGTTGGCAAGCGCATTAGCGAGCCGCGCCCCATCGTAGTCCCCGTACTTCGTGCTGGGCTGGGAATGCTCGAAGGAATGACCCGTCTTCTCCCCACCGCCGAGGTTGGCTTCTTGGGAATGAAGCGCGATGAGAAGACTCTTGAGGTTGAGACCTACGCAAACCGTCTTCCCGAAGACCTTTCGGGCCGCCAGTGCTTCGTTCTGGATCCCATGCTCGCAACCGGTCACACCATGGTTGCCGCAACCAAGTACCTTTTCGATCGCGGAGCCAAGGACGTGACCTGCGTCTGCCTGCTGGCTGCTCCCGAGGGCCTGAAGGTTCTGGAAGATTTCGTGGGCGATCGAGCAGATGTGACCGTCGTTGTCGCTTCTGTTGACGAGCGCCTCAACGAAAAGTCCTACATCGTCCCCGGTCTGGGCGACGCCGGCGACCGCCTCTACGGCATCGTTGACTGAGTCCAGCGCCAGTTACATTCCTTAAAACTCAAGGTGGCCACGTCCAAGGACGTGGCCACCTTTATGCGTATCGCAAGACCCCCTGATCAGAAGGCCGGAATCACCGAGCCGTCCTTCCAGGTGTCTTCGATGTACTTCTTCACCTGGTCAGAGTGCAGAAGCTCATCCAGCTTCTTCACTGCCTCGGCCTTATCGCCTGAAACACTGGTCTTCCACACCAGGACGTTCACCGAGGGGTTGTTCTCGGGGGACTCGACGGCCAGACCATCGCGCGAGGGGGCAAGGCCACCTTCCTGCGCAAAGTTACCGTTGATCACCGAATAGTCGGTCTCGCCCAGGTTAGAGACCAGAACGGGTCCGTCAATTTCCTTGAAATCGAAGTTCTTCAGCTTCTTGACGGTGTAAACATTGACGTCACCGCTTGCGGGGATCTCAACAAAACCGTTCGCAGCAAGAAGACGAAGTGCGCGCTCCTGGTTGGTGACATCGGAGATCACGCCAATGATTCCACCCTTTTCGGGAAGCTCATCCAGGGACTTGTGCTTGGAGGAGTAGATAGCCAGGGGCTCAAGGTGAATGCCCTTGCCGGGAGTGAAGTCGTAGTTAAACTGCTGCTCAGCCTTTTCCAAGTAGGGAACGGTCTGGTGGTAGGTGGCATCAACTTCACCCTGATCCAACGCACGGTTGGGCAGATCGTAGTCGGTGAATTCCTTGATGTTGATGTTGATTCCCGCGTCCTTTGCCAGGTTGTCCTGGATGTACTTGAGGATCTTCGCGTGAGGTGAGGGGCTGGCTGCGACGGTGATGGTGGTTGCACCGTTCGAGGAGGACGAAGAGCCCGTGGAACCGCTGGAGCAGGCCGAGAGGACCAGTGCTGCTGCAACGCCAAGACCGGCAAGAGTACGAAGAGAACGAGAGTGACGCATGAGAGTAATTCCTTAGATTGTCTATTTCCTACAAAGCGGGGGGCCTTGCTGACCCGGGATAATCCCGCGTATTTTTACCTAATTACCAAGCAGAGTTCGCGACCCGGCTGGTGGATGCTCAGCGGTGATCCACCAGCCGGCTGAGCATGTCGCCAATCATTTGAATTAACTGAACGATGATGATGATCGCAACGACCGAGCAGACCATTGTGTCCGTCTGGAAGCGGTGATACCCGTATTCGATCGCCATCTTTCCGAGGCCGCCCGCACCAACGACGCTCGTCATTGCCGAGTAGCCCACCAGGGTAATCGCCAAAACCGTCACGGACTGGATGATGCCGGGCAGGGCCTCGCGAACCAAAATGCTCCAACGGATCCGGCGGTTTGAGGCTCCAGCCATGAGGGCGGCCTCGACCTTACCGTTTTCGACGGAAAGCAGGTTGGTTTCCACCAGGCGAGCAAAGAACGGAATCGCACCGATGACCAAGGGGAAGGTCGCTCCCTGCCACGTGATTGCACTGCGCATGACGAATCTGGTCACCGGAAGCAGCACGATGATGAGGATGAGGAAGGGGAAAGAGCGGCCAACATTAACAATCAAACCAACGATCTGGTTGATGATCTTGTTAGGAGTGAGTCCCGTCTTCGAGGTCTGGACAAGAAGCAGACCCAAAGGAAGGCCGATGAGCACGGTAAAGAAGGTGCCGAAGAAGACCATGAGCAGGGTCTCCCAGATTGCCGGGAGGAACTGCTGGGTGAGTGCGGGGTTGTCTCCCCACGTCGGGTCACCTTTACCCAGTGGAAGCAGCGTCAGGGCTGTTGAAAGAGCCGAAAGGTTCACAGCGACCTCACCTCCACATGCGCGCCCTGGGCGCGAAGCTGCTCAATAATCGAAGAACGCTCGGCTGCGGGGATCGCCAGAGCCAGGCGACCAACTTGAACAGAACCCATCGATTCGAAAGTCCCTGCGGTCACATCCGCACCAAGCTTTGCGGCAAGGTTGAGCATATTCGAGCCAGTGGGAACACCCGGATGCGACGTGAAGATCACGTCCAGAAGGATATTTCCAGATTCCCAGGGCTGGGCTGAGGCTTTGGCTGGGGTTTTGGCCTCCGCTGAGCTGCTCTGTGCAGCGATTTCACGCGCGGTCAGCTCACGATTGAAGTCGGTGACATCCAGTTCGTCAACACTGGGCGCAGGAACCAATTCCTTTGCCAGAGGCGAACCCGGGTCAGCCAGAACTTCTTCGATTGTTCCGCTCTGGACAATTCCGCCATTTTTCAGGAGCGTCACGGAGTCACAGATCTCGCGAACGACTGACATCTCATGGGTGATGATGACGATGGTGACGCCGGTTTCGTCACGAACCTGGCGCAGCAATGACAGGATCGCACGGGTTGATTCGGGGTCAAGGGCTGAGGTCGGCTCGTCACAGAGCAAAACTTGGGGGGTATCTGAAAGTGCACGCGCAATACCGACGCGTTGGCGTTGGCCACCGGAAAGTTCAGAGGGGTAGGCACCGCCACGATGCTCGAGGCCGACTAGCGCAAGAAGTTCACGAACGCGTCCTATGCGTTGCTCGCGGGTGAATTCTTTCTTCGCAGCGACTTTCAGCGGGAATTCAATATTTTCTCCCGCGGTCTTGGCATCGAAAAGGTTGGCTGCTTGGAAGACCATGCCGATCTTGCGTCGCGCTTGGCGCAGTTCGCGCCCACGAAGCTGCGACAGATCAATGTCATCAACGATGATCGACCCAGAAGTGGGTTTTTCCAGAGCCGTCAGACAGCGAATGAGCGTTGACTTACCGGCACCCGATTGGCCCACGATTCCGTGAATGCTTCCTGCTTCAACGTGCAGATTCACGTGGTCAAGAGCAACGACATCATCACTTCCCTTCACGGGATAGATCTTCGAGACGTCGATCAGATCAATCACTGGGTCCTCCTTTCATGCACCCTTAGACTATGAGTCCATGACGGAGTGCCCAAATTTTTTGTTACACAACCTCACATAGCGAAACTGGACGTGAGAAGAAACGCGCAGATAGCCAGGACGCTTCCCCCCAACCAGACGCCGAAAACAAGACCGGCGGCAGACAAATACCGACGATGGCTCAGAAGCATCACCGCGTCCATAACGGCGGTGGAAAAGGTTGTAAATCCGCCTAAAAATCCCGTTGAAAGCAGGAAGAAAACAGGGGCGTTGGGGGCAAGAAAACCCGCGAGCGCACCAGCGCATGTGCATCCCAATAGATTGACCACACCGATCCCCCACTGGGGTGTTCGCTTTGCACGACACTTTTTGAGATAAAGATCCAGCTGCCAGCGAGAGAGCGCACCCAGGGAACCGAAAACGCACACGAGAAGGAAGAGCAGTGGGGTCATTTCTTTTCCCCCCGAGGCCTTGGCCCCTCATTCGAAGCGAGCGAGTACCCCAAAGCAGCAAACCCAATCCCAACTACAAGCAATACAAGGCTTGCAAGCATTCCCTCGATAAGCAAAGGCAAGGAGGACACCACCGCAGCACTAAACGGAGTGGAAACAGCTCCGGAAAGCTCACCCCCGGCAGCGGGGACTGCTGTCATTGCTTGGAGTGCATTATGGATACTGGCCATGACCATGGTGGCGTATGTGGTCAGAGCACCTGCGAAGCCACTTCCTGCGACAAGCATGACTTTTCTGCGCACAGCATCCTCACGGAAATAGCTCTGTGCCCAGGCAGTGACAAAACCAAGAAAGAAGGCCCCACAAAGATTTACGGCCACCGTGGACCAAGAAAAAACCGCAAGTTTCCCGCTACCCGCAGCAGCAAGATCTAATCCCGCACGAATCGCTGTGCCAAGGAAAGCTCCGAAAGCAACACACAACCACGAGGGGATACGCGTGAGCCAGCTCAGATGATGATGCGCTGATACGCCGACGTCCTGTTCATCACCATTCAGATGCGCTCGTGTCTCCATGCATCCAAGGTTAGTCTGGGGGTATGGCATTTGCGTCGACCTTGACATCCCAGTCACACGATGGGGCGGAAAACTCGGCTTCTTCGCGTGCGGACTCGGCCTCGGAAATCACAATCGGAGAAGGCCACCCTGAGCATGCCCTAGGCGCCGGACGTTTCGCTCCCTCCCCCAGCGGCGACCTCCACTTGGGCAATCTCCGTACTGCGTTGCTCGCGTGGATGTGGGCGCGGCTCACCGGCCGACGTTTCGTTTTGAGGATTGAAGATATCGACCGGGTGCGTTCGGGCTCCGCGCAACGTCAAATTGACGAATTGAAGGCGCTGGGAATTGATTGGGATGGCGAGGTTCTGATCCAGTCTTCTCGCGCTAAGTTCCACGATGAAGCTGTCAAAACGCTGCTGCGTAACGGGTATGCATTCGAATGCTTCTGCTCGCGCAAAGACATCCGTGAAGCTGCATCCGCACCGCACGTTCCCCCTGGCCATTACCCCGGGACTTGCCTGCACCTAAGCGCATCTGAGATCACCCGAAAGCGCGAAGAATTCGCGGCCGAGGGACGCCGTCCTGCTCTGCGGTTGAAAGCTCCCGTATCGGAGTGGACGGTACATGACGAATATTTTGGCCAGTACACGGGTCCTGTCGACCACTTTGTCATCCAGCGTTCTGATGGGGCACCGGCATATAACCTTGCGGTCGTCATTGATGATGCATTCCAGGGAGTTGACCAAGTGGTTCGCGGTGACGACCTCCTTTCTCAATCGCCCGGACAAGCAATTCTGGCGCGTTTATTGGGCTATCCCACGGTCACCTACGCACATGTCCCCCTGGTTTTAGCGCAATCGGGAGCGCGGCTCGCTAAGCGCGATGGTGCAGTAACCATCGAGGAACTTGCGGAACGCGGGGTGACTATTGCCCAAATCATTGAGGTTTTAGCCCGCTCGATGGGTGTTGAAGGGGTGCATTCCGCTTCGCAGCTTCTTGAATCAATGGATGTTGAGAAACTGCGCGCACTCCCCCAAAAGCCGTGGACACCCGACTTAGAGACGCTCTTCGCTTGATCGCTCGGCGTGACGCCTCGCCCCTCCCTCTCCTCCCCCCGCCCGCACCCCGCAAATGACACACGAAGTTGGCAAAAGACACAGGCCATAAGCTGTGTCATTTCACGACTTCGTGTGGAGGGGGCGCAACGGCAGCGTAAACGGGGAGCGCAACGGCAGCGCAAACGCGAGCACCGATAGCCGCAACACTCACTCAGAGATGACAGTGCCCGGGTTGGAAACCGCGTATGCAGCGGATGCGGTTTCCTTCCCGGGCACAAAGCTCTTCTCAATACTTAGAAGAGCCGCTCACCTTTCCTCGCGCTTGCGACGCAAAGCGGTGAGAGTCCCACCGGTCATCACCAGGATCAGTGCAATTGCGCCAATCACCGCGACAGTGACACCGGTGCCAGCGAGAGACGAGCCCGCCTTCTTGCTCGCGCTGTTCTTCGGGTTCGTCATCGCTGACTTGCCCTGATCATTCCCGGCTTGGCTCGCCTGATCCTTGCCGGGTTGCTGGCCGTTTGTTCCGGGGGCATTGCCCTGGGGATCATTCGGCACATTCCCAATACCAATCCCCGTATTTCCACCATTTCCAGCCTGGTTACCCTGGGTGCTTCCCTGGCCGTTGCCTTGGTCGCTATCGGACGAGGCCGAGGCGGAAGGCTGAGGTTGCGTGGTGGGCTGCTCGCTGGGCTGGCTTGGCTGAACAGTGGGCTGAGCACTGGGCTCAGCGGTGGCCTCGGCAGTGGGCGAGGCCGAGGGGCTCACTGACGCAGAAGGTGCCGAGCTGGGTTCTTCGGAGGGTTGCGGCTGGGCCGAAGGCTCCGTCGTCGGCTGAGCACTGGGCTGCGTTGACGGCGCAGCTGTTGGTTCAACCGTAGGTGCTACTGTCGGCTCCGCAGAGGGCTCAGTCGTGGGCGTAGGAGTCGGCGCCGCTCCCCCATTCGCTGTCAGCATCAGGCTCATTGTCGAAGCATTGCCTGATTCATCCGTTGCAGTGAGGACCAGTTCTCGAGTCCCCGTCCACGTCGGAGTTCCCGAAATGGTTCCGCTGGCCACATCAAGCGAGAGACCCGACGCGGTCACTCCCGAATCAGAAGCTGCGCGGTCCATTGAGTGGTTATTCCGTGTATTCGCAGAGCGAGCTCCCCAATCGAAGATTGGCTCATCATCGTCATCCCAACCATCATTAGGACCGTGGGTGGGCGCAGCGGTGGGCTCAGTGGTGGGTTCATCGCTCGGCTCATTGGTATCGGGCAGAAGCATCGGGTCATTCAAAGCCTTCGGCCCCTCGCCCGTGGTCGGAATTGCCACAGAATTGCCTTCGGGGCCATCAGGATCCACCAGTTTGGCCGACAAAGTAACGGTCGAGAAGTTATCGCGAGCAGTCGCAACAATATTCTTCATTGACGCACCCGCGGCGATCTCTTGATCGTTCCACGGGCTTGCCCACAGCTCGGGTGCCGCACGGTCAACGATTCCCATTGCCCCGTCTTTTGCCTTCACAACCACTTGTCCCGAGGTGTTACCCGCGTAGTCGGTAATCGAGTAGGTTGCGCCGTGGGTCCCCAGAGGACGCGTGCGCTTGAGCTGGCCGTTCTCATCTCGGTTACCCCAGTCGGAACGGTTGTTCTTACCGCGGGTAGCGGTCCAGCTTTGGTCACCCGTCGCATTGATCTTCTGCCAATCCTTTGTCGTTGGGTTAACCAGCTTGTACTTCGCGCCGTCTAGTCCAACAAAGTCCTGTCGTCCCATTGGTCGCGAGTATGAATCGTTGTAACGTCCGCGCAGTGCCAGAGCTGGAATCGCACCGGTATCGACACCCAAGGGTTGAACCGTTGCTCGGAACATCAAGCCTTCTGCGGGAGCGGGCAGAGATACCGAAGTATCTTCTGGACCGACCGTGTATTCGGCGTATCCGTGGTAGGGGTTATCCTCACCCGCGTACAAAGTTTCAAGACGAACCTTGTATCCGGTGGGCGTCCCCGAAGCGGGTGCCTTCCACGACAGTTCGACCTGCCCTGAAGTCGCTGCTTGAGTGAAGTTGCCGTTAGCATCCTTTGCCGTTGCATAAGTCAATTCACTGGGAAGTGCTGAGCGATTAACGACCAGTTCGGCAGGCTGCGAAATCGATCCATCCTTGCCCACTGCTCGAAGTCGGAGCATATAGCTGCCCTCAAGATCAACCTTCTTGACGTAGCGCGAATCCCCATAGGCCTGAGCAAGATGACGCACATTGCCTGAGGCATCCACGGCCTCGAGAATGTAGGAATCGACGGAGGCAAAGTCTGCCTTCTGCCACGAAACGTTCATCTCACCATCGGTGGTCAGCTCATCGATCCTAAATCCAGCGGGGATCGCGGGTGTCGCGGACTCATCACTAACAGCAAGTTTGCCGACGTTCACCTGAACATCGCCGCTTCCCTCAACCTGCAGGCCCATCGTTGCAATTGTTCGGCCCTGGAAGTCAGAAAGATCAACAAGCGAATCCTTCCATCCATCTGTCGAGGCCGCACCCAAGGAGAGAGTGACAACTTCCCCCGGCTTGTCGGCAAAGACCAGTGCCAGGCGAGCCTTCGTTGACGCATCCTTTGCGCGCCACACAACTTCAGCGGTCGAGTTGCCCTTCACGTCCAGGTTCGTCTTGTACAGGCGAATGGTCTGCGCTTGCTGCGCTTGACCGTAGAGGACAAGAGAGTTTCCTCCCTGATATGCGCCGACTGGCGAATACGGCAAAGCCACCTCTTTACCCTGCAGATCGACTCGGGGTTCTTCGCCGTAATCGAAATCAGCCTTCAGAGTTGTTCCACCCTGGCCTGCAATCCACCACTGCCACGAGGGCAAAATGGATTGAGCTCCCATGTCCGACCACTCGGACGTATTGCTAACAGCACCCTTCGTGTAGGAACGCATCCCTTTACCGGTCGAGAAATTCGTCCAGAAATTGCTTCCCTGAATGACGCTTCGAGCCGGGGCAAAGTCTGCAACTCCAACCCATCCGCTGCCCTTGACACCCACGGCAGGATTGGCCTGTCCGTTGGCGGAGCCGGTCTGGGTCACGTCCTGCTTCATTCCTGAGAAGTACATGCGCTCACGCTGGGCAATCATCCACTGATAGGGCTGTTGCTGCATGAAAGGACGTGCCGAATCGCTGCGGCCGGTGATTTCCTGAATATTGTCATCCAGACCGCGTTGGTAGTGATCCGAGGGAGTAAAGAGAGCAATCGAAGTCAGCGGAGAGTGATTTTCTTTCGAGGCGTAGCCTTGGTCGACCCCGCCACTGGAGCGAAAACCGGTCTGGTTGGCTTCGATTCCCGCGAATACTTCCTTGTAGGGGTCGTATCCATTCGCAAGCGCCCAACTGTTCATTCGCTTGCCGTTGTTTCCGTAGTTCACGAAGACAGAAGAGTGAATACGCCCGTATTCCTCGTCGCGCAGCCACGCGGCCTTAGATTCGTTGAAGGAAGAGTTGGTGTCGTACCACTGAGTCCACAAACCCTGGCTGGTCAGGTAGGACATGAAGGGCTTGAATTCCTCGTCGTCCCCCCATTCTTCCTGGTTGAGGAAATAACCGTCGAAACCGTAGTACTTGGCCATATCAACCAGTTTCTTGGCGATGATATAGCCCTGTGAGTTCGGATCTTTATCGAACATCTCAGTGAAGGTCAGGCCCGGACGGAATGAGGGGTCGAAGTACAAGATCGCAATCGACTTCACACCGTTGCGGTGTGCGGCATTGGTGTATTCGGGACTGGGCAGGGTAAGAACACCGAACTCAAATCCACGGTTACGCCAATCCGAAGTTGCTGGATTGTAGATTGCCTGCGGAACCCCCAAGGAAGCACCGCCGTGCCACGGTGACCAGTAGTCCGTGTACTGCCAGAAGTTCAAAGTATGGTCAGTGAAAGTATTGTTAAAAGTCGTTGAGCCGAAGAAGGAATTTCCGTAGTCGCCCTGCATGAGCATGATTTCGGATTTCCCATCCAGTTCTGGCTTCACCTGGGTGTCAGGATTTCGATCAATTCGAGGCTGGAGAGGGACGGTTGCGCGAAGCTGACTTGCAAACGGGTCAGATTCGGGGGTCCAGTCACGCAGGTCTTGAACGCGGTAGCCCGAGACCACGGGCTGTGCACTTGCGACCGCAGAATCACCCTGAGGTGGGTAGGAGTCTGCAGCGAATGCAGCGGGGATTATCAACGCGCTAGCGGCGGTCAGTGCGCCAATGGCAACAAGGCGCCTCTTATTCTTATGTGTCGACATCTGCCAGGAGCTCCTTCGCCCTGTCGATTTGTGTGTAGTTGTGGGTACGCGGAGTACCAATGTGGCCCATGTGGGATTCCAAGAGTCACAGGCGGCGCCCGATCCGCTGCGATCGATTGCCGATGAGAAAAACCGGTTAAGTTCATCGGTTAGAAGCCATGGTACCAAAGCGCAATCGACACCAAAACCAGTTCTGACCACGGATGATAACGATTTGATAAACAATACATAGCAAGGAAAAGGGACGGGAACGCGTTCTCAAGGAACACGTTCCCGTCCCGATTATTTAGCCGCTCTCTCGCAACTAGCACGGACTTTTGAGATATCTCAGCGAGCACTCTTTCCGACACATCACTGGCATTAATTCACGTGTCGGCCCCTGACCCCACTGGAATCGAATCATGGTCTCGCGCTAACAAGCGGCTGTCACCGTTGAGGGAGCAGCAAGAGGTCCCTCAGCGAAGTACCCCATAGGGAAATACACACTCCTACTTCAGTGAAGAGCTAGCAGTTTCCTGCAGCTTGTCCAGAGTCGTATCAACTGCAGCTCCGTTCAGCCAGGTGGCCTCAATCTGCTCCTGAATCTGGTCGGCAATCTTCGGCCAGGCCTCGACACGCGGAGCCATACGAGCGTAGGTCGTCGCGGTCTTCAGGTACTGCGAGCGGTGCGGAGCATTGAGGTACTCGCTAGAGTCCAGAGCCTTCTGAGTTGCAGGCATGTGACCGGTCGCGATCGCCCAGTCGCCGGTGTGCTCGTTCAGGAACTTGGCGAACTCGAAGGCAGCACGGTACTTCTTAGCATCGGGCTTGGCCGAGACGGGAACGGTCCACACGTGGGAGTTTGCCCAGGTTGCCTTGTCCTTGAAGAGCATGAGCGCATCGCTGGTCTCGTACTTGAAGGGAGCTTCAGCGGTGAACTGGTTGACCGACCACACGCCGTTGTACATGACGGCCGACTCGCCGCGCAGGAAGCCCTGAACCGAGGCATCGTAGTCGTGGTTAACGGTCGTGTAGCCTTCCTTAACCAAGGTATTAATGAATTCCAGCGAGGTCTTCGCCTCGGAGGAGTTCATATTTGCCTTGGTTCCGTCCGCGGAAATGATGTCCGAGCCCTGCTGCTGGACCAAAGTCATCCACAAGCGCTCACCCATCGGGTCCTTCGACAGAGCGATATCGATGTAGTTCTTTCCGGTCTTTTCCTTCACGGCCTTGGCGTGAGCAAGGAGCTCATCGGGCGAAGTCGGAAGCTTGTAGGTGCCATCTTCCCCGACCAAACCAGCCTGGGAGAGGATATCCATATTCAGGTGGCTGATGATGGCGTGGGTATCGAAGGGAACGCCCCACTTCTTGTCCTTGTAGGTCACCGCGTCCAAAGCGGGCTTCGTCGAGCCGGACAGGTCGATGCCCACTCCATCGGGCACCTCCATGAGCAGGCCCTTGGCAGCATAGTCAGGCAGGTTGGAGCCGTGCATGATTGCCACGTCGGGGCGATCCGACGAGGCCAGAGCGGCATTGAGCGAGTCATAGTAGCTGTGCCACGAAGCACCGCCCATACGCTCAACCTTGATTCCCCACTTGTTCTCTGCATTGAACTTGTTGGTGAGGATCGAGATAGCCGTGCATTCACTGTTTGCCTTGGACATGTCAGTAACACCATCGGTCTTTTCCTGACAGTCGCCAAAGAAGCGGGCCATGGTGATGGTGGTCCCCTTGAGGTCGTCATCGCTGACGGAAGCAATTGCCGCTCCGTCAACAGTCTTTGAGGAGGAGGCGGAGTTCACTCCACATCCGGTGAGTACAAAGAGCGCGGTCGTCGCCAGTGCGCATGCACCGATTCCCGCGTGACGTGTCATTGCGCGTCCTTGTCGCATTGTCATGCCTTTCGTTGTGTGGTGAATGGTGAGTTTTCGTGTGGGTAAGATCCTCATTGCCGAGGCCGAGTTTCCCTTTCCCGGCAGTGACGATCAGGCGTGTGGCGCAGGTGGCGATGCCTACTTATCGCCACTGGATAGTGAGATTCCTCGGATCAGATACTTCTGAAGCAGCAGGAAAACAATGAGCAGGGGTGCCGCACCGACGATTCCTCGGGCCATGAGCGAGCCCAATTCCGTCGATTGTGCGAATGTTCCCTGCAGGGAGGCCAAACCGGTCGTCACCGTGAACATTTCGGGCTTTGTCGCCGAGACCAGTGGCCACAGGTAGTCATTCCAGGTTTGAACGAAGGAGAAGGTCGCAAGCGCGATCAGAGCCGGCCGCGCAAGGGGCACCATGATGGAGAAGAAGACTCGAATCGGAGAAGCCCCATCAACCTGCGCGGCTTCCTCCATTTCGCTGGGCACCTGCGAGAAGAACTGAGTCATGATGA
>CAUTAH010000014.1:0-28002 GCA_963536345.1 uncultured Actinomyces sp.
TCATAGTTCACGGTCGAACTCCTTTCAATCCCAGTCAGTATAAGCGAAAGAACTGAGTGAATCGTTTCTTTAGCCCTTCGACACGAACCAACGCATCTTTCCAACGCCTCGATACAACAGTTGACGCAGATCGGTGGGAATCAGGCGATAGCCACCGCGAATGGCCAGGTTTCGGGCAAATTGAGCATTGGAAACGATGCCTTCGCTGCGGAAGATCTTTTGCAGACGCATTTCTGAGCGCAATATGTGTCTCCCCCCACGCCTCTTATAGGCACCCGATCCCACGCGATAACGGACCAGAACTTCAGGGGTATTCCCGCAGGGAACACCTGCAGCCACCATTCGCGCAAACAAAAGGTAGTCCTCCATCAATTGGAGATGCTCATATCCCCCAACTGCCTCGACCGCGCTCTTGCGGTACACAACTGAGGGGTGCGCGAAAGGCGAACGATAGGAAATGACCCGACGGATCTCTTCTTCGCTGGTCGGCATGGAGCGCACAAGCCCAGCCTCGGCCTCGTCGTCACTGAATTCTTGAATCGCAGACCCCAGGAGTCCAAGCCCTCCCTCAATCAGAGGAATCTGGATCGCAAAGCGCTGCGGGAGTGAAATATCGTCGGCATCAACGCGCGCAACGATTTCATGGGAGCAGTGTGCAAGCCCAATATTGAGCGCATTCGCCAGCCCCATATTGTGCTTGAGTCGCACGACTCGAACGTTGATGGGCCCCAGCAGGTCGGTTTCTTGCCCTCGTGAGGCGCGGTGAAGGAAGTCAGAAATGCTCTCGTCAACGGGACCATCGCACACAACAACGAGCTGTTTGGGAGAGAGCTCTTGTTCCCGCGTTGCGCTGGAAACAGCACGGAAGAAAAACTCCGGCTGGTCCCCTGCATAGACAGGGAGAAGAACTGAGAAGTCACCGACTGTCATTGATGCTCCCCCTTAGAGCACTCACGCGCCCCCGAAGAGGAACACCCACAGTCGCACCCGCAAGCGCGCCGCCCCTGTTCAAGAGCAGCGACTTCATCGGCAACTTCCGTCAGGTGAAGAATCTCGCTTGAACGCAGAGGCGGACGCCATGCATCACGCAAACCCTCTCGCAGGTAATCCACAGCAGCCGAGCGATCGGAAGAAGCCGCAAGCATCTTCGCCCAGCGCAGCGCGGTCGCCGCCCCAAACGCACAGCGATCAAAAAGTCCGAAACCAGACGAAGTACCAAGCGCCCAGACCTTGTTACGAACTTCGTTGTAGAAACGCGGGCCGGGGTCTGCAGTGGAGTTTCCGAAGGTCTTCGTCCGGTGCTCAACGCGTGCGCCATCCACGTAAAGTCCCACTCGTCCCTTGAGTAGGCGCGCGGTGTACTCAAAATCGTCATTCCACAAGAAGTAGGCGGCTTCAGGAAGCCCTTCTTCTTCAATCGCGCGTGCATCGATCATGATCGCAACGAAAGAGGCCGTGCGAATCTGCCGCGCTCCGACGGCAGCCGCGTGTTCACGAAGCTCGCGCGAGATCAAGAAGCGTTCGCGAGGCGCATTCATCGGGTGCTCGCGTCCATCAATCCAATCGGCTCGACACGCCAAAACGGCCGGTGTGCCGGGATATGCCTCGCGGGTTTGCAAGAGAACTTCAAGCGCGGTTGGGGTCGGGATCGTGTCGTCATCCATGATCCACACGAGGTCGGCACCCACAGTCATTGCCCTAGCAATTCCGGCAGCAAAACCACCCGCACCACCGTAGTTTTGCGGCAAAGTGACGACGTTGGAAACAACGGGGTGAGAGGCAATGAGTTGCGGAGTCTCATCACTGGACGCGTTATCAACCACAACAACGCCGTCGAGAGGGCGGGTCTGTGCGGCAAGCCCGTCAAGAGTTTCACGTAAGAGTGCTGCTCGGTTCCATGCAACGACGACGGCGATAACTCGTGGATTGCTCATGAGATAAGCCTACGGGCAATTGTGACGAAATTGCCAAGCCAAGCTCACCTGTCGCGCTATCGCGTGAGTTAGGGTGTTTGAAGAGTAAGTTTCATTGCCCCCCGGGAGACTTCTTCATGAAGCGTTCATCTATCGCATCAACCTGTGCAGTGTCAGCACTGTTTGCGCTTACACTTGCCCCAACAACACACGCAGATTCTTCTTCCGCTTCACCATCCCCCTCCCCGTCGGTCAGCACCGCGGCCAGCGAGGCGACGCCATCAACTTCCCCCACGGCCTCGGCACACGCAACCCCTGACGAGGCCGCGCCCACCACTACCACGATTACTGCACCCCCCCCACATCGATCTCCCCCGCTGACGTCATCCGTCAGCGTTGGCAGGACTTGGGCGGAGAAAACGGAGCACTTGGCAGTGCCACCTCTGGGCTAGTTCCCCTGCGCGACGGCGCTTTCATCCAGTTCTACCGCGGCGGCCAAATCTACTGGACTGCTCAGTACGGTGCGCATGCCTCGCGCGACGGAATCCACAGTGCCTACAGCGCACAAAGGTGGGAAAACGGCCCCCTCGGTTTCCCGACCTCTGACGAAGAGAACCAGACGATCGCAGGGATTCGCGGCGCGCTCCAAACCTATGAAAACGGCCAAATTCGCTGGAGCAGCCAAGGCGGTGCCCACCCTATTTGGGGCAAAATCCTCGAACGCTACGAAACCGCAGAAGCAGAAGGCCGCTCGCTGGGCTGGCCCTTGAGCGATGAGATGAAGGACGCGGCCAATGGCGGCGCATACCAACACTTCACCGGTGGTTCAATCTACTTCCACCCATCCACCGGCGCGCACCGGGTGACTGGCGGTATCCGTAACCTGTGGGAAGATCAGGGCTGGGAACGCGGCCAGATGGGCTACCCGACGGGCGAAGAGACCACTACGGCGGGTGGCGGCGTGTATCAGACTTTCCAAGGTGGAACCGCATACTGGCACCACCGCACTGGCACCTACTACGTGCACGACGCAATGCTGGGAGCATACGGACGCGCCGGATATGAATGGGGGCGCTACGGCTACCCGCTGAGCAATGAAACCCCGTCCGCTAACGGTGGCGTGTTCCAGATTTTCCAAGGTGGAACCGCATACTGGCACCCCGGCTCGGATTCCTATTTCGTCCACGACGCAATCATGGGGACCTACGGTTTCTACAATTGGGAGCGCGGAGAGCTGGGCTATCCCTCCTCAGATGAAACGCCTTCCGCGAACGGCGGCGTCTACCAAATTTTCCAAGGCGGAACCGCATACTGGTCACCGCGCTCTGGCTCTCACGCTGTTCCCCTGGATTTGCTTGCCGAATACGGCAATCACGGTTATGAACGCGGACACTTGGGATACCCGACCTCCGAACCCTACTGGGACGGAAACCGTCACAAGCAGAACTTCGAACACGGAGTTCTAGAGAAGACCAATGACTTCAATGTCACGTGGGCCGGGCAGCCTAATAACTATTTCTGCGGTCCAACCAGTGGTTGGATGATTCTCAACGCGATCGGCGCGCATCACTCCGCACAGGGAACGCCGCTCAGCATCAACGCCGTAGCAAGCCGCGATTATATGAACACCGTGGGATACGGCTACACAAGCTTCCATGATCGTCGTTTCGAGTACGGGATGAATCGTTGGCTGGGCCGCGATGCCTACACAACGATTCACACTCCTTCGGTTGAGCAGGTCCGCGATTCTGTGAAGGCCTCCTTCTCCAAGGGATTGCCGACCGCTGTTGATGCTCAAGAACGCCGAGGTGGCCCCCACTACAACGGTCACCCGAACTCAACCTTCTCCCACATCATGGTCGTGACCTCATACGACGCAAACACTGATTCGATGCGTATTGCCGATCCGGGCGTCCACTACCTCTGGGGTGGCGAGGAGCAGTTCTGGTACCACCTCCCTTCCTTCACGCAGAACTTCCTCCAAACCGAGGTTGAGCGTGACGGCCGCGAACACATTGGCATCTACAGTGCCCGCTAAGTCGGTGTTTTCTCCTCATCGCCGAGGCCGCGCCACCCCACGTCGCTTTGCTTTCCTCAGCGCCTGCGCTCTTGTCGCCCTTGGCGGCTGCGCAAGCGGAGGGAGCGGGGATTTGTCGACCTCGGCGAGCGCGAGTGTATCGCCTCGTCAGATGGATGGCGTCTTCGAGCCTCTCGTTGCGCAGTCCGCGCTGGAGGATCCTCGCGAGCGTGTATGCACAGATCTCTCTCTTCCTTTTGATCTTGTTGCGATGCACGCGAGCGATCAGCCATGTGAATTGTCTCCATCGGGACAAAGCCAAGCATCTTCCGTCGAAGAGAAATGGACATTGGGCGGGGATTTCCGGCAGATTCCTTCTCTTCCCATCGACGGCTCCGAGGTTTTTGGGTCCTCAACACATGACCCGAACGACCTGTACTCCTACAAGCCAGCGATTCTTTCCCCACAAGGGATACGCGAGCTCTCGCCGGATTTACTTCGAGAAGACGGCAACTACGTTGAACCCCTCGACGGGACACAAAGCGGTCCATGGATAACTTTCCTCGGACGTCAAGTCTCCTCATCCTCAACCGGAGATCACGAAGAGGACAATGTCTTTGCTCCGTGGACGATTTACTCCTGGAATATGGACGAGCAACGTCTGCATACCGTGATGACGTGGTCGGATCTTCCCGCTCATAGCCCTCGGAGCTCAGGAGAACTTCCTCCTGTTAGCGATGGGACACACGCGTTCTACGGCGCAAAGGCCTCGACTGATCACGGAGATTACTCACTGATCGTCACTCAGAGCCTGGACGCTTCAACGAGCTCCAACAAACCGCAGATTCTTCTCTTTGGGGCCTACCCCGCGCTCTCTGAGCAGGGACTCAGCGCGGTCGCCACTCCAAAGGATTCACCGCTCCCCTCTCGCGTTGTCACGCTCAGCGGCACGGATTTCTCAGGGGTCACCACCCACTTCGACCTGAAATCACAGGACTATCGAATCAGTGGGCTCTACGCCGCCAGAGATCACCATGCGGTCCTCGTTAGTCCATCAACGACGTCTTCCGCGGCCTCGTCCTACCTCGGACTCTGGGACAGTAGGTCCACTGACTATCCCACGCAGTGGATCATGGTTGATTCCCGAACTCCTTGGGTGTCCATCGGTGAAGAGGGAATCGCATGGGGTGCGGGATCTCAGGCGAATAACGCGCAGATGTACCTGCGTCCGTGGGAAAGCGGCCAGATCACGCGCTTAGGGGAAACCCCCGGATATTCACGCCCCGTCATCGCTGCGCAGGGACGAGCAGTCCTTATTCCTTCCCTCACAGCCACGGGTGCCGTTGAGTGGAAACTTGGAGAATTCGCCGAAAAATAGCGCGCCCTTTCTTCAAGTAACGATATGATAAAGGCGATGAGTACTCCACAATCACGCATTGCGCGACCGATTGCTCACTCGGCAACGCTCCCATTTAAGAGTGGTGCAGCACGAGTGATTTCTTTGGTTGCCTTCTCCTGCGTCCTCCTGCTGGTTTCCACCGCTTTCTTCATTTACCGCGATTTCGGCAACCAGCTTGCGTCAAACTCCATCAATACCCAGGGTCTGGGCAACGCGAACTCCACCGAGACTGCCGCACCTTCGGATTCTTTTGAGGGGCGCCCCGTCAATATCCTCATCTCTGGAATTGACTCACGCCAGAACCAAGGTGATGACGCCAATGGTGACGCTGCGGAGCTTTCATCAATTCACTCCGATACGACCATGCTTATGCACATTTCCGCAGATCGCACGCGGGTTCAGGTCGTATCAATTCCCCGAGATCTCATTACGGACATTCCCGCGTGTAAGCGCTCAGATGGCACGGTTTCTTCCGCCTACACCGGAATGTTCAACTCTGCTTTCTCTACCGGTTCGAATGACACCGATATCGCAGGCGGTATTGCCTGCACCGAGGCGACCACGGAACAGTTGACCGGCGTGAACATCGACGGCTTCGTCGTCGTTGATTTCCACGGTTTCCGAGGCCTCATCGACGCTTTGGGTGGGGTCTGGTTCGACATCCCCGAAGACATCGATGATTCCCGCTCGGACTTGCACGTGCAAGCCGGATGTCAAAAACTCGACGGTAAAACGGCTCTGGCCTATGCCCGTACGCGTTATGCCGTGGGTGACGGTTCAGATTTGGGCCGTATTTCAAATCAGCAAAAACTGGTCGCGGCGATTATGCGTGAATTGCTCGCCAAGAACTTCGTGTCGGATCTTCCTTCGCTCTTGTCCTTCACCAAGCAGGGACTATCCGCACTGCAACCTTCACAAAACCTGTCGAATATCAACACCGACGTGGGTCTTTTGCTCTCCCTGTCCTCGATTGACCGCGCGAATATTCAGTTTATTACCTCGCCGAACCAGTACTCCCCCGTTGACCCCAACCGCGTCATCAATCTGGAGCCACAGTTCAGCCAGGCCTGGGAGGCAATCCGCAAGGATCAACCTTTCCCCGCTGCAATTGAGTTCACCAACGGTAGCGGCCAAGAAGGCCAGACGAATGCCTCGCCCAGCGCTTCGGCCTCGCCTTCTGAAAGCAGCTCCGCGTCTGCTTCGGCTACTCCAAGTACGTCACCGTCGGCAAGCGCATCTGCAAGCGCAAGCCCCACCGCAGCTTGCCCGGCGGAACGCTGATGACTCAGCCGCCGTCTTTTCAGCCCGACCCCTCGCGTAGGCGCCCGCGCCTCTCCGAGGTTCAGAACTCTTCTGTTAACAGCGAAGACGATGGTGTTGTTTCCCCTGGAGTCGAAGAATCTGCTCCCCAGGCAGGGCCCAAAGAAACGGTCATGCCGCCCTCTTTTGCACCGCGCGCCAAACGCGTAGCCTCGGCGCCGAGCTTTACTCCGTCTTCTCCTGCAGCAACCGAGCTTCCGCGCGCGGCAACACCGTCTAGGCCTCACTTCCAGCCCGTTCAAGCGCCTCCCAGTGCCCCCGCAGGCACGCCAGTGTCCCCGCGGCCTCGTCGAAAGAAGAAGCGACGCTGGCCGCTGGTTACCCTCGTCGTGATTCTCCTGATCGCTGCGTGGCCCGCGTACCTCCTTTTCGACGCAAATTCGCATCTCAAGCGAATCGATGCACTTTCCGGCGCCGCGGGCACCTCGGGAACCACCTATCTTCTTGCAGGTTCTGATTCGCGTGGCGACGGTTCAGTTCCAGACGACACCGAAGGACAACGCGCGGACTCCATCATGCTGGTTCACGTTGCTCCCAATGGGCAGACCAGCAATATTTCGCTCCCCCGAGACACCTACGTTGAAATCCCCGGATACGGGTGGGACAAACTCAACGCGGCGTATTCCTACGGCGGTCCCACACTCCTCGTTCAAACCGTTGAACAACTCACGGGACTAACGATCGATCACTACGCAGAGATCGGCATGGGTGGAGTTTCCAACATCGTCGATGCCGTCGGCGGAGTGAACCTCTGCTACGACTTGACAGTCAATGACGAGCGCTCCGAACTCAATTGGGAAGCGGGCTGCCACGATGCAGATGGCAAGACCGCCCTTGCCTTTGCGCGTATGCGCTACTCCGATCCGCTCGGTGATATTGGACGCGCTCAGCGCCAGCGCCAGGTCGTCTCGAAGACCGTATCGAAGGCCATGCAGCCGGCAACATTGATCAATCCTTCGAGCGCTTTGCGCGTCGAGCGTGCGGGAGCATCAGCCTTTACCGTCGACGAAGATTCTTCTGTCCTCGACGTCGGCAAGCTTGTTTTGGCTTTCCGCAGTGCTCAAAACTCTGGAATGACCGGTGTTCCTCCAATTGAGGACTTGGGATACTCGACCTCGGCGGGCAGTGCTGTCCTCTTGGAAGACACGACCGCCCCCGACTTCTTCGCCAAGCTCCGCGCGGGAACACTGACGAAAGACGATCTCACTCCTAAGCTCTGAGTCTGCCGAGGCCTCGCCTAGGCTTCGTCGCGAGTCTTCCACAGCGTGAATGCAGCCAGCGAAATCGAGTCCTGAAGTTCGCCTGAAACGATCATCGAGCGCAGTTCAGCGAGGCTCACCCATTGCAATGCGTCGACTTCACCATCAATCTCGCAGCGTTTCTGCTCGGGCACGGTACATGCAATAACCTCGATGTGCCCGCCAAGGATCCCCGAATCGGGATAGATCTGACCCAGAGATATACCGTTTTCTCCATGAAAACCGGTTTCTTCAAGGAGCTCGCGCAGGCCGGTTGCAATTCCATCCGCGTCGCTTTCTTCGCTCATTCCGCGCGGGAACTCCCACAGGTCGCGTTCAATTGCGAGGCGACGCTGACGAACAAGTGCGAAGGCACCCTGATCATTGCGAGCAACAACAACGGCTCCGGCCCTGTCTCCCCCGATCATCACCCGATGCATTCGAGGGGTCGCGTCGTTTCCTTCCACCCACAGGGGGAAGCTTTGTGCATGCCACAGCTGCGTCCATTGCATCTTGTGCCCTTTCATATGCGTCAAGCGCTTTCTATGCCTCGGCTAAACGAATTTCCGACATCATCCGCGAGGGGCGAAGCTCAAGTAATTCATGAATATCCGAATATGGGAAGGACGCGAGGAAAGCAATCCCCGTCCACATGACATTCATCCAGAAGCTATCTGGACCGAACCAGCCCGAATCGTGCGCGGTCAAAATAAAAGCCAGCGCCGTGACCGCGAGGCAGCGAAGGACGCCGCCCATCACTCGTTTACGCCACTCGAGAGGCTCAATAGCGAACTCACGAATAAATAGAGAAAGGGAACGCCAGGAATTGCGCGTCAAGCGTTTCGCGCGAATTTCTTGGGCGGGAGAAGCTCCCGAGGCGGCAGTGAGCTCCTTTTGCGCATCCCGGGCTCGCTTCGTCATGGGGTGGATCAGAACTCGCTGGTATTGTTCGGGCATCAAGGTCGCCATGGCCTCGGTAATCTCACCATTGACGCTCAAGCCGCGTGCCGCACCGACTTCGCGAAGTGCTTGTTTGCTCAATGCGACGCCAAAGCTCGCAAGGGTTAGACGCGCATTATCGAGCAGGCGCGCACGCCACATCTGACCCCGACTGAGCGGGCGCACGCACATTCCCCACTGCCGTTGTGCACGCGTTTCTGGATCGTCATCGCCCGAGTCTGTCGCAATGATGGTAAAGCTCATGCGTGAGCTCGGTGCATCAAGAAGAGCAAGTCTTTTCTGTGTCGCAGCATCCTCGTACAGCAGAGAAAACCATCGCAACGCGCAGCGCGCATGCGGAGCAGTTAAGCAACGCCGGTAAACCTGTCCGCCGGGAACCTCGAGATCCTGCGGTGCAGCATTGTTCATCCAGTGAGCAAGCAGAGCGACGACGTCTCCCCTGCGAGCTGGGCGGGCGGCATGTCCCCCGTTGCTGCGAATCCATTCTGGGAGCCAGGCTCGAAGAGTCAGAGCAATCGAGCGGGCCTCTGGATCTTCGAGGTCTTCAATCCTGCCGTGACGCTCCCAAAATTCTATTTCTTCAACGCTGGGGGTGCGAGGCCACGAGATCAGGTGCACCCGCAGGGACTCCATTGCGCTTTGCCACTGGTCTCTTCCGGTTGCTACCAGCGCCTCAGCCTCGCGCCTGCGGCGAGGTAGGCGAACATACGCTGGATAGGAGCCGATGTCCTCTGAGTCGCATTCCTCAAGGTCCGCGAGCAGAGTGCACAGTTGAGCGCGCCGAGCCGAGGCCGCACCAGCTTCGGTGTCGCCCGAAACGTTGAGAGCAGCGTAGGCGGCCGAAACGAATGTTTCGCTCTCAACTCTGCTGCGTTGAAGCGCAATCCATTGCGCCCTCTCCTGAGCATCCCCCGGGCGGGCAAAGCCACCCACGGGTGGAGTTGGCGCCTCGCAACCCACGACTAAGGGAAGATCCTGAAAGCGTGGGACACCCAAGGCCTCGGCAATCCCATCGGGGCCAAGCGAAAGGAAACATATGCCGTCCAGGAGTTGGTTGCGGTCAACGTAGACATAATCCGCGCTCAAGAGCGCCATCCGCAGCTTCATGATGAAGCGATGGATGGCAGCTTCTGGTCCGAAGCGACGCCAAGCCATCGCCTGCTCGAGTGAGTCGAAATCACTGATCGATACGGTCGATGCAGTCCAGTTCACGCGGGCAGACGATTGAAGGCCGTTGGCGTCAGGCATTGTTCACGACTGAGTTGGAACCTTGATCGCGCGAGGACCTGCCTGCCATGCATCCCATGCCGACTGAAGAATCTCGGCCACGCCGTAGTTTGCTTTCCAACCCAAATCCACCGCGATTGACTGCGGATCACCGATAAGCATCGGCGGGTCACCGGCGCGACGGTCAAGCTCATCAACCGGGAAATCCCAACCGGAGACGGCGCGCAGACCATCGATGATTTCACGAACGGAGGTTCCAAGTCCGGTACCAACGTTGAATTGACGGTGCGCGGGAACGCCACGATTGAGAGCATCCAGAGCGTAAATGTGTGCGTCTGCCAAGTCCTTGACGTGGATGTAGTCACGGATACACGTGCCATCATCAGTCGGGTAGTCAGTTCCGAAAATCTTCGGGTTTTCGCCGCGAGCAAGGCGGTCCAAGACCATCGGAACCAGGTTCAAGCACGCGGGGTCCGCCAGGTCATTCCATCCGGCTCCGGCGACGTTGAAGTAGCGCAGGCCAATCCAATTCAGTCCCCACGCTCGTTCAGCGTCAGCCATCATCCACTCACCGATGAGCTTGGTTTCACCGTAGGGATTAATCGGCTTCTTCTCGATGTCCTCGGGGATCACCGGGACAGGAGGCATTCCGTAGACGGCTGCGGAGGAGGAGAAGATCATGTTCTTCACTCCGGCCTCTTCCATCGCCAAGAGCACGTTGGCCAGACCACCGATGTTCTGGCGGTAGTACCACGCCGGACGCTCGACAGATTCTCCGACCTGCTTTTGTGCGGCAAAGTGGACGACACCGGTAACGTCTTCGTCGATCATTGCCTGGGTCAGCTTCGGGAGTGCTTCATCGCGAGCAACATCGACCTTGATCAGGGTTGCGTCGCCAATGCGATTCGCTGCCCCAGTGGTCAGGTTGTCGACGACAACAACCTTTTCGCCTCGTTCCAGCAGAAGACGGACAACATGCGCGCCGATGTAACCGGCGCCTCCGGTAACAAGAATGCTCATGTTGTTCAGTGTACGGCAATTAAAAGCGTCGCGAGCGTCGCCCCATGGAAACGAGAGCACCTTCAGGCATGATGCGCCCGGGATCATAGGTTGCAGGAATCGCAGCTAATGAGACAGTGAAAAGTGGCGGGACAGTGCGCGAAAGTTCAATGCGCCCGCCCATCGTTTCGATCAGGTCCTTTGCCAGAGCTAGTCCAATACCACTCGATCCGTGTCCGGAGACGCCATTTTCGAAAATATGCGGAGCCAAGTCGGCCTCGACTCCTTCTCCTTCGTCTGAGACTTCGATGACGACTCCGCGATTATTGGCGCTATTGCGCGCATGAACCCACGTTGTTCCAGCGCCGTATCGCAGGGAGTTTTCGATCAGAGTTGCCAAAACCTGAGCGATCTTTGCTTCATCAGCCAAAATCGGAGTCCCCGCTTCATCGGTGAATCGCAGAACTCGACCGGCTTTCTCGAAGGCTTCCTCCCATTCTTCCCGCTGGGTATTGAAGACCTCGAGGACATCGATTGCCTCTGTTGCCGCGGATTGGCGCTTGTTCGTATCCAGCAGCTCAGTGACGACGGTGGTTAGTCGTTCAATCTGCTCAAGGCAGGAACGGGCTTCTTCCTGGACTTCTTCTTCCGTTGAAATCATTTCGATTTCTTCGAGGCGCATGGACAGTGCCGTCAGTGGAGTACGCAGTTGGTGCGAGGCGTCAGCAGCTAGCTGGCGCTCAGCTGCGAGCCTTCGCGCCATTTTTTCGCCGGTGCGCTGAAGTTCTTCTTGGACGAGGTCGATTTCCTCGATCCCTGAAGGTTTGACGCGCGCGCGGACCTGACCTGATCCGATTTGTTCTGCCTGTGCAGACAGGTAGACCAACGGAGCGGATAGGCGCCGTGAAAAACGCGAGGCCAAGGCCCATCCAACTGCCAAGGAGACAACGATTCCTAAGGAAAAGAGCCCGGCGACTTGAGCAATTCCCCGGATCGCGTCTCGCGCTGAAACAGTGATGGAGACGCGCACTCCATTGGCTGACCACGCAGTGCGAGAAATCGTGAGTCCTCGCAGAGGCTGGCCGACTGTGATGGGAGTGGGAGTTTGAGGCAGAGTCACTTCCACATAGGTGGGGCCGCCACCTGTCACCAGTGTTTGTGCCCAAGCACGCGCATAGCTTTCGGATAATCCGCTGCTTGCCATGCGCCGATCGAGGGCGCTTTGAACAGTCTGAACACGAGCATCCAATGCACTCGTCTGCGCATTCCAGACCAAGATCGACGAGGCGATCGCGCCGGGAACTCCCAGCAGCAGTGCCACAACCGCAACTGCGGTGACAATCATTCGCGCAGCGCGTTTACGCATAGCGAGCCCTTAAATCTTGATCTAGGCGGAAGGCTTTTCGAAGCGGAAACCCATTCCACGAACGGTTGTGATATAGCGCGGTGATGCAGCGTCATCTCCGAGCTTGCGACGCAGCCACGAGACGTGCATGTCGAGGGTCTTGGTTGAGCCGCTCAGACCATTCCCCCACACTTCGCGCATGAGAGTATCGCGGGGCACAACGTTTCCGGCTTCACGCACCAAAACGCGCAGAAGTTCAAATTCTTTTGCGGTAAGAGAGAGCTCAACACCGCTGACGTATGCGCGATGCGCTGCTACATCAATGCGAACGTCCTGGACAACGAGATCACCGTCAGCAACTTCTCCACCACCGCGGCGAAGGAGAGCGCGCACGCGAGCCAGCAATTCTGCAAGGCGGAAAGGCTTCGTCACGTAGTCGTCAGCTCCAGCATCGAGGCCGACAACCATGTCCACCTCGTCTGCACGGGCAGTCAGAATCAGGATCGGAACAGCACTGCCGGAAGAACGGATCTCCCTAGCGACGTCCAAACCATCCATATCGGGCAATCCCAGGTCAAGAACAACCAAGTCAATGCCATCAAGATCTTCAAGTGCACTCCGGCCATGATCGTGCGCACGCACATCGTAGGTCTCTCGCGCGAGAGCACGAGTCAAGGGGCCAGCGATAGCCGGGTCATCTTCAACGAGAAGCACTGTAGTCACGGTAATAGCATACCGGATTTCAGGTATTTCTTGTAGATTTCTTGACCAAAATGGGATGAAATCACAAGATCAGGTAAAACACCTTAAGAGAGCGTCTTAGCGACGATATGTCAGCAAATAGGGGGAAATCGTTCCAAAACCCCGCAGCGTTGCACTTGGGAACTCTTCAACGTCGTATTCCATTCCCGCTTTACCCGCAGCGATTGCGGCCGCAGTTGTGGGATCCATCAAGATTTTGCCAACAGGAGCAATATCCACCAATCGAGACGCCAGGTTCACCGTCGGCCCAAAAACATCGCCCGAACGAGAAAACACATCGCCGCGTACGAATGACGCACGCACGGGAAGCATCTGATCATCCGCTCCAAGCTGCTCAATCAAAGACACGGCTACTCTAAGCCCCGTCTCCAAGTCATCTGCGATGTACATGACCGCATCGCCGATCATCTTGACGACGCGCCCACCGGCATCAGTAACAGCATCTCTGGACAATTGCTCAAAGCGGCCGATGAGATCGACTAGTTTTCCACCCAAAATTGCCGACGAAGACGTGTAGGAGACCATATCGACGAAGCCCAAGGAACGATTGAGAGGAAAACGAGGCTGTAAGCCCTCATGGCCGCGAGTCGAAATTTCATGATCCATTCGTTTAAGAAGAGCATCCAACTGACGTCGCCATGAGTGACGCAAGACGTCTTCAAGGACGTCAACGCGCTCTCGGATATGGTCGAGGACATACATGCGCGCAGCCGTGTCATCAAGACCAAAGCGACGCATCGTATCTTCAACAAGCGCTTCAACCTGCCACAGGCCAAGGCGATCGGCCAGGTGAGAGTTCGCCCGAAGAAGAGAACGCGCCGTTGCAGTATCAATCGCACCTGAAGCCATGAATCTCGACCATTGAAGGAAGAGCTTCGCATCATTTTCGGTGAAGACTTTTTCTTCGCTTCGCGGGGAGGGGAAGCCCATTGCGACCCAAAAATCCCGCACTTCCTCAATAGTCACGCCCGCCATGGAGGCAACGTCTTCAATCGTGAGCGTTTGCGGGCCACCCAAAAGCGAAGATGTGTTGGTATGCACGGTCGAAAAATCGCGAGTGTTTCCTACGTCGTCCTTCACATCTTCCTCCACAGGTGTGGTCTAACGCACATTATTCTAGTGAAGAAAACCTCCTCCTGCACGAGAAAATGCTGAGTATGCAGTTTGTCTTAGCCTCACAATCCCCCGCCAGACTCCGAATTCTTCGAGAAGCCGGTATCGATCCCATCGTCTGCGTCTCCGAGGTCGACGAAGATGCAGTCCTCGAGGCTATCCCCTACGCCAGCGCCGAAGAGAAAGTGCGCGCCCTAGCCACAGCGAAAGGCCACTGCGTAGCCTCGGCAATCGTGGAGGGAAGGATTAACGTTCCCGAAGCAGGCAAGCTCCCGCGAGAATGCGTCCTGGTCGCTTGCGATTCAATGCTGGAATCCGGAGGCAGATTGCTGGGCAAACCCCACGATTCTCAAACTGCATTGACAAGAGTCAAAGAACTGTCGATGTCCCAAGCAACCCTGTGGAGCGGACACTACCTGGTCCACCTACGCGAAAACACTGCAGGGTGGGAGATTCTTGCAAATAGTGCTCACAGTTGCGCAACCCAGATCTGTTTCGGAGCGATTAGCGAAGAAGAAGCAGCCGCATACGTCGCTTCAGGTGAACCTCTTGAAGTCGCTGGATCCTTCACGATCGACGGCCTCGGCGGAGCCTTCATCGAAGAAATCCACGGCGACCACCACAACGTTATCGGTATTTCAATCCCGCTCGTGCGCACCATGATGGCGGACTTGGGCCTCAAATGGACCGATCTATGGGAGCACTGGAACCCACAGGCCTCGAACTAATCTAAACAATCGGCTCCGCGACCAGGCGCCGGCAAGCCGCCGCAATACGTTCATCGCTCGCGGTCAGCGCAATGCGCACAAAGCCAACCCCGGCCTCGCCGTAAAAGTCGCCGGGGGCGACAACAATGCCGCGATTGGCAAAAGCACCAACGAGGTCCCAAGAGTTCATCACGCCACGCGGGTCGCGCACCCACAGGTATAGGCCCGCAGCAGAGTCGCCGTCACGCTCCAAACCGGTAGCCGCAACCGCGTCGACAAGCTGGGCTCGGCGGCGCGCATAAATCTCACGCTGCGCCTGGACATGCTCGGTATCCCCCAAAGCACACTGCATTGCCGCTTGGACAGGCGCGGGCACCATCATTCCGGCATGCTTGCGAACCTCAATGACGGGAGCCAAAAGCTTCGGATCCCCATACATCAATGCGGCTCGGTATCCGGCCAAGTTTGATTGCTTCGACAGGGAATACAGCACAATCAAAGAACTGGGGTCCCCATCGCACACACGCTCATCCAAAAGTGAAGGAACGCCGCGACTCACATAGGGTTCTTCCCACGCCAAGGCCGCGTAGCACTCGTCCGAAATAACGATGGCATCGTTGCTTCGCGCCCACTGAACAACCGCGCGAAGCTGCTCAAGTGAAAGAACGTGCCCATCAGGATTCCCCGGGGAATTAAGCCAGACAAGCTGTGCCTGCGGCCAAGAATCCGGGTCCGTAGGATCCACCGGAATGGCAGTGGCGCCCGCCAAACGAGCGCTGATGTCGTAGGTCGGATACGAGGCCCGCGGGAAAAGGACGGTGTCGCCAGGGCGCACGCCCAGAAGGAATGGCAGCCACGCGACAGCTTCCTTCGATCCGATTGAGGGGAGAACTCCTGTCACTCCCACGTCCACCATATTGCGACGCTTGCCCCAAGCGAGGATTGCACGGCGAAGCTCGACGCTTCCGATCACGGTCGGATATCCCGGAGCGTCCGAGCTGTCTTTAAGGGCAGCCTGGATGAGCTCGGGCGTCGGATCGACCGGTGTGCCGATGGAGAGATCACACACTCCCGCGGCGTGCTCGTTGGCACGCTTGCGGTAAGGCGCGAGCTTATCCCAAGGGAAGTCGGGAAGATCAAGTGGACGCGGAAGAAGGCTCATTTACTTGTCCCAGTCCTCGTTTTGCGGAGGAAGGGCACTAATCCACGGGACATCGAAGGACTGAGGACCTGTCTTCTGTGCACCGCCGGGAGAACCCAGGTCGACGAAGAAGTCAGCATTTGCCTGCAAGTAGTCAGACCATTCACCGGGCAGGTCGTCCTCGTAGAAAATTGCCTCGGTCGGGCACACCGGCTCACAGGCGCCACAATCCACGCACTCATCGGGGTGGATGTACAAGGTGCGCTCCCCCTCGTAAATGCAATCGACGGGACACTCATCAACGCATGCCCGGTCCTTGACGTCAACACAGGGCTGGGCAATGACGTACGTCATGTATTCCTCCTTGGACTGGGTCCGACAAACAGTTCATTCTATTATCGCCAACATGACACCTGACGCGAATCCCGAGCATTTTTCAGCTGATAGTGGGCAAATTTTAGGCGCTCCCCCCAGCGAGGCGAGCGCGGGTATTACGCCACACCATTCGCACGCAATTCCAGGCAACCCCAGCGCCGAGGCTACCGCTGCTCCTGCGGGAGACGATCAGCTTGCGGCAGCGATTGCCCGTTTACCTTGGATGCACCTCGAGCTCGGCTCGCGCGTGGTGGTCCGCTATCGCCTGGATGACGGACTCCACGACGCCCTTGGAATCTTGCTCGAAAAGGCGCCGACCCACGTGGTGATCGACACCAGGCGAGGCCGTGTGAAGGTAGACGCGCGGACCATGGTGACCGGCAAGCAGGTCCCTCCCCCGCCGCAGATTTAAGGAAAAGCCCCACGCGAGCTATTTCTCGCGCGGGGCAAACCTTTTGCTGATCAGTCCTTGTTCTGACGACGCTCACGCGCAGCGATCTTGAAGCGTTCCTGCGCATCCAAAACGACCTTGCGCACGCGCACGGCCTCGGGAGTCACCTCAACGCATTCATCATTCGCGGCGAACTCAAGGGATTCTTCCAAAGTCAGCTTTCGTGAAGGTGTCAGCGACTCATACACATCAGCGGTCGCGCTACGCGTATTCGTCTGCTTCTTTTCGCGGCAGATATTGACATCCATATCCTCACCGCGGGGATTCTCGCCGACAACCTGGCCTTCATAGACCTCTGAACCGGGCTCAACGATGAAAGAACCGCGCTCTTGGAGGTTCGTCATAGCGTAGGGCGTTGCCTGTCCCGCGCGGTCCGCAACAAGCGAACCGGTGAGGCGCTGTTCGATCGCTCCCTGCCAGGGTGAATAGCCTTCGGCGATAGACGAAGCAATACCCGTTCCGCGAGTTTCCGTCAGGAAGCGCGTACGGAAACCAATCAGACCGCGAGCAGGAACAATGAATTCCAAGCGGATCCAACCCGAACCGTGGTTCGCCATCGTTTCCATGCGGCCCTTGCGCTGGGCCATGAGCTGAGTGACCGATCCCAGGTATTCCTCGGGAATGTCGATAGTCATGCGTTCCATCGGTTCAGAGCGCACGCCATCAATGGTCTTGGTGACGACCTGAGGCTTACCAACGGTCAGCTCGAAACCTTCACGACGCATCTGCTCGACCAAGATTGCCAAAGCAAGCTCACCACGCCCTTGGACTTCCCATGCATCGGGGCGCTCGGTGGGAAGCACGCGCAGCGAAACGTTACCGACGAGTTCGCGATCAAGGCGGTCTTTCACCTGGCGTGCGGTGACCTTTGCTCCCTTAACACGGCCGGCCATGGGCGAAGTGTTAATTCCGATCGTCATGGAGATTGCCGGGTCATCAACGGTAATCAGCGGCAGGGGACGCGGATCATCGAGATCGACCAGAGACTCACCGATGGTGATGTCTTCAATACCTGCGACTGCAACGATATCGCCGGGTTCGGCACTTTCGGCCGGGATTCGTTCGAGGCCTTCGGTTCGAAGCAACTCGGTAATGCGAACGGGCTTAATGCTTCCATCGTGGCGAGCAAGTCCCACGGTCTCACCCTTGCGCAAGGTTCCGTTGTGGATACGCAGCAGCGCGAGTCGTCCCAAGAATGGGGAGGCGTCTAGGTTCGTCACGTGAGCCTGAAGGGGTGCGCCTTCTTCGTACTCGGGACCGGGGATGCGGTGAAGAATCGTTTCGAAGAGGGGCTCGAGATCCTCGGTGGGGATATTGCCGTCACCGGGGTTGGTGAGCGAAGACTTTCCGGCCTTTGCCGAGGCGTAAACAACCGGAACGTCGAGCAGGGAATCCACATCTGCGTCGACGCCTTCGCTCATTAGATCTTCGGCCAGAGCAAGAAGAAGGTCCTGCGTTTCAGAGACAACCTCTTCGATGCGGGCATCGGGGCGGTCAACCTTGTTGACGACGATGACGACGGGAAGTTGCGCTTGAAGAGCCTTACGCAAAACGAAGCGGGTCTGCGGGAGCGGGCCTTCGGAAGAGTCAACCAACAAAACGACGCCGTCAACCATGGACAGGCCACGTTCAACCTCGCCACCGAAATCGGCGTGCCCGGGAGTATCGATCACGTTGATGACCACACCGCCTTCGAGGCCCAGCTTCTGGGCGGCGGGGCCACGGTAGTGAACCGCGGTGTTCTTGGCCAAGATCGTAATGCCCTTTTCGCGTTCCAGATCACCGGAGTCCATGACGCGTTCGCCGGTTTTTTCTACCGTATCGCGCTCATTGAATGCGCCTGACTGCCACAGCATGGCGTCGACCAGAGTAGTTTTGCCGTGGTCAACGTGTGCAACAATCGCGACATTACGTAGATCTTCGCGGATGGTCATAAGACTCCCTATTACTTACCGATTCGCTTCCACAGAAAGCTTATCGCCGTTTTTTCAGAATTCCCTTCTCCGAGGGACTATGTGTGAGGCGTTACTCGCGCTATCCTTGTCCAATGGCAAACCGACGTGTCTATCGCGCCAGCAATGACCGCTGCGACGCAAGTTTTTCAGATTCCGGTGCTCAATTCCTTGAATGGACCCCTGCGGGCACCGAGCCGGTACTGTGGCTCTCCGAGCGTTCCCTTCCGTGGGCATCGACGCCTGCACGAGGCGGCGTCCCGATTTGTGCACCGTGGTTCGGCGTTGCGACTGCTTCTTTGGCAGCGCCCGGATCCGAGGCTCAAAATCATGGCTTCTTAAGGAATGCAACGTGGGAACTGGTTGAGCGCGCTGATGAAAGTGCGATTCTTTCCTTCACCTACGCTCCGGCGACAAAGACGGAGATGGCGAAGTTCCCGCATCGTTTCACTGCTCAGCTTCATGCCTCCTTCGGGGAGCATCTTCATCTGGCGCTCACAATGACGAACGCCGACGAGGAAGCTTTCTACGTGGACGAGGCCTTGCATCCCTACTTCAACGTCTCGGATGTCCGCGAGATCAGCGTTGTGGGACTCGACGGAGCCGAGCAGCTGTGCACGGTGACAAATGAGCACTCTGTTCAAGAAGGCGACGTGACCTTCACTCAGGGACGGGTCGATTCGATCTTCGACTTCACGGGGACCGTTTCAATTGTTGATCCAGGTTTTGCTCGGCGAATCGTCATCGAGAAGGAGAACTCGGCGTCGACCATCGTGTGGAATCCCGCTGAGGCTAAGGCTGCAGATATGCATCACGAGGACTGGAAGCACTTCGTCTGCGTTGAGGTAGGAAATGTCCGCCACAACGCGGTTTTCCTCCAGCCGGGCCAATCGCACACGATTTCCCTGACAATCACCGTAGAAAAACTGAACTAACTCCTACCGCAGGTAGCTGAACCGGCTGCCGTGGCCGCTAGAGTCCAAAACGCTCTGCGAGCCACGGCAACTGGTCTTCAAATGCTGCCTTCCAGACTTTCCAGCTGTGTCCTCCCGGGTATGAGCGTGTTTCAACCGCCATTCCCGAGGCCTTGGCCGCTTCGTCGACTTCAACCAGACCCTCTTTAAACGATGTATCGTCGCTCCCCCAGGAAATAATCCCTGCGGTACCTTCATAGCGACGGGTTTTCATCACCTGCACAGGGTCATTTGCAGCGTAGAGTTCACGGCTTCCATCAAATCCTTCAGAAATGGTTCGCTCCTCATTACCCAACTGCGGGTGGGCCTCGCCCGACATATCAAGGAAACTGCGATAAGTCTGGGGAGCACGGGTGGCTACTTGAAGGGCACAGGTTCCCCCAGAGGACAATCCGGCAATTGCCCATTGACCGGCGTCTGTTGAAACAGGGAAGTTCTCCCGCAGCCACTTGGGAACATCCGCTTCCAAGTAGCTCGCGACTTTCCCATGAGAGGTATCCGAACACAGAGGATTCGCTGTCTGGCTCCCAAAGGCATCGACAACCGCGACGATTGGAGCACGTCCCCCTCTACTTGCGGCAAACTGCTCCATGGTTTGAGGAAGCTTACCCAAGACCAACCAATCTTGAGGGGTACCGGGCTGGCCAGTGAGCAGAGTAATCACAGGAAGAGTTGCCTGAGGATCGGCAAAATAGGACGGCGGGAGATACACGAGGGCCTGGCGCGGCTTGAATCCTGAATCCGAAGAAGGAATGTCAACACGGACAACCGCCCCCTCGGCAACGCGTGCGCTTTGCGCTTCTTCGTCGGGATTTTTCAACTCGTCCCAGGAAATGGTGTGCACTCCCCCGCCCACGACCTCGGCCATGGTCGGATAGGCCTCGAAATGGTAATTAATCCCCAAAGCTGCGCCGACAGCAATCAGTAACCACGCGCACAGCGCAGCAGAGAAACGACGCAACCATTGCTTGCGTCTGGTCAAGCCAGCAAAAACCATCACTGCAGCAACTAAAGCCGGCGATGCCCACAGCCATGTCACTCGCCCCAGCCCCTCTGCAACGGGATGCCAGACGTGCTCGACAAGTTGGTGGACGACAACGACAAGGATGACGCCCACGACAACACTCATCGAACGCGCCTTGATCGACAGCGGACGCATGACTTTCAGCCAGATCCAGACAAGGCTAGCCGCGATCAGTGCTGCGGCAACGAAGGGAATCCAGACACGCAGGAGTGGGACATAGTGAAGGATGCTAATCACGAGAAACCAGCTTTGCAGCCAAGGAGACGGCACTTGCTGCACTCATTCCAGGCAGATACGCGTGAGCAATTGCCAATCCGACAGCGGGAGCCTGCGCGATATCGGGAATCGCGAGGTACAGGGGAACAAAACGAACTTGGAACTTTTTCTTGTAGGCAAGAAGCGAACGGAAGCCGTAAACGGGTTCCATAGCATTACCCATGACATCCAAAACCGGAGCGAATGCAAAGTGTGAATCGCGAAGGTCTTCCGGCTCTTCACACTGGCCCGACTCGGCCAGGGGCGCACCGGAGAGGGAAATGAACTGTAGTCCTTCTTCTTGCGCAAGGAGGGCAGCTTGACCGATGAGAAAATCAATGGCCAGACGGAAGCCTTGATCGTCTCGCCGCATCACGTCCAGAGTCAAGCCAATGACGCTGCCCTGCGAGTGGACAGGCATCCATGACGTCACTGCGTGGATATGGTCTTCTTCATCGACTGCGAGCAAAAGACGCGTCTGCGGATCATCAAGTTCACGCAGCCCGCCCAGGGTGAAGCCCATTTCAGGAAGGGCCTTCTCGTCCGCCCACGCTTGGCAAATCGCCTGAATTTGTTTCTTCGAGGCCTCGCCAAGCTCAGGGTAGGACGCCCACTGTGCGTGGATTCCTTCACGCTTGGCATGGTTGAAGGCAGTCCTCACGTCTTGGAACTTTTTCCCCTTAAATTCGAGGTCGCCCAGGTCAATAATTGCCTCTTCAGCGACCTTGACCGTTGACCAACCTAAGCGGTGTGCTTCCTTGGCCCACTCTTCATGGACCGAGTAGAGGGCGGGAATAAGCGAGGCATCCGTCGCGAAAGTCGCAAACTCCGAGATCGCAGAGGAGATGTGCTCCTCATCGGCGCTGCACTGCGTGAGAGTGAGGGCCACACCGGATTCTTGGCGGTAGGAAACACCGCAGGTGCGATCGGGACTCATCCACGTCGAGTTTCCCTGCCAGGTGAGCATCCATCCCAAGGACCCCGCGCCTTGTGATTCGACCAGCGCCAAGAGATCATCTTGCCTCTGGTAGCTCACATCAACCGGAGCCAAAAAGACCTTCAACAAGCTCACAGAACTGATGATCCACACCGCAACGGGAATCCAGACGGTTGCCGTAGCAGCAATCACCGTCGTCGCATACAACGGGGTGTCAAAGAGCCATTGCGCGCCCGCGGGGGCATATGCGGTCAGATACGCTTCAAGAAGATTCAGCGGCGTGGCATCGGGGACAAAGTAGTAGGGCATCGACATGCCGACAGCAAGGGCGACAATACCTCCGGCAAGGAAAGACAGAAGAGATGTCAGCCCCGCTCGCTTCCACTGGCGTTTTGACGCGCGAACTTGGAAGGCAGAGGCATTCCAAGCGGTCAGCAGCATCGTGGCGAGCGGGAAGGTCACTCCAACCACGAGTTTCATCGTGGGAATGTTGACGGCGAAATATCCCTCGGGGATCTCCTCTGCACTACCCGAAATCGTCGCCAAGAAGAGAATAGTCTGAGCAATGCCAATGACGCTCAGCGCGCCTTGAAGGATCAGCGTCCCCACCCAAGCTCCGCGTCGGCCTCGGAAAAGCCCAAAGGCGAGGACCAACTGCACAAGGAAAGGAATCGAGGCCAGAATGACGGGAGCGTAGAGCATCAAGGAGTTGCCGTAGGCCTCCCTCAAACACCTCATGGGGGCCTCATTTTGCTGGCACAGGGCCCACATGTACTGCTGCTCGGCAAGCTCGGGAGAAAAAGCCGCACGATCAAATGCCAAGAGGCCATGACTTGTAAAAGTCCAGATTGCATTGACCGCACCGAGAGTGTAGGCGGTGATGACCAGGGGGATCACGTGGCGAACGGGATCGCCGATGCCCAGCATTGAACGATTCCTTGTCGACCAACCAATCGCAAAGCCGCCGACCAAGCAGCCGGAAACGAAAGCGAAAAGTCGGGCCAGCGAGCCTGCACTACTGCTGAAGGCGAAAAGCGCAAGAAGGATAACAAGCACACCAATACGCGTGCGCCACGCCCACAAGCGATTCATCTTCGCACTTGCGGTGCCTAAAGCGGATACCAAAACGAGGACAGAACCTGAGACCGGGCCGCTAACCATAGGAAACGCCCAATTTAATGAGGCACTATGAGCCAGGGCAGCGCAGGCCCACAATCCCGCGAGTGATAGTGGAAGTGAAACGACGGCCGAAAGCGCCCAAACTTTTGACCCAAGAAAACGCTCGAGTAGTCCGCCAACAATGAGCATCATGAGGATGAGGTTGATCATGATTCCCGTTGAATGAGCCCATAAAACGGTGGTGAAAGCGTGAAGCGGCTGAACATGCCCGCCCTGAGCAGCAAGATCGTGTATCCACTGTGCGCGAGTCATGTGCGACGCGCAGGCCACGATCAGCATCAGGACTGAAAGAAATACAGAGCATGGAGCGGTTCGCAGCCACTGTCCAAGGACGTGTACCGCCCTACTCCCCTGGCTCGCAATGCGAGTAGAAAGCGATACGACTGTATGTTCGCCGTCCGTTGCGGATGGACTTGAGCTCACTGGAACTCCTTCGCAGGCAGAGGAACGCCCTGCTCCTCCCGAATTAGATCTTAGAACAGTGCTCCGACAGCTCAACTCGAAGTTCCTCGTTTCAGGGTTGAATCAGGGATATTTCCGGGTCAAGCTCACGTTGAGAGGCACTTCGGTCACAATTCCACGTACACTGTGTGACGGCTCAACCCGGGAGAGGAGCAATATGGGATTGCGCAAGGCATTAGCTCATGTGGTCATGCGAGTGTCACGCTGGACTTTTATGCCCGGGCACCCTCTTCCCGAACGCTGCGTCGTTTTGGGAGCACCCCACACTTCGAATTGGGATGGCTTCTACATGGTTGTTGCCATGTGGGCACTGAAACGTCCCTTCTATTTCTTGGTGAAAAAGAACCTCACGGACGTGCCCGTGATTGGCCGTTTTGTTCAGGCAATTGGTGGGATCCCCGTCGACCGCGAGAATCCCGGCCATTTGGTGGAGCGAGTCATCGCTTTAGCTCAGTCCAGTGAAACTTTTGTCCTTGTCATTGCTCCCAAGGGCACACGTTCGATTCGTCCCTATTGGAAATCTGGTTTTTATCGCATCGCTCAGGGTGCGAATTTGCCTGTGGTTCCTGGTTTCATCGACGGTGGGCAGCGCCGCTATGGCTGGGGAGCTCCCATCGAACTCAGTGGAGATCAGCGCAAGGACATGGATGCTATCCGCGCATTTTATGCGGGAATTATTGGGATTCACCCCGAAAAGACCTGCGTCCCCCGCCTGCGCAGCGAAGAAGCAGACAGCTAGTTTTTAGCCGCGGTGGAGGCGGCACAGCGTCATGACGAGTTTCTCCACTGCTCCTTCAGGGTCCTTCGACGCGCCTTTTGTGTCTTCATCAGCTTGAGCGATTGCAGTGATTGCCGAGGCCAAGGCAGGGTCTGGCCATGAACGTAGTTCCCTGCGCGCATGCTCGGCCTGCCACGGAGACATCCCAAGGTTCTTCCGTCCCGCGGGCGAGGAAACTTTCGCCATCGCGCGGAATTTCATTGCGATTGCCGCAACCAGTTGAGCGGGAGCGCTTCCCGTCGCATATGCGTGCCTGACCAAAGTGAGTGCCTGCGCGCTGTGTCCGCCCACGATTGCATCGGCAACTTCGAAGCTCGTTGCCTCGACTCGCCCGGAGTAGTAGCGGCGAACCGCCTCATGGGTAATGGTCCCCTGGACGTCACTCAGCAATTGCGCCACAGCTGCCGCAAGTGCACTGAGGTCGTTTCCTAGTGCATCAACCAAGGCCTGCGCGGCTTCTGTTTCAATTTTCCGGTGTGCGTTGCGTACATCGGAGCGAACAAAGTCCAACTTATCGCGATCATTTTTCAGTGGTTCTGCCGGAATCACCGGGAATCCGGCCTTCGCAATCGCGTCGAGGAGTTTCTTTCCTCTGGCGTTACCGCCCGGGTGACGCAGGAAGATCCATACATCGGCGGCGGGCTGGCTCAGGTATGCCTGCAGGTCGGTGGCAAGGGCATCTGTCATGTTCTCCAGGTCGGAGATAATGATCATCCGACTTTCACCGAAAAGAGAAGGTGAGGTGAGAACGTCCAGTTGGCCTGCTTGGTAGCTTCCCGCAGGAAGATCTGTCCGCTCGAGGCTGGGATCGACTTCGTGTGCGAGGCGTCGCAGCTCGCTCAGCGCTCGATCTGCAAGCAAGCTTTCACTGCCTTTGATTAAAACAACGGGGGCAAGACGAGGGGGAACCGCTGCTGCCTGAGTTTTTGCTGCCATAGGCCGCTCTCCCCTTCCGCATTGTACCCATCCGCTTATCTTGACTAGCTTTCCCCTCCTAGTGTGACACGTTCGAGGGGCCTCGACGTCGTGAAGCGCCGGAGGCGAGCAGCAACAATGAGAGCAACACTAATGCCCGCACCCACAGCAAAGATTCCGGCGTTATTTCCAAGCGAGACTCGAGCTCCAGGTAGGGAAGAAAAGAGTGTCGCAACAGCTGAGATCCACGCTGTTCCCCATGATGCAATCCACGCACAGACGAAACCAATAGGGGCGTATAGCTGCGCGCTAAGAGCAGCAGCGAAAGATGCGATGGTGACCGGAGTGACGAATGGCGAGATCAGAATTTGCGCTGGGATCGACCACAATCCAATCCATGAATTCATGGAGATCATGACGGGGAGCGTGGCAATTTGCGCTCCAAGTGGGATCGCCAGCAATGCACTCATTCGAGGGATCCATGCGTTTTCGGCAGCTACCCCAGCTTTTTCTCCTGCATGCGAAATCCATCGGGCGGGAACGCTCACTCCCCACGTGGCAAGGACAGAGAGACAGAAACCAAGTGAACACGCATCGAAGGGAGAAAGCAGACAGGCCGCTATCACGACGGTACTCAGCGATGAATATATCCCTCCTTCACGGTTCAGCCACATTCCCCCAAAGGCAATGATGCTGACCCCGAAAGAGCGTAGAACCGAGGCTTGGGGACCGACCAACGCGACGAAGAGAAGAAGAACCGCCAGTTGTACGACCAATTTCCATGTTTTCTTTCGCGGCGTTAAAAGACCAATGGTCATTAACAAGATCGACATATGCGCGCCAGAGACAGCTGTGAGATGAGCGAAAGACACTGTCTTCATGTCATTGCGCATTTGGGCACTGGCTTGATGATCGTCTCCAAGTGACATGCCCGGAATTAAAGCGCGCGCATGCTGCGGAAGAGAAGAGACTACTTGCTCGAGATTGCCACGAAATGCTCGCGAGAACTGTGACCATCGATCCGTTGATGGGAGAATCTCCCATTTTTTGACGCGAATGGACCCGACGTTGGGAATGCTATGGGACCAGGTAAGATCTAGTTTCCCATCGAGCGCGATGACATCCCCGCGTCGAAGGTGAGTAAATCGCACTGTCTCACTGGACAACAGGAATGTCATGGTCTGGTGCCCCATGATGTACTGCGCCCTCGCGAAATAACGAGCGCGTTGCTTCTTCTTCGTTGTGTATCCTTCATCTGGAGGAAGGCTTTCTTTCACTTCGCTCACGAGCCGTGCTTGAAAACCCTGCAGATTCAGCCCATGCGCACTGATCTGCGTACTTTCCTCTTCCCAAGCAGCGGCCCGAGTTGTTGCGAGCCAAAAACACGCTGCCCCTAGACACACAATGACGCTCATCGTGGCAGCGCATTCGCTCCACCGCAGCAGCCATGCGCGTCCAGGCAACCCCAATCCGCTGTAGGCAGTGAAGAGGATCGTCCCCGCTACGCTGCTCCAGCCAAGGACATAGCGACCGTTGAGGAATGCATAGGTTGACGACCACACTGCGAGAGCGATGGGAAGCAAGCGAATATCTACCGATCTTCGTCTCATTGACACGCCCCTTGACGAATCTTTTCAAGAATCGATGGCCCGATCCCCGGTACAGCATCAAGATCATCGACACCGCTGATGGGATGAGATTGGCGATAGGCAATGATTCGATTGGCAAGGGAGGGCCCGACACCGTCGAGATTCTGTAGTCCAACAGCATCGGCGCTGGCGACATCTACGCACGTTCGAGGCTCCTCTCCGTTTCCTTCTGTCTGAGAAGACTGCGCCTGTTTGAGTGAACGCACTTTGAGCTGCTCGCCATCGACAAGGACTCGTGCAAGGTTGATGCTCTGCGTATCGGCGTCTTCGGTGAAGCCGCCAGCTTGTTCGATTGCATCCATGACTCGCGTTCCCTTGACGAGGCGTATCACTCCGGGTCGGCGGACTTCCCCCGTCACGTGGAGAACGATCTGGGGACCGTTGCTATGCGATAGAACGCTGGCGGACGACGATGGTGCAGGATGAGCTGAGGCGGATTCCTCTGCCACGGCCTCGCCAATGGAGGGAGGATCGGGCGCGCTCCCTGATCCCCACGAACTCAATGCAAAGCCAAGCACTGCGAAAACTCCACAAACCGCAAGCACGACCGCAGCTGTTTTCCATTGTAGTTTCCAGCGCAAAGAAGAAGGCGACGTTGGTTTGTCGCATTCTTCCTCATCTAGGCCATGCGTTTCCTTGGAGAGCACTATCTGTTGAAGGTGACGTCTTCGGCGCATCTGCGTGTCAGTGTTCATCCATGCAGTGTGCTCGCTTCTCTCCCCTGAGCGCTCCCCCGATGCGTCAATCTGTGGATGAATCGTCTGCACTCTGTTTCTGTGGATAACTTTGCCGGACGCAGAACGAGACCTTGTTGCCATCAACACGTAAAGTGTGGTTAAAATAACGCCAACATACACACCTTCTCACTCAAGGACTGTCATGCGTATCGGCTTCATCGGAACAGGTGCAA
>CAUTAH010000015.1:0-25885 GCA_963536345.1 uncultured Actinomyces sp.
GGACTTCATGCGCGTGCGCTACGAGAACTGGGTACGCGGCCTCAACAACGACTGGTTGGTCTCTCGCCAGCGCTTCTTCGGCGTCCCCTTCCCCCTGTGGTACCGCGTTGATGACAATGGCGAAGTCGATTACACCCAGATCATCACCCCCAGCGAAGACCAGCTTCCTGTCGATCCCTCATCGGATACTGCTCCCGGTTACACCGAGGATCAGCGCGGAGTCGCCGGTGGCTTCGTGGGCGAACTCGACATCATGGACACCTGGGCAACCTCTTCCCTCTCCCCGCAGATCGCCTGCGGCTGGCTGGAAGACGAGGACCTGTTCTCTCGTACCTACCCGATGGACTTGCGTCCACAGGGCCAGGACATCATCCGAACCTGGCTGTTCTCAACGGTCGTGCGCGCAGATCTGGAATTCGGTGCGCTCCCTTGGGCACACGCTGGTCTTTCCGGATGGATCTTGGACTCGGATCACAAGAAGATGTCGAAGTCTAAGGGCAATGTCGTGACCCCCATGGGCTTGCTCGAGAAGTTCGGCTCGGACGCGGTGCGTTACTGGGCGGCATCTGCTCGACTGGGCCTGGATGCTGCTTTCGACGAATCGCAGATGAAGATTGGCCGCCGCCTGGCCATCAAGGTGCTCAACGCTTCGAAGTTCGCTCTCACGATGGGCGGGGACGCAGATCTGGATCTGGATATCACGCACGTTGTCCAGCCCCTCGACCGTTCGATGCTTGCCGGACTGCGTGAGGTTGTCGCCTCTGCGACCACGGCGCTGGAAAACTACGAGCACGCACGTGCACTGGAAGTCACCGAGTCCTTCTTCTGGACCTTCTGTGATGACTACTTGGAGCTCGTGAAGGAACGCGCCTACAACCGCGAGGGCAAGTGGAGTGATCAGGCTTCTGCTTCTGCCCGCGCAGCGCTGGCGATCGCCATCGATACTTTCGTTCGTTTGCTTGCTCCCTACCTGCCCTTCGTGACCGAAGAGGTGTGGAGCTGGTATCGCGAAGGTAGCGTCCACCAGGCTGCATGGCCGACAACCTCAGACCTTGAAGTCACCCCGGATGGGAGCATCGAGGGCGCGATCGAGGATGCGTCCAGCGTGTTGCTGGGCGTCGCCTCCGAGGCACTCGTGGTCCTTCGCCGCGTGAAGTCCGAAGCAAAGGTCTCCCCCAGGACCCCCTTCCTTGAGGTGACGGTATCTGCTCCCGAGCAGATGATCCCCCTGCTTGAGGAGGTCTTGGAAGACCTTGCTGCCGCGACGAAGATTCATGGCCCTGCTCACTTCGAGGCCTCGGCAGACTCTACCGAAGATGAAGGCACCATCCGTGTCGCTTCCTTCGAGTTGGGCGAAGCCCCGGCTAAGAAGAAGAACTAAGTCCTAGGTATAAAGGTGTGGGCCCGGCAGCTGCCGGGCCCACACCTTTATACGAGGAAAGACCTATTGGAGGTTTTCCTGGTCGTCGTTCACATGGGCACGAAGGCCGTAGCGTTCTTCCTGGCGACGGCGAAAAACGTCGTCTTTACCGCGGCGCCTGAGAGGGGTATATTCACCGGTCTCTTCGGTGTAGCCCTTCGCAACTGCCCAATCCCAGATCCGAGAGCACTGGATAACAGTGCTTTTTTCAGCCTCGTCTGCGTCAATATCCATCGAGGCAATGGGAATCGAGATAGCGGAACCGTCTGGGCGAACGACCTTCGCTTGAGATGTCTTGACGGGTCTGCCTCGACGCGATCGGATCTGCACGTACAAGCCGCTCCTTGAACGTGGCCACGGCGACCGCATTGTTCTGAAACAGAAAGTGACGCGAAAACCATCTTTGTCGATGTAATTCTTACAGGGCCAGAAGACAAGAACGCTCAATGCAACGAGCAAAATAACGATCAGCAGATCAACACCCAGCATGACCGAGTAGACAATTGGGTGATCTTGATTAATCACTGAAGCGGGGCCATCCCTCATCATTTTCACGAAAGGCATGAACAGGAAAAGCGCGAAAGCACAGGGCACAATAATGGCGATCCATGCCCCCGTCAGAACCACTATTCGTTCTGCCTCAAGAGGAATCGGCTTCTCGCCGTTTAGATCGTAGTAGTAGTCACCGTCTACAAGCGTTCCGATCTTCGAGACGATCTCTTCCTCTGGCTCAATGACGAAGCGTTCCCCAGCACCGGGAGGAAGTGATGGTCGAGAAGAATCCTCAGCGGGCTGAGGAGCACTACCTTCAGCGGGCTGAGGAACGTAGGGATTACTACCTTCAGCGGGCTGAGGAGCGAAGGGATTACTACCCTCAGCAGGCTGAGGAGCGTAGGGATTAGTCATTGATTGAAGTTCTGGCGAAGACCGTAGCGTTCTTCCTGGCGACGGCGAAGAAACTGCTGAACCCCTAGTCCCGCAAGAGGAATGTATTCCCCCGTTTCAACGGTGTAGCCCTTTGCAACCGCCCAATCCCAGATCCGAGAACATTGGATGACAGCATCTCGTTCAGTTTTGACTGAATCCACTCCCCTGAAGGTAATTGGAAGTAACGCGGAGGAACCGTCTGGGCGAATGACCTTCACTTCAGCTGTCTGAAGAGCTCGACCTTTCTGGTTCACAAGGCGAACATACAAACCCGTTCGCGAGTGCGGCCACGGAATCTGTATTTTCCTTGACAAGATAGACAGGGTCATCCCTTCAGAGTCGAGACAATCTGCTCCCGGGAAATAAAGGAAACCATGAATAATGAGAAAGACGATGATCACCAGATCGACCCCTAGCATGAAGGACCAGATCAATGGATGATCCGCGTCAATGACCGCATCTGTTCCTTCGGTCAGCATCGTTGGGAAGGGTAGAGAGAGAAAGAGCGCTAAACACCACGACAAAATCACCATAAAGGTCGAGCCTTTTTCGAAGACTATTCGCTCTGCCTCAAGAGGAATCGGCTTCTCATCGTTTTGATCGTAGTAATAGCCACCGTCTACAACCGTCCCGATTTTCGAGACGATTTCTTCCTCTGGCTTAATGACGATGCGCTCCCCAGCAGCGGGAGGAAGTGATACTCGAGAAGAATCCTCAGCAGGCTGAGGAGCGTAGGGATTACTCATTGATTGAAGTTCTGGCGAAGACCGTAGCGTTCTTCCTGAGACTGACGAAGTGCTTGGTGAATTCCAACTCCCGAAAGAGGAATGTACTCCCCCGTTTCAACGGTGTAGCCCCTTGCAACGCCCCAATCCCAAATACGCGAGCACTGAACGACGCCTCGCCATTCCAATTCATCGGAGTTCGGACCGGTGAAGACAATCCCCAAGGGAATCTGCATTCCCTCAGCACTGATCAGCTTCACGTCGAAGGTCTGTGTCATCCGAGCGCTCGCCGAAGCAGCATTTCCAGCCCGCGTGTTACGGACGTAGAAACTGGTACGCGAATGAGGCCAGGGGAAGCGCTTCGAGCCAAAAATGCTCGTGACATAGAAGCCCTGGTAGTCGATGTAGTCTTTGCGGGGCATCATGGCAAGCCCAGCGACAATCAAGAGAGCCCCGATCAAGAAACAAAGGATGATTGCGGCAACAGACTGTTCAGAGCGCAGGGAATTGACACATGCAAGGAGGAAAACTCCACCCAAAACGAAAGCTACGATTGCTTTAGCCCACGAGCCTTTTTCAATGATCAGCCGGTTAACCATCGTGGGAATCGGACGATCGTCAAACTTATCGAAATAGTAGTCACCGTTTTCAATCCTGCCGGTTGCTGGCACGCTTCCCTGCGGAATTGACTGTCCGCTCATAGGCGGCAGGCTCGGTGGCATCGTCGGTTCGCTCATTTTGTCCTCCTCAAATGTGTTTCAACATTTTTATACTACAACTGTTTTGAGAGAGATCATTTCGCTCAGAACATATGAGTTTTAAGGCACAACTGGCCGTTTTTCTTGAACTGAGCAGCCACTTACAGATAGCATTTCTCGGTATTGTGATCAGATAGCTTGCTGATTTTTAAGGTTTTGGAGGCACGTTATGTTCAGGCGTTCACAGCGAGGGTGGAGCATCATTGCTGCCCTTGCCACCGCAAGCGTTGCAATGGGTATTGTTGGGGTCTCCACCGCACAACTCCAGGCTCAGGCAGATGAAGAACGTGTCCCCGACTTGATCCTCCTAAAAGATGCAGCTCACGTCCAGATGTCTGGCGGACAGCCCGTCTACGACGAATTCGGCCTCCCGATTGGCCTTGATTCGACCGCAGATGCCCCCATTGGACAGTTCGAGGTCGGTGACTACGTTGTTTACCGTATCAATGTCCTGAATCGCAATTACCCCTGGGTGAACAGCTTTACCGTTTCGGAGTTCCTTCCCGAAGGGGTCACCTATCAGAACTCCTGGACACGCAGATGCGTCCACATGGTTACGGCTCCAACTGACCACCTGTGGGTTCGCGAGAGTCAAAGCGTGAACCCCGATGAGAGTCTGTACCCAGACGCCCCGATCACTTTCCCCTGTCGCGCACCTGAAGAACACTCTTCTGGGACCTACGATCACTGCAGTGGAACGTGGACAAGCAGCACTGAGTCTTTTTCTCAGGGCGCATACTCCACTTTGTTTGTCCTTGGACGTGTCGACAAGAAGGGCGCAGGAAAGACGATTTCCAACACCGCTCGTTTAACGGAGGTCTCTCCTCAAAATTCAAAGCTCTCCGTTGATTCGTGGACCGCAGATATTACGGTTGCACCTCTTGCTAGCGGCGCACAGGTCGAGGAGATCACTGACCCTTCACCTTGCTCAACACCGACACCTTCGGATTCCCCCACCTCTTCGCAGGCTTCACCCTCGGTGAGCACATCCTCTCCTTCCACGGCCACAAGCGCCCCCACTACCACGCTCAGCCCTAGCGAGGCCTCGGCAACGACAAGCGCGACAGCAGCCTCTCGCGCACCGCAGACAACCACGCTCGCGCGGACGGGTGTTCCCCTGGCTCTCCTTGGGGGGATAGCGGTGCTCACCACTGTTGCAGGATCATCTTTCGTCTCGAGCAGGCGTAAGCTCGATTAAACCCCCGTTTACAGAAGGACCGACAAACCATGACACTCCATCGTTCTCGACGCCGCAGTTTGTGTGCAGCACTCCTCAGCGCCTGTGTTGCCCTGGGAATTGTCGGTGTTTCAGCATCCAAGTTCCAGGCCAGCGCTGATCCAAACCAGGGTGCTGATCTTATTGTCTTGAAGGATGCGGCCCACGTCCAGATGTCTGGCGCTCAGCCTGTTTATGGCGCAAACGGACTCCCCATCGCTCTTGATTCGACGGCTAACTTCCCGATTGGGAACTTTAACGTTGGCGACTATGTTCTTTACCGCGTCAACATTCTTAACCGTGGCGTTGGCACAGTGACAAACATCAATGTGAAAGACCTACTGCCCGAGGGAATCACCTACCAAAACTCGTGGACTCGACTGTGCAATAACGAGATCCTTGCCTATCCTCCGGTCGATCACCTCTGGATCCGGGAAGGACACGACTTTGATCCGAACCCAGACGACGGCCTCATTCGAGACTTCACTTTCCCCTGTACTGATGCCAAGACTTTTGGTTCCTATGATCACTGCACTGGAATCTGGGACGGCGGCGCAGGGCAGCTCGGTTTCATGAACTACACGACGCTGCATGTGCTGGGACGCGTGAATGAAAAGGGCGCTGGGGCAACCATCTCTAACACCGCCGCACTCACGGGATTTACCGGCGCTAATGCACAGTCCTCTGCAGACTCTTGGACCGCCGATATCACCGTCGCTCCGCTGACTGCTGGAACACAAGTCGATCCAATCCTCGACCCCTCGCCGTGTGCAACCCCCACCCCCTCGCCTTCTCCGTCCGTTAGCTCAACAACACCTACCGCAAGCACTCCGACGGCTTCGGTAAGTACAAGCGCTGCATCTCCTTCAGCCAGTGAGTCAACGACGGTTTCGGCAAGCGCAAGCACGAGTTCGGCAGGGGCACAGACTAGTGCTTCGACCCCGTCAAAGCCGACGCTCGCACGCACGGGTGCCCCGATTGCTTTCCTCGCTGGAGCAGCGGCACTGAGCGCAAGTGCAGGCGCTGCATTGCGCAAGCGCAAGCACGGCTAGAAGTTCCTCCACTCAATTGCGGTCTACGCGAAGCGTAGGCCGCAATTTTTTGTTCGAATGAAGAGCTTAATACGCGAGTCTTCTTAGATAAACTGACAAAAATACAAAACCCGGTCTCTTTCGAGACCGGGTTACTAGTAGCGGGGACAGGATTTGAACCTGCGACCTCCGGGTTATGAGCCCGGCGAGCTACCGAACTGCTCCACCCCGCGTCGGTACCTATAAAAGGTACCTGTCTTGGCCCAAAAGCACAACTCGAGTCGGGTGACATGGGTCATGCAGATCCACACGCTCAAAGTGGACGCAGATGAAAGTGCCCAGTTTTAACATCCTCCCATGACACCTCAGAACTTTTTCTTCTTCGTCCTCTGCGCAGCCCTAGCCTGTTTATCGTGGGCACTGGGTAAACGCAGTGGGGCACTCCACGCGCACCTCGAGCTTTCACAAGACCTCGCACGCAGCCAGGCCCAGGTGACAGAGCTGCGCGAACGCCTCGCGCAAGAACACACCTTCCAAAGCCTCCTGGCCGATTCTCAATCCCAAGCAGCACAGCTTGAATCGGCGCAGCACCAACGCCTTATGCAGACAATCCTTCCGATCAATGAAGGCTTAAAACTCCTTCAAACCTCCGTCAGTTCTTTAGAACGACAGCAGGCCGCGCAAATCGGCGCGCTTGATCAGCAACTAAAGTGGACACGAGAATCGGAAGATTTACTTCGGCAGTCCACCCAAGAACTCACGCGCACACTCTCTCACGCTCCTCTTCGCGGGACTTGGGGAGAAGCCCAGCTGCGTTCCCTCGTTGAGTCTGCCGGGCTTATCGAGCACGTTCACTTTGACACCCAAGTGCCAACGGCAGGCCGATCCAAACGCCCCGACATGATCGTCTTCCTCCCTCAAGATAAGTGCATTCCAGTTGATGCGAAAGTCCCACTGGATGCTTATTTGCGCGCCCAAAGCGAAGACACTCCCCTGCATCTTGATGGTGAGGATCCTTCGGATCAGACACTCACATACGAGCAGCTCATGCTCCAGCATGCGAAGTCCTTGCGCCGCCACGTCAGTGAACTTTCCCGAAAGGAATATTGGAAAGAACTCCCCCATGCCGCTGACTATGTCATCGCTTTTGTTCCCAGCGAATCGATTCTCTCTGCAGCATTGCATACCGATCCTTCACTCATGCACGACGCCTTAAACATGAATGTTGTTCTTGCTTCCCCCACGTCCCTTTGGGCGATTCTGCGAACAGTTGCTTTCACTTGGCGTCAACAAAGCCTATCCACACAGGCTCAAGAGATTATTCAGCTCTCTCAAGAACTCTACGAACGGCTCCAAACACTTGGAAAACACGCATCCAAAGTCTCCGTCGCACTCAACAATGCGTCGCAGTCGTGGAATTCTTTCCTCGGTTCTTTTGAATCACGAGCATTAGTCAGCGCTCGGAAGCTCTCAGGAATTCATCTCAGTCCCGAACCCCTCGAGCGCGTTCATGTGGAGGCAAAGACTCTCACGACGCCCTTGTCACAGGCGACGGAAAACCCCGACTTTCCAGCGGAGGGCATCTCCTGAGGCGGGACGCCAGGCCTCGTCGCTGCAAAGAGGGTCAAGTCCCCACTCTTCAGGGGAAATCTCTGGAGCATACACACGATGTTCGCTGCCTTTGATCTTTTCAAGACAGGGGTCGTCAAGTTCTAAGAAAGAGACGACAAGCTCATCCACCAGCGGCATTGACTGCGTGTAGATCTGTGCGCCGCCCGTGATCCACACGCGCTCACTGCCCCGCACGCGTGCATCCTCTTGTCCAAGTCGCACAGCCTCGTCCAAGGAATGCGCAACCAGCGCACCATCCAGTTTCAGATCTGGGTTTCGGGTGATGACAATGGACGTTCTACCAGGTAAGGGACGCCCCAAGGCGTCCCATGATGAACGACCCATAATAATCGGGCAGTTCATTGTTGCGGCCTTGAAGTGAGCGAAATCCGCGGGAACCCGCCAGAGCATTTCAGTCCCCGACCCCAGCAGGCCATCAGCCGTTTGGGCCCAAATCGAGGCAAGAGGGACCGATCGATGCTGCACGTGCGGTTCCTCCCCCACCGTCATTTCCCGGGCAGCGCCTCCGCCGTGGTTCACACGGCCACCGGTGCTTTGATCGTCGGGTGATGTTCGTAGCCCTCAATCTCGATGTCGTCGAAATCGTAAGAGAACATCGAATCCGCCTGGCGCAGCTTCAAAGTTGGGAAGGGATAGGGCTCACGCGAGAGCTGTTCATTCACCTGCTCAACATGGTTCGAGTAGATGTGGCAGTCTCCCCCGGTCCAAATAAAGTCGCCTACTTCCAGGCCAGCCTGCTGGGCAAACATGTGGGTCAAGAGGGAATAAGAGGCGATATTGAAGGGAACACCAAGGAACATGTCGGCACTGCGCTGATACAGCTGTAGAGACAAACGTCCCTGGGCGACATAGAGCTGGAAGAACGCATGGCAAGGCTCAAGAGCCATCTGCGGAAGATCCCCAACATTCCAAGCCGACACAATCATGCGACGGGAATCAGGGTTAGTCTTCAGTGTCTCTAAAACCTGAGAGATCTGGTCAATCTCACGACCATCCCCCGCATTCCAGCGACGCCACTGGACACCATAAACGGGCCCCAAGTCACCATTTTCATCGGCCCATTCATTCCAGATACGAACGCCATTTTCTTGAAGCCAGCGGACATTTGAATCCCCGCTGAGGAACCATAAGAGCTCGCCAATGATCGACTTCATGTGGACACGCTTGGTCGTAATGAGTGGAAAGCCCTGGGAGAGGTCGTAGCGGAGCTGAGCGCCGAAAAGGGAACGCGTGCCTGTACCCGTGCGATCGGTTTTTTCCGTACCTTCGCGCATAATCTTTGCCAGTAGGTCTTCGTATTGCCTATCAACCTGGTTCATTACTTTTCCCTTCCGGCTTTTCGTTTCTGCGTCTTTCGCCAGCGCCTACAAGCCTAGTGGGACACGCTGGCGAAAGAGACAGCAACTCTCAAGATTCGCGAACCTCTTCGGAGGCGATATGCAAGGTGTGAGGCAGTGGCTCAGAAATGCTATGCGAGATCGTGCAATTGCGCTCGATAGCGGAGCCAGCACGACGAAGAAGATTTACTGTCTCTTCTTCACTGAGCGAAGAGAGGTCCTGAAGAAGTTCGACTTCCATCGAGGTGAAGCGGTCAGCGGCCTCGTCATATTCGGCGGAAACACCGGCAATCTGCGCGAAATCCTCGCCCAAAACTGCGGCGAAACGCGCATCAGAGGACATTGCCATGCAACCGGCCAGCGCAAGCTTGAGCAAATCACCTGGGGTGAAGCGTCCCGGGCCGTCACCGACCAGAACCTCAGCCCCGCGAGCATTACGAGCGACGTACTGACGCACTCCTGTCCGTTCCAGGTACAGAGGCCGTGAGGGGCCACCCGCAGCCGCGACAGACTGTGTTGTTTCGCTGATTTCTTCAGCCATGATGTGTCCTTCCCATGTTCTTTATCAGTTCACAACCCAAAGTAAAAGGGTTTTATTCCGCGATGTAGTACTCTCCCGCATGTCTCTTGAGCCACGTGTCAACTATTGTGTGCTCTCGCTTGAAGAAGTCATCGAAATGCGAGGCCACCGTGGCCTCGACCATGCGCCCAATAAGGGGGATGGCAATTTTGTATTCGCCGCTAAGCACCCACTGGCACTGATTGAGATCCCATTCCACAGGATTCACGCTCTGAGTCAGGTGCGCACTAACAGAGACCGCCTCAGCATTCAGCGCGCATGTCGCTTGAAAGTGCCTGGGAGCGACCTGCGTCCACACTTCGTCATATTCGATGAAGACTTGGTTTTCCACCGCCGAGCGCGCCCGCGCAGGAAGAGCGTCGGGGTTGAGTTGTCCGCGAACGCTCACGGCGCCTGCCCGCGGATGCTCCACCACGGCCTCGCGAATAAGTTCCCCAAAGCGCGTCTGAACGAAATCCCCGTTCGTGCTGATTTCGACGAATGCCTCTGGCGAGCATTGATACTGCGCATCCCCATTGACCTGCATCATTGTCCCATCTTCTTGCCTGCTTCGCCCGTTTGTTGAAGCGAAGTCCACAGGAGTGATTGTATCCTTGCCGCCCGTTGATTCTCACAATAAGGCGAGTGCCGCTATTGTGAAGACATGTCGGACATGTCAAGCTTTGCCCAATCTGCAGAAGTCTCATTCACTCCTAAGCTGTCCCCGGGAGCTCACGATCATTTGCACCAGCTCTTGGCTGATTGGCAGGTTCTTGCAGACCTTGCGGCTGCCGACTTGGTGTTGTGGCTTCATACAGACGATGACCGTTTCTTCGCCGCAGAGAATTGCCGCCCGTCAACCTCGATCACCGTTCACGCTGACGATCCGCGGGGCCTGTATCTTCCTCTTGCTCGCGAGGCCGAGCTGCGTGAGGCGATGAGAACCGGCAAGGTCGTGCGCCCGACTTCGCCGCATTGGGCCGGCACCTATTCGGTTCTCGAAGTCTGCGTGCCCATCCCCTACGAGGGCGAAGTTATCGCAGTGCTCACGCGCGAAACGAATCTATCGTCGCCTCGTCTTGCTCAAAACTTTGATACCTGGACCAGTGACGCGGCGGACATCATCTGCGAGATGATCACTCAGGGCGAGTACCCCTACAAGTCTGCTCCAACAGCTTCCGCACATGGTGTTCCTCGCGTCCAAGACGGAGCCATTCTCATCGATCAAGATGGAAAGGTCCTTCAGACGACACCCAACGCTATGTCGTGCCTGCGTCGCATTGGAATCCGTCAAGATTCTGTATTTGGCGAAATCTTGGCCGAACGCATCACAGATGCTGTCAGCGATGAGAACAGCGTTGAAGAGTCTTTGGCGGTCGTTGTGATGGGACGCGCCCCTTGGCGCGTCGAGCTATCGGTTCAGGGGGTCACAATCTCCTTGCGCGCACTTCCGCTTGTTGACGGTCATAAACGTCTGGGCGCCGTCATCTTGACGCGTGATATCACCGAGATTCGCCGACGCGAACAAGAACTCATGACAAAGGACGCTACGATTCGCGAAATTCACCACCGCGTGAAGAATAATCTGCAGACGGTGTCGGCCCTGCTGCGTCTTCAGTCTCGCCGTTCTGATCTGGAGAGCGTTCAGGCCGCGCTTAAGGAAGCCGAGCGACGAGTCCAAGCGATTGCGACCGTTCACGAGGCCCTCTCACAAGACGTCAATGAACAGGTTGATTTTGACGATGTCGCGCGAACGATTGTGCGAATGGCCGGAACGCTCGCTTCAACCGATCATGCGGTCGATGTAACGACAACCGGCGAGTTCGGCAGTCTTGCAGCAGCGCAAGCGCAGGCCATGGCGACTGTTCTCAACGAACTCGTGTCAAATTCGGTTGAGCACGGTCTTGCGGATAAGGATGGGCTGATTCGCGTCCACGCGCAGCGCAACGGCAACCAGCTCATTGTCACGGTCACTGACAATGGTGCGGGAATCCAGCCCGGTCGGGCGATGACGGGTTTGGGAACGCAGATTGTTAATCAGATGGTTCGCGGTGAACTTCGAGGCAGTATCGATTGGGAGCCTGCTGAAGGTGGCGGAACCGTCGTCACATTGAAGGCCCGTTTATCCGACTGAAAGTTTGTACCCACACCTTTCCTCGAAAAACTAATAAGGAAGGGCCTAGATACAACGCTTGTGATGTGAATGTCGTTGGGGGCGGGAGGGTTGAAATCCTCCCGCCCCACAACATCACTCATGTGTCAGCACATCAGGAACCAGAGCCCTTTTGTGCTTCCAGTGCCTTTTGAGCCTCAATAGCCTTGGCAAGGGAGTCGTTGAGGCGTTTTTGTGATTCACCATAAGCTGCCCAGTCATTGTTCTTCAGGGCATTTTGACCATCTTGGATGGCCTGATTAGCGTCCTGAAGAGCAGAGGCGAGCTGCTGTGAGGGCTCACTATTCGCGTCAGCGTTTTGGTCCTTGTCCTTACCGGAGGTGTCCTTACCCGTCACCTTTGCAGCTGAATCACCACCGAAGGTTTGATCCAGCGACTCTTGCAAAGTCGGGGCGAATCCAACGCGATTACCAAAAGCCGTCAAGACGAAACGTAGCACCGGGTAGTTCGCGCCGCCCGATCCTTGAATATACACGGGCTGGACGTAGAGAAGGCCTCCACCCACGGGCAGGGTCAAGAGGTTACCCCTAATGACCGTTGAATCCGACAGGTTCAACACGTTCAATTGCGAGGCAATTGTCTGGTTCGTGTCGTAGGCATTTTGGATCTGTCCGGGGCCAGGAACCGTCGTCGAGGAAGGCAGTGCGATCAATCGCAGCTTGCCGTATCCCTCGCGAACTTGCCCAGCTTGGCTTCCCGTTTCCGAATCGACCGCGAGGAAGCCAGCCATGGCCTCACGCTTGGACTCGCCACCGGGGACGAACACAGAGGTGAGGGAGAACTCTGCGGAGTCCTGCCCAGGCATCTGCATGGTCAGATAGTAGGGCGGCTGCACTCGGATCGCTTGCAGCTGCGAGGAAGTCATGGTCTGAATCGAGCCATTGGCTGTTGCAGCAGTCGAGGTTTCTTCTGCCAGTCGCCAGCGGTCGCCACCGGTGTAGAAATCAGCGGCATCACGCACGTGGTAGGACGTGAGAAGGTCACGCTGAACCTTGAACATGTCCTCCGGGTAGCGCAGGTGCCCCATCAGGTCGGCAGAGATATTTGCCTTGGGTTCCACGGTTCCGGGGTAGATCTTCGTCCAGGTATTGAGGATCGGATCGTTATCGTCCCACTGGAACAAACGCACCGATCCGTCATAGGCGTCGACGATGGCCTTCACCGAGTTACGCATGTAGTTGATGGAGTTTCCTTGGATGTACTCTCCCACCGACTGTGAACGCGAATCGACCGTGCTGGAGGACAGCGATTGGTGCTGGGCATAAGGGTAGGAATCCGTGGTTGTGTAGGCATCAACAACCCACACCAGACGCTTCGGGGTCGAAGGATCTCCATCGGTATCAACAACCGCCGGGTAAGCCTTCTGTTCCAAAGTCAGGTAAGGCGCGACCTTTGCGACTCGCAGCAAGGGATCACGGTCATACAGGATCTGGGACTCTTCATTCGTTTGAGAGGAGAAGAAGATATCCGTTGACCCGAACTTGATCGAGTACAGGAGCTTATTCCACACATTCCCAACCGAAGGACCACCGTTGCCGGTGAAGGTTGTGGAGACCTGACCGCCGGGAGCGTTGTCATCGGGGTAGTCAAGTTCTTGGGGCGCGGTGCCCTCTGGGCCACCAACGATCGAGTAATCAGGCGCCGACTGAGAGAAGTAAACGCGAGGCTCGTAGGATCCCATTTCACCCGTCGAGGGGATGGACTGCTCCCAGTAGGCGGGAAGGCCATCAGAGGTGATGGTGTTACCGTAGGCCGCCACAACACCGAAACCGTGGGTGTAAACGGTGTGCCGGTTGACCCAGGTCTGCTGTTCTTGCGAAAGGCCAGCAAGGTTGAGTTCACGCATCGAGATGACGGTGTCACGGCGCTCACCATTGATGGTGTAGCGGTCGACGAAGAACCCGGAATCAAAGGAGTAGTAGGGACGGGACTGCTGAAGCTGCTGAACAGTCTTGCGGATCACCTGCGGGTCGAGCAGTCGAATCTGCGAGGTCGATTCCGAGTCTTCACGCAACTGACCGGGTTGAGCACTGGTCGTTGCGTCATAGGTCGTGTAGTCCAAATCATCCAGACCATAGGCACTCAAGGTCGCGTCAATATTGTTCTGAATGTAGGGAGCGTTTAGAGAGCGCGCGTTCGGGCGGACCCTGAACTGTTCGATGAGTGCGGGGTAGGCACCGCCGATGACCAATGCGGCAACCACGGTGACAACGACGCCGATCGTGGGAAGGCGCCAGGTGCCTCGGAAAGCGGCAATAAGGAAAAGAACCGCAACCGCGAGCGAGATCACCGCGAGGATCGAGTGCGCGGGAAGGGTGGCGTTGACGTCTGCATACATTGCGCCGTCAATGTTGTCCCCACTTTGAGTGAGCAGTGAGTAGCGGCCGATCCAGTAGTATGCGCCGATGATTACCGAGGCCACGGCTGCGAGGATCCCCAGGTGGCGTCGCACCTTCTTCCGAGCGTGCGGGCGCGGAGTGAGCTGCAGTCCTCCGTAGAGGTAGGACACAGCGACCGAGACCGCCAGCGAGAGAAGGACAAGGCGCATCAGGAAAGAGACGACCAGCTCGAGGAAAGGAAGAGTAAAGACGAAGAATGAAACGTCCCACCCGAAAATTGGGTCGGTCTTCCCGAAGGGCGTCGCATTGAGCCAGGTGAGGACAGTCTGCCATCCTTCGGCGAGCCTGATTCCAACGGGGATACCGATCAGTAGAGCAACCAGCCACGCAAGCCCCTTCTTATGGGGCTCAATTGCTTCTTGGTATTGGCGAAGATTCGCGCCTGCTTCTCCCCTGCCCGATGGCACGCGATGACGATGAGCCAGCCCAATCATCGTACGCAAGAGAGCTACTGAAATCACTGCACCGATGAGTGCCAGCGCAGCGATAGCTCCCCACCGGGTCAAAATGATCCGAGTCGAATGCATCTGCTGGAACCAGAGAATTTCGGTCCAGAACGATGAAGCAGCGTAGACAAAAAGCCCCACGAGCACCAAAACCACAACGGTGATGGCTCCGGGGCCGATCTTGGGGCGACGGAACTCAATCTTGGGCAATTGGATGGGGTTATTGCCGATGGAGAAGGGAGAATCGCTCACAAAGCTTCCTCTCTAAAGAATGATCACGATATGTGTATTCTAGCCAGCCGCGCATGCATCTGCGTGCGCCAAGTGCCTGTGGGAAAATGAGCGCATGAATGAACTCACCCCCACCGCCGACCAGCTCGCCCTCGCTCATGTCGTTCTCGACATTGAAAAAGCGGCTTCACTGGTTGGCTGGGATCATGCGCCTTCCCTTTATGCTCTGGTGCACACAGCGACTCTTCTCGATCAGCCTGATCTTCCTGAAGAACTCAAAGACGCCCTGCGCCAAGAATGGGACGGCACTGATACTCATTTGAGTGCAATCATCCAAGAAGACTTCCAGGGGGAAGACCTCGAAGAGATGCTCGCCCACCTCGCATGGCCGCCTTCGGTCGTCGGTGCAGCGCTAAGCCTCGAACGCGTGATTGTTCCCCCCGAGGTGGAAGCACAGGCTCCGGAAGATCCCGATGAAGCTCTTGCTTTCATTTCGAATCATCCCAAGGCTACTGATGTTCGCATTGCAGTGGGAGCCCTGCGCAGCGGTGAGACGTGGAGCGCTCTGCGCGCGCGTACTTTCGACAGCGATGACAAGGTCGGTCAGGGTTCGCAATTGGTCCCCGGGCTAACGGACGCACTCTTAGCTTCGCTTTCCTAAGGAATCGACGAGGCGCGCGCCTGCCCCTAGCGTTCTTTGGCTTACTTGGCTTCGCAGGTCGGAAGGGAATCCCCACGATCCGCGGCAATCGCATCTACCGCCTCGTGAGCTTCATGAAGGGTTGACACGCGCACGACCCGCAACCCCTCCGGGACGTGCCCAATGACCTGATCGCAATTGCTTTCAGGGGCAAGGAACCAGCTGGCCCCGTCGCGTTTTGCACCCTGCATTTTCTGTGCAATTCCACCGATTGCACCAACTTTTCCGTCATAGGACATGGTTCCGGTTCCGGCGATCGATTTCCCGCCCGTCATGTCTCCTTCGCTGAGGCGGTCAATAATGCCCAGCGAGAACATCATTCCCGCTGAGGGGCCACCGATGTTTTCCAAGGAGAAATGAATATCAACGGGAAGATTTACCTGTGCGTCCAGGTAGATCCCAAGCTTTGAGCCTTCTGTGTCTCCGGCAGAGGCAGCAGAAACAACTGTTTCTGTCCGTTGATCCTCGCCATTTTTCACCGTGACTTTGAGTGTCGAGCCGGGAGCGACCTTGCGCATGATCGCAAAGGGATCAGCCGGGGTTTCGATTGCGTGAAGGACCCCATCGGGGGTTTCAATCGATTGAAGAATATCGCCCTCGCGCAGTTTCCCCTGTGCATCAGAGCCCTCAACGGTGCCCGTAATCTTCACCGTTGCGGGGACTTTCCAACCCAGCTCCATCAAGGCTGCGACTTTCGCCGTCGACTGCGACCCCGTCATCTGGGCTTTGTTGGCGTTATCAACTTGCTCGCGGGTCACGTTATTGGGGTAGACCTTCGAATAGGGAACCAGTTCCGAGGCCGGGGTCAGTTCCGCTTGAATCCACCCATAGACGTTGAGTCTGCGCCCAGGCCCTCCCATCTCAGAGACGGTCACCATCCGCAATTGACCGCTGTCAGCGTTGGTCGAGGGATCTGGGTTTTTGATTTCTTCACCCGTCAGGGGGTTGGTGCCTGTGATGGAGAGAAGCTCCTCAGTACCGTCTTTCGTCGCCGCGGCCCCCAAAATATTCACCGTCGGCCCGGGGAGGCGCGCAACATAGGGCAGCGGGACAACCGCCGCGGCAACGCCAAGAATGCTCATGACGACAACCGTGACCGTTAGTCTACGTAGCCAGCGCAGGTTTCGAGCATTGGACTGCGCGTCTTCTTCGCTCACTTTGGGATCGTCATGGAGTTCATTCATACCTTTCATTGTCCCTCAGCACGGAAGCATTCGTGAGGCGGAAGCATGTGGAGGTATGTGAAGACGATTGCGCTGTGAGCTAAGTTCGTTCAAAACGAGGCATTGAGCTAGAACGCGGCCCAGCTCACAGCTAGGCTCAACACATGAGCGACAACGAATCGAACATGGAAGAGTTTCTCCGTAACCTGCTCGGCGAGCAGGCAGCCCGAGCGGCAATGGAATCCATGCGCGCTCGCGGGATTGACCCGGAAAGTCTCAACAGCCAATTCCCCGATCCTGAGGTCATGCGGCAGGCACTGACTCAGTTCTCCATCATGATGAATGGTCCTTCGGTTGGACCGGTGGATTGGAAGAGCGCCCTTCAGCTCGCTCAGTCGAAGGCATGGGATTCACGAGAAACTGCCGTGACTGCCGCGCAGGCACAGCGTGCCCGTGAGGCGATGACTGTTGCAGATCTGTGGCTGGATGCTACCGTCGAGTTTTCCCCCGGCCCCGTCAACCGTCAGGTCTGGACTCGCGCCGAGTGGATCGACGGAACCGCTGAGGTATGGAAGAAGATCTGTGAGCCGGTTGCGGCTAATGTCGCCAAGGCCTTCGAGGACGTGCTCAACGAGCAAGAACAGCACCTGCCCGAACTTGATCCCTCAACGTCAGAAGACATGCCTGATATTGCCAGTTTGCTCAACTCAATGCGCAGCATTTTGCCGAAGATGTCTTCTTTCCTTTTCGCAAGCCAGATCGGTGTCGCCCTTGGCAAAATTGCGCAGAGCGCCATGGGATCCACCGATGTTGGTATTCCTTTGACCAATGGTTCGACAACTGCTCTGGTCGCGCGCAATGTTGAGGATTTCGCCGATGAACTGGACATCCCCTTCGAAGAGGTTCTTCAATTCATCGCCCTGCGTGAGTGCGCACACCGCCGCCTCTTCTCCGGAGTCCCGTGGCTTTCTGGGGATCTGACCCGCATGGTTGAGCGCTATGCCCAGCACATTGCGATCGATTCACAGGCAGTCGCCGAGGCCGCAGCACATTTCGACCCGGAAAACGATGAATTCACCGAAGACACTCTCAACGAGCAAATCTTCGCAGCTGCCCCCACTCCCGAGCAGATCGCTGCAATGGAGCGAGTAGAGAACCTCCTTGCCCTCATTGAAGGCTGGGTTGATGTCGTCACTGCCCAGGCGGCCCTCCCCTACTTGCCTCACCTTGAACAGCTTCGCGAACTCATGCGTCGCCGGCGCGCACTGGGCGGTCCAGTTGAGAAGATTCTCGGTAGTCTCATCGGGTTGAAAATGCGTCCGCGCCGCGCGCGAGATGCCGCAAAGCTCTTCCAGTTGGTGTTTGAAGACGGCGGAACCCATGCACGTGAGGATTTGTGGGCGCACCCGGATCTGATCCCCAATAGTAATGAGCTTGATTCCCCGGAGACCTTCGTTGCTCTTCGCCATGCCGAAGCTGAGGCCAGCGCTGATATGGATCAGGCATTGGAGTCTCTCTTGGATGGTTCGATGGGATGGGCCGAGGGCCTTGATCCCTCAATGGATCCCGAGGCCGATACCCTCCGTAAGGCTGGGTACCAGATTGGGCAGCCAGACGAGGCCGCTCATCCAACAGATTCGGGGGATGATTCCTCAGAGGAGCCGCCAAGCGGATCCGACAGCGATCTTTCCTGATACTGACAGGCAAGTATCGAGTTCGTCCACAGGGTACGCGGGCATTCGGCGTTTTCCACAGATTGCGCTGAAGTGCCCGCACGAAGTGTCCTTGCGTACACAATGGAATTTATCCATGACAGTGCGGAGGAACAATGACGAACTCTCTCAGCCTTGAAATTAACGGGATTGACCCCGTCACGGTCGCCGCGGTCGACCTCATCGTTCAGACCCTGCCAAGCACCAGAATGCGCTTGGTCGATTCTCGGCGGCTCAGTGCAGAATTAGCGCGCTTATTCCCAGATGAGCACCCTTTTCCGCGTCGTTCTCAAGCAATGCGTGCTCATCTTGAGCAGCATTACCCTGATCTGCGTTATTGCAATTCGTATTCGCCCGTCGATCTGGCAATCGTGTCTTCTCAAGGTACTCATAACCTTGAGCAAAGCGATTCTTTCATGCTCGAAGACATTCCCCACATCTTGAGCTGTCAGAGTGAGAGCTGGTGGGATATTGGCCCTCTTGTCATTCCAGGACTCACCTGCTGTGCTCGCTGCATCGATTCGTCCTCGGAAGAACGTAGCCCTTCAAAAGGACGAGGCATTGCTCTGTGGCGCCTCGAGGCACCACTTGCCTGGCTCACACATATGGCGGCCTCGTGGCTTTCTCTGATGATCTACGATTTTGCGCGCTTTGGCTGTGAACACTCGACCTGCACGAATCGTTTTCTTCGAATCTCGGCTTCAGGTGATGTTTCGTGGCACGAACTCAGTATCAACCCTGAATGTGGCTGTCACTGCGCGGCGTCGAAGCACGCACCCCGCGTGTCGGAACCCATCTGTGAAGTTCCCTCCCCCGCAGGCTTGCATTGCCTCGCTTCACTGCCGCGTACCGAGTTTGACCTCCTGAGCCACAATCTTCGCTATCCCCTGGCTTCTTAAGCAGGATCGGTATCGACTGTGACCTCTTCGCCTCGAATAATCGCCAGAATTTGGGGTCCGAAGTAGTCGATCTTGACTTCGCCGATTCCTTTGATGACGCGAAGCTGAACAAGGGTTTTTGGCTGGGCGATTGCAACATCGCGCAGGGTCTTATCGGTGAGGACCGCAAACGCAGGGATCAAACGCGCCTCGGCCTCGGCTTTTCTCCATGCGCGCAAGCGCTCAAAGAGCTCAATGACTTCCGGGGAATTGTTTTCTTCAAAATCCGCACGGGCCGCTCGCGCTGCGCTCTTCTTGGAGCGACCTCCTTCAAGCGCACTTCCTCGGCCCACCCGGGTGCGGCTCTTGTCGTCCCGAGGCCACAGATCCTTCAAGAAACGCGAGGCCTTGCGTTTACCATTGCCGCCATGACGAGAACGCGAATACGAGACACAGAGGCGATCGCGAGCGCGCGTCATTCCCACATAGAGCAAGCGCTTTTCTTCTTCGATCGCGTCTTCTCCTTGGGCCAAGGAAATCGGGATCAGTCCCTCGCTTACTCCCGCGACAAAGACCTTGTCCCATTCCAGTCCTTTGGCGGCATGAAGCGTTGAAAGAGTCACTCCTTGTGTTGCAGGTGCCGCCTGTGAGACCTCTCTCTCGGCAAGATCCGCGACGAAAGCTACGAAAGACGCGTCCTTTCTCTGGCGCGCCATCTCAACGATTGCGTTGAGGTTATCCCAGCGTTCTCGAAGGGCTCCTTGCCCGCTGGGGGCCTTCGCACTCCACCCGGCAATCCCCACTAGGTCTTCGACCAATTGGACAAGGTCGCTCTCATCCTTGCCTTCGTTGCGCAACATGGTCGCCTGTTTCTTGAGCAGGTACATTGCGCGCCGCACTTCCTCACGTTCGAAGAAGCGCATTCCGGAGTGGACAATGAAAGGAATCCCGGCCTCGGCAAGCTGTGCTTCAAAGGACTCAGACTGCCCATTGGTGCGGTACAAGATTGCGATCGAAGAATACGCAGCACCAGCCTCGTGCAGTTGACGAATCTCTTCCGCGATGCCTCGCGCTTCTTCCGCGTCATCGTCAAAACTGCGATAGCTGACGGGAACGCCGTCTTCTCTCTGAGAGACCAGCTTCACTGCCCCCTTGAGCACCGAAGAATGCTCTCCCTTCATCAAAGCATTGGCAGCACTGACAATCTGCGGGGTTGAGCGATAGTCGCGCACGAGTTCGACAACTCGCGCGCCCTTGTGCGCATCGGCAAAATCTTGGAGGTAACGCGGAGAAGCACCGGCGAAAGAATAAATTGTTTGCGCAACATCTCCGACGACGCAAATATCGTGGCGCCCACCCAACCACAAGTTGAGCAAGTGCTGTTGCAAGGCCGACACATCCTGGTATTCATCGACGACGAAATAGCGATACTGGTCGCGGATCCTCTTGGCGATCGCCGGGTAATCTTGCATAATCCCCGCGGTAAGGACCAGAACGTCCTCAAAATCAAGGACGCCTCGCTCTTCCTTGGCGATCTGATAGGCATCCATGACAGAGAGCACGTCATCCACGCTCAAGTCTCCCGGCGTGGTGCGAGTATTCGTGCGAACGGCATCGGCATAAGCATCGGCGTCAAGCATGGAGACTTTCGCCCACTCAACTTCCGCCGCAAGATCGCGAACCAGCGCCTTATCCGCACGGATCCCTAAGCGCGCCGCTGCCGATGAGATCAACGAGGCCTTGTGCTCGATCAGTGGGGGCATCGACCCACCAATCGCGCTGGGCCAGAAGAATTGCAGTTGGCGCAGTGCCGCCGAATGGAAAGTGCGTGCTTGGACGCCGGGAACACCTAGCGCTGCCAAACGTTCGCGCATTTCAACAGCCGCGCGTTTGGTAAAGGTTACGGCCAAGATATTGGCGGGATCATAAATTCCACGCGCAACCCCGTAGGCAATGCGATAGGTAATTGCGCGAGTCTTTCCTGTCCCGGCTCCCGCGAGTACGGCCATGGGACCGGCCGCATACTGGGCGACCGCACGTTGATCCGGGTCGAGAGCCTCCAGAAGCTTCTCGGCTGCGGATTCGTCGCGGGCGCTCACGAAGCACGTCCAAGGTGATGGAGCCACATGTCGATCATCTTTCGCGCGATCGCGGTGTGAGTGGGAATTTCGAGTTCTCCCGACTCGACAAGGACTATTAGTTCATCGCGAGTCACCCAACGCATGGCATCGACTTCGTCCATATCGGGTTGAGGAGTTGGAGTGCCTTTCACCGAGGCGGTAAAGCCCATCATGACCGAGCGCGGGAATGGCCAGGGTTGAGTCGCGAAATAGCGGACGTCTTCGACGTCGAGGTTTGCTTCTTCTTTTGCTTCGCGAACGACAGCGTGCTCGGGGGTTTCTCCCGCTTCCACGAATCCGGCGATGAGCGACATGAATGCGGGTGTCCACGAGCGGTTGTGGCCAAGAAGAATCCGGTCTTCTTCATCGGTAATCAAAACGATCACCGCAGGATCTTGGCGCGGGTATTCCAAACGATCACACTGCACGCATCGCTGGGTCTCTCCCCCGTTTTCGCTGTGCATCTGCCCGCCACAGCATGAGCAATACTGGGTTTTTTCTTGCCAGCGCAACAATGCCAGCGCCCGTCCCGCACTGGTGCAATCTGCGCTATCCAATTGCGCGGCCTCGTGGCGCAAGGAGAACCAGGAGAGTTCCTCCACCGGCACCTCCCAGTTTCCGCGCATGGAGGTCAGGCTTTCTTCGGATACGATCGCAACAAAACGCACAACGCCGCGCGAATCCACCCCGGCAAAGAACACGCGATCACAGTCTTCAACTGCTGCACCCATGTCCCACGCTTCGTAATGCCCACTGTCCGCAGGGAAAACCGCAACCTTGCCCTCAGGCGTCATCGCGAGAATGCGAAGCTCTTGTGCATGTTCGTCGAGTTCATCGCGCAGCGCGCTATAGCCTCCGGGCGCGCTCAAGCGTCGGGTCCACGCACTAAGTTCACGCGGAAAAAACAGTTGTTCGTCGGCGAAGGGAAGACCATTGATCGTGTCGAAAAGGGGCATGATGTAACCGTAGCTGTCCTTCGCTTCAGTCACAACGCAAATGCGCGTTAGGCTGGAGCCATGACTACTTCTCAGCTTCGCGCCGATGGGCGCACCCCCTCTCAGCTTCGCCCCATGTCCATTACCCGTTCTTGGGCAGGAACTGGCGAAGGATCCGCACTGATTGAATGCGGGAACACGCGCGTTTTGTGCGTTGCCTCCCTGACCGAGGGCGTGCCGCGGTGGAAGCGCGACAGCGGAGAAGGCTGGGTGACCGCGGAGTATTCGATGCTTCCGCGCGCTACCTCCGAACGCTCTCAGCGTGAATCCGTCAAGGGAAAGATCGGCGGACGCACCCATGAAATTTCGCGTCTCATCGGCCGTTCGCTTCGCGCGATCGTTGATATCAAGGCCCTCGGAGAGAACACTCTGGTCCTTGACTGCGATGTTTTGCGAGCCGACGGCGGCACCCGCACCGCTTCCATTTCCGGCGCCTATGTTGCGCTTTACGAGGCGATTTCTTGGGGGATCTCAAAGGGCATCGTCGCGGCTTCTTCTCCTGAGAAAGTTCTCTCCGATTCGGTAAGCGCAATTTCCGTTGGCATTATCGATGGCACCCCCATGCTCGATCTTCCCTACGTTGAAGATGTGCGCGCGCAGACGGATATGAACGTTGTCCAGACGGGTTCGGGTTCTTTCGTTGAGGTTCAGGGAACCGCTGAACACGCGCTCTTCTCCCGCACCGAGCTCGGCGAGCTCCTTGACTTGGCAACCGCAGGTAACGCCCAGATCCGCGACCTCCAGGCACGCGCATTGGCAGCGCAGCCGGGAGTCACCGTTTCTTCCGAGGCCGCACTGTGAGCTCCGCACGCAGCGCAGATGTGCCTCGCCTGGTTTTTGCGACCGGAAATGCACACAAGGTTGCAGAGCTCGAGGCGATTATTGCTCCCCTCCTCCCAAAGGGAGCTGGCCGCATCGGCCGGATGAGTGATTTCGATGTTGCCGAGCCCGTTGAAGATGGCGCTTCCTTCGAGGAGAACTCCCTGATCAAAGCGCGCTCTTTGTGCGCAGCAACCGGAATTGCTGCGCTCGCCGATGATTCCGGCCTGTGTGTGGACATCATGGGCGGCGCGCCCGGGATCTTCTCTGCCCGATGGAGCGGAGCTCATGGAAATGACCGCGCGAACCTTGAGTTGCTTCTTGCTCAGCTCAGCGACGTTCCGCTCCATTTACGAGGCGCTGCATTTGTTTCCGCAGCGGCATTAGTATTGCCCGATGGCCGCGAGTTCGTCGAGCTCGGACGCGTCGAGGGACACCTGACGACCGCGCCGCAAGGCGAGCGGGGATTTGGTTACGATCCAATTTTTGTTCCCTCAGGTATGGATCGCACTGCAGCACAGCTCACTGCGGAGGAAAAGAATGCAATCAGCCACCGCGGGATTGCTTTCCGTGCGCTTGCACCGCGGATTATCGAGGTTCTAGCAGGCAACTAAGCAAGGCGTTGGAAAACGTGTGGCCAGGCGATGCGAGATCGTCCGGCCACACGGGCTTTTCGCTGCTCTAAAGCGCTGTCACTGCGAGTACTAGAAGTCGACAGACATACCGGTCGTCGCAAGTTCCACGCGCCCGCCGAATGCTTGTTCCGCCTGGAAGCGCGTGGCCTCGGGATTATTCCACGGTTGGATATGCGTAAGGATCACTCTGCCGACTTCGGCACGCGCGGCAAGGGTACCTGCGCGGGTGCCATCCATGTGGATGCCCTGAACGGTATCTTCCTCGGTAAAACCTGCTTCGCTGAGGAGAAGATCAGCCCCGCGAGCACCCTCAACAATGCTGTCGCATAGGTCGGTGTCACCGGTATAGAAGAAAGTGCTTCGCGCGCTGGAAGCATCGCCTTGCGAAAAACCAGAGGGGCCGCTGATACGGACACCGAAAGCCGGCACAGAATGCCATGCCCGCGCTGCGCTTACAGTGAAGGGACCCAGATCCCAGGTCTGAGTATCGCTGAGTTCCTTGAAAATGAACTCTGTCGAGTAGTCTTCTTCTTCGCCGGCACCATCGATCTGGCGAACACGGCCCGGTAAACACGCCGGCCCCGCAAGAACCATAGGATCACAATAAGCACCAGGGCCCCAACGCCGGTAGACGTGCAGGGAAATGACATCCCCCATGTGGTCTGCGTGGCAGTGCGAGAAGATCACTGCATCGATATTGGTTGGTTCGATGTAGCGCCACAATTCGCCGAAAGATCCCGGCCCCATGTCCAAGACAATGTTCCAGGTTCGCTGTCTCCCAGTTCTTTCATCGGGGCCGAGAGCTTGAAGCAGGTAGCACGATGCCGGCGAATCTGGACCCGACATTGAGCCCGTGCAGCCAATGATGCGAAGCCTCATTTAGCGCCTCCTTCTAGTGGGAGGGCTGGAACTTCACTCACGCTTTGAACCTCGGGGCCTAAGAAACGACGGGCAAGGATTGGGAAGCGTGAGGAGGCGTCGGTGGTGAGGAACTGATGTTGGGGTTCATCACCTGCGCCGAGGCGCGGCGCGTGGAGCAGATCGCGGTCAACCAACTCGTTGTAGGTGACGTTCGCTGTTGTGGCCGAAGAGGTCACCAAACGGACGGTGTCCCCCATGACTCGGCCGATCACTCCGGTGAGAAGCGGATAGTGCGTGCAGCCCAGAATCAAGGTGTCGACACCTTCTTCTTTCAGGGGCGCAAGGTATTCGCGGGCGATTCCTTCCAATTCGGGACCTGCTGTTTGTCCGGCCTCGACGTACTGGACGAAAAGCGGGCAGGCCTGCTGGAAGACTCGAAGACCCGGAACTGCAGCAAGAGCGTTGACATAGGCTTCCGACTGGATAGTTGCTTGAGTTCCAATGACGCCGATTTTGCGATTGTGTGTTGCAACGACAGCAGCGCGCGCGGCGGGGGTCACAACTTCGATGACGGGAATGCGCTGGCCTACCCAGTAGCGTTCGCGGGCATCAGAAAGCGCAGCAGCGGTCGCAGTATTGCAGGCAATAACCAGAGCCTTCGCCCCGGCCTCGACAAGGCGGTCAAGCCCCCACAGCGTCAATTGGCGAACTTCGGCGATCGGACGCGGGCCATAGGGAGCGTGAGCGGTGTCCCCCAGGTAGACGATGTCCTCGTCTGGAAGTTGATCGATGATGGCGCGCGCAACCGTAAGCCCACCCAGGCCAGAGTCGAAAATACCAATCGGCGCGTTATTCATACAATGAAACTAACTCGCTTCACCCTGGAGATGCACAGATTTGAGCAGTGACTCTTGCCACCATGTGATCAGTAGGTAGATCGCGGCAGCGCTTTGCTCGCGTGTCCCCTCGGGTTTTTCCTGAGCGATTGTCTCGATCCGAATCACGTCAGAATCGTTATGAATGCCCAGTTCTCCAGCCAAAGCAAGGCGCATATCGGTGAGTGCGCCAAGCCAATTCCACGTCGATTCTTCGTCCAGAACAAGGTAGTTTGTTCCGTCAACCAGCACATCGTTGAGTTGGTTACACAC
>CAUTAH010000016.1:0-20786 GCA_963536345.1 uncultured Actinomyces sp.
GACGCCCATCCATCGACGGCAAACCATCATCATGCAACAACGCATAAAACGAAAACACAAAAAAACCCACAACAGCGCACACAAGCACCACAACCACACGCCAAAAACGCTTCATGAGCTTGGCTCCAAACCAGCGACGATCTCTGCCATATTTTTTTGCGTCTTAGTACCACCCTCTAGATACGTTGAGTGATTACCAAAGGGGTGCGTGAAGGTTCGATAGGTTTCACCTTCCGTAGCGTCACCACTAATGTGTCTAAATGCTGGCATTTCTGTTGGATTCCGGCCAAAATTGATGTCAGTACCAATCCCCTGAACTATATCTCCGTAATAGGGGACAGCACTGACCCATCGATGTCCTTCCGGGACACGGTATTCAGCACCAAGTTGAACCCCCGAACCAGGGGAGCCAAACAACACGAGATCATCAACCACATTGGGCTGGACACGCGATGCTGCAATCCCCGACGTTGTTGATCCATAAGAATGACCGAGAAGAGTTAGATGTACTTTTTTCTTTTTCTCTTCAAATGTCGCATTCAAGCCTTCAAGGAAATTTACAAGTCTATCTGCACCCGCATTTGCACGATGCGTGTTCGCCACATTCGGGATGCTCAGAGGCGCGTCATATCCCAGCCAGGCTACTGTTGCATAACTCGATTTCCGCAGTCCCTGTGCAGTCGTATTTAGTCCTTCCGATTTCGTGACGTAATTCAGCAAACTACCCCTAACCGTCGTCCCCTTCCCCGGGACAAAAACGCCAATATGCTGAGCTTGATTAAAATCACCAATACCAATAGCAACTTTGAGCCGCTCACCACTGCGATCGCATACCAACAACTTCTGCCCGCGATGGTGATCAATGAAGTCCTTAAGCACTTCGAGATCTTCTACATCGTCAAGTGCCTTCGAATAGCGATTTGCATACGAATGTGAAGTCATTCCCCGGTGCACAAGGTCGTCATGGGTTTGACGTTCCCTATCTCGAGCTTCCGCCAGCATTCCGTCAACGAGACTACGGTTCACCTCGTCACGTGTCGCAATATCTACTCCATCCAGATTTCCAATAATTTCGGGATACTTCTCAATTAGTTTTTTCTTTTGCTGATCACTGAGCGAGCCCCACCACGCAGCAATCTGCCTGGGTTTCGAACCAGGCGGAGGAAGTTGAGCTTCTTCGTTATCCGAAGTCTGATATGCATGTTCTGCACCAGCCTCGCCGCTGTTCACTCGAGAAAAGCGAGCTTCCAGCTCACTAATAAAGGCCTCAGCGCGTGAAAGAAGGCTCGCGATCCGGGTGGAAGCGAACTGCAACGCCGGTTCATCGTCTACAAACGGATTATTTCGGCCATAAAACACCATCGGATCACGTGGCGCCACTGCCCCTGTTGCAGAAATCGTAATATTCGTTGTCCGTTCAATCTCATGAATACTCGTCACATCGGCCGCGATGTCACTGACCTCGTGCTCAGCCCACAAGAAAATCTCCTGTAAAGCACGAAGGTCTTCCACCTGACGGCGGGCCGCCTCGATCCGAAAGCGCCCCTGATCACGAGCCGCACTTGCGGTAGCACCCTCGAGATCGAAACCAGCAAGAACATCCACAAAACGCTTGAGATTAGACTTGCAACCTTCTGCGGAGTCTCCCACCTGCTGTGCAAGACTCGTGAAAACTCCAGCATTCCACTTCTGAACCTCTGACCAAGACACCATTGCCGCACCTCCTCGCCGTCGTTGAGATCAACCTCAGCCTAACGAAGAAAGCTGATTCAGCAAGTAATTACTCGACACTATTTCGATATTTGAGAAAATAACCCATCGTAGGCGATTCGCGGGCACTGGCCTCGTACCGAAATCATCCCAGATGGCTCAAAGCCATAAGCCTCCAGCGCTCGACGCATCGGCGCATTATCAAGGTGCGTATCGCAGCGCAAATACGGGACTTGTCCCGCGCAAAAGTCCATGACCACGCGAGTGACCCCACGGCCTCGGACGCTGGCAAGGCGATGGATCACGCCATACTCATCATCGAAGTGCCAGGCCCCGTCAATCTGGGAATAATCCTCTTCTGGCCCGCGAGCGAAACTAAACACTGCTAAAGGTCCCTGTTCATCACAAACAAGGAAGCACTCGCCTCTTTCAATGTCCCTGAGCGCATCGCTGCGGTTGGGGTAATCGCTGGGCCACTGCGTTGGGTTACCGTTCGCCCGCATGAATTCGCGGGCCTGGTCAAAAGCAGACTCGATGAAATTCAGATCCTCGGAAGTGGCGGGGCGTATGAACATGTCATCAGGGTAGCTCAGGGAACTCACTATCTCGGAAGCACTTCACCACCGGGCACTTCCCTACCCAAACCGATACCCTGCATTTATGGCCAGCGAACATCCCACACGACACGAGCACTTCGGTAAGTACCTTGCACTAGGTATTGGTACCCATGTCTTATGGGGTTTCTTCCCGCTCTATTTCCACCTTCTTGATCCCGCAGGTTCCCTAGAGATCATCGTCCACCGCGCACTGTGGGCCTTCCTTGCCTGCTTCATCACCTTGGCTTTGACCCGCTCGCTGCCGCGAGTCTGGCGAATTCTCCACGACCCCTCGATCGCATGGCCTCTGGTCGCAGCGGGATTCCTTGTTGTCATCAACTGGACGACCTATATATACGCGGTACTCATTGGACACACGACCGACGCCGCACTTGGCTATTACATCAATCCCCTGCTGACCGTTGCCCTGGGCATGATCGTCCTGCGCGAGAAGATCTCGCGCCTCCAGGGGGTCGCATTAGTTTTGGGTGTGATCGCTGTTGCGGTCATTATTGTCGGCCTTGGGCGCTTGCCGTGGATCTCACTGGCCCTACCCGCGTCATTTGGCCTGTATTCCCTTGTGAAGAAACAGGTCGCACTCAAGGTCCGCCCCCTTGACGGAATGACGATCGAAACTGCCGTGGTCATCCCAATTCTTCTGGGTTACTACATCTACCTTGCCGCGCACCAAGCAACATCCTTCCACGCGCTTGCTCGCTCGGGAGACGGAGCTATGTCGTGGCAGCTTCACTTGGCTCTTCTGATTGGTTCGGGAATCCTCACCGTCATCCCACTGCTCACTTTCGCCAAAGCCTCTCAGGGCCTACCTCTTGGCCTTCTGGGGTTCTTGCAGTACATCTCGCCCAGCATTCAGCTGATCATTGGTGTGTGCATCTTCCACGAGCACATGGAGCCCACGCGCTGGATTGCAACCGGCATCGTCTGGGTTGCACTGGCTTTGCTCAGCGTGGACGGTCTGCTTAAAGTACGCCGCTCCAAACAATAGCGATCACACCAGCGCAGAGGGCTATAAAGGCCCCAATTCCCCACACAAGAGCGGACCCGTCCCTTCCCTGTCCGGGTTCGCGCACGCGCTTGCCATTCGCAAAGGCCTCGAGGTCTTGAAGTGGCCCGCTTTGGCGCGGTTGTGCCCAGCTCCAGTCCACCGCTTCCCCCACTACCGAGGCCGGTGCCTGATCCTGCACCGAGGCGAACTGTCCTGGGACCGGTGCCTCACTCTGCGGCAAGACCTGAGTCTGCGGCGCAGGGCTGCTTTGGGGGATTGGGAAGTAGTCAGCTTGAGGCTGAGAGGAAAATGCTCCACTTGGCGCGGCAACTCCCGAACCGTAGACGAACTGGGGCTCGCGCTGAGCATTCGTATCGATAATCCACTGGCGCAGCTGCGGGTACATACTGGGGTTTTCCAAGAGCACAGCATGCAGGTCAGGGCGTGCGGCGGCAAGTTGGGCGATCAGTTCGGCAGGTAAAGAGGGATCAGCCGCTTGTGCAGGGGTGAAAGCGTTTAAGTCGTACATATCCCTCCTGACTCTTCAAACTACACAGGTTCTTCGCGCGAAGTAAAGTTCGCGAAGCGAGCCATGTGTCCCTGGAAAAGCACACGAATAGTTCCCGTTTCGCCATTACGATGTTTGGCCAAAATAATATCGGCTTCACCCGGACGATCTTCAGAATTGTAGTATTCGGGACGATGCAAGAGCATGATGATATCCGCGTCCTGTTCCAGCGAACCGGATTCACGCAGGTCACTCATCATCGGCTTCTTGTCGGTTCGCGCTTCGGGACCACGGTTCAGCTGGGCGACTGCAACAACCGGAATATCCAGATCCTTCGCAAGAAGCTTGAGGTTTCGCGACAGAACTGAAACTTCCTGCTGTCGAGATTCAACCTGCTTACCCGTTGTCATCAACTGCAGGTAGTCGACAACAACAAGGCCCAGATTGTGCTGCTGCTTGAGGCGGTGACACTTTGAACGAATTTCCGTCATGGTGACATTCGCCGAGTCATCAACAAAAATCGGGGCTTCGGAAATCTTGCCGGTTGTTTCAGAGACCTTGCGCCAGTCACGCTCGGTCATTTCACCCTTCATCATCTTGCTCATAAACACGGAAGACTCAGCGGAAAGCATGCGCATCGCAATATCGTTTTGCGACATTTCCAGAGAGAAGATGACCGAGGTAATTCCGTGTTTGATCGAGGCCGAACGGCAAAAGTCCAGAGCCAAAGTCGACTTACCCATTGCGGGACGGGCCGCGACAATGATCATCTGCCCACCTCGCAGGCCACCGGTCATTCGATCAAGGTCAACGAATCCCGTGGGCACACCAGCGAGCTTGCCCTGATTGAGTTCAATCTGCTCCAGCTCGCCCAAAATGTTCTCTGACATCTCTGCCATCGACACGTAGTCAGTTTGCGACTGGCGTTCGGCGACTGCGAAGATCTCAGCCTGTGCCTGGTCAACGATCTCATCGACGTCGCCACCGGCATCGGCGTAACCCAGCTGAACAACTCGCGTCCCTGCGGTCACCAGTCGACGCAAGATTGCGCGTTCCTTGACAATTCGCGCGTAGTAGCCGGCGTTTGCCGCGGTGGGAACTGCGGCAATAATCGAATGGATATACGAGGCCCCGCCAACCCTGGACAGGTCGCCCTGCCTTTGCAGTTCACCGACCACCGTCACGGCATCTGCGGGTTCTCCGCGCCCCATCAGATCAATGATCGTGTTGTGGATGATTTCGTGAGCAGGTTTGTAGTAATCCGTCCCTCGAATTTCTTCGGTGACATCGGCAATAGCTTCCTTGGAGAGCATCATGGACCCCAAAACAGACATCTCAGCGTCAATGTCCTGAGGTGGGGTGCGATCAAAATCTTCCGATGCCATTAAGGGCTCTCCTAGGCGAATGTGTGCATGTGGACGGGATTGGCCTGCCGCGTCGATTCGAGCTAGCGATGCAAAGCGCGTACACGCGAGAGTACTGCCAAGTGAGGAAGCGTGCCACCTTCAAGTTCAACACGAATGTGGATGACGTGTGGATATCTTGTGAATTTGGCCGCGTGTCATCCACATGTCCTGTGGAAAGGTGTGGATAACAGGTATTTCCCAAGCCCTCTCTCAGGGTATCCCCAGTTTCGAGATTCCCTAGAATCACGCCATTTTCCGAGTAAGATCTTTCCACAGATGTGTACACAGACTGTGGATAAAAAGTGGAGCGAGAATCAGTGGATAACGATGACCAGCGCAAACATAAGCCTCAAGCGGAGATTGAAGGTTTACGCGCGTCACATTTTTCTATCCAGAACGAATCGACATCAACTGAAAATGAGCACTCTGAACAGGCTCTATCCACAGATGAATCCACTTCAGTGGATAAACACACACCTACTGAAGCATCCGATCCCATTCCCAGCATCCCTTCAGAAAAGACAGGTGACAGCACCCCTGTGGTGACGAAAAAACCAAGCCTCACCAGACAAATCTTGGCGCTCGCCATCCCAACCCTGGGTGCAACGATCGCCCAGCCGCTCTTCCTCACCATTGACTCTGCAATGGTCGGACACTTGGGTGCAGAGAAAATCGCCGGCATGTCCCTGGCCATGATCATCATCAACACCGTCTACGGAATGTCGATCTTCTTGGCCTACTCGACCACCGCCGAAACTGCCCAAGCAATGGGAGCCGGGAACGAGCGCAGGGCACGCGAACTGGGAGTACACGCCATGTGGCTCGCGGCCATCATCGGCGTTTCCTTGGCTCTCCTCTTGGCGCTCTGCGGAATCCCCCTGCTTCACGCATTGGGCGCAGCACCCGAAATCATGCCCTACGCCCAATCCTTCCTCTACGCATCCCTACCCGGACTTGCGGCCTCGCTGATCACCATGGCGGCCACGGGTGTCCTGCGCGGAATGAAGGACACCACCACTCCGCTCATCGCGGCTGGAGCGGGCGCAGCGCTGAACATTGGCCTCAACGCCTTCCTCATCTACGGGATCAACCTGGGGATTGTCGGTAGCGGCATTGGAACCTCGATCGTCTCAACAATCATGGCGATCAGCCTGGTCATAATCCTTGCCCGTCCGGCGCACACCCTGGGAGTCTCCCTGCGGCCCTCACTCACGGGAATTCGCCAATCCGCGCGCGTCGGAGGCCCCCTCTTGGCGCGTTCGGTCGCAATTCGCCTGGCCTTCCTCACCTCGATCTGGAGCGCGACGGCAATCAGCGTCAACGGCCTGGCCGCCTACCAAGTTGTCATGTCCGCCTGGCAAATCCCACTTTTCCTTCTCGATTCCCTTGCGATCGCCTCACAAACCCTGGTCGGTTTCGCTATCGGTTCGGGCGATCGCTCACAGCTGCGCACTCTGCTTCGCACCCTCTCGTGGTGGGGAATTTTTGCGGGGATCATCATCGGCGCCCTGACCGCGGCCCTGTCCCCCTGGATCCCTTCCTTCTTCGTTTCCGAGGCCGTGGTGCGAAACATGGCGATCCCCGCGGTGATCGTCAACGCAGTCTTCTTCCCCGCTCAATCTCACGCCTTCCTGCTCGATGGCGTTCTGATTGGAGCCGGACGCGGGGCATCCCTGGCAAAGGCTGCATTCCTCAACCTCGCGATTCTGCTTCCCGCACTGTGGCTTTTCTCGGTTGCACGCCCCGCTCTTACAGAAACTCAGGCAGTTGCCGTCCTCATCGGATTAGTCACCGGTTTGTACATGCTCACGCGCGCGCTGACCAATTCGTGGATCACCTGGTTCTCACCCAAACATGCGCTGATTCCTCGCCACGAGGCCGGTACCCAAAGCGCCGAATAAGTCACGCTTTGAACTGGGTAACAGGTAGTGACAGAAAACTGAAAAAACGCTAGACTTTGACGCTGGACTGTTTCTACCCACCCGGGTGAGAAATGAGTCCCATGGACACCCATGTGTCCATGTGCAAAAGCCGGTGAAACTCCGGTAATTGCAACGCATGACCCTCCTGTCACGGAAATACCGTGACCGCGAAGACCACAGGAGGTGGGTATCAACGTGCGTGAATACGAACTGATGGTGATCCTCGATCCTTCGATCGACGAGCGCACCGTCGCCCCGCAGATGGAGAAGTACCTCGAGCAGGTCACCGCTAATGGCGGCTCCGTCGAAAAGGTCGACATCTGGGGCAAGCGTCGTCTTGCCTACGACATTCTCAAGCGTTCCGAGGGCATCTACGTCGTCATCAACATGACGACCACCCCCGAAATTGCGCTGGAAATCAACCGCTTGATGACTCTGAACGAGTCCATCCTGCGCACGAAGCTCCTGCGTCCGGACGCCCACTGACCTTCGCTCACCTGAGCAATCACCTCATACAGCCCACCAAGGAGATCCAATGGCTGGAGAAACCGTCATTACGATCATTGGCAATTTGACCAATGATCCGGAACTGCGTTGGACGCAGAGCGGAGCACCCGTCGCCGACTTCACGGTGGCATCTACCCCGCGTTCCTTCGACCGTCAAAGCGGCGAATGGAAGGACGGGGAAACCCTGTTCATGCGCTGCTCTGTTTGGCGAGAAATGGCTGAAAATGTCGGCGAATCCCTGCGTAAGGGAATGCGCGTCATTGTCACCGGTCGCCTCGTGCAGCGCTCCTTCGAAACCCGCGAGGGCGAACGTCGTACCGTCGTCGAACTTCAAGTCGACGAGGTCGGTCCCTCACTGCGCCGCGCAAAGGCACAGGTCACCCGCACGGGTGGCCCGGCCTCGCAAGGCGGAGCACCCCAGGGAGGCTACTCCCAGGGTGGCGGCTACGGACAGCAGCAGGGCTACGGAAACCAAGGTGGTTACTCGCAGCGCCAGGCCAGCTACGGCGCACCTGCCGGCGGTTCCCAAGACGATCCGTGGCGCACATCCGATTCCGGTGTTGCGACCTCTTTCGCCGAGGATCCGCCCTTCTAAATAGCACCGCGCGCCAAGTAACCGGTGCGCACACGTGCTGAACACATGCTTGGGAGCGTTCACTCGCTCAGATCATCAAGGAGAACATCATGGCGAAGCCTCAACTTCGCAATAAGCCCATTAAGAAGAAGGCCAACCCGCTGAAGTCGGCCAAGATCGAATCGATCGACTACAAGGACACCGCTCTGCTGCGTAAGTTCATCTCGGACCGTGGCAAGATCCGCGCTCGCCGCGTCACCGGTGTCTCCGTCCAGGAGCAGCGTCGCATTGCTCGCGCCATCAAGAATGCGCGAGAGATGGCTCTGCTGCCCTACACCTCTACCGGCCGCTGATTCGAAGGGAAGGACTGAAAAATGGCAACTACCAAGCTCATCCTCACCCACGATGTGGAACGTCTCGGTTCCGCAGGCGATGTCGTCGAGGTCAAGTCTGGATACGCCCGTAACTACCTGGTTCCCCGTGGCTTCGCCACCAAGTGGACCAAGGGTGCACAGGCACAGATCGATCAGATGGCAGCAGCTCGCCGCCGTCGTGAGATCGCTTCCGTCGACGATGCACGCCTCGTGCGCGACGCCCTGCAGGCCGCGGTTGTGACCGTGAACAGCAAGGTCGGTGCACACGGACGCCTCTTCGGTTCCGTTTCTGCCGCTCAGATTGCTGACGCAGTGAAGGAACAGCTGAACCAGACCATCGATCGTCGTCGCGTGATCATCACCGACCCGATCAAGACCACCGGTGACCACACCGTGACGGTCAACCTCCACGCCGATGTTCGCGCAAACCTCAAGGTTCGCGTTCTGGCCGTGAAGTGACAGTCTGACAAGGCTTATACAAAAGCCGGGGTATCCCGAAAGGGATTGCCCCGGCTTTTGTATACCCGAATAGGCTTTACTCCGGACCGCCACCGCCACCGGGGCGTCCGCCACCACCATTCGATGAGCCCCCGCCGTTAGAACCGCCGCCGTTTCCACCATTGCCGCCATTGTTTTGGGTGGAAGGAGTAACGGTTGGCTGAACCTCTGCTCCAGGGGTTTCTTGGGTCGCCTCGGGAGTCGGTGTTGGTGTTTCCTCAGTTGGAGTGGGAGTGGTCGTCGCGACCGGTGCGGGATTCACCGGAGTCGCGGTTTGACGCTTATACCAGTCGAAGTGGAGCTTCGTATCGTTCGCGGTCGCCGCCTTCATGTAGCGCACCCACACGGTTACCGGCCAGTCACCGCCGTGGGATTGGCCCAAACCGCCAATATTCGTCAGCGACACGGGGCTACCATTCTCATCGAGCTGGTACATGCTAACGGCAGTGACCAAGCTCGGGGTAAACCCAACGAACTGTGCGGTCTTCTGCTCTTCCGAGGTACCTGTCTTTCCGCCGCTATCCTGCTTGAGAACTGCGGCGGCCTCGGCTGTACCACCTGAAGCGGTCACGGCCTGCAGCGCCGGAAGGACCGTTGACATGGTCTTCGTGTCGAAAACCTGCTTCGGGTTTACGGTGGTCTGGAAGACCTTCGAACCATCAGAGTTTTGAACCTCGCGGACGATGTGCGGGGTGGTCCGCTGACCGCCAGAAGCAATGGTCGAATACGCGTGAGCCAGGTCGATATTGTGAGGCGCCGCGAAGCCCAGAACGTTCAGCAGGGAGTCGTCCAAGCCATTGGTGTCTTCGGGGATACCCAGCTCAATGGCAACCTGCTTGGTCGTTGCGGATCCAACTTCCTGGTTGAGTCCAACGAAAACCGTGTTAATCGAATTCTTCGTTGCATTGACCAGGTTCTGACGACCCCAGGACACACCCGAGTCATTACTCACCGGACGTGCCAATCCACTGAAGGTCTTCGGCGAGGAACCGTCGTAGGTGTCGTAGATCGACCCGCCCTGTTCGACATGAGCAATCAAGGCGAAGGGCTTAAAGGTCGAACCGGCAGCCATAATGTCCTGCGTCGCGCCATTTTGCTGGCGCTTGAGATAGTCCTTGCCGCCGTATTCGGCAACGATTTCACCGGTAGCGGGATCCAATGACGTCAAAACCACGTGCATGGAGTCTTCATTCCACCCACGCACCGTGTACATGTACTCGGCAGCCTCAACCGCCTGATCCTGCTTCTCCTTATCAATTGTGGAAATGATTCGGTATCCACCGGTTGCCAGCTGATCGGCCGTGAAACCGCCCTCTTGGGCAAGTTCCGTACGGATCTGCTCCATGAGATAACCGGTCGGACCTTCCATTGTCGGCCCGCTCAAAGTATCGGGGTCAATGGTCTTGGGGAATTCAGCCGCGTTCGCATCGGCCTGGGAAATCCACCCGTCTTCGACCATCAGATTGATGACACGAGTCCACCGCGAGCGCGCTTTCTCTTCATCAACCGCCGGGTCCCACGCGGAAGGAGCGGGAATGATGCCGGCAATCATTGCGGCCTCGGAAAGGGTCAGGTCCTTTGCTTCATGACCGAAGTAAGCCTGAGATGCGGCCTCGATTCCGTAGGCTCCACGCCCGAAGTAAATGGTGTTGAGGTAGTTGCCGATGATCTGGTCTTTGGACTGTTCGCGGTTGATCTTGAGGGCAAGAATTGCTTCCTTGGCCTTACCCACATAGCCGGTTGTTTCCCCAACGTAGTAGCGCTCAACATATTGCTGGGTCAGGGTCGATGCACCCTGGCGCGCCCCGCCCCTAATATTGTTGACCAGTGCGCGTCCAATACCTTTAAGATCAACGCCGGAGTTCGTGTAGAAAGTCCGGTCTTCCGAGGCAACAACAGCATGCGCAACATAGTCCGGAAGGGTCGATGAATCAATGATCTTCCTATTAACCTGCGACATCCGTCCCATTTCGGTGGTGCCATCGGCGTAGTAGACAGTCGTGGTCTGCGCGAGCGCAACCTGATCAGCCTGGGGAACCGTCAACGCGGCATAGGCAACCAAGAAGGTCCCCAGCCCCGCGATGATCAGCCCAAGGAAAGTAAAGAGAATTCCGCGGCCGATACGTGCGCCCAGACTCCGCTTCTTCTTCCCCTTATTTGCCTTAGCGCCCTTAGCTGGGCCCTTCTTCGCGCGCGCGCGGCTTGCTGCTGCCGAGGCCTCGCGATCGCTTTGTGGGCGAGTAGGACGCTTACGCGCACTACTTGCCGAGGAGGAGCTAGCGCCTTGGGTGCCTGTGCGTCGAGCCTCGCTGCTGCTTCCTGTGCGCGCCGAGGCCCCGCCTGAGACCCGTGCAGCTGCGGAAGTCCGCTTGGGTGCAGAGGACGCCGAGGATGCGGAAGTCTTGGGAATCGTTCCCTCTCCATCGCGACGGGCCTGCTCTGCGAGCCGACGTCGAGTAGCCTCGGCCCGCGAGGGAAGAGGTCGACGTCCGCGGTCGTCGTTTGCGTTAGAAGGTGCCACGAAAAACCAGCCTTTCAGCATAGGTGATCGTGTCTAGCCTACGCAGAAAGCGGGCGTATTGCCTAAAGCAAGCTCCGGATCGACTTAGTTTTCGCTGGCAGAACGGCGCTTGCGCGCCTTCTTTTCGGCCGCCTTTGCTTCCCAGCGTTCCTGCTGTGCCTGATACTCCGCGGCAATCTCTCGAACTTCATCAGATGCCCACCAGGCAAGGAGTGCCTCGCGCGCCGCTTCTTCTCCCAAAGGACCCTGTTCCATTCGAAGATCCAGAAGATAATCGCGGGCCATCTTCACGGCCTTCGAAGGACGCAGACCAAGGATTTCCATGATCTGATCGCCATCGAGATCGGGGCGAATAGCGTCGAGTTCTTCTTGGGCGCGAAGAGCAGCAATACGCTCTTCCAGGTCGTCATATGCAGCAGACAGGTAGGCGGCCTTGCGCTTGTTACGCGTAGTGCAATCAGCGCGCGTCAAACGATGCAGGCGCTCAAGAAGCTCTCCCGCATCGGCAACGTAGCGACGCACTGCCGAATCCGTCCATTTCGCTTCCCCGTAGCCGTGGAAACGCAGGTGCAGGGCAACCAATTCTGAAACGGCATCAATCGTTGCCTTATCAAAACGCAGGGCCTTCATCCGCTTACGCGTGAGCTTCGCTCCCACTAACTCATGGTGATGGAATGACACCGTGCCATTGGATTCAAAGCGACGCGTGGCCGGCTTGCCCACGTCGTGCATGAGTGCCGCGAAACGCAAAATGAAATCCGGACCGGGAACAGGACCGTCAGCATCCGTTTCCAAATCGATCGCTTGGTCCAAAACGGTCAGCGTATGTTGGTAAACATCCTTGTGACGATGATGCTCATCAACGGTCGACACCAGAGCAGACAGCTCCGGCAAAACGATATCTGCAACCCCGGTGTGGACCATCAATTCCAAACCGCGCCTGGGCCAGGGCGAAACGACGAGTCGTTCAAGTTCAGCGCGGATACGTTCAGCTGAGACGATCTCAAGGCGACCGGCCATTGACTCCATGGCATCCATGACGTCTTCATCAACATCAATACCCAGCTGGGCGCTGAAGCGCGCAGCACGCATGATCCGCAACGGATCGTCATCAAAGGACTGCAGAGCACTGACGGGGGTACGCAGGCGTCCCGAAGCCAAATCACCAAGGCCATCGTGGGGGTCAACCAGAGCCATCTGAGGCAGTCGCATGGCCATCGCATTGACGGTGAAATCGCGCCGCGTCAGATCGCCTTCCAAGGTGTCGCCATACTCGACCTCGGGCTTGCGCGAACCGACCTCATACGAATCCGTGCGATAGGTCGTGACTTCAACGACCAGCTTTCCGCGGCGACCACCAATGGTCCCGAACTCGCGGCCAATATCCCAGGTTGCATTCCCCCACTGCGCCAATAGCTTTTCAGTTTTCTCTGGACGTGCAGAAGTCGTGCAATCAAAATCGTGGGGAGTGAGTCCCAAGAAGGCATCGCGAACCGGTCCACCGACCAGGCTGATTTCCTCTCCAGCTTCGGCGAAAATTTCACCGAGCTCGAGGATTTCCTTGGGAAGGTGGGAAAAAGCCTGCTGTGCCTGAGCCATTAATAGACCCAGATCGCCCTCGCCTAGACCGCTAGGAAGGGGGGCGTGTGAGCGGGATTGACCCATCGTTCGCGAAAGTTGTGTACTCATCCCCTCCAGCATGCCATGATTTCCGCATCTTTGATGCATCCGCACCACGGCCTCGTCTCCGGTTGACATGCGCCGAAGGTCGCACCAATTGGCCTTCTGACACACAAAAATTGCGGTAATTCCCACTTGACCGATGGTGCGACCTGACCAAGAGCCCCAATCCCGCCTAAAGTGGAGGTATGACTGTGCCTTCTGAAGCCTTACGACCCGGAGTGCCCCGACCTCCGCGTCGCAATCCTTCTTTGCGTACGGTCCAGCCGACACCCCATTTCCTTCCCGTTTCTTCTGAAACCTCCGCGGGCGGCGTCGTTGTCGATGTTCGCGATGGTCAGCCCTATGCGGCAATCATTGCTCGCCGTAATCGGTCGGGGAAGATCGAATGGTGCCTCCCAAAGGGACATCTTGAAGGCCGTGAGTCTCCCGAGGAAGCGGCTCTGCGCGAAGTCGCCGAAGAGACCGGAATCCACGGGCGAATTATTCGCCACCTGGCGTCGATCGACTACTGGTTCTCAGGTGCAGATCGACGGATTCACAAGGTCGTTCACCACTACTTAATGGGCTATATCTCAGGCTCCATCACCGTCGAGGGCGACCCCGATCACGAGGCCGAAGACGCCGCGTGGGTTCCCCTGCGCGACCTCACCCAGGAGCTGGCCTATCCCAATGAAAGGCGCATTGTCGGTATCGCTTTGGACTTGCTCTACCGGGATGCATCATGATCAAGCCGCCAGCAGCTCGATACGCACTGACTCTTTTGCCTCTGAGCGCACTGCTCCTGGGGACCACCCCCGCGAGCGCTCACGCACTGCCCACGCACGCTCAGGGAACTCAGGGGACGCAGGCCTCGGCTTCTCTGCACTCCACCTCTCCTTCTGCGCTCGCGCCCCAATCAACAACGCGACCGCAGATATTGGGGGATGCGGGTCAGGCCTCGGGAATTGACGTACGAATCAATAGGCTGGAACCGCGGGTCATTACTTCGCAGCACAACCTGCAGGTATCGGGCGTCGTTCGAAACCTGTCAGATAAGCCCGTCACGAACCCATCGCTGGATGCCTACGTCCAGACCTATTCACCCGTGACCGCACCCGAGCTTTCCTCATACCTTTCAGGCCAGAGCTGGCAGGGTCGACGCGTTCACGCGGGAACCCTCGAGGCAACGATCGCTCCTCACACCGAGCAGACCTTCCACATCACGATCCCCTTTGAATCCCTTCCCTTCGGATCAGATTTCGAGTGGGGACCGCGTGGAATCACCGTCGTTGTTGAAGGCGATGAAACTCGCGGCTCTGATCGCTCAATCCTCGTGTGGGATTCGGGGTACTCCCTTGAACCCACTCGCGCAAATGTCCTGCTCCCGTGGACCGAATCAACGCCGCAAACTCCCACCGACTCCTATTCGATCCTGTCCGCGGCATCGATGACCGGTGTTACCTTCGCGACCGATTCAGATACTTTGGTCCGCGAACTCACGGTCCCCGAAGACCAAAGTTCAACTCGCGCTTTCCCCTCCGTCTCCTCCTCGGCCGCTTCTCCTTCGACTTCCTCTTCTTCCGAGGCCACCGCCTCCGCTTCGCCCAGTGCGTCTTCCTCGCCCACTGCGCGTTCCGAGGCCGAGATCACGGCAGATCGCAATACTCGCGCGGCCTTTCTCCAAACTTTCTTTGAGCGCACGAAAGAATTGGTTGCTCTGCCCAGCCACGACGCAGACCTTTCCTTGGCAACCACGCTCAACAATGACGCGGTCATGGACTACCTGACCTCATCGCGCGCCTCGGTTCCAACCTCCGTCAGCAAGGTCAAGGCTCTCCTGCCTTCCTCGCGTTCAAATGCGTCTACTTCTCCCACGAGCTCTGCCTCTTCTTCCTCAACTGCAACTCCCTCAAGCGAAAGTTCGCAATCACCTAGCGCCACCCCCTCGCCGGACTCAAGCTCGGCCTCGTCAGATAACGACAACTCCGGGCCAACACTGATCTCAAATGTTTCCTGGCCTGCCTCGCAAAGCTGGGGCATCCAGGCGCTCAACAGCAAATACGCCTCGACTGTGATTGCCCCTCCCGGGCAACTAGCACCAAGCTCAGAGCAAAACTTCACCTCGATGGCCAAGGTCAAGCTCTCATCCGACGGCCAGACCCACACGGGTGACTCCGCTCAGTCTGGGGAAACGGTCACTGCTCTTGCCTCAATCGACAACCTGAGCGAGCTCTTGTCGTGGGATGCGCAAAGCGTTGATGATGAGCTGGATACTCAGCAGTTCCTGACAGCTTTGACCGCGATGATCACCCGCGAGCGCCCAAACTTCTCGCGCACCCTATTTGTTCCACTTCAGCGCGGGTCCTCGCTGGATGAGAATCGCATTGAGCGTGTTCGTGCAATCCTTGATAACCGCTGGGTTAAGGGGACCAGTTTCAGTGAACTGGCGGATTCCGAGGCCACCGATATTGAACGTAACCCCGTCGAGGACGCGCATTTTTCTGACTCACTGCGCTCGCAAACGGCAGGACTGAGCGCAGCATATTCAAATGCTCTTCCCTTGGCCGATGCCACAGAGAATGTCGATGCCGCGCGTCTTCAATTGAATTCAACCGTAGCCAGTGCGCTCCAAGCGGATGCGGGTGACCAGCAAAGTCAGACGATCACTGCAAATACGCAGGCACTTGATGCATTCAGGTCCTCCGTTTCGGTTGAATCCTCGAATGCCGTCAATCTGATTAACAAGAGCGCGAATTTCCCCGTTCGCGTGCGTAATTCACTTCCCTGGCCAGTCAATGTCGAAGTGACTTTGCTTCCCAGTGACCCCCGCCTGCGCGTAACCAGTACGGGAACGGCCACGATCCCCGCGAATTCCTCCTCGAATGTGGATGTGCCAGTCACGGCAATTGGTTCGGGTGATATTCGCGTGACCTATAAGGTGTCAACCCCTAGCGGAGCCGTTCTTGATGATTCCCAAAAAGTCCTAGTGCGAATGCGCGCGGGATGGGAAGACGCAGCCACCGCAGTTATGACAGTGATCGTCGGAATTGCCTTCCTTGGCGGCATCATTCGGACCATTCGACGTCGTTTGAAGTCCTCGCAAACCGAAGAGTCTTCGCATCTTCCCGGAATGGGCGGCGTCGAAAAGGGCACAGTGAACGTTCCACTTTCCAGCGGAGGTTTTGTTCATGCAGGACGTCCCCCGCGTCACCCGGATCATCCGGAAAGCTCGGATTCACCCAAACCAGATGTAGAGGATCAGAATGAGTGAAAGCCAGGCCCGCAACGGCTCACTTCTTCGAGCCAGCGTACTGATGGCCTCGGGAACAATGGTTTCCCGAGTCCTTGGCTTCATTAAAGCCGCCATGCTCTTGGCGGCCCTGGGTTCTGCCGGTGGCGCGGTCTCCGCGGCTTTCCAAACGGCAAATACTCTTCCCAACACAATCTTCAATCTGCTGGCATCGGGCGTTTTCGATGCGGTCCTGGTTCCCCAGATCGTGCGCGCACTCAAACGCGACGAGGGTCAGGTCTACATCAACCGACTGATTACTCTGGCCGGAACAATTCTGTTCCTGGTCGCCTTCATTTCAACGCTCTTGGCACCGGTGCTCATCGTCATCATGGCACCGGGATACAGCCAAGACATTCGCTCACTTGCCGTTGCTTTTGCATTCTTGTGTCTCCCGCAGATTTTCTTCTACGGCCTGTACAACCTCTTGGGCGAGCTACTCAATGCCCGCGGTGTCTTCGGTCCCTACATGTGGGCGCCGGTGCTCAACAACATCATCGCAATTGCGGGTCTGGTGGCTTTCCTTATTCTGTGGGGCGCCCACGAAGATTTCGCAATTTCTGACTTCACATCCCCTCAGTTCTGGCTGCTGTCGATCACAACCACTTTGGGTGTGGTCTGCCAGGCTCTGGTCCTCTTCATTCCCATGCGGCGTGCGGGAGTTTCCTTCAAGCCTGATTTTCACTTCCGTGGAACGTCTTTTGGCTCCGCCTCTAAGGTTGCGGGTTGGACTTTCGCGACCTTGGGTGTGTCTCAGGTTGGTGTTCTTTCAACGAACGCGATCGCTTCAATTGCGGATAACTACCTGAACCAGAACCCCATGCCCATCGCTGGCCTAGCGGGGTATTCGGCAGCCTTCTTGATCTTCATGCTGCCGCAGTCGGTCATCACTGTTTCTCTTGCAACCGCGATCTTTACGCGTTTGAACTACGCGGTTGCCGACGACAATGACGAAGAAGTTGCCGAGCACTACCACACGGGCATTCGCCTGATTACCTCACTGACGGTTCTTGCCGCTGCGATCTTCATGGCGGGCGCTGCTCCCATGATGCAGTTGGTTGTCACGAACACCGCCCGTCCCGAACTCATTTCTTCCTACGCGCTGATCCTGGTCTCCCTCATGCCCGGTGTGGCTTCCACGGGCATTGTTCTAATGAGCCAGCGCGTCTTCTTCGCCTACGAGGACGCCAAGCCCGTCTTCCTCATGGGCATTGTTCCGACGATCTTGCAGATCATTGTCGGTTGGTCGATCTACTTCGCAACCGGCGTGCGCTGGTGGGTGATCGGCGCGGCTCTTGGCGAAACGGTCTGCCGAATCGTTCAGGGTTTGATTGCGATGCGCTGGGTCGGACAGCGCAACAGCTACGTGAATTCCTCAGAAATCACGCGCTCCTACCTCACCTACGTCGCATGTGCGGTCATTGCCGGCGGTATCGGTTTTGGCGCTCTTTGGCTCATGGGAATCTACACGACCCTGTCCTCAAAGATCCTGCGCTGGCTGCTTTCGGGTGTGAAGTTCGGCGTGGTAGCCATCATCGTCACTGTCGTGTACATGATCGCAATGCGTCTGATCAATCCTCAAGAATCTTCAACCAGTATTCGTCCCCTGCTCAAGCGTTTACACCTTCCGATCGCGGTATGTGACCTGCTTTCGGCCGCGCAGCCTACACGTGAACCACAAAGCGTTCATAATGGTGTGGCACCGTCCCCTCAGGAGGAAACCATGGCTACCGAGGATCAGCACACTCCCCGTGAAGGAACGCCACATTGGGTTCCCCTTTCTGTTGACCTTTCGGTGCCAACCTTCGATGATGTTGTTCATCCCGACGGCGAGGGCCACCCTGCGGCATCGTCTCATTCACCCCAGCAGGACACACCTGCGAATGTCCCAACCCTTCCTCACAGCAATCGCGGTTCCCAAGGGAGCGTCCAGATGAGCCAAGCAAAGCCCGAACACCCCATCGTCCCAACCTTGCCCGCAACCGCGCGCATGTACGACGTCGACGCAACTGCGCCCGCCGGTATCCCCTTGGGTGCCGCAGCTGCCGAGGCCTCGGCTGAGACGGCCGCCGCTAAGGCTCAGCATCAGGAATCGACTTCTCGCATCCCCGCTCCGCTTCCCCACGGTTTCGCCGAGGGCGCGGTTGTCGGAGGGGCTGCAGCATCCGTCGCGGGTTCCGCAGCGGCTGCCACCCCGACTCGCTCCTCCGGTCACGGACATTCCGAGGCCGGCGGAGGCAGTAACGGAGGCTCTGGCGGTGGCCGCGGAAACTCCGGCGACGCTCACGGCCACGATGAGCACTCACGCGCTTCGGCCTCGGGAAATGGGGGCGAAAAGGGAATTGACCCCACGCGACCCACGATTATCTTTGCTGCAGTTCTGACTGTCATTGCCACGATTTGGGCGGGTGCAACTGCCCTCAGCCCAGTCAAGCACAGCGATATCAGCAGCCAGTCCAGCAAGCCAAGCTCATCGGCATCTGCCTCAGCATCGGCGCAGCCCACCCAAGAAGCCACTCAGGCAGCGACGGAGAAGCCCGTCATTTCCAGTGTTTCCGTGTTGTCATGGCAAAACGATAAGGGTGACCACGAGGAAATGGCTGTCAATATGATTGACGGCGACGCAAAGACGAATTGGCACTCGCGCTACTTCGATTACAACCAGTTCCTGGACCAGACTGCGGTCACCATCTTGGTGAAGCTCGAGAAGAAGGCAACGGTCTCTGAGATCACCTTGGATATGGATCCGTCGACCACCGGTGGTGAAGGCGTGGTACGTGCTGTAAATCCCAATACGCCTCGAGAGGGAACAGAAATCGCTACGACGACGTTCTCTCCCAAGACGGACATCAAGCTGGCACATCCCGTGGAAACTGAAGCGATCAGCATCACCTTCCGTAAGATGCCAACATCGCAAGATGGCCGCGCCTGGGCGTGGGTCAGCGAATTGTCAGTGAAGTAACCGTTACCTGCTCAAAAGGAGACATCATGTCTGAAACTATCCACGACGTCGTCATCGTCGGCTCCGGTCCTGCGGGATACACTGCGGCTATTTACACTGCGCGCGCTGGATTCAAGCCTGTTGTCGTTGCCGGTGCCCTGGCTGCCGGTGGCGCGCTGATGAACACGACTGAAGTTGAGAACTTCCCCGGTTTCCCCGAGGGCGTCCTTGGCCCGGAGCTGATGGACAATATGCGTCAGCAGGCCGAAAAGTTCGGTGCTGATATTCGCTACGAGGATGCCTACACGCTGGAGCTCGAAGGCGACATCAAGAAGATCACCCTTGAGGATGAAACTCTCCTGGCTCGCAGCGTCATCTTGGCGACCGGTTCGGAATACCGTCATATGAATGTTCCCGGAGAAGAAGAGTTCTCTGGTCGAGGCGTCTCCTTCTGCGCGACCTGCGATGGTTTCTTCTTCCGCGATAAGCACGTCATCGTTGTCGGTGGCGGTGACTCTGCAATGGAAGAGGCAACCTTCTTGACGAAGTTTGCTTCAAAGGTCACTGTCGTTCACCGCCGTGATCAGCTGCGTGCGTCTAAGGCTATGGCCGATCGCGCACTGGCCAATGAGAAGATCGAATTCGCATGGAACTCTGTTGTCGAAGAGGTTCTGGGCGATTCGGCTGTCACCGGTGTTCGCTTGCGTTCCACCGTTGATGATTCGACTCGCGTTCTTGATGCCGATGGCGTTTTCGTTGCCATCGGTCACCTTCCCCGCACCGCCGTACTTTCCGGTCAGGTTGCCTTGGACGAGGCCGGTTACATCCTGGTCAATGACCCGGGTACCGCAACTAACCTTCCGGGTGTCTTTGCCTGCGGTGATGCCGTTGACCATACCTATCGTCAGGCAATTACTGCTGCCGGCTCCGGATGCCGTGCTGCCTTGGATGCGCAGCACTGGCTTGAATCTCAGGTGTAAGTATTGAAGGCCTTCGGTTTCCTGAGCTTTGGACACTACGCACGGGACAGAAGGCGCGGACTGAGCGGGCGCAATGCCCTTCATCAGGCAATCGAGTTATCTGTTGCTGCTGATGATCTGGGAGTGAATGGAGCCTACTTCAGGGTTCATCACTTTGCGCCTCAGGGGGCTTCCCCTATGCCGCTTCTTTCTGCGGTTGCAGCACGGACAGCACATATCGAAGTGGGTACTGGCATTATCGATATGCGCTAGCACATGTCTGAGTCATGACGTTCGATGCCACCCCTATCGT
>CAUTAH010000017.1:0-20660 GCA_963536345.1 uncultured Actinomyces sp.
CCCGTACCTGAAGAAGGGGAGCGATTCGCGCACCCTTCCCAGCGAGGACCAGCTTCTGACGATTACCTTGGATGAGGCGCTGGAGATCTACTCTCAGCCCAAACAACGAGGCCGTGGGGCAGCAAAGCCTCCGCTGCGTGAGTTCGGCGCTGATCCGGTTTCGGGGAAGAAGGTCACCGTCAAGGACGGTCGTTTCGGTCCCTACATCACCGATGGTGAAACCAACGTGACCGTTCCGCGCGCCGAAACCGTCGAGGATCTGACCGCTGAACGCGCGTATGAGCTGCTTGCAGACAAGCGCGCGAAGGGCCCAGCTCCCAAGCGCACCCGTAAGACCACTGCGAAGAAGACAACAACTCGACGCACGACGAAGAAGACTTCGGCAAAGAAGTAAAAATTCTTTCGCCGACCGGTCCAAAATGGACGCAAATGCCGGTGGGCACTGTCAAGATAGAGACATGAGATCAATGGGTAGTGGTGCACAGGCGGGGCGCGGACTCTTCATCACCTTTGAAGGTGGTGATGGGACCGGTAAAAGTACCCAAATTCAGCGGGTCCGCCAGTGGTTTGAAGAACGCGGACAACAGGTGGTTGTCACGCGAGAACCCGGTGGAACAGAGCTGGGGACGACTCTGCGTCAATTGGTTCAGAACGGGCCGGAAGATGTTGATCCCCGCACTGAAGCACTGCTGTATGCCGCTGATCGTGCCTACCATGTCGCGACCCTGATCAGGCCGGCCCTTGAACGCGGGGAAATTGTTCTGGTTGATCGCTACATTGACTCGTCTTTGGCTTATCAGGGAGCTGCGCGCAGCTTGGGTGTGGATGAAATCCGCAGCCTGTCCATGTGGGCAACGGGAAGTTTGCTCCCTGATCTCACTCTGCTGATTGATGTTCCGCCGGAAGTTGCCGCCAGGCGTCGCGGGGGAGAACCGGACCGAATGGAACGCGAATCTATGGAGTTCCATGAGCGCGTTCGTCACCAGTACTTGGCGCTTGCAGATTCTGAAGCAGATCGCATTGTCGTCATTGACGGCGTAGGTACCGAAGATCAGGTCTTCAGTGAAATTCGCGGAGTTCTGGAAGAACGTGTTGATGCCGCATTCCAGGGATTGCCCGAAGAAGCTGCAGAAGATACTAAGCCCGTTGAATCTCAGGCAACGCTCTGGGCTCTTCTGGAAGAGGATGGCATTCTTCTGTGAGCGTTTGGGATGAATTGGTCGGCCAGGAACATGCCCTGGCGGTATTGCAACAGGCGGCTCAAGGCGCCCGAGCAATCGTCGACCATGCCCAAGAGGCCCATCCAGCTGCGGAAACTTCCGGCTCCGTGCGTGTAGATGCCTCGTCGCTCACTCAGCCCACTGATGACCCATCTCGCTCAATGACCCATGCATGGCTCATCACCGGGCCTCCCGGTTCTGGGCGTTCGGTTGCGGCAATCGCTTTTGCAGCGGCCCTCCAGTGCACCGGAGAGTTCCCCGGATGCGGACAGTGTCCAGGATGCCGCACCACAATGGCTCGGACAAACGGTGATGTCTCAATCCTCACCACGGAATCTACGCAAATTCGTATCGATGAGGTTCGCCAGATCGTCTTGCGCGCACAGACCGCACCCTCGCAGGGGCGTTGGCGGGTCATCGTCATCGAAGATGCTGACCGCATGATGGAACGCACAGCGAATGTTCTTCTTAAGGCAATTGAAGAACCGCCAGAGCGCACAGTCTGGCTGCTCTGTGCTCCCAGTGCAGAAGACATGATCACCACCATTCGTTCGCGTTGCCGGCATCTGGGACTGCGAATTCCAGATCCGCACGCCGTCGCGGACCTTCTTGTTCGTCGTGACGGTGTTGATCCTGCGGATGCGCTATCTGCAGCCCGCGCAGCCCAATCGCATATCGGCTTGGCCCGGGCTCTCGCCAAAGACCCCAAGATGCGTCAGCGCCGCCGACAGATCATCACTGCCCCGGCACAGGTGCGTTCTGTTGGTGAAGCGGTCTTTGCCGCAGAGGACCTCCTCTCCATTGCGAAAACTCAAGCAGAATCCCAATCTGAAGAACGCAATGCCCGCGAAAAGGCCGAACTCATGCGCCAATTGGGAATGGAAGAAGGCCAGAGTCCGGCCTCGCATCAGCGTGCGCGTATCCGTGAACTTGAAGAAGACCAGAAGCGTCGCTCAAAGCGAGCCATTCAAGATTCTCTTGATCGAGCCCTCGTCGACCTCTTGGGAATCTATAGGGACGTTCTCCTGCGTCAATTGGGAACGGATCAAGAGCCAATCAATGATGACTGTCTAGATCTCATCGACCAGCTCTGCGCTCAATCCACCCCGCAGCAGACCATGAAGAGAGTCCAAGCGATTGAGGAAGCTCGAAAGCGCCTGACAACAAACATGTCAGTCCCTCTGATTTTGGAGTCGATGGCACTCTCACTTCGACCGCAGGTCTAGACATCGAATAGGGTAGAGGCATGAATTCACGCTCCCGCCTGATCGTCTCCGTGTTGATCGTCCTTGCGCTTGCCACAAACTTTGGCATCGCATACTACGCGAAGAATGCCATCGATCAGGCTGCCACCAGCGCCGCTGCAGGCCCCTCGAACAGCCAAAACAAGGTGACGGTCGCGCATGCAGCAGACCCGCTTCCCGGCAAGCCGACGAAAGAGCAGTTCTACTCTCAGCCGCTCAATTGGCGACAGTGTGAGGCCTCGGAAATCACAAGCACCGGGGTATCTGCACCGCGCGATATCGACAAGTACCAGTGTGCGTCACTGACTGCGCCTCTGGACTGGGAGAACCTCGACGGGAACCAAATCACCCTTGCCTTGGCGGTCCACCGCGGGGATCAGAGTGAAGGCAAGGCTCTGTTCTACAACCTTGGTGGTCCCGGTGGAGCATCGGTGTCCTCGATTACCTCGCAGGTCACCACCTCTTTGGGTACGGGGCTTGTCTCGGATTTTGACATCGTTGCTCTGGATCCGCGAGGCGTCGGAGCATCAACCCCTGTCCGTTGCCGAACTGATGAAGAGCGTGACGGCGACGCAGCTGGAACGCGAAACCCGATCGACCCGAACGCAAGTCCCGCAGAAATGATCAAGCTCGCAGAGGATACTTCTCGAGATCTCGCCAAGGGTTGCCAAGACCTCAGCGGTGACATCTTCAAGCACATCGACACCGTGAATGCGTCGAAGGACTTCGATATGGTTCGCGCGCTGCTTGGGCAAGAGAAGTTCAACTACCTGGGCTACTCCTACGGAACTTTCCTGGGCGCCACCTACGCCGAGCAATTCCCCGGAAATGTCGGTCACATGGTCCTCGACGGTGCACTTGATCCCTCGGTCAGCGGCGATGAGCTCTCCGCCATGCAGATGCGAGGCTTCGAGGCCTCCCTGCGTCACTGGGTGGAAGATTGCCAAGCAGCACGTAACTGCCCGCTCAAGGGTGATGCAGATGCCGGCATGAAGCAGATGAAGAACTTCTTCGATCGCCTGTACAACACCCCGCTTCAAACCTCAGATCCGAACCGTCCGCTTACCCACGACCTTGCAATGAGCGCTGTCGTTGGGCTGCTGTACTCGACGCAGACGTATTCAATCCTCACGCAGGGAATGCAGCAAGCGCTGAATTCCGAGGACGGCTCGACGCTGCTCTACGTTGCAGACTTGCTGAGCGAACGCAACAAGGACGGAAGCTACTCATCGAATTCGATGGATGCGATCGTTGCTATTAACTCCCTGGACTTCGAACCTGTTGGTGACGCAGCTCAGTGGGAGAAGGATGCGACAGCACTTAAGCAAGAGCTGATGATCTTTGGCGATCTTGCCGGCTACACCTCCGCCGGACTTGAAGGCTGGCCGACCAAGCACGCGAAGCGCCACGCAATCAAGGCTGAGGGTGCAGCCCCCATCATGGTCGTTGGAACGACTCATGATCCTGCAACCCCCTACGTGATGTCCCAGAATCTGGCGAAACAGCTGTCGTCGGGCGTGTTGGTGACTTGGGATGGTTGGAACCACACCGCGTACTCGAAGAACGGAAGCAAGTGTGTGGCGACAGCTGTCGAGGGTTACTTCCTGCGTAACGTCGTTCCCAGTGCCGATCTTCAGTGTGGGGCTGATTCCTAGAATCGCTGGTTCTTCAAAGACCGCGTCGAAATGACTGGGACCGACTAGGTCCGTAGAGGCATGCTCTGTCGCCAATTTCCCCACTGGCCTTGGCAGTTGGGCCTTAGCTCGCTAACGTTGAGCTATGGACTTCTTCGGTGATGACGAAACAGAAACCCCCGGTCAGAACACGGATAGTGTTGAAGCCGACGTGCTCATTGACACCACCATCGAGAATGCCTGGGCCTTGGTCTCTGAGCCCGGCTGGTGGATCAACGATGGACCGCTGGGTGACCATGATGTTGAGCACGGTGATGACGGGCTATACCACGTTACCGATCCGGAAGCGGGAACATGGCTTGTCGAAAAACTCGATGAAGATCCCATGGATGTTGTGCGCTTCCGCTGGTACCCCGTGGCCAGTGATGAATTCCCCGAAGAGACACTGACGACTATCGAGGTCTCACTCTCAGAAGAAAAAGGCAAGGTCGCGCTTCACGTTGAGGAATCGGGAATTGCCGCCCTCAGTGATGATGAGGACGAGGCCTACCAGCTTTGGGAAGACGAAGCTGGCTTGTGGGACCAGGCAGTCGATAGCGCGAAGGATTACTTAGAGCGTCGGTGACGCTCGATATCCTCTGCTGTTAAGGGGCCCTGCGTGGTTCCGGGAGTTTCCACACCATCGATCGGATTCTTCCTCATCCACGCAACCTCAAGTCCGTCGCGATACCCGAAGCGAGCCAGGTGAATCCCGACGACGAACTCAAGGTGCTCTACGGCCTCGGGAGAAGTCTTCAGCTCAAGACGCAAGTGCTGGTCTGTACACGTGATTGCGCACTCGCCGCCGGGCATTCCCTCACGAGTGAAGATCAGCATTCCGCGCGCTGAATCCTCATCCCACTGTGCGTCGATTTTTCGCCCCATGTGAGAGGCAAGCTGATGCCCATATCGACGTGCACGCTCGGTGGGAACATTGGCGACGGAAATCATCACTTCACTCATACAAGCTATTTTCTCCCATCTATCCGGGTGGGGCATGCTAGCGTGGAAAGCTCAACTGAGAGAACGGATCACAATGAGCACCAGCGAACACGATGAGCAGAGCTTCGGCGACGCCTCGGGCCGCGAGCTTCAGCGCAATCTAACGAACCGCCATATTCAGCTCATCGCTATTGGCGGCGCAATTGGCACCGGTCTTTTTATGGGTTCCGGAAAGACCATTGCAACGGCTGGTCCCTCGATCCTTCTGGTCTATCTGATCATTGGCAGCGCGCTCTTCCTGTTCATGCGTGCGATGGGCGAGATCCTCCTTTCGGATAAGAGATACGGTACTTTCGCCGATATCATTCGACACTTCCTTGGCCCAACTATGGGGTTCGTCATGGGATGGACCTACTGGTTGTGCTGGGTGGTCACAGGTATTGCTGACGTCGTTGCCATCACCGGTTACGTGCGCTTTTGGTTCCCGAACCTCCCTGCGTGGATTCCCGTTCTTGCTACGGCGATCCTTCTCTTCACTCTCAATGCGATGACCGTCAAGGCTTTCGGAGAGACCGAATTCTGGTTTGCGATGATTAAGATCGTCGCAATCATTGCGCTGATTGTGGTTGGCGTCGTCATGATCGCAATTGGCATGCACGACAGCAACGGAACAACCGCGGCGGTTTCAAACCTGTGGAGTCACGGAGGCCTATTCCCCACGGGATTGAGCGGATTCCTGGGTGGCTTCCAGATCGCAGTTTTTGCTTTCGTTGGTATCGAGCTTGTTGGAACGACCGTTGCCGAGACCGCGAACCCCACGCAAACTCTTCCCAAGGCAATCAACTCGATTCCCGTTCGCGTTGTTCTGTTCTACATCTGCTCTCTTGCGGTCATCATGATGGTGACGCCCTGGGATCAGATTGATAAGGCCCAGTCGCCTTTCGTCACGATGTTCTCGATGACGGGGCTGGGTGCGGCGGCTTCACTGGTGAACTTGGTAGTGCTCACTTCTGCGGCCTCGTCGGCCAACTCGGGAATCTACTCGACCTCGAGGATGCTCTTCTCCCTCTCACTTCAGGGTGATGCGGCCCCCTTCTTTGGTCGTCTGTCAAAGCGTCACGTCCCCCAGAACGCCCTCTTCCTTTCGTGTGTGTTCTTGCTTTCGGCTGCTGTTCTTCTGGCTTTTGGTGATTCAATCCTGAGCGTTTTCACTGTGGTGACTTCGATGTCGGCCACCCTCTTCATGGTCGTGTGGGTTTTGATTGTAATCGCCTACCTGTTCTACGTGCGCAAGTACCCGAACAAACATCGCAGCTCGACCTTCCCGCTTCCTGGCGGTGTCTTCTCGGCCTGGCTCTTCATTGCCTTCATTGCCGCAATGGTCGTTGTGCTGTCTTTGGATATGGAAAGCCTGCAGGGACTGCTGATGTCGGCTGCGTGGATGGTTGGCATCACTGTCGTCGGCGTGATTCGTCGCCACCGTTCTCTGGGGCGCCGAGGCCGTACATCCCTCTCAGCTTGATGCGCTATGCTTGCTGGGTAAGACAGGGGAGCCCACCGTGGGCTGAGAGTGCGAATGCAGACCCTTACACCTGATCCGGATTATGCCGGCGTAGGAAGTCGCAATCTCCAGACTGCCTCCCCCGAGGCGGCCTAGCCCTCCACCATTAGCGGAGGATGAAAATGTCTACTTTTTCGACGCATCGTCGCGTCCGTTTGATCGCGTCAACCGCAACTTTTTTGGTTGCAGCAAGCTCTCTTGCGGCTTGCGCGGGAAGCACTCAGGATGGTGGCGCAACGCAGGCTGGCACGGCCTCGGCACAGGGTGACCAAAGCGTCACGATTCTTGCCTACGATTCATTCGACTTCCCCCAGGACCTTCTGGACAAGTTCCATGAGCAGACCGGAATCACCGCGAAAATCCAAGCGATTGGTAACGGTGGAGAGCTGGCCAACCAACTGGTTCTTACCAAGGACTCACCGCTGGGAGACGCCGTTTTCGGCCTAGATAATACGGTTTCAACCCGTATTGGCGGTCAGGGAATCATCGAAGATGCACATATCACCTCGCCAAATGCAGATGATAATTTCCAGGGCGAACCCGGTCTGGTTCCCATCGATCGCGGCGATGTCTGCGTGAACTACGACAAGAAGTGGTTTGCCGACCACCAGCTTGCTGTGCCGACGAGCTTCGAAGACCTGACGAAGCCTCAATATAAGGACATGCTTGTCGCCATGAATCCGGCATCATCAACTCCGGGAATGGCATTCATGTTGGCAACGATCGCAAAGTTTGGCCCCGATGGGTATGCCCAGTACTGGAAGTCGCTCAAGGACAACGGCGTGAAGATCACCGAGGGCTGGTCACAGGCATTCAACGTTGACTACAGCGCCGGTGAAGGTAAGGGCAGCTACCCCATGATGGTGTCCTACGGTTCCTCTCCCGCCTATGCGGTCAATGATGCAGGAACCGAAAGTTCGACCGGTGTCATCACCGACACCTGCTTCCGCCAGGTTGAATATGCCGGCGTGCTCAAGGGTGCAAAGAACCCCGAAGGGGCAAAGAAGTTCATCGAATTCCTGCTCTCTGACGAAGTTCAGAGCGCAATTTCGAAGGCAACCTACATGCACCCCTACAAAGGTCAGGAACCCGAGGCCCTGCAAAAGTTTGGCCCTCTGGCCGATAAGCCCATGCGTGTTGACCCTCAGGACATTGAGAAGAACTCGACTGCTTGGCTCAAGACCTGGCAAGAAACGGTTCTTGGGTGACAGATTTTCGACAGCGTGCGCTTAGGGTGGGCGCCGGGGCAGTGGCTCTCGGCGTCCCCCTAGCGTTTCTTACGCTGTTTTTTGCGTGGCCAGCGGCAACTCTCATCGCTAAGGGATTTAGTGCTGAGGGCGGTGGGAGTGACCTCTCAGGTTTAGGTGAGCTTTTGGGGGCTTCTAGAACTTGGAAAGTCATTGGCCGAACCTTGTGGATGGCCCTTCTGGGCACGACCTTTTCGTTGATTTTGGGGATTCCGGGTGCCTATGCCCTGTATTGCTGTCGTTTCCCCGGACGTCGATTCCTCCGCGCTGTCATTTCGGTCCCCTTTGTTCTTCCCACAGTCGTTGTGGGTGTTGCTTTTCGCTCTCTCCTTGCGCCTCAGGGGTGGCTAGGTTTCTTGGGGCTCGATGGCACGATGACCGCAGTCGTCGCGGCGATGGTGTTTTTTAATTACTCGCTGGTCGTGCGCAATGTTGGAAGCTTTTGGGCGCAATTAGATGAGCGTCCCGCTCAGGTTGCCGCATGTCTGGGGGCTCCTCCACGCCGAGTTTTCTTGAGTGTCACCCTTCCTGCGCTCCTTCCCGCGATCGCCTCAGCAGCCTCGTTAGTCTTCTTGTATTGCGCGACTTCCTTCGGGATCGTGCTGATTTTGGGTGGCTCCAAACTGACAACCGTCGAGTCCGAGATCTACATGCTCACCACGCAGTTCTTGGATCTGCGCAGCGCCTCTGTGCTGTCTATCGTTCAGTTGGTCGTCATCGCCCTGTCCTTGATCATTGCCGAGGCCGCGCGCAGGCGTGGGAAGAATGCGGCAACTTTGGGTGCGCCTCGGGCAGAGAGGTCAGTGAGCGCGGGGGATCTATGGGCACTGATTTTCAGTGGTTTCGTTATTTGTGTGCTAGTTCTTCTGCCCCTGGCTGCACTGGTGTGGCGTTCCCTTCACCGACGAGGCCGTTTGACCTTTGAGCACTACGTGAAGTTGGCAGATTCTTCCTTCACCCCCGCTCTTCGCGTCTCACCCCTGCAGGCTTTGGGACATTCGCTTCTTGTCGCCCTAGTCGCAATGGTTATTGCTTTGAGTGTGGGCGTCTGCGTGGTTCTTCTTGTGACGCGTCATCCCCGTTCGCGAGCGGGACGAAGTGCATTAGCTGTGGTGGAAAGCATCTTTATGCTTCCTTTGGGTGTTTCTGCCGTGACGGTTGGTTTTGGATTCCTCATCACCATGAATCGCCCGCCTCTGGATCTGCGCAGTTCCTGGATCCTGGTGCCCTGCGCGCAGGCCGTTGTTGCTCTTCCTCTGGTTGTCCGCCTGATCGCGCCCTCTTTGCGAGCAATTAACCCCCGACTCCGCGAAGCCGCGGCAAGTTTGGGCGCCAGCGATTCTCGAGTTTTGGCAACAATTGATGGACCGGTTCTGCTGCGCTCTGTGGGTATAGCTGCGGGTTTTGCGATTGCGACATCATTAGGTGAATTTGGCGCGACCTCTTTCCTTGCTAAGGGGGATGCAGTCACTCTTCCCGTGGTCATCTACCGTTTGATTTCACGCCCTGATGCCCTAGATCAAGGTGTGGCGATGGCTTCTTGCGTTCTTCTTGCAGCGGTGTGCGCACTGCTGATTACCTGTATGGAATGGCTGCGTCCAGCGGAGATTGGAGACAAGCTATGACCGATTCGACGGCTTTAGAGTGCATCGATGTGAGCGTTGATTACGGTTCTTTCCGCGCGGTAGATGGTGTCTCTTTTTCTCTCAAGTCCGGCCAGATCACCGCGCTTCTAGGCCCAAGTGGATGCGGGAAGTCGACCCTGTTACGCGCAATCGCGGGCCTCGAACGCCCTCAGCAAGGCGATATCCAATGGGCTGGACTCTCAATTCTTCGCACTCCTACGTATCGGCGCGGTTTTGGCTTGATGTTCCAAGACGGACAGCTCTTCCCACATCGCAGTGTTGAAGGAAATGTCGTCTACGGCCTGCGCGGTCTTCCTGCAGCCGAGCGCTCTGCGCGTGTCGCAGAGGTTTTAGAGATTGTCGGTTTGGAAGGCTTTGGCCCGCGGAGTATCGATTCCCTGTCGGGAGGCCAGGCGCAGCGAGTGGCACTGGCTCGCGCCTTGGCCCCGAGGCCTCGTCTCCTTCTTTTGGATGAACCGCTTTCGGCGCTGGATCGTTCCATGCGCGAAAGTCTGTCCATCGAATTGCGTGAAATCATCACAGGCGAAGGAATCACAAGTATCTACGTCACCCACGACCAAGATGAGGCTTTTACCGTTGCCGATCAGATTGGCGTGATGATTGCCGGCCATCTTCGTCGCCTTGATAGTCCCGAGGCCGTGTGGGAGGACCCGGGAGACATGGAAGTTGCGCGTTTTTTGGGAGTCGAGAAGGAAGAACTGGAGCTTGCCGGCGAAGAGGGCGAGCTCTGGGCAATTGTGTGCGGCACTGTGCAGAGCCGCGGACGAGGATTCTCTGTGCTTCCCGTTCAGCTGGAATCCTCTTCGAATGCTGAGCCAGAGTTGATGCGGGTTCCCTTCGGCCATCCAATCCCTTCTCTGGGGCAGCGAGTTCAGGTCCGGGCATCTCGGGGGACAATCCACTAGGCTTCACTCGTGACCAATCCCTTTCAACACGCGACAGATTCCTATGGTGCTGTTCGCCCAAGCTACCCGCGCGAGGCGATCGATACGATTCTTGCGGGGGAGAAGGCCTCGGAAATTACCATCGCGGATGTCGGTGCGGGAACGGGAAAACTGACCGCGGAGCTTCTTGAGCGCGGGGCGAAGGTGATCGCAGTTGAGCCAGCTCAGGCGATGCGTGAACAACTGGTGACGCTCTTGGGACGTGATCAGAATGTGCAGGTCGTTGATGCCTGCGCTGAAGCAACTGGGCTGGAGGACGCGAGTGTCGATCGCGCCGTATTCGCGCAATCGTGGCATTGGGTAGACCCGCAGGTGGCGGGGCAGGAAATGTACAGAATTGTGCGTCTCGGTGGGCAGTTGATGATTGTGTGGAATCAATTGGATGTGACAATCCCGTGGGTTCACAGACTCACAAGAATTATGCGTTCGGGCGACGTTCACCGTCCTGATCGTCCGCCGACCGTGGGGGAGCACTGGTCTCAACCGGTATTGAATCGCTTCGATTGGGATGATTCCGTGACTCCCGAAGACATTATGGAACTGGGAACAACGCGATCGTCCTATTTGCGCTCCAGCGCTGCGGGCCGCAAGAAAATGCAAGAGAATCTGCGCTGGTATCTCTATGAACACTTGGGCTTTGAGCCTCACTCCACTGTGAAACTGCCCTATTTCACGCTCGTCTGGGTTGCAGATCGGGCAGAATAAGACATACCCAGAGGAGGTGGCATGTGGATATTTCACTAATTGGCGTCGTCGGCGCGCTGGTGATGTACGGGGTATCCGTTTCGCCTTCTCTTCTTGCCCGTTCGTGGCAGTGGCACGCGGTCGCCTCGGGTGTTCTCTCAGCTGTTGGCTACATTGTTGGACTAACAATCCAGCGCTTCTATGCCCTGGTTGTGCCCAGGCTCGGTGTTGAAATTACTGCTCCGAAGGCTGTATCGATCGCCTTTAGGGCTGTGCTACTACTGGGGTTCTTTTTATGGTTCCTCCGCTGGCTGCTCCAGTCCTATCGCGAGCGTAAGCGTGCCAATCGTCTGGTCGGAATGCGCGGTGAGACCTTAGGGGAATACCTCCTGGGGACTGTCTGTGCTTTCATTCTGATGATGGCTTTGCTTGGTGTTGCCTGGGGGCTTCAGTGGATTGGCCGGGCAATTGTTAGTGTTCTGAGCCAGTGGATGTATATGGTCTTCGCGCTCGCTCTTTCCCTGCTCATTCTTGTTGTCATTGTGTATGCCTTGACCTCGCAGGTCCTGCTGAAGCTGGGTATTAATTTCTTCACCCGTCATGCGCGAAAAATGAATAACCGCACGGCGAAGGGGATTGTCCAGCCCCAGGTGCCTGAGCGTTCGGGCTCGCCGCACTCGCTCTCCTCCTGGCGTGCCGTGGGCGGGCAGGGTCGGGTTTTTCTTGGTCGAGGTCCTAGCCGCGCCGACATCGAGGCCGTTACGGGTTGCTCGGCTATGGAGCCCATTCGCGTGTATGCGGGGATGCCAGAAGAAGGGCAGAGCCTGCAAAATGCCGCTGACCTTGTTGTCGAGGAATTGCACCGGACGGGTGCTTTTGATCGCGCTGTCATCTTGATTGCCACTTCGACGGGATCTGGGTGGGTCGACGAATGGCAGGTTCAACCTCTGGAGTACTTAACTCGTGGAAATTGCGCGACGGCTTCGATGCAGTATTCCTTCGTTCCTTCCTCGATTAACTTCCTGACGGATCTGGATGTTTCTGAAGAAGCAGCGGTTATTCTCTTTGAAACGATTCGTCGCGCAGTGGATGAGATTCCAGAAGACCGTAGGCCAGCACTTTTCGTCTGCGGAGAATCTTTAGGGGCCTACGCCTCGCAACATGTCTTCTCGGGAATTGTCGATGTTTTAAGTCGGACTGATGGTGCGCTCTGGGTGGGAACTCCTGCATTTACGCCGATGCACGCGGAACTGACTGCCATCCGTCACCGAGGCAGTCCCGAGGTTGCCCCCGTTGTTGCAAATGGCCGCCACGTACGTTTCGTTAATGTTCCAGAGAATCTGTGGGAAGATGTTTACGGTCGCGAACTCGGCGATTGGAACTATCCCAGGGTTGTCTATGCTCAGCACCCCTCGGATCCGGTGGTTTGGTGGAATTCCGAGCTAGTGTGGCACAAGCCCGACTGGATTTCAGAAAAGGTTGATGGGGATGTCAGTCCCCATATGCAATACACGCGAGGTGCGACCTACATTCAGGTCCTCGTCGATATGCCCGTTGCGGGTACGGCTCCGGGTGGTCATGGGCACACCTATCACGAAGAACTCATTCCGCTGTGGGAAGCGATTTTAGGGCTTCGCGAGGATGAGAAAAACGCGGGATCACACTTTGGCTTGGATTCGCAGTGGATTCAGGATGATACCCACGAAAAGATCGGCCGGGCAATTCGCGACAATCTCTCGCGTTCGGAGCGCCAGTAGAAAAACTTAAGCTTTCCGACCGTTATGACTGCCGCATGTTGTGTCGATATGTGGCAAAGTCTGCAGGATCAGATCAGGTTTCGCTTCTGCATGATCTTCAGGGCCACCCAACCGAAGGGAGCGCGGCCGTAGAAGGTCACCAGACGGTAGATGATCGCGGTCGGAAGAGCCGTGGACACGGCGATTCCGGCAACTTGAAGACCACCGGTGAGCGCGGCCTCGACCGGGCCGATGCCACCGGGGGAGGGAACGACAGAACCCAGCGAGTTCGAGGCCAAGTAGGTGATGGAGAGCGTCACCAAGTTCAGCGAGCCGCCCATCGCGGTCAAGGAAGCCCAGAAGGCTCCAACGAAACCGATATTCATGAGCAGGTTGCCACCGAGCACTGCGAGAAGGCGCTGAGGCTGACCGGCAACCCACAGAAGACGCGGATACACCTGCTTCCATGTCGGTTCGATCTTCGACCAGATAAACTTTCGGATCTTCGGAATCGAAATGCACACGATGACAATCACCGCCACGACTGCAGTTCCGGCAATAATCGCGCCGTAGGGGAGCGAAACCGAAAGCGACGAACCCGAGAAGAACAGCACGATGACCAACAATGAAACGGTCACGAGGAACTGGGAAATCTGCTGCAGAGTAACGGTGGTGACGGCAGCTGCCGTCGACATCTTCTGCTTTGTCAGGAAACGCAGGTTGAGCGCCGCCGGACCGATTCCAGCGGGAGCAACCAGGGTGATAATCGAGGCTGCGATCTGAGCCAAGATGGCATCGCCGAATTTGACCTTCTCTTGGCTGAAAGCGACCAGGGGGACGGCTCCTCCAACCCAGGTTGTTGCTGCGAAAGCGAAAGCCACAGCGATCCAAATGGGGCTTGCCTGCTTTACTGCAGCGACGATATCGGAGAAGTTGAGCGAACCCATCAACACGACAACTGCAACTGCCAGAACGCCGAAGGTAATCATTGTCCTGGGTGCGAAGCGCTGAAGGTTCGCGGGCTGAACGGATTCTTGCGGGGTGTCGGCGACGATCGCCTCGCGAAGGCGATCCAGAAGATCGCTGCGTCGAAGAGTGGAGGAAACCTCGGAAGGAAGGACCGGCTTTTGAAGGACCGGCGCGCAGGCGACCAATTCCGCCTCGCTGAGGTTTCGCCGTGCCGAGGCCAGAGCTCGTTCGGGCCCAGCATAGATGGCAAGTAGGGTGAGGAGCTGAGCGATATCGATGCGTTGGTTGAGCTCAGTAGTTGCAACCTCGCCTTCATCCCAGTGGATCAGCCAGACCTGTGAGGACTGGTCGAGCACGACAGAGGAAGGGGCGATGTGGCGATGGCTGATTGCGTGAGAGTGCGCCAAAAGGAGTTGCTTCCACGCCTGATCAAGAATGTCATCGCTCAGTGCGTCGGTGTCGGCTAGATCTTTGAGGGAGGCTGTCGGGGGAAGGGCTCGCATCGCTGTCATGATCGAGTCGCCGGCTTGAGCGATACCCATGGGTTCAGGCAAGTGAACACCGGAACGTTTAGCTGAAATAGCGGTCAGCATGGAACGCTCTGCAGCTGCTTTCACCGAGGGGGAAACCCAGCGAGAAATCCCGCGCAGGCGAACGTTGTTCCATACTTCTAAGAGTGTGCCGGCCATACCGCGGCCCGGATCCAAAATGGTGATTTCGTAGGGAACGCCGTAGGTATCCCAGACCTGGTAGTGGCGGTTTCCGTCGACCGGTGGGCGGCGGGCAATCGTGTATTCCGCTGAATCAGCTTCAGTGGTCTCCATGCGGAAGTGACCGTGTGGTGTTTCCGAAACAGTCCATGTATCCAGCGTGACTCCGGCGGGAAGAAGGTCTGTGCGGATGACGCGTGAGGGAATAATCCGGATCGAGAGCAGCGCCTTCACAATCTGGCCGCCCGAGGCACTGCGGTCTTGGAAGCCCAAGAAGAAACGCGATGAGACGCCAAAAGTGCGACCAAGAAGAACGGAAATTAACGCAGATGGAAGAGTGAGTTGGCCGCGAAGTACCCAGATGACAATGATGATGCCCAGAGCCCAGTAGGACCAGCGGACTGAACGAAGCGCTTCGGATTCGCCCGCGGCTGTGAAGAGGGCAATGAGAGCAATTGCGACCAGGTTGATCGCGATGTGCGAGGCCGTCTGTCCGTTTTCCACGTTCGTGACCCTGAGCGGGCTGGTGATGGTTTCAGGAAGTTGGCGAAGTCCCAGCAAGATCACATACGAGGCCACGCCAGCGATCATGGAGGTGGCGAGAGCCTCGATGGCGGTGGAGACCTGTCGGCGGAAAAGCAGCATCCCGATGACGGCGATGGGGGTGACCAAGATGGTCAGGCCTTCCAAGAGCGACAGGGGCATCAGGAGAAGATCGCGGATTACGGTGACTCGTAGAACGTCTTGCGCGACGCCTTCTGTGGTTGAAGAGGCGACGAATCCCAAGCCCCACACAAGGACAATCCCGACAAGGCACATGATGGCCTCGTAGAGATCAGCTCGGCGCCGGCGACGGGAGAGCAGACGATCGGCGAAGAAAACGGGTTCGGGAAGCCGAGAGCGCGAGGAAGTGGGTGCAGTCGATTCAGGTGCATCCTCAAACTCGGATTCAGCGGGATCCACCGGTGGTTCCACAGAGGTCGTGGGGACCTCGGGTATGCCAGACGTGACCAGTTCCTCGGAATTCTCCATGGATGACATCCTATCTGTTGTGTAAAGACCGGTAGGGTTGACTTAAGTAACATGCCGTGCACTTTGTCATTCGTTGTACTCAATTGAAGGAATTCTGCATGCTGAACGCCATCTTGGTGAACGCCTCAGGGCTTGACACCTTCATTAACTGGTTTAAAGACCCCGAAAGCCTGCTGGTCGCCATGGGGCCGTGGGTGCTGTGGGGGACGATGCTCATCGTCCTCATCGAGTCGGGTGTTCTTTTCCCGGTTCTTCCCGGAGAATCTCTGCTCTTCACAGCAGGTTTGCTGCACGATCGACTGGGACTGCACCTGCCAACCCTGATCATCATGGTTGTTGTTGCAGCCTTTATTGGCGCGCAAATTGGTTACTTCCTGGGTGCGAAGTGGGGGCGCAAGCTCTTCAAGCCGGATGCGCGAGTACTGAAGACCGAACACTTGGAGAAGGCCGAGCACTACTTCCGTGATTACGGCGGTCGTTCGCTGGTGATTGGTCGTTTCATTCCCTTCGTGCGAACCTTCATTCCCTTGGCCGCGGGAATTGCGCGCTACCCCTACAGCAAATTCTTGGTGTTCAATACCCTGGGTGCGCTGCTGTGGGGCGCCGGCTTCATTATTGTCGGTTCGCTGCTGGGCAATGTCCCCTTCGTTCACGACAACCTCACGCTGATCTTGGGCGTCATTATTCTGGTTTCGGTTTTGCCCGTGATCCTGGAAATCATTGGGCAGAAGCGTAATGGCGGTGCTCAAGCCAAGGAAGCGACCGACAATCTCGCATCCGCGCAGGAGGATCGTTCCGAGTGAGCACCTTGCGAATTGCGTTCCTAGGGCCCTTCGGGACTTTCACCGAGCAGGCTCTGCGCCAGGTTGCTCCCGAAGAAGCAGAACTCATTCCGCTCACTTCTCCGCCTTTGGCGATGAAGGCCGTGCGTGAGGGGAGGGCAGACTGGGCAGTCGTACCCATTGAGAACTCCATCGAAGGTGGTGTCAATGCGACGCTCGATGCGCTCGCGGACTATCCGCAGCTGGTGATTCGCGCGGAAATGCTGGTTCCCATTACCTTCCACTTGGCTGTTCGCCCCGGGACGCGCGCGGAAGATATCCGCAAGATCGGGACGCACCCGCATGCGTGGGCGCAGTGTCGAAACTGGGCTGAGGGAACCTTCCCCGGAGTTGTTCACGTCCCTACGACCTCGACTGCTGCAGCGGCTGAGACTTTGGGTTCGGGCGAAAGCGCATTCGACGCGGTTCTGTGCAATGCGACTTCGGTGGACCGTTACGGTTTGGAATCGCTCTTCACGGATGTTGCGGATAATCCTGGTGCGATTACGCGTTTTGTGTGCGTGAGAAGGCCGATTGAAGGTGCTTTGACAGCTCCGACTGGACATGACAAGACGACGATTCAAGTTGCACTGCCTGTGAACCAAGCGGGATCGCTGATGCGTTTGCTCGAGCAGTTCTCGGTGCACGACGTCGACCTGTCGCGAATCGAATCGCGTCCCAGTGGTGATGGTTTGGGTGCCTATACCTTCTCGATCGACATGGTTGGACACATCGCTCAGGAACATATTCAGGCGGCACTGCGCGGGCTGTATCGAGTGTCTCCGGATGTGCGATTCATGGGTTCGTACCCCAGCTCGACTGTCAATAGTGCGGATGTCCCCCAAGATGACGAGGACTACCGTCGCGCGCGAACTTGGGTACGCGAGCTCCTTGCGGGTGTTGAGCAGGACTGAACTGCTAATTTTTACGAGGCCGGTTGGCGCTTAAGGGCGTCAGCCGGCCTCACAGTTTGGTTAAGTAAGGTGCCGCCTTAGCTAAGCAAAGTGCGCAATACGCCTGCTTTGCGCATCAGGCGGGCCAGGCCTCGGTAGGTAAAACAAAAGGACCCAGCTTTCGCTGGGTCCTTACTACGTGCGCGAGGGGGGAGTTGAACCCCCACCCTATCACTAGGACACGGACCTGAACCGTGCGCGTCTGCCTATTCCGCCACTCGCGCGTACGTGGAAACTTTAGGGAATGAGGACGCAGAAGTCAAACCGAAGTGTGAAAGGCGGCGAGCGTCACCTTGAGAAGTGCGGAGATGCGCTTCCCGTAGCTGATCGCCACCCGTGCACGGCTAGCTTCCGTTCTTCTTTTACTTCGCGAGGAAGCGCTGGACGAAACTTTCGGGTACATACAGGTACTTTTCTACAAGTCCCATAAAGGTCTCAAAGTCGATCTTTGGATTGCTGAAAAGCTCGTGAAGATCGGGATTGTCACCCCGGGTGATCGGGCCGAATTCTCCAGTGGGCAGGCAGTAGAAGATATCGCGACTGATCGCGAAACCGTTGTTATTGCCGAATTCTTCCATGACCGCGAAGCGCATTTAGTCGGCCATCTGGAGTATCTGTCGTGAGATGTCTTCCGGATCGATGGGCGCATAGAGCAGGACGGATCGTTGCGGAATAGCGAAGAACAAACCGTGGGGTGCGTCAATTTGGAGATTGTTAACCAAGGCACCGATGTTTGCCGCCTTGCCGGCAATGAATGGTGATTCTCCTAGAAGCTCGGTGAATGGACCTACCTGTTGCTTGGTATCAATTGGCTCGTTATCGGTATTGATCTGACCGTAGTAGAAGAGTTCATCGACCGAAAGCGGGTAGCGAGCAAGACTTTGATCCGTCACCAATGACACGCTGTTTGGGAAATCCAGGTAGAGCGCTTTGGCTAATCCGTCGGTGAAAGGGCGAATGTAGGTGATGGGCAGATCTGAGCTCTGCCCGCTCCGGATGATGCGTGTGCGAATTCGTCGGCGAAGCTCGTCGGGGTCATTAAGCGAGTACTCGGGCATCCGCAGAGTTTCGATCATGAAGGCAACCCAGCGTTCGACCTGCTCCTGATGCTGGGCTGGGTCGCGGCGCGATAGATCTGATAGAAGGTTTTCAACGTTGAAGCGCATGGTGTCGACGGTCAGAATGTAGCCGTTTGTTTGGGGGTCGACTTCGGGAGTCGCATTGATGCCAGCGTCTTCCAGGCGCTTCAAAAGGTAAGGGAATGTGCGTTGAATCAGTTCATTGCGGTCCATGGTCTGAGTTTATCGTTTTTCATATTTGAAAGAGCTGGATCGAGGCTGGATGAGGACTTTGGTGAAGATCTTTTCTAAGGGTAAATTTGTCTGATGAATATGCTGCGTTTTGCAGCTCGACCTGTCAGACTTATCAGTGCGTGTCCCCACGACGGCGACATCACCACAGAAGGATGATCACAATGACAATCCCATTCATTATCGGAGCCTATGCCTCGCATCCCGCCCCGGAACTGCAAGAGGACTACTACAAACTCCTCGCACAGCAGCCGTGGATTAACGGCCTCGAAATGCCCTATCCCGGACAGATAGCCACCGACAATGAACTTCTTGCCGGTCTACTCTCCGCGAACTGGGATTTCAATACCGTCACCGCCATCCCCGGCACCATGCAAAACGTTGGGAAGGACGCGAACTTCGGCTTGGCCTCGCCAGATCGGGAGGGTCGCGAGGCCGCGCTGGCTTTCACCCGCCAGCTGCGCGAGGGCGTGGGCAAGTTGTGCGAGCATGCTGACCGCAATGTGGTGACGCGCATCGAGGTGCACTCGGCCCCCACGCGAACCGCGCAAGGGGATGCATTCCGGCGCTCGCTGGAAGTTCTGCGCGAATGGGACTGGTACGGAGCTCGGCTGGTCATTGAGCACTGTGATCGCTTCATTCCAGAGCAAAAGCCAGAAAAAGGATTCCTCTCGATCGAAGAAGAAATTCAGATCGCTGCGGAATTCGAGGTCGGTGTCCTGATTAACTGGGGACGCTCCGTTCTGGAAGAACGCAGTGCCGATGCTGCCTACGATCACATCGTTGCAGCCGGAAAACGTGGGGTTCTGGATGGTGTTGTCTTCTCAGGTGCAGGTCCCGAGGAAACTCAGTACGGCTATTCGTGGGTTGATGGGCACCTGCCCGGCCAGAGCGATGAACCAGCATCGCTGATGAGTGACGCAGAAATTAAGCGCTGCGCGCAGGCTGCGATCGAAGGTGGATGCAATTATCTGGGCGCGAAGATGTGCGTTCCCAAGGACGCAACCTTGGAGGAACGCCTTGCGATGCTGACCCACGTCTACAAGGCGTGCGATCTTAAGTAAGTGTGCGTGCCTGAGTAATCGTTGAAGTTATGTCGTGGGGGCGGAGCTGGGGAGCGGCTCCACCCCCACTCTTTGTTAAACATGTATAAAGATCACATGCATGAAAAATGGGAGCGGACATTGGAGTGGCCGCTCATGGTTGTTGCCGTCGTTTTCTTGGTTGCCTACTCTGCGCAAATTGTGACGGATGCAAGTGGGGTCGACTACGAGCATTACGAACTTGTCTTGAATATTTGTTGGGCCGTATTTGGCGTCGACTATCTTGTCAGGCTCATCACCGCTCCTGAAAAATGGCGGTGGTTTAAAGCGAATCTGGTTGATTTCTTCTCTGTCCCCCTGCCTTTCCTTCGGCCGCTACGCCTTGTGCGTTTGGTAGCACTACTGCGTATCTTTCAGCGTTCTGCAGATGCGAAACTGCGAAACAAAATTTCTCTCTATACGGGAGCGATATCTGTGCTGCTCATTTGGGTTGGGGCGCTCACTGTCCTCGAGGCCGAGCGCCATGCCGAAGGAGCGACAGTGACAGACCTGGGACGAGCACTGTGGTGGTCCCTAGTTACTGTGACGACGGTTGGATACGGCGATATCGCACCTGTAACAGTTACAGGACGTGTGGTTGCGGCGATCTACATGCTTTTTGGGATTGCGCTCATTGGAATCGTGACCGGCATTTTCTCCTCTTGGTTCCTTGAAAGGATTAAGCAAGAAGAGGGAATGAAGACTGAAGAGGCAGCAGTTGCCACTGCCGCTGCAGTGCAACAGCCGGAGGCTCATGCTCAATTAGAAAAGCAGATCGCAGAGCTGACTCAAGAAGTTCGATTACTCCGCGCAGAAGTTGCTGCAGCACAGGCGAAATCCCGTGAAGGCTAAGAGCGGGGGCACTTCCTAAGATGGGCGCACTCAC
>CAUTAH010000018.1:0-18303 GCA_963536345.1 uncultured Actinomyces sp.
GAAGCCGCATAACGGCTACCATTAAACGCGTCCAAGTTTCGGGGCGCAGTTCAGAACTGCGCCCCGGGACTTTTGTATGAGCGCGAAGGCTAGAACCTACCTCTGGTGGAGGCTGATTCATTGAGAGTGACCGGTTCTGCATGGCCCCTGACCTGGTCGATGGTCAAGGTTGCCTGCACCCTGGTTGAATAGGTGACTTCGCTTTCCTCAATGCATGCCCCGTTGTGGTCGTAGGTAGAGCCCGTGAGGTGGAGAAGGCAGCGGGTACCCGCCGGCTCGCCAAGGATCGTGCGGGTTTCTTGGTCGATGCTTTGAGCGCGCAGCGAGACAACAGAGAACTTGGGAGAGCTCTTATAGATGTCACGCAGAACGTGATAGATGGACAGATCTGTGAAGTCGATATCTTGGATACCGGGCAGTAGGTCGATCGGAATGAACGACAGATCAAGGCTAACGGGGAATACGCCCGTGTTGCTTTCGATCAAGCGAAGTCGCTTGAGCCTTAAGAATGGGCGATTTTGCCGGGTGACTACGCTGTGCTCAAGGACGCGAGCGCGTGCCTGGTCGCTGCTTCCCTGAAGTCGGTCTGTCAGTGAACCGAAACCCCACAGAATTCTCTTGTCATCTTGCGCGGTAACAAAAGTTCCCTTGCCTTGGTATGAACGTAAATGGCCTTCGTGGGTCAGAACCTGCAGAGCGCGGCGTACAGTGCCGCGCGTGACGGAGAAGCGCTCGCAGAGAATACTTTCGGACGGAAGCCTGGAACCGGGTGGAAGATCGCCATCCAGAATCTGACGCCGGATCGCCTGAGCGATCTGCTCGTATACCGGAGGAGAAATACTGGTCACCTGTTGCTCCTTTGCACATTGCTGACAGGCGCCCATGTTAGGTGACTCACACTCTAAAGGTCAATATACGTTCTTCGCATCAACGTACAGATTGTTGCGAAATCGATGGAAATGATAAAAATCCCGGGGAATAGGTTTGTCCTACTCCCCGGGAAAAGTATTAATCGACTCTAGGCTCAGTTGATACCTTCAACGACCTCAAGCGGGATCGTGTATTCGGTGCCGCTGGCATCGGTGACCTTCAGAGTGGTTTCACCGGGCTTCTTGGGGTGGACGCGGAGGTTCTTTGAGCCCTTGACCTGCTCGGCGACCTCGGTGTCAGCGACCTCAACCTTGGCCTTAGACGCATCACCGTTGAGCTTGAACTCAAGGTCACGCTTCTCGGGAAGAGTGATGCCCGTCTGGGTCACAGTAGCGGGATCCTTAGTGATGAACTTTTCGTTGGTTGCTGACTGGGGGCCGCTGGAGCAAGCAGCGAGGCCGGTTGCTGCCATGACAGCAATGCACATTGTTGCAATGAGAGATTTACGCATGACTCTCAGTCTAGCGATCCTCAAAAAAGCGTCCATCTCAGACTCCACATTTCGGAAGTCTGCACCGAAACAGTGACCTAATCGTGATGAAGCTCTACTTCTAAAGTCCCAGAGTGAGGGAGATCCTTGGTTGACGCAAAAGTGGGATGCACTGGCGAAAAATAGCCGAAAAACGGACAATAAGAGCGACCGTTGCCACCAAAGGAGCGAAAATGCAGGCCGAAGACTACCGCAAGGTCCCCGAAGTTGGAGTGACCAATCCAACGATTGATGTGCTGCGTGCGCACCGCACAATCCGTAAGTTTGAGGACTCTCCGCTGAGCGCGCAGGATCGCGATGCGCTGATTGATGTTGCGCGTCGCGCACCCACCTCGTCCTTCCGTCAGCAGTTCTCGATCATTCACGTGACCGATGTAGCTTTGCGCGATCAGCTTGCCGAGGTTGTACAGCAGCCCTACGTGGGCACCTCCAAGGGCGATCTTTTCATGTTCGTTGTTGACCTGTACCGCAATGCGCGCATCCGTGAAGAGGCCGGCCTGGATATTGCTCCCTTGCAGCGGACCAACCTCTTCCTTGCTGCAATGGAAGACGCGGTCCTTGCTGCACACAACATGGAAGTTGCCGCCGAATCGATGGGCTTGGGCACGGTCTACCTCGGCTCTCTTCTTCGAGGCCCCCAGCGCACAATTGAGCTCTTGAAGCTTCCGCGCATGACCTTCCCGATTCTGGGCCTCTTGGTTGGCCGCCCGCTTCAAGATCCCCCGTACCGGCCTCGTCTGCCCAAGCACCTTGCTGTTTCCGAGAACACCTACCCGGTGGTCGAAGGTTCCTACCTCGAGGAGCTTGCCGAGTATGACGAAGACGTGCGCGCATACTACGAACTGCGTAAGGCTGGCCTGGGTGCGACCAATGCCTTTACTCAGCAGATTAGCGAGCAGATGGGCCTGCCAAATACCTTTGACACCGCGCCTGTCCTTGAGGTTTTGCACTCTCAGGGCTTGTGCCTGAACTGATTGAGAATTGCCGAGGCCGGGCGTGCCCTTGGGTCTTTCCCGGCCTCGGCGATTTTTCTTGTATGTCTGGACGGATATGCCTTTTGAAGGGGAGTTAGAGGAGGAAGAATGAGCACACAGATTACAAAAGAGTTGGGATTCTCAACCTACGTTTTCGTCGAAAGACTGGGAAAGAATGCCGCAATTCTTCATCCCTTCCCCGAATACAACATTTCTTTAGTTGCGCAGGCGCTTGAAGAGGCGGGACTGCCCATCAAAATCATGGGCGAGCATGCCCCCGAACGCGGAGAAGGAATCTACTTCCAAGAGGATGCTTTCCCGGATGAATTCTTGGGGATTCTTGCTGATGCTTTGAGTGTCCGGGGCATTGGTGCCTACGCATATTGCCTCGTCGATGGCTCAATGGGGGACTTGGACCTTCATCTTTTCACGCGTGTCGGTGAGAGTTTCCCGCGTGCTGGCAAGAAGGTTGTGCTGATGCGCCTCTACCTTGGGCGTTCAAGCGAGGGGCCTGCCGCAACGACCTGGATTTTTGGTTCCCCATCCGATCTGCAAGAAGTCAACCGTCTTCTGGGAGAAAAGTACGATACTCAGCCAGTTTCCGACCCTGCCGGATTCGCGGCGATCGAAATTCAGCACCCTGAGTTTTCCGCGGGATTGCTGGAACCATCGCAGATTATGGATGATATTTTCCAAACTCTTGGTCGTCATGGTTATGAAGGCCCAGCATTTGTAGAAGATCATTTTTCTCAGCAAAATGACGCGAATTTATAAGTGGATGTAGACGCTCTGGTAGCGAAGTTGACACTTCGTAAAATTTGTTCAGAAAAGTCCCAGTAAACGCGCGTTTTTCTTGCAGTAAGACTTCATAAACTATCTCCATCAGACAACGAGCGATGAGAGTTGCTCGTATCTCTCCGGAAGACTTTCTGGGAAGACTGCTCTGTGTTGATGGGATAACGAAAAAGGGCTGACCATGGCGGTCAGTCCTTTTTCGTATCATCTGGGGCTATGACTTTCGGCCCATCGCCGGTTATGCTGAAGCGTCCTCACTCAAGCAAAGGAGATTTTGTGAGCGCCGATTCCGTTCTGATTACACGTCAGCACCTGTTGGATCCCTCTTTGGAACACACTCTCATCCTCGTTAAGCCAGACGGTTATGCCCGCGGTTTGACCGGTGAGATCCTGCGCCGCATTGAAGCGAAGGGCTACATCATCAAGGGCCTGAAGATCATGGTTGCCTCGCGCGAAATCCTCGCAGAGCACTACCGCGACCACGCGGGTAAGCCATTCTTTGAAGGGCTTCTTGATTTCATGAGTGCGGGTCCGCTGGTTGCCATCATTGTTGAAGGCCAGCGCGTCATCGAAGGCATGCGCACCATGATGGGTTCCACCGATCCGACAACCGCTCCCGCTGGCACCATCCGCGGGGACCTTGGACGCGCATGGGATACCCCGAACATGGAGAACATCATCCACGGTTCGGATTGCGCAGAATCTGCCCTTCGTGAGATTGGGATCTGGTTCCCTGAAATCGACTGATTTGGACTAGCGGGGTCCAGTAAGACCCAAAGAGGGCTAGGGGGCATGCGCTTCCTAGCCCTCTTAATTTGCTAGCAATCATCTCCGTTTTCGGCCAGCTGTGCGCGGGCAAGATCGCTTGGCGTATCGATGTCAGCGACCCACGATTCTGGGACCTCGACATCGATCGTGTCGAGCTCTTCCAGTAGCGCACGCATCGAACGATTCACCCACTGGGACACCGAGAACTTGCGGAGCGCATCCAGAGAAAAAACACCGATCAAGTTCTGCCGGTGTCCCGCTGCGCAGGCAAGTACGCCATCTACGTCACGTCCCTGGGAAATCGACTCTTCCACGGCCTCGAGAAGGAGGGGAAAAGTCAGGGTCGCCAAGGGGGCGTCAACGGGAACAAGGCCAATCCAGCGAGACTGGGTGTCCTCGGGGAGAACTTTAAGAAGTGCCTGAACGCCTGCAATAAACCCGGCGGCGGGGCCAGAGCGCGGCGGCTCCTCCATGACGCGGATAACGTCACTTGGAACTGTGACGGTCTCAGGTACCACGCATACGTGAGGAATCCCGGGCTCAGAGGTGAGCGCCCACTCAAGCGCACGTCGGCCTCGGACCACAAGATCGGGCTTTGACGCCCCTCCCAGCCGCCGACCAGTCCCCCCGCCAAGGATCACTAATCCACTGAGTGCTAGGCGCTGGGGCGAGTCCATGTTCCGCTCCGACCGCCGCTTTTCTCTTCGACATAGCACTCACGAATCGCAACCAATTTGTCGATGCCCTTCACCATGTCGATGATGGTCAGTGCGGCGACGGTTACGGCGGTCAGAGCTTCCATTTCGATACCCGTTCGATCTGCGGTTCGAACGGTCGAACGGATCTCCACCCCGTCTTCGGCCAATGACAAATCGACCGCGCAGTAATGAACGGCGATCGGGTGTGCCAGGGGGAGCAACTCGGGAGTGCGCTTCGAGGCCTGAATTCCCGCAATTCGTGCGACTGCAAGAGCGTCGCCCTTGGGGACCGAGTCATCGCGGAGGGCCGCCATGATTTTTGGTGAGCACTCGACGAAGCCGCGTGCTCGCGCCTGACGCACGGTCGGTGTTTTCGCCGTGATATCAACCATGTGTGCTTCGCCGCGCTCGGTGAGGTGGGTGAATGGACTGGTTTCGCTCATGTCTAGCCTTTCGGCGCTCGTTTGATGGGAAAAGAATGGGAAAGTGATCAGACTCGAACCGCAGTCAGGATCGACCAGGGTTCAACCGAAGTGACATCTTCGGGGACTATTGCCAGCGCGTTCACCGAGTGCAAAGAGGCAACGAGGTGAGAACGCGAACCCAACCTGTGTGTCGGAACCACAATCGGAGTCTGTTCTGGGCCATCGGGTTCAGAAAGAATGACCGGTACAAACTGGCGCTTGCCTTCGGGGGAAATCCAGCCGTTGGGTGTGGTGACGACGATGGGACGCAGTAGTTCGCGCCCGTTGAGACCGGTGAATTCGGCCAGAACTGGGCGAACAAACATATGGAAGGAGACGAAGACCGATACCGGGTTGCCCGGCAGAGTCGCCAAGTAGACATCGCGTCCGTCACTTGCCTGAAGGACACCAAAGCCCTGCGGCTTCCCGGGCTGCATGGCGACGCGAACGAAGTCCACTCCCTTGCCCAAGCCAACTTCCTTGACGACGTCGTAGGCCCCGGCACTGACGCCTCCCGAGGTGATGATGAGGTCAGCGACCTCACCTGCCTGGCGCAAAACTTCAGCAAAGTGAGCAGGGTCGTCATTGGAGCGGAAAATTCCCGTGACTTGGGCACCTGCACGGCGAGCCAGCGCAGCGATCATCACGGAGTTTGAATCGGGAATCTGAGCGCCCTTGAGCTCCTCGCCCGGAGCGCGCAGTTCGTCACCCGTTGAGACGATGGCAATGCGGGGGGTGGGGTAGACCTTCACGCTTGCGTAACCAACCGATACTGCCGAGGCGATGGCTGCGGGCGTGAGAACGTCACCCGCATGCAAAATGACGTCTCCGGGCGTGCAGTCCTCGCCCTGACGGCGCAGGTGAGCGCCGACCTTTGCAGGGGCGTAGATGCTGATGCTTTCGGGGAGGGGATGGGGACCGGGTTCTTCGGAGGTATGCTCCACGGGAACGATGGTGTTTGCGCCCTCGGGAATTCGAGCGCCCGTCATGATTCGCCATGCGGTTCCGGGTTCAAGAACGTGGGACTCGTTATCTCCTGCCGCGATGTCGCCAGCGACCGCGATGGTGACGGGGTTCTCAGGGGAGGCCTCGAGATCGTGATCGAGGTGAAGTGCGTAGCCATCCATTCCCGAATTTGAGAAAGGTGGGACTGCAAAGCGCGCGACAAGATCATCGACCAGGACGTGATCAAGTGCCTGATCAATGGGAAGCTCAACGGGGGAGAGGGGGTGAACGCGTCCCAAGATGGAGTTCAAATAGTCTTCAAGAAGTTGCATCGTAGTCTCCTTCGCGCGGTCCGCATGGGGCCATGGCTTAGTTTATGGCTTATTCGATCGGTTCGGGGGTGGCTTCGGCGGGAGTCACTGAGGGAACTTTCGCGGGGGTGGTTCGAGGCCGGAATGGGACGACGTTCCAGCGACCTGCGGCGGTGTCAACAATGAGCAGGCGCCCGATTAAGGGCTCACCAACTCCGGTGATCCACTTCAGACATTCTGTGGCGAGGACCGATCCGCCCTGTCCGCAGACGGCTCCCAGAACGCCGACGGTTTTTGAACTCATTGTTTCGACGGTGGGGGGTTCAGGATAGATATCGCGAAGAGTCAGGCCATCGGTGAAAAGCGAGGCCTGGAAGGACATTGATACCAAAGTGCCCCACATGTGCGGGCGCCCAACGCGTGCGCAGGTATCTGAAATCGCGTATTTTGCGGTGAAATTGTCTGTTGCGTCAACAACGAAGTCGTAGGCCGCAACGGTCTCATCGCTCTGGCCATCAATAATCTTTGGTTCGATGTTGACCTGGATATCGGGGTTGAGAGCAAGGACGGTCATCTTGGCAGATTCGGCCTTATTCATGCCCAAGCGCGCGACGCCGTGAATGACTTGTCGCTGGAGGTTAGACTCCTCCAGATTGTCTGGGTCAGAGATACCGATTGTCCCAATCCCCGCTGCCGCCAGATAGGCCAAGACGGGTGATCCCAGGCCGCCGGCGCCGACAACGAGGACCTTAGCAGCGCGGATCTTTTCGATGCCGCTCTCACCGATTCCGGGGATACGAGCGGTCATAATGTCTCGCTGCGCTACCATGTCTGTGTCCCTTCACGACCATTTAAATAAGGGGAGTCCCGTGATTATTGATACCGATATTGTCTCTGTTCCAACGGAGATGTGCTCGGGGGAAGTACCCCTTATTCCAGCTCATTCCGGTGCGCGCGTCGTCTTTGAGGGTGTTGTTCGCGATCATGACGGTGGTGAAGGCGTTCACTACTTGGAATACTCCGCTCACCCTGCGGCCGCCAAGTTCCTTCGTGCAAGTGTTGAGAAATCACTAGAGGTACTTGGAAATCCTGAGGTAGATGGCATCTACGTCCGTCATCGTGTGGGACACCTAGAAATTGGGGACGTTGCGCTTCTTGTTGTCGTCGATAGTGCCCATCGAAAGGAAGCCTTCGCGCTGTGCGGTCAAATTGTCGACGACATTAAAGCCAGCGTACCGATCTGGAAAGATCAGTATTTCAGTGATGGTCACAATGAGTGGAGCAATACTCCGTGACCAGATTGTGGGTCTCAGCCACCTGCAAAAGGCGGAAGGACGTCAAGGCGAATCCCACTGCGATCGGCCACAGAGGTCACGGCCTCGTCGCTCAGGGATGAAGCGCCCAGGGCTTGGGCAAGAGTTGCTTGAGCGTCAACAAGTTCTTCGTTCACCAAGAAGGACGAGGCCGCCAGAAGATCGTCGATATCGCGGTCAGTTGAGCGACGAACAAGGTCGACGACTGTCTCGTTTGAGTCGTCCGCAACCTCGATCACTGCGCTCTCTGTGCCAACTGCAGCGCTCGCGGCAGCGAAATAACGGATCGTGATCCTCATGGGGACTTTCAACCTCCAATTTTTGACATGGAATAGGACTGGGGGACCGGAGCAAGAAGCTGGTGGCCAGCGGGTTTAGCCCACATGGCATCCTTCCACAGCTCGGCTAATTCTTCATCGCTTGCACCCGCGCGCATGGGAGTGTGCAGGTCAACACTGTCGACGCTGAATAGGCAGGAGTAGATCTTTCCATCCGCGCTCAGGCGGGTTCGGGTGCACGAGGCGCAGAAGGGAGACGTCATCGAGGCAATCACGCCGATGATGCCTCCCGGATGGGTGTCGCTTGGAGCAACTGACCAACGGCGCGCAGGTTCCGAGGCCGCGGTAATGACATCGGTGAGCTCGAAGGATTCGCGAAGAACACGCTGGATGTCATGCGCCGTTGGGCGGGAAGAAAAAGATGCAGCCAAAGGGCCGATCGGCATGAATTCGATGGCGCGCCACTGATAGCCGCGTTCTAAGGCGAAGGTCACTAAGGCGGGGATTTCTGCCAGGGACTGCTGATCAACGACGACAGTGTTGAGTTTGACGGTTCCGGGAAGTGCGGATGCATCGACCGCATCGAGGCCGCGAAGGACATCACTTGAGCGTTTGCGGCGCGAAAGCTCGGCAAAGCGAATCGGATCCAAACTGTCGATGGACACGTTGAGGCGTTGAAGACCAGCGTCTACCAGGGAATCGATGACTCGATCAAGGCCAATACCGTTCGTCGTCAAGGCCAAGTCGGGCTCAACCCCGGCGTCTTCGAAGCCCTCGCGAACGGCCTCGACAATCTGGGGAAGATCGGGGCGCAACAGGGGCTCGCCGCCAGTGATACGCGCCTGAGTGACGCCAAGAGTTGCGGCGATTTTTGCCAGGCGGCGGAATTCTTCCGGACGCAAAAGGTCGCTGCGCTTCAGCCAGTCCGTCACCTTTTCGGGCAGGCAATACACGCAGCGAAGATTGCATCGATCGGTGACCGAGATCCGCAGATCTGTAGCCGTTCGACCGAAAGTGTCCAGAAGAAGAGGTTCGTACATCAAATCAGTCAGTAACTAAGTCGAGCTGTTCAAGAACGTGGGGGACCAGGGGGCCGATCACGCTGATCGTGTCCTTCACGCCGCCGCGTGAACCAGGAGCGTTCACGATGAAGCACGGAGTTTCGCCCTGGCGACTGACCCCGACAAGGCCACGAGATAGTGAAGCAAGAGGTGTGTTGACCAAGCCGACCTGCGCAATTTGCATGGCGATCGCGTCCATGCGCGCATCCAGAAGGGGAGCGGTGGCTTCGGGAGTAAGGTCGCGATCCGTAACGCCGGTTCCTCCGGTGGTCACGATGACGCGCGCGCCCTTAGCCATTGCATCGAGGATCGCGTTTCGCACAGAAGCGATGCCATCGGGGACAACACGAACCTGATCGACAATAACGCCCCAATCGGCCAAAAGAGCAGCAGCTAGAGGTCCTGATTTATCTTCAGTTTCTCCGCGGGAGCAACGATCTGAAGCGGTAATTACCGCACCTGCGACAGTTCCTTCCATTTTCTGCAAACCCTTCTGCTGAATCTTCGCATGGGGGTCGGGACGTACCGGCTGAGCGTCAGAGCTATTACGCAAAACAAACCTCCCGAAATAGGTCCTTAAATGGCGTTTTTACAGTTGACAGGAATTGACGTTCTTGCAAGCGTTTTCGCGTAATTTCGCGCAATTCTCAATTAGAACGAGTTCTCCCTTATATATTAGCGACAAGTATGCGTTTAGGTAGGAAAGGGAGAATGTCAATGACTACCTCACATGCTGATTCTTCAGCCGCACCCGCGGAAAAACGAGCCAGTAAATATGTCCTTCAGGATTGGGAGCCGAACAACCCCGAAAAGTGGGATTCGAAGCTTGCATGGAGGACGCTGACCATCACCACGTACTCGCTCATTCTGGGCTTCTGTGTGTGGTTCCTGCCAAGCGCCATCGCACCCAAGCTGACGCTTCTTGGATTCAACCTCAGTGCTTCTCAGCTCTACTGGTTGACCGCATTGCCCGGCTTGGCTGCAGGCCTTCTGCGACTGGTCTACATGTTCCTGCCTCCGCTGATCGGAACACGCAAGATGGTGGGCATCACCTCACTGCTCTTCCTGATCCCCATGTTGGGCTGGTTCTACGCTGTCCAGGACAACACAACCCCCTACTGGGTCCTGCTGACCCTGGCCTTCATGTGTGGCATCGGCAGCGGCGCGTTCTCCGGCTACATGCCCTCCACCGGCTACTTCTTCCCCAAGCGCCTCTCCGGCACGGCCCTCGGCCTGCAGGGCGGCATCGGTAACCTCGGTATGTCCGTCATCCAGCTGGTCGGCCCGATTCTCATGGGATTTGGTCTTTTCGGTATGACGTGGCTGGCTCCCCAGACTCAGGTCGGCGAGCACGCCGGCGAGCAGATCTGGGTGTACAACGCCGCAATCTTCTTCGTCCCGTGGTGCGTCATCGCCGCGATCCTTGCCTTCATCTACCTGCGTGATGTTCCGGTCAAGGCCAACATCAAGCAGCAGCTGGATATCTTCTCGAACCCGAACACCTGGTACATGACCATTCTCTACGTCATGACCTTCGGTCTGTTCTCCGGATTCTCTGCAGTCTTCGGCCTGCTCATTAACAACCAGTTCGGTCGTGCCTCCTCGATCGGCCTGCCCGTCCTGGGCGCGACCTTCGCCTTCCTCGGCCCGCTCATCGGTTCGCTTATCCGTATGTCGTGGGGTCCCTTCTGCGACCGCATGGGTGGTGCAATCTGGACCTTCATCTCGGGCGTTGGTATGGCCATCACCCTCGGCGGTATTGCGTGGGTTCTCTACAACCCCAAGGGCTGGACTGATTTCTACATCTTCATAGCGCTCATGCTGCTCATGTTCCTGTTCTCCGGCTTCGGTAACGCAGGTACCTTCAAGCAGATGCCCATGATCATGCCCGCGCGTCAAGCAGGTGGTGCCATTGGCTTCACCTCCGCGATAGCTTCTCTTGGCCCCTTCTTGGTCGGCGTTGCCCTTTCGGCAGTCGGCGCGAAGGGTGCATGGACCTTCTTCCTGGGATGCGCAATCTTCTGCCTCCTGGCCTCGGCACTGTGCTGGCGCCAGTACGCACGCAAGGGCGCACCCTTCCCGGGCTGATCGCTCACCGATCCTTCGGGAGTGGCGGACCCCGTTTCTCTCCCCGAGTTCGCCACCCCTGAACTTCATAACTTCACGAGCTGGCCGCATCGCGCGGCTAGCACCCGCATCGAGCGGAATGTCCCGCTCGGATACCAACCGTGACACAGCCTCGGACAATCTCGAGGCCTTGCCGATGAGGAAGCACCACAATGATTGACCACAAACTTCTGACCCTGGGCGGCCGACTTCGCCGCGGCCAGGTCAGTGCTGATGCCCGCCAGATGTTCCTGGTCGGCGGCCGCGAGGCCGATGCCTTTTACCGTCAGCGCTTTAGCCACGATCGCGTCGTTCGTTCTACTCACGGCGTGAACTGCACGGGTTCCTGCTCCTGGAAGGTGTACGTCAAGGACGGAATCATCACCTGGGAATCGCAGCAGGTTGATTACCCTTCGACCGGCCCGGATATGCCCGACTACGAGCCTCGTGGATGCCCGCGTGGTGCGGCCTTCTCTTGGTACGAGTACTCGCCGACGCGTATTCGCCACCCCTACGTCCGTTCAGCGCTGCTTGAGCCCTATCGCGAGGCCAAGGCTCGCCTGGGTGATCCCGTTGAAGCATGGCGCGCAGTCACTTCCGACCCCGAAATTTCCCGCGCATACAAGCGTGCCCGTGGTAAGGGCGGCTTGGTCCGTACGACCTGGGAAGAAGCAATGGAAATTGTTGCGGCAGCGAATGTTGCGACCATTGCCGACTGGGGCCCGGACCGCATCGCCGGCTTCTCGGTGCTTCCCGCAATGTCGATGGTTTCCTTCGGCGCGGGTGCCCGCTACCTTCAGCTCATTGGTGGCGTGAACCTCTCCTTCTACGACTGGTACGCAGACCTTCCCGTTGCCTCGCCTCAGGTTTTCGGCGATCAGACCGACGTTCCCGAGGCTGGCGACTGGTACAACTCGCAGTACCTCATCGTGTGGGGTTCAAACCTGCCGCTGACCCGTACCCCCGATGCCCACTTCATGACCGAGGCTCGCTACCACGGCCAGAAGGTCGTTTCGGTTGCCCCCGACTACTCGGACAACACGAAGTTTGCCGATGAGTGGCTTCGCGTGAACCCCGGTACCGACGGCGCTCTTGCAATGGCCATGGGCCACGTGATCCTCAAGGAATTCCACGTCGAGCACCCGACCGAGCGCTTCCAGGACTACATGCTCCGCTACACGGACTCGCCCTTCCTTCTGGAATTGGACGAGACCCCCGAGGGCCTGGTTCCCGGCAAGTTCCTCTCCGTCGCCGACGTTCCCGAGGCCGTGGATGAGGAAACCCGTAACCGTCCGAACCCCGAATTCCGCTTCCTTGTCATGGATAAGTCTGGCGCTGTGCGTGACCCGCGCGGTACCTTGGCTGATCGCTACACCGATGAAGGCAAGGGCAAGTGGAACCTCACCATGGAGGGTGTCGACGCACGTCTGTCCCTCTACGACGAAGGTTGCGAGGCCGTTGAGGTCAACCTTCCGCGCTTCGACCTGGTCGCTGACCAGACTCCGACCGCGGCAGTTGGCGCTGGCGTCGTGACCCGAGGCGTTCCGGTTCGTCGCGTCGGTGGCAAGCTTGTCACCACCGTGTACGACCTCATGCTTGCTCAGTACGGCGTTCCTCGCTCGGGCCTTCCCGGTGTGTGGCCGACCGACTACACCGATGCCTCGACCCCCGGAACTCCCGCATGGCAGGAAGAGCTCACCGGCGTTTCCGCTAACGCGGCAATCCGTATTGGTCGCGAATTCGCACAGAATGCGATCGATTCAAACGGCCGCTCGCAGATCATCTTCGGCGCGGGCGTCAACCACTTCTACCACGCTGACCAGATCTACCGCACGATGCTGGCTCTGACCACCTTCTGTGGAACTCAGGGCGTTAACGGTGGCGGATGGGCACACTACGTCGGCCAGGAAAAGGTTCGTCCTCTGACCGGCTGGACTCAGTTCTCCTTCGCCCTTGACTGGCAGCGTCCCGCACGCCAGATGATCGCGACCGGTTTCTGGTACCTCACCACCGACCAGTGGCGTTACGACGGTCTGGGTGCTCAGCGCCTGGCCTCGCCTCTGGGCGGTCAGTCCTTCGGTGACCAGTCGGTTGCCGACACCTTGGTCGAGGCTTCCCAGCGCGGCTGGATGCCCACCTTCCCCTCTTTCGACCGCTCCTCCCTGGAACTGGGACGCGCAGCCGAAGAAGCGGGCGTGAGCGTTGGCGAGTACATCTCGGGCCAGCTCACCGAAGGCTCCTTGAAGTTCGCGTGCGAAGATCCCGATAACCCGGTCAACTTCCCGCGTATCCTCTTCAACTGGCGTACGAACCTGCTGGGTTCCTCCGCTAAGGGTGCTGAGTTCTTCATGCGCCACATGCTGGGCGCAGATGATGATGTTCAGGCCGCCGAACTGGAAGCTGGAGATCGTCCCAAGTCGATGGTGTGGCGTGACGCCCCTGCCGATGGCAAGCTCGACCTCATGGTCACCGCGGACTTCCGCAACACCACGACCACCCTGCACTCGGATGTCATTCTTCCCGCGGCCACCTGGTACGAGAAGTACGACCTCTCCAGCACGGATATGCACCCCTACGTGCACACCTTTAATGCTGCGATCAACCCGCCGTGGGATGCGCGTACCGACTATGAACTCTTCCAGGATCTGTCTGCCTACGTGTCGAAGATGGCTGAAGTTCACCTGCCTGAGCCCATGCAGGACGTCATTGCAGCTCCGCTCACTCACGATACGCCGGACGAACTGCTGACCCCCCACGGTCGCGTTGCGCCTCGTGAAGAAATCGGCTGGGTTCCCGGTGTGAACATGCCCAAGCTCATCCCTGTTCTTCGCGATTACCGCACGATTTCCGACAAGTACAACACCGTCGGCCCGCTCATCGAGAAGGCCGGCATGGCAACGAAGGGCGTCGCTTTCAACGCTCAGAAGGAAATCGACGAGTTCATCGCGATGGAAGGAACGCTGGATACCTTTATGGGGCCGCGTCCGCGAATGGACACCGACAAGCGAGCATGCGAGTTCATCCTTCGCTTCTCGGGTACCACCAATGGCTCCTTGGCCACCCGTGGTTTCAAGACCCTGCAAGAGCGCGTCGGTACCGGAAACATGGCTGAAATGGCTGAAGGCGATGAAGAAAAGCACGTCACCTTCAAGGATGTTCAGGCTGCTCCGGTTTCGGTTGTGACCAGCCCCGAGTGGTCCGGTTCGGAACACGGTGGTCGTCGCTACACGGCGTTTAGCCAAAATATCGAGTACCACAAGCCGTGGCACACGCTTACCGGTCGTATGCATTACTACTTGGATCACGACTGGATGCAGGCGATGGGCGAGTCGCTCCCGACCTTCCGTCCCCCGCTGGACCTGCACCACCTCTTAGGTGAGGCTGCTCCCGGCACCATGAGTCGGGATGGCCGAGGCCAAGCCGAGGTCGCCGTCCGTTACCTGACCCCCCACAACAAGTGGGCAATTCACTCGCAGTACTTCGACAACCTGTACATGCTCACCCTTGGCCGAGGCGGCCAGACCGTGTGGATGAGCCCGCAGGACGCCGAGAAGATTGGCGTGCGCGATAACGAATGGATTGAAGCTCACAACCGTAATGGTGTGGTTTCGGCTCGTGCGGTTGTCTCGCACCGAATTCCGGAAGGAACCGTGTACATGCACCACGCTCAAGAGCGCGTTGCAAACACTCCTTTGAATGAATCAACCGGGCGTCGTGGTGGTTCGCACAACTCCCTGACGCGCATCTTCTTGAAGCCCTCGCACCTGATCGGTGGTTATGGCCAGTTCACCTACGCCTATAACTACGTCGGTCCGACGGGTAACCAGCGCGATGAGGTCACTTTGATCCGTCGCCGTAGCCAGGATGTGGAGTTCTGAGGGTTCGCCCCCAGACGTGAAGAGAGGGAATGAAACGATGAAGGTCATGAGTCAAGTTGTCATGGTGATGAACCTTGACAAGTGCATTGGCTGCCACACCTGTTCGGTGACCTGTAAGCAGGCATGGACGAACCGCGAAGGTACCGAGTACATGTGGTTCAACAACGTTGAGACCCGACCGGGTGTTGGTTATCCGCGCACCTGGGAAGATCAGGATCACTGGAAGGGCGGGTGGCGCCTGACCAAGTCTGGCAAGCTCGTTCCTCGCAGCGGTGGGCGTTTGAAGAAGCTCGCAACGATCTTCGCAAACCCCGATATGCCCGAGATCGATGACTACTACGAGCCTTGGACATACGACTACGATCGTCTGCTCCAGACCCCCGCAGGTGCGAAGGCAATGCCGACGGCGCGTGCGCGCTCGCAGATGACCGGTAAGACCATCGATACCATCGAGTGGGGTCCGAACTGGGACGATAACTTGGGTGGTTCGCTTGAGACCATGCATGAGGACCCGACGCTGTCCAAGATGCAGTCTCTGGTTCAGACGAGCATCGAAGAAGCCTTCATGTTCTACCTGCCGCGTATCTGCAACCACTGCTTGAACCCCACCTGCGTGTCGGCCTGCCCCTCTGGCGCGATGTACAAGCGTGAAGAAGATGGCATTGTTCTGGTTGACCAGGATGCCTGCCGCGGTTGGCGTATGTGCGTCTCCGGATGCCCCTACAAGAAGGTTTACTTCAACCACTCAACCGGTAAGGCCGAGAAGTGCACGCTGTGCTACCCGCGTATCGAGGTTGGCGAGCCGACGATCTGCTCGGAAACCTGCGTTGGCCGTCTGCGCTACCTGGGTGTTGTCCTCTACGACGCTGATCGCGTGACTGAGGCTGCTTCCGTGAAGGATGAGCAGGAACTCTACTACGCTCAGCGCGATCTGATCCTGGATCCCAATGATCCCGAGGTCATCGCCGCAGCCCAGGCCTCTGGCATTCCGCGTTCCTTCATCGAGGCCGCGCAGAATTCCCCCGCCTACAAGCTGATTATCGACTACAAGCTGGCTCTTCCTCTGCACCCCGAATTCCGTACCCTCCCCATGGTGTGGTACATCCCGCCGCTCTCCCCGGTTGTGGATGCGGTGACCAAGTCGGGTGCCGATGGTGAAAACCACAAGATCCTGCTGACAGCACTGTCCACCATGCGTATTCCGTTGGAATACCTAGCAGGACTGTTCAGTGCTGGAGATACTCGCCCTGTTGAGCTTTCCCTTCGCCGCCTTGCCGCCATGCGTTCCTACATGCGTGACGTCAATATGGGTCAGCCCGTAGATCCTTCGATCCCCGAGTCCGTAGGCATGACCGAAGAAGAAGTTCTGGCCATGTACCGCCTGCTCTCGATCGCAAAGTACGAGGATCGCTACGTGATCCCGACCTCGCACCCCGAGGAAATGCGTACCCCGACCCCGTACCTGTGCCCTGTGGGCGAAGGTGCAGAGTCCGGCTGCGGTTCACACAAGGGCGGTAAGGTGCCTGTCTCGATTGGTCGGCGACCCGAATGAGTCAAAAGACCGCGACTTTCATTCCGACGCGTAACCCGGCTCCCGCGGTTCCAGTTGTGAACCAGAGCCGGGAGTCACGCGCCGCAACCTTCATGATCGCTGCTGCCCTTTTGGATTACCCGGGGCAGGAATGGGATGAGATCCTCGCTCAGATTGACTCCTCTTTGGGGCACGTCAGCGCCGAGGCCGCTGCGGAGTTTTCGCAGTTCCTTGAGTGGGCACGAGGCAAGTCGCGTCGTGAGGTCGAAGAGGCCTACGTTGAGACCTTCGACCAGAAGCGTCGCTGCTGCTTGGAGCTGACCTACTACGCTACGGGTGATACCCGCCAGCGCGGTATAGCTCTGACCATTGTTCGCGACCTCTACGCCGCCGTCGGCTGGCAGTTAGAAAACGATCAGTTGCCTGACTACCTTCCCAATATTTTGGAGTTGGCGGCGCGAACCGAAGGTGAAGAGCACGAGCTGGTCGAGGCTATGCTGTCCTCGCACCGCGAGGGAATTGAGATCCTTCATGCTGCACTGCTCTCACTGTCTTCTCCTTGGGCACATGTGGTCGCTGCCTTGCGAATGGCTTTACCCGAGGTGGATGACGCTACATTCGCTCGCATGCAGACTTTGGTCCGTCAGGGTCCCCCGACCGAGATGGTCGGCATGGCCGATCGAAGCGAGCTGCCGTGGCCCACTATCCAAACCCCTTCTTCCCTTGTTTCGCCCGCGGGTGAGAACGAACTCTAAGGATTGCCATGAACCTTTTCCTCTGGGGAGTGCTTCCCTACATTTCTTTCACCCTCCTCGTCGGCGGGTTGATTTGGCGTTATCGCAGTGATCAGTACGGGTGGACCTCGCGTTCATCTCAGCTTAATGAAGGCCGCATCCTGCGCCTCTCGTCGCCCCTATTCCACTTCGGTATCTTGGGCGTTGCTGCCGGCCACGTCATGGGTCTGGTCATTCCCCAGTCCTGGACCGAGGCAATGGGTGTGAGCGAACATGCTTACCACATGGTGGCCATCATTGGTGGTGGTATTGCTGGCCTGATGACGCTGGTTGGTCTCTTCGGCCTCTTGTATCGACGCATTGTCAAGAAGTCGGTGCGTCTGGCAACTAGCCGCAATGACATCTTCATGTACCTTCTCTTGGCCTGCGCCATCCTCTTGGGAGCTGCAGCAACTTTGACGACGCAGATCTTGGGTAAGCCGGGTGGATACAACTACCGCGAGACAATCGCAGTGTGGTTCCGTTCGATTTTCACGCTCCAGCCTGATGTCTCTTTGATGACGGATGTCCCGCTCCAGTTCAAGCTGCACATCATTGCTGCCTTCATCCTTTTTGCTGCCTGGCCTTTCACTCGTCTGGTGCACGTCGTCTCGGCTCCGGTGGCATACCCGACGCGTCCTTACGTTGTCTACCGCTCACGTCGATCGGCGACTTCTACCTCTCGTCCTGCACGAGGCTGGACGCCGGTTCGAGGTGGCGCTGCAGGCCCCAAGGCCCAGAGCTTCCCCGAAGATGATGCTCCCTATCAGGGTGCCTGATCTGTGGTGATGTGATCTGGGGCCTGTATGTGCTGACCTGCGCATACAGGCCCCAGTATTTGAAACGTATGGCAGCTAGTTGTTGCCCGTGCGCTAGAATGTCAACCAAGTCCCTGAAGACAAGGAGTAGCTGTGACTAACGGCGAGGTGAAAACCGGTCGATTCTCCTTTCTGATATAAAAACCCCAGGAGGTATTACATGTCTAAAC
>CAUTAH010000019.1:0-18067 GCA_963536345.1 uncultured Actinomyces sp.
GGTGTAGCCCCAAACTTTATTCTCAAGCTCTTAAAGAATGCCGAGCTTCTTCAAGTTTTCTCTTACAGCATCGACGTTTTCCCAGGTCAGCACGGGTATATCAAGATACTCCGCAGCCTTGACGTACTCGGAACGATCGTCAATGTAGAGAAGTTTCTGCGGCTCTCTTTGGGATGAAGCTAGTGCTTCTCGATAGATCGCTCTATTCGGTTTGGTGATACCGACATGCGAGGAAAAGATCATCGGGCCATTGATATACCTTTGAGCCCAAACACTTTCCATCACTACCGATGCGTGCGTCGCGGGCATATTCGTGAGCAAGCCTAGGTGATACCCCGCACTTCTCAGATCGCTGAGAAGATGAGCCGCTGCTTCGTCGATAGCATGCATACGCGAAGCATCTACGGTCACTAGCTTGCGAACTTGATCTTCTGATGGTTGAGGTAGGCCGCAATCACCTGAAACCGAGTCCCAGAAGTCTAGATCCGACATTCCTTCGTCATATGTATCGCGATGGGCCCATACGGCTTTATCGACCAGCGACACGCATTCTGCAGAGTCATCGAGGCCAATGATCTTGGCAAATTCTCGCGGGTCCGGACGTTGACTAACTAATACTCCTCCGACATCGAAGAAAATTAGTTCAGTATTGAGCTCGTCAGTCATGTATGTCAACCTCCGCCTCTATTCTCTCCCATGACTGCCGATTCAACAAAATTGGCCAGAGTAACTCTCGCGTTCAATACTGTTGCAATTTCTCTGCATTTATTTGGAATACTCGCGCGACTTGTTGGCGCCCACCTGATGATCGCTTTCGTTTTTATGGCGTGGCTGCGACCCAGCTGCTGTAGCGATACTTACTTAGACTCATTTCCATTGCTTCATTGCTTCATTGCTTCATTGCTTCATTGCTTCATTGCTTCATGCGAAGCATAATTCCGGATAGCTATGGCTCTCGCTGATATCAATCACAGTGGGCGATGTTTCACGTGAAACATCGCCCACCAGTTCGTCATCGCGGAGTCTAGTCATCTAGAATCAGTTGCTACCCGTCCAGCTCCGAATTCTTAACCATGCTATTGCCTGCTTGCATGCGGGAGAAGAAGATCAGCAAGACGTTGCAGATCATCCGAACCTGCAAACTCGATGATGATCTTTCCCTTTCTCTTTCCTTCAGAAACAGTTACGCGTGTATCCCAGGCATCCGCGAGCACCTGGCTCATGTGCTCGCCAAGCGGGGATGAAACCTTGACTCGCTTCAGTGAAGGCTTCGAAGGGCGCTGTACAGATCCAAGACGAACTAGTTCTTCAGTGGTTCGAACTGATAAACCTTCAGCAATGATCCGATTAGCTAGGATCTCCATATCTTCTGGCGTAGATAGGCTAAGCAGTGCACGCGCATGTCCTGCTGACAAGACCTGCGCTGAGACCTTCTTCTGCACCGAGGCGGGGAGCTTTAGCAGGCGAAGAGTATTTGCAATTTGCGGGCGCGAACGCGCAATTTTCTTTGATAGCTCTTCCTGTGTGGCCCCGAAATCAGCCATGAGCTGCTGATATGCAAAAGCCTCTTCCAAAGGATTCAGCTGCGCTCGATGCAGGTTTTCAAGCAGTGCATCGCGGAGCAAGTCTTCATCTTCAGTGTGTCGAACGATGGCAGGGATCGAATCATGCCCAGCAAGTTCGCTTGCGCGCAAACGTCGTTCACCCATAATGAGCTCATACCGAGCCTCTGGCTTTTCCTCGAGGAAGTTCTTGAGCGTCTCAGAAGGCTCCTCATTAAGGGGAATGCGCCGAACCACAATCGGCTGCAAGACACCGACTTCTCGAATCGAAGCCGCGAGTTCGTTCAGGTCGTCTTCGTCGAAGATTTGGCGAGGCTGACGCGTATTGGGAACAATTTGTTCAAGCGGGATCTCTGCAAATGTAGCACCGGGCACCTGCATCAAATCCGATGTTTCACGTGAAACATCATCAGTCAAAGGCGTTGCAGTGCTTATATTTCGCGCATGCGCTCTATCTTGCTTCGAATGCGAAGAAGACCCACTTCGAGTCGAACCGGTAGTCTGACCGGCCCCAGTTGCAGACGCAACCTTCTCATCTGCTGAAGCGGTGCTGCCTGCGGCTTTCACACGTGCCTTACGCTGAGTTGATGACTTGGACTTCTCCGATACCGACTGAGCCGTTCGAGATTTCGGCTCAAGCAATTCACGGGCGGAACCTCCACGCACTGTCCCGGACGATTTACGCTCACCAGGGAAAAGAACATCGAGGGGTCGCTTAGCAACATCTTCAGGCTTCTCAGTTTGAGCAGGGGGAATGAGTGCACCCAAACCACGCCCTAAACCTGTACGTCGTTGGGACTTATGAGTCGATTCTGATTGCTCGGCCATGCTCACTTACCAATCTCGCGAATACTGACTATTGAGTCCATTGTTTCACGTGAAACAGCAAAATGTGTATCGAGCGAGAAAAAACGCGTTTTCACAGACGCGTTCTCCTGAGAAAAAGAATCAGGGCTTCAATCGCATATCGAAACGATCGAAGCCCTGAAAAAGCGATTTTAGTGAATAAAAAGAGGAATTACTTCGCCAGACGATGGCTCAGCTCGTACGCAGCCTTGCGATAGGCAAGTGAGCCGGCACCGTTCGGATCGTAAGTGATAACGCTCTGACCATAGCTTGGTGCCTCAGAGACGCGAACTGAACGAGGAATGACGGTCTGCAGCGTCTGCTCAGGGAAGTGTGAACGTACCTCATTCTCAACTTCCTCGGACAAGCGCGTACGCTTGTCGGCCATCGTGAGGAGCATAGTTGAAACATGTAGTTTCGGATTGAGGTCTGCGCTGATGCGATCAATGGTCGACCAAAGCTGACTCAAACCTTCAAGCGCGTAGTACTCGGTCTGAATAGGAATCAAAACCTCGTCAGCTGCGACCATTACGTTCAAGGTCACCAGGCCAAGCGAGGGCGGGCAATCAATAAGGATCAGATCGATTTGCTGATACGCCTGAACGAAGTATTCAACTGCATCGGCAAGACGGAACTCCCTACGCTCAAGATCAACAAGCTCAATTTCAGCGCCAGAAAGATCGATGGTAGCCGGGCAAACCCACAGGTTATCCATCTCGGGGCAGGCTTGAAGAACTTCACCGATCGTTAATTGACCGGTAATGACCTCATACGTCGAAGGCGTCCCAGGGCCATGAGCAACGCCGAGAGCACTCGAAGCATTGCCTTGAGCGTCTGCGTCGATAACAACAACCTTCAGACCCGCCAACGCAAAAGCAGCCGCAAGATTAACAACCGAAGTCGTCTTACCAACGCCACCCTTTTGATTCGCGACCGCAATGACACGTGTCGACGCGGGCACGCCAAACTCAGCCGTCTCAAGGAACTCTCGATCCTGAAAATTCCGCGTAATTTGGTCCGAAAGTGGGGTATCGCCGGCCATAAAACACAAGCCTTTCTCACACGTCAATGACACAAGTGTAGGCAGTCATGCCCGCGGGAGAAAACCGGGGACACACCCGTGGAAAAGAAATGAGGTATTAAGAACGAAGTCTCTTCGCAACAACGACGAACGTTGAATCGTCTTCCATTACCGAGGGAACCTCATGGATCTGAGCACTCAGGTGATGACGCTTCAACTCAGCAGCTGCAGCCTCGACTTCTTCAGCCGCACGGCGTCCCTTAAGAGCGACAAGAGAGCCACCGGGAGCAATGAGCTTTGAAGTCATACGCACAAGCTTCGTCATATTCGCCAATGCACGTGAGGTCACCACATCGGCCTTGCCCTTACCTCGCAGTTCCTCGGCGCGAGCCTGATGAATGCTGACATTGTCCAAGCCAAGAGTGTCCACAACATCAGCAAGCCATTCGCAACGTCGCGCCATGGGCTCAGCAAGATGGACATCAAGATCTGGGCGACAAATCGCAATGACGATACCGGGGAAGCCTGCCCCAGAACCGACATCCAAAATCTGTCCCTTCTTGGGAAGAAAATCCAAGACGGCAGCAGAGTTGACCAGGTGCCTCGACCAGAGTCGGGGGAGCTCACGCGGACCGATCAGCCCGCGGAGCTCACCTTCCTCAACAAGCATGTTCGCAAACTCGGCAATATCTGGGTAGGCCAAACCGAAGAGCTCTCGAACCTCAGGTCCGGGAACCTCAAGTTCAAAGTCATTTTCGGCCTCGCGAGGGGAATTACCGAGCGCGTCCACTCAGGCCTCCTCGGCCTCGTCGGTAGAGTCAGTATCGGCGTCAACATCCTCAGCAGGAAGAATAACGACGCGACGACGGGGCTCAACGCCCTCGGACTCGCTGCGAAGACCCTCGGAAGCAACAACGTCGTGGCACACCTTGCGCTCAAAGGGATTCATGGGCTCAAGCTTCTGGGGCTCGCCCGTCGCGCGGAGGCGTGCAATTGCCTCGTGAGTGAGGTCCTGAAGATCCGCCTTACGATCGGCACGGAAGCCCGCGATATCCAGCATGAGTCGCGAGCGCTCACCGGTTTCGGTCTGAACAGCAAGGCGCGTCAGTTCCTGAAGGGCGTCGACAACTTCACCGTCTTCGCCAACCAGATGATCCAGGGCGGATGGATCTTCCGAAATGATTTCTACTGATGCACGACCATTTTCAACATCAATTTCGATGTCACCGTCGAGGTCAGCAATATCCAGCAGTTCTTCCAAGTAATCGGCAGCGAGCTCGCCTTCTTCTTCAAGGCGCGAAAGCTCGTTTGTCGTTTCTTCGCTCATGTTTATCCTCCGTAGGGGTTTGATGCCTCAGGCATCGAATGGTCTGTGGGCGCCTCAGCGCTTCTTCTTCTTTGCAGCGGCCCGGCGAGCCTTGCGGCGCTCTTGACGCTTGCGCTCGAGCTCTGCAGCTTCAGCATCTGACGAGGCCTCGGAAGAAGCGGCCTGCCCGCCCCGAGCGCGAACCTGGCGCTGAGCCTCTTCGCGCTTAGCAGCAGCCTCACGACGTTCCGCTGCACGCTCAGTCGCGACCTTCACACCCTTCATCCAAACCTCATCAGGAAGGGTCGTCCACTCTTGCATGGACAGGTTGCGGTAAACAGAAACGATCTCTCCAGCGCTCATGGCCTGCGGGAAATCAGAGGCAATCTTCTGACGCTTGGCACGGCTGCGAACCTCGGTCAGCGTGGTCTCGTTAAGAGCCTTGAGCTCATCGGATCCGTCGGCCAGTTCGCGACGCTTCTCGTCGTAGTCCGCAAAGAAGGGACGTGCCCACGACTGGTAGGCATCCTGACGCTTGGCCAAGAGTTCTTTGTAAGCAGCGGAGTTCGGATTCGGCATATTGCGAATGACCCACAGCATCTGCAGGTAGGCCCAGATACCAGCGGTGGTCGTGTAGATAACAACACCCATCTGGAAGAACAGACCCGAGAAGATGAACATGAAGGGCATGAAGTACATCATCATGCGCTGCGAACGAACCATGGGGTTGTTTGGATCCTGGTTCTGCGGCATGTTCTTCGTCATCGTCAGCCGGATGGTCAAGAACTGCGTTGCAACCATAACAATGATGAAAATGACGAAGACCAGAGTCGGCAGCGACATGAGCTGCGCGTCGCGAATGGTGTGCGACAGCGGGACACCGAAGACCTGGGAGGCATCAATTTCGCTGGCGACCGACTGAGTGATCGGACCCAGTGAATCAATGTGGCGCGAACCGACCGAGTAGGTGTTTTCGGCAAGTGCGTGGATCGCGTAGATCGCGCGGTACATCGCGAAAAGAACGGGCAGCTGAACCAGCATCGGCAAGCAGGACGCGAAGGGGTTGACTCCGTACTTCTTATTGAGTTCGGAGATTTCTTGCTGCATCCGCTGGCGCGAGGCGACGTCAGTCTTTCCCTTGTACTTCGCCTGAATCTTCTGCATTTGGGGCTGAACAATGGAGGTGCCCCTCATACTCTTCAGCTGCTTGAGGTACAGCGGGATGATGAGCACGCGCACAAGGATGGTCAGCAGGATGATGGAGATAATCCATGCAAGTCCTGCACCTGAACTCATTCCAACAAGCAGAAGCAAGTCGTGAATTCGAATCCACAGCCATGCGACTGCGACAACGAAGGGATAGAGAATGGAATCCACAGGAGATCTCCTTATGATGCGCGGGGGACGCTCACTGCGTCCGCGTGATGCTCGGCCTTCGCCGAGAAGTCTTCGAGAGTGTCGACCGATGTTTCGTCATCGGTGCGATCCATGCCCATGGGGGTTTGTGCCCATGGATCGTCGTAGCCGGCCCAGTCTTGGGGTGGCGTCCAGGCTTCGCTGGTCCACTTGCCGCGTGCGGGAACTTCATCGACCCCGCCAAGGCTCCACGGATTACAACGAAGGATGCGCCACACGGCCAGAATTGTCCCTTTGACGAGGCCGTGGGTGTGCAAGGCGCCCAAAGCATAGCTTGAGCAGGTGGGGTAGTAGCGACAACGCGGGGCAAACATCGGAGAGATGAAACGCTGATAGAAGCGCACGGGAAGAATGGCAATGTAGGCAAAAGGAGAGCTCACAGGCGACCTCCCTCCCGATGATCCCATTTCTTCCATGCACGGCGAAGAACTTGGTCTAATTCTTCCCCAAGTTCGCACGAGCTTGCACCCAGGGCGTCATGCTTAACGCGAACAACAACGCGTGCGCCCTGAGGAAGTGCAACCAAGCGTTCTTTCATGAGGTGGCGCAATTGCCGCTTAACTCGATTACGTCCAACCGCTCGTTTAATTTGGCTTTTAGGTACGACGAAACCGACGAGGCGTGAATCACTATCCTCGTCGGTTCGACAATGCACAATGAGCCTTTGCTGACCCGCGCGCGATCCGCTTCGGATTGCGAGGCGGAAGTCCGCTGGATTCACCATGCGGTTCGAGCGGGGCAACACCTCGCGAAAGCTCAGGCGGAGAGGCGGGCGCGGCCCTTACGACGACGCGCAGCCAGAATCGCGCGGCCAGCGCGGGTGCTCATACGCAGGCGGAAGCCGTGCGTCTTGGAACGACGACGGTTGTTCGGCTGATAAGTCCGCTTGGTGGTCACTGATATCTCCTCGAATTGGTCATGGACAGTGTGCGCCGCAATTAGGCACACATACGAACTGACAGCCTACGGGTTTTTGGCCGTTCCGTCAACGAAAGAGCGCCGTACCACACCGAATCCACACCTGTGGAAGCAGGTGTGGATAAATTGGGGGTTAGTTATCCACATGCGAAGTTATCCACAGAGCTGTGGACAGAGGTCTTTTCTTTTTGGCACAAGGGTGAGGTCTTGTAACTACACAAATGTCATTTGGGGATTAAATATCCACAGGTCTATCCCCAGCTGTGGAAAACATGACATGCTTGTAAAGTTATCGGTGGATAATGATTCGCAACCGATATCATTTCTCGTGTCCTATCTCACGTCAGCTTTCGGAGGTTCCCGTGTCGATCGATGCCCTTACTCAGGCTTGGTCTGAGGCACTGTCGCAAAACTCAGATCAGCTGGGACCCGCAGCCATGTCTTTCCTACGTTCAGCAAAGCCGCTGGGCGATATTGACGGCACGATCCTCGTCGCAGTTCCCAATGACTTCGCAAAAAAGTGGATTGAAAACAACGGTGCAAATGACCTCACGCAGGCACTTGCTGCAATTCTTGGTCGAAGTGTTCGACTGGCAGTGACCATCGACCCCACTTTGGATGCACAAGAAGAAGCGGTAGAGGAAAACTCCTCCACGGCCTCGGAAATTGCGGATAACTCAGCGCCTACCTCACAGGCCGAGTCCGCCCATTCATCCTCTTCTTCTCAGACTTCTGCACAGTTCAGCCAAACCTCCGGCAGCACGGGAAGCCCACAACTGGCAATCGATACCGCCAGCACGCATCTCAATCCCAAGCACACTTTTGACACCTTCGTCATTGGTCCTTCGAACCGCTTTGCTCACGCTGCAGCTTTTGCAGTATCGGAAAGCCCGGGACGTGCCTACAACCCGCTGTTCATTCACGGTGGTTCCGGGCTGGGGAAGACGCACTTAATCCACGCAATTGGCCACTACACGCTGTCACTCTTCCCGCAGATGCGCGTGCGCTACGTGAACTCAGAGGAATTTACCAACGACTTCATTAACTCTGTGCGCGAGGAAAGCATTGAGGAATTTCAGAGGCGCTACCGCGAGGTCGACGTTCTGCTCATTGACGATATCCAGTTCATTCAGGGCAAAGAGCGTACGGTCGAAGAGTTCTTCCATACCTTTAACTCTTTGTACAACGCGGGAAAGCAGATCGTTCTGACCTCAGACGTGCCGCCTCGCGAACTCGATCTGGAAGATCGAATCCGTTCGCGCTTCGCAGCGGGCCTTTTGGTCGACGTCCTTCCTCCCGACTTGGAAACCCGTATCGCAATCTTGCAAAAGAAGGCCAGTGCGGAAAATATCGAAGTTGATCCTCGGGTTCTGGAATACATTGCCCAGCGAATTTCCTCGAATATCCGCGAACTTGAAGGCGCGCTGGTGCGAGTTGCGGCCTTCGAATCCCTGTCGAAAGAACCGGTCACCGTTTCGATGGCAGAGATGCTCTTGAAGGATTTTGCTTCCGACCCCCAGGACACCGAGGTCACACCAACGCTGATTATGAGTCAGACCGCGACCTATTTCGGCGTGACGATTGACCAATTGTCGTCCTCGGACCGTTCGCATGTCGTCGTCGAGGCACGTCAGATCGCGATGTACCTGTGTCGTGAACTCACTGATCTTTCGCTTCCGAAGATTGGCGCCGCATTTGGCGGACGCGACCACACAACCGTGATGCACGCAAATAAGAAGATTGTGGGGTTGATGGCGGAGAAGAGGGAGACCTTCAACTACGTCACTGAATTGACCAACCGCATTAAGCAGGCCGCACGCCAGTCGGCGACTCTCAGCTAAAAACTAGGCGTTTCGGGGTGCAAACTTCCTTTCCACAGAAGCTGTGGAAACTGTGGTGAAACATCATCGATCGCTTGTGCACGACGCAGAGCAATTTGTGGAGAGAAAACAACAGAACAATTTTCGTCCACAAAAACATGTAGTTCGTTCACACACAGATTCACATATTCATCCACGAAAGAAGTGCTGTCATTTCACGGTAAAAATGGGTTTTCCACACAATCCACATAGCCGATGATGATGACGAACTTTAGTTCAAGACAAATAACAAAAAATCGCCAACATCAGTGAGGCCTCGAGCTCAGACTCGTGAAGGTGTAATTCTCAGTTTCCTTGAGGCCTACAGCCAGGTAAACTGACCACGGTATATCTACATTCAGTTCCAAGGAGAATCCATGAAGTTCACCGTCGCCCGCGACGTGCTTGCAGAAGCTGTTTCATGGACAGCGCGTGTACTTCCCACCCGTCCCGCAAGCCCCATCCTTGCTGGTATGCGAATCTCGGCTCAGGGTCAGGAACTGACTCTGTCCTCCTTCGACTACGAAGTTTCTGGAAACTCGCGTATTCCCGCCTCGGTTGATGAAGAAGGCGAAGTTCTGGTTTCCGGTCGACTTCTTGCAGATATTTCAAAGTCCTTGCCCAACAAGCCGGTCACCATCGAAGTTGATGGACAAAAAGTTTCTCTTTCCTGCGGTTCCTCGCACTTCACCTTGGCAGTCATGCCTATCGATGAGTACCCGCTTCTTCCCGCACAGCCTCAGGTTGCAGGTTCTGTAGATTCGCAGGTTTTTCAGCAGGCCGTTGCTCAGGTATCGATCGCAGCTTCTCGCGATGAAACCCTTCCGCTTCTTACCGCCGTCCGCGTCGAAATCGACGGCGATAACATCACGCTTTTGGCAACCGACCGCTACCGTCTGGCCATGCGTGAGCTCAAGTGGGATTCGGTTTCCGATATGTCCGAAGCCGCACTGGTCAAGGCACGCATTCTTCAGGATGTCGCAAAGTCCATGACTTCGGGTGCAAAGGTTGAGATCGGTCTGTCGCAGGAATCTCAGCCGGGTGCTTCTTCGCTGATCGGTTTCCAGGCCGGTGGACGTCGCACGACATCGACCCTGATGGATGGTGACTACCCGCCGGTTCGTCGTCTCTTCCCGGAAACGACCACCATCCAGGCAATCGTCGAGCGTCACACTTTGCTCGAGGCAGTTAAGCGTGTTTCCTTGGTTGCCGAGCGCAAGACCAGTGTTCGTCTGTCCTTCTCCGATGGTCAGCTTGTTCTTGAAGCTGGCCAGGGTGATAACGCTCAGGCTTCTGAAGTTGTTCAGGCACAACTTATGGGCGACGACATCGCGACTGCATTTAATCCGCAGTACCTCAGCGAAGGTTTGTCGGTTATGGATACCGAGTATGTTCGCTTCGGTTTCACTCACCCGACGAAGCCCGCTGTCATTACCGGCCAAGAAAAGGCCGATGGCGGAGAGTCGACCGACTTCCGCTACCTGCTGATGCCGATCCGCTACGGAATCTGATCTGGAGTTTGTGTGCGAGTTTCGCACGTTGCGCTGGATGACTTTCGTTCATACCGTCATGCGGTAGTGGAGTTTGCGCCGGGAACGACGGTCCTTTTGGGCTCAAATGGCCAGGGAAAGACCAATCTTGTCGAGGCCGTTTCCTACCTCTCTGCATTCTCCTCCCACCGCGTGAGTGCAGAACAAGCCCTAGTGCGTTTACCGCTTTCCGCTGATGAACCTCAGCCCGGTGGGGCAGTTGTTCGGGTCAGGCTGGTGACCGCAGGTGAGCGCGAAACGGTTATTGAACTTGAGATCGTTCGTGGAAAAGCGAATAGGGCGAAGGTCAATCGCACCCAAGTTCGACCGCGCGAAGTTCTTGGACTGCTCAAAAGCGTGGTGTTTTCGCCAGAAGATCTTCAAATTGTTCGCGGTGACCCGCAGGTCCGTCGCCAGTTCTTAGATGATCTCCTCATTCAGCAGCACCCGCTGATTGCGCAGGTAAAAAGCGATTTTGACAAGGTTGCGCGTCAGCGTGCGGCCTTGATGAAGAGTGCTCAATCGCAGTTACGCCGAGGTTTTACTCCCGATTTTTCAACAGTAGAAGTTTGGGATGACACTTTCGCTCAGCTCTCTGCGCAGCTCAGTCTTGCGCGCGTGGGACTAGTTGAGGAACTTCGCGGTCCCGCGGCCCATGCCTATGAGGAAATCGGTGGATCTCCTCGGAAATTGGATATCGAATTCCTTGCTTCCCAGGGGAATTGCCCGGTGGGTGGGGACGTGGCCACGATCGCGGGTGAACTTAAGGAAATTTTGGCCTCGTCACGCATGAAGGAAGCCGAAAGGGGAGTGAATTTATTCGGCGCACACCGCGACGATTTGAAGCTCACCCTTGGTGGGATGCCCGTGAAAGGCTATGCAAGCCACGGCGAGACATGGTCGGTTGCTCTTTCACTACGTTTGGGCGCTTTCGAGCTTCTTTCTCGAGATGGGGATACCCCGATTCTTATTCTCGATGATGTATTTGCAGAGCTTGATTCGTCGCGCAGAGCGGGATTAACCCGTATGATTACCGGTGCGGAACAAGTATTAATCACGGCAGCGGTCGCCGATGATGTTCCGCAAGAATTACATGCTCAGGTTCATGCAGTCCATTGGGATCCTGAGCTTGGAACGGTGGTCGGTGATGAGTGAATTTTCCGATTTCGAATACGCTTCTGCTGCACTACGACGTGTACAAGCAAGAGCGCAGGCCCAGGGCCACTACCGCATTCCTCTGCGGTCACGACGCAGAAGTGTGAGTGGACAAAGTGAAGAATTTGCCGAGGAAATTTTGCTCGATGATGAGCAGGAAGCTTCGGAGGTCAACCTTGATCCTCAAGCTGATCCAGATGGCGAATTTAGCGCGCTATCAACGGTCGTTTCTCGGGCTGGAAGTCGCTGGATCAAAATGCCTGGAATGGCTCCGATGCGGCGAAAATACCGCGAGCCGAAAAAGCTGGGTCTGACAATTGATTCTTTAATTGCCTCGCGCGGGTGGCAGGAACACACGCGGGCGGGAGATCTGATGGCACGATGGAGCGATATTGTCGGCGATGAAATCGCTGAGCACTGCTCCATTGAAACAATTGATGATCACCGCTTGATTGTTCAATGCGATTCCACCGCGTGGTTTAAGCAACTTCAGCTACTTCTTCCGCGCCTGGAACGTACGATTGCCGAGGCCGTGGGTGAGGGTGTCGTGCAGCAGGTGATCTTGCGTCCACCGGCCTCTCCTTCGTGGAAAAAGGGCCGTCTATCGGTGCCCGGACGGGGTCCTCGCGATACCTACGCCTAGTTTCTGAACGTGTGACTGGTCACAGCCTCAAAAACGGCTATATTTCGCGGATAATTCCTGTGAGTGATTCTTCCTCATAGCGGTGTCAATCAGGGCTTTCCCCCTGCCTTTTCGGTAGAATGGTAGCGGTTGTTTTATTGCTACTGCGCCATTTTCGGGCAGTGCACACCCATGCGGGTGAAGAATGAGGGGAGCCATTAGGTGGCTGAAACGCAAGAACCAACAGTCGATGACGGATCCGACGGCTACGGCGCGTCAGATATCACCGTCCTCGAAGGTTTGGAGGCGGTGCGTAAGCGCCCCGGTATGTACATCGGGTCAACCGGTGAGCGCGGCTTACATCACCTGGTGTATGAGGTTGTAGATAACTCCGTTGACGAGGCCTTGGCTGGCTATGCGGACCACATTGAGGTCACGATCCTGGCCGATGGTGGCGTTCGTGTCGTCGATAACGGACGCGGTATTCCCGTTGACGAGCACCCGACCGAGCACAAGCCAACGGTCGAGGTCGTCATGACCATCCTGCACGCGGGCGGTAAGTTCGGCGGTGGCGGTTACGCGGTTTCCGGCGGTCTTCACGGTGTGGGCATCTCGGTTGTGAATGCCTTGTCCACGCGTGTCGACACAGAGATTCGCAGGCAGGGATACGTATGGCGGATGTCCTTTGCTAATGGCGGCCACCCCATTACCGAATTGGTTCGTGGTGAAGAAACCACTGAAACCGGAACGACGCAAACCTTCTACCCGGATCCCGAAATCTTTGAGACCACCGTCTTCGATTTCGAAACCCTGCGTCAGCGCTTCCAGCAGATGGCATTCCTCAACAAGGGACTGCGTATCACCCTGACTGATGAGCGCGAAACTGCCACGGATGAAGGCGACGAAATCGCCGGAGACGAGCAGGCCTCGGAAGAAAAGCACAAGGGATTCCGCCAGGTTTCCTACATGTATGAGCACGGCCTGCGTGACTACGTGGAATACCTGGATTCGGCAAAGAAGATCGAAACGATCAACGCTGACATCATTGACTTCGAAGCGGAAAACGACGAAGGCACCATGAGCGTGGAAATCGCCATGCAGTGGACCACGGCGTATTCCTCGTCGGTTCACACCTTCGCAAACACCATCAATACCACCGAAGGTGGCATGCACGAAGAAGGTTTCCGTACCGCGCTGACCTCGCTGGTTAACCGCTACGGTCGCGAAAAGGGCATCATCCGCGAGAAGGATGACAACCTGACCGGTGATGACGTGCGCGAAGGTCTGACGGCCGTTATTTCGATCAAGCTCACCGAGCCCCAGTTCGAAGGCCAGACCAAGACCAAGCTGGGCAACACCGAAGCGCGAACCTTCGTTCAGCAGCAGGTTTACTCCAAGCTCACCGACTGGTTTGATGCACACCCGGCGGATGCCAAGGCCATTATCCAGAAGGGCCAGGCAGCTCAGGCTGCGCGTGTTGCCGCTCGAAAGGCACGCGAAGCTACTCGTCGTAAGGGCGTACTGGAGTCGGCCTCGATGCCCGGTAAGCTGCGCGACTGCTCCTCGCGAGTTCCCGAAGAATGCGAAATCTTCATCGTCGAGGGTGACTCCGCAGGCGGCTCGGCCGTTGGCGGACGTGACCCCGAACACCAGGCAATTCTGCCGATCCGAGGCAAGATTTTGAACGTGGAAAAGGCTCGCCTGGACCGCGCACTGAGCTCGGATACGATTCGCTCCCTGATCACCGCATTCGGAACGGGAATCGGTGAAGACTTCGACCTGGCGAAACTGCGCTACGGCAAGATCGTCATCATGGCCGACGCCGACGTTGACGGTCAGCACATTGCAACCCTGTTGCTCACCCTGCTGTTCCGCTACATGCGTCCCCTGGTTGAACAGGGACACACCTTCATTGCTATGCCTCCGCTGTACCGCATCAAGTGGTCCAACGCAGAGCACGAATTTGCTTACTCAGACAAGGAACGCGACGAGATGCTTGCCGCGGGAGCCGCAGCAAATCGTAGGCTTCCCAAGGAAGGCGGCATCCAGCGCTACAAGGGTCTGGGTGAGATGAATGATCACGAGCTGTGGGAAACCACCATGGATCCTCAGCACCGCATCCTCAAGCAGGTCACTCTCGAAGATGCAGCAGATGCCGATGAGACCTTCACCATCTTGATGGGTGACGACGTCGAGAGGCGCCGCACGTTTATCCAGCGCAACGCCACCGACGTGCGCTTCCTCGACATCTAAAGCCCAGCGACGAGGCCACAAGGCATGTGCGGCCTCGTCAGTAGAAAACGAAACGAAGGACCAAAGTGAGCGACGAACAAACAGTCGATGCCGGACACATCCGTGACGTCGAACGTATTCGCCAGGTCGACCTGCAGAAGGAAATGCAGCGCTCCTATCTCGACTACGCCATGAGCGTTATTGTCGGACGCGCGCTGCCCGATGTTCGTGACGGACTCAAGCCCGTCCACCGCCGCATCCTCTACGCGATGTACGACGGCGGTTACCGTCCCACCTCTTCATTCTCGAAGTCATCGCGCATCGTCGGTGACGTCATGGGTAACTACCACCCCCACGGCGACGCAGCGATCTACTATGCACTTGCGCGCCTGGTGCAGCCCTGGTCGTTGCGCTACCCCTTGGTCGCCGGTCAGGGTAACTTCGGTACCCCCGGTAACCTGGGCCCCGCAGCACCTCGTTACACCGAATGTAAGATGGCCCCTCTTGCCATGGAAATGGTCCGTGACATCGACGAAGAATGCGTTGATTTCCAGGACAACTACGATGGCCGCAACCAGGAACCGACTATTCTTCCCTCACGTTTCCCCAACGTCTTGGTCAATGGTTCGGAAGGTATCGCCGTCGGTATGGCGACCCGTATTCCCCCGCACAACCTACGTGAGGTTGCGCGCGGCGTGCAGTGGGCGCTTGAGCACCCCGAGGCCTCGCGAGAGGAACTTCTTGAGGCCCTCCTCAAGCTGATCCCCGGTCCCGACTTCCCAACGGGCGCAACCATTCTGGGACGTCGCGGAATTGAAGACGCATACCGTACCGGACGCGGTTCCATCACTCAGCGCGCGGTTGTCAACGTGGAGGAAATTCACGGACGCCAGTGCCTGGTGGTCACTGAGCTTCCCTATCAGGTCAACCCCGACAACTTGGCTGACAAGATTGCTCAGCTGGTTCGTGATGGTCAGATCCAAGGTATTGCGGATATTCGCGATGAAACTTCCGGCCGTACCGGTCAGCGACTGGTCATTGTCCTCAAGCGTGATGCAGTTGCCAAGGTTGTTCTGAACAACCTGTACAAGCGCACTTCGCTGCAGGAAAACTTCTCGGCGAACATGCTTGCGCTGGTCGACGGTGTTCCGCGAACCCTGTCGATTGACGGCTTTATCCGCCACTGGGTTGCCCACCAGATCGAAGTGATTGTGCGCCGCACGCAGTTCCGTCTGCGTAAGGCTCAAGAGCGTCTGCACATCTTGGACGGTTACCTCAAGGCCCTGGATGCATTGGACGAGGTCATTGCCCTGATCCGTCGTTCACCCACGGTCGATGAGGCACGTAGCGGCTTGATGGAGCTGCTGGATGTTGATGAGATCCAAGCCGACGCGATTCTGGCCCTGCAGCTGCGCCGACTGGCAGCTCTGGAACGTCAGAAGATCTTGAATGAGCACGCCGAACTGCGCGCCCGCGTTGAAGATCTGCAGGACATCTTGGCCAAGCCCGAGCGTCAACGTGCAATTATCTCCGAAGAACTTGGCGAAATCGTTGAGAAGTTCGGCGATGAGCGTCGCACCACCATCGTTCCCTTCGATGGGGAAATGTCGATGGAAGACCTCATCCCCGAAGAGGATGTTGTCGTCACCATCACCCGCGATGGTTTCGCAAAGCGCACTCGTACTGACAACTACCGCTCCCAGAAACGAGGCGGTAAGGGCGTTCGCGGCACCCAGTTGCGCGGCGATGACGTGGTGGAGCACTTCTTTGTCACGACCACGCACCACTGGCTGCTGTTCTTCACGAACCTCGGTCGCGTCTACCGCGCGAAGGCCTACGAGATTCCCGAAGGCGGTCGCGATGCCAAGGGCCAGCACGTTGCAAATCTTCTGGCATTCCAGCCCGAAGAGCGCATTGCGCAGGTCCTGGCAATCCGCACCTACGAGGACGCACAGTACTTGGTGCTGGCAACGAAGTCCGGCCTCGTGAAGAAGACCCCGCTGGAGATGTACAACTCTCCGCGAAGCGGCGGCATTATTGCCGTTAACCTGCGTGAGGACGAAGAGGGCAAGCCGGATGAGCTGGTTTCGGCTCAGCTGGCTAATGCCGATGACGATCTGCTGCTGGTGTCTCGCGATGGTCAGGCCGTGCGCTTCGCCGCGACGGACGAGCAGTTGCGACCCATGGGTCGTTCGACCTCCGGCGTTCGCGGTATGAAGTTCCGCGGCGATGATGAGCTCTTGGCCATGGATGTTCCTCGCGAGGGAACGGACCTGCTGATCGTGACCGATTCCGGTTACGCCAAGCGCACTCCCATTGAGGAATACCCGACCAAGGGTCGTGGAACCATGGGTGTACGCGTGGGTCGTCTGGTTGAAGAGCGTGGCGGACTTGTTGGCGCGTTGGTTGTTGATCCTGAAGAAGACATCATGGTCATCACCGAGTCCGGCAAGCTTGTCCAGGTCAATGCCTCGGATGTGCGCCCGACTGCGCGTAACACCATGGGTGTCATCTTTGCTCGTCCCGATGAGAATGACCGAATCATTGCAGTGACTCGTAACCCCGAGCGCGATATTGACGAAGAAGAGTCCGAGGATGCGCAAGCACAGGACAATTCTTCGCAAAGTAATGACGAAACCCCTGCTGAGGATGTAGCGTCAGAGCATGACGACTCACAGGAGGTCCAGGAATGAGTGATCACGCATCGAACGACCGCGATGACCTTCCCCGCCAGGTAGACCTCGCCATTGTGCGAGTGGACCCCTGGGGAGTCATGAAGGTTGCCTTCCTGCTCAGCGTGGCATTGGGTATCGCACTGGTCGTTGCAGTCATGATCCTGTGGCTCATGCTCAACGCCATGCATGTCTTCGCCTCAGCGGAAAGCTTCCTGCAGTCCATTGGCGCATCGCAGATGGTCTCGCTTCTGGATTACGTCAGGCTTCCGAAGGTCATGGCCTACACGACTCTCATTGCGGTCATGAACGTTGTTCTGCTGACTGCACTGTCGGCCTTGGGAACCTTCCTGTACAACTTGGTCGCCTCGCTGGTCGGTGGCATCAAGGTGACACTGATGGATGAGTGAGCTTTAAGTTCCACCGTGTGGGGGTTGGTGCGCGGCACCGACCCCCACACGTGTATTCAGGCCGTTCTTATGGCGGTTCGTTCTCTTTCTTATGGCGGTTCAACACGGGGAACTCTAATGAGTGGGCGACGTCACCAGAAAACAATTTTGCGTGAGTCACCATGCGCATGTACTATTTAACGCGTGCCTTTCGGCATGGCAATGGGCCTATAGCTCAGTAGGTTAGAGCGCAGTCCTGATAAGACTGAGGTCGGTGGTTCGAGCCCACCTAGGCCCACCATCCGCAGGAACAATTGAGCGGAGGCTCCCATGAAGAAGTTTGTGAAGACTCTTTCGCTAGTGGCTTGTGTCGCTGCAGTGGGGCTTGTGGTCCGGCAGATCTGCCAGGATCTCTCCGACAATGAGGAACTGTGGACATCCCTTACGGATGACGTCTCGCAGGCGTAAATCTGGGGGAACCCCTTTGGGGCTATGGCGCAATTGGTAGCGCACCTGCTTTGCAAGCAGGGGGTTACGGGT
>CAUTAH010000020.1:0-16091 GCA_963536345.1 uncultured Actinomyces sp.
ATGCTGAAGGTTCCGCGCTACCTTGAAGCTTTGATTGACGATCAGCTTCATGGCAATCTCAATTCGTCACTACGCGCAGTATCCTGAGCCACTTCCCGCGGACAGAGAACGCGCGACCAGTGCGTGAGCTGCGCCTTTTCTGCCGCCAAAGTGGTGGCTGGACCGTGCCCGGGAAGTACGCGAAGATCCTGATTAACCTCTGCGAGTTTCGCGCAGGATGAGGCCATAAGCGCCCGGTCTCCCCCGGGAAAATCAGTCCGTCCAATCGTTCCGGCAAATAGCATGTCGCCGCTGAACAGGATCGAGTTGGCACGATCGATCAAACAGATATGTCCCTGAGTGTGTCCCGGGGTATCGATCACCTCAAGGCGATCGCTCCCCCACTCAATGACATCGCCTTCCTTCAAAGGCCGATCAACATGATCCACGACATAGTCGATACCTTCGACATCGAATCCAGACAGATGCAAGTCGCGCGTTCCAGCAACATCTGCAGCTCCACAGGCGACCCAGCACCCGTGTTGAGCGACAAGTTCATTAACTGCCCCGATGTGGTCGCAATGACAGTGGGTGAGCACGATACCGACGACGTCCAAGTCCTGCGTCCATTGCTGTAGGAAGCTCGCTTGGTCGCCCGGGTCGACAATAATCGTCCCGCCTTCATTCGTTAGCGCGTAGCAATTCGTGCGGTACGCGCTCACAACCACTGAATCAATGCGATACATCGTTTAGCGCCCCTTGAAGTCCGCTGATCCTGTAACGTCCAAGCTCAGTCCCTTGGTTTCGGGGGCCCAAGCGAAGGAAACACCAAATCCAAGTGCCGAAATGAGCGCACCGGCAAGCATGGTTGCCGAGATCCCGTAATCGGCGATAAATGCCGGAAGGACGAACATTGAGTAGACGGTGCCGATTCGGCTCAGAGCCATAGCAACACCCATTGCCGAGGCGCGAATGGAGGTTGGGAAGAGCTCGTTGGGGTAGAGCCACTCGAGGTTGCCCGGACCGCCAGCAAGAAGTGCGTAGGCGATGAAGCAAATGGAAATCAGAACGATTCCCCCCTGCGGGAAGAAACCGATCAGACCAAGCGCAATCGTCATGCCGAAGAAACACCAGATGATGAGCGGACGACGCCCCACGCGTTCAGCCAAGTACATTGCGGGGAATGTACCGAGCATAAAGAAGGTGCCGATAACAAGCTCACCAATCAGCGAATTGCGTCCCTCTCCAAGGCCAATGGAACCAACGATTGTGGGGCCATAGGTGTAAAGAGCAAACATCGGAATTGCCTGACAGAGCCAAATCACACCAACGAAGATCACGCGACGCAGATAAACACCACTGAAGATCTTCTTAAACTCAGTTTTCTCGGCAACCTCTTGCGCAGGAAGGCGGACATTTTCACCGAAAAGCTTCATGACAACGCGATCGGCTTCTTCTTGGCGGCCTTTCGATGCCAACCACCTGGGAGATTCGGGGATATCCCAACGTCCGATAAGAATTAGTACTGCCGGGATCGCAGACGACGCCAGCATCCAGCGCCAGCCGTGAGGGGTTTCGTAAAGCGCGTAGCCCACAAGAGCTGCGACATTGGCACCGAGATACCATGCAGCAGCGATCATGCCCATCGACATTGCGCGATGTTTGCGCGGTGAGAACTCCGCGATCATCGATGTGGCAATCGGATAATCGGCGCCGATTGCCACACCGATGAGGAAGCGCAGAGCCACTAATTGCAGAGGAGACGTAACGACGGCACACAGTGCCGACAAAACGACAATGACAATCAGGTCAAGAATGAACATCTTGTGACGACCAATGAGGTCCGTCAGCCATCCTCCGACTGCGGCACCTAAGAAAAGACCGACCAAAGCGGCAATTCCCAGCAAGCCCGACATGGAATTACTGATCTCGATATCGGTACCTAGGCGTGAAAGCGCCACGCCGATAATTCCTAGAACATAGCCTTCAAGGAATGGACCACCACTGGAAAATGCGATGATGCGCCAAAGCACACCCGACATATCCAGATCTTCGAGATCTGTTACTTCCTTTTTCACTGCGTGTATCTCCTCTAACACCTCGATAGCAGAGCTGCGGATCATCGTGTGATCACGCATCTATGCTTTCAAGGTTACTTCAGCGGTATTCGATAATCCCCCAGTTCAGGTGCGGCTTCGCACCGGTGACATCAGCATCTTCGTCCACCAGCTGGAAACGGAGCTCGCCTTCTCCGACCTTCCACAGCTTCGTCTTCAGAGTGCTACCGGGCAGAACCGGCGAAGTAATGCGGGTCTTGAAACGGGTGATGCGCTCGGGTTCTCCGGGAACGAAAGCGTTGATTGCATGACGCATGACAACACCCGCGTAAGAGATCGCGTGAAGAATGGGACGAGGCTCACCGTTCTCAGCTGCATAATCCCAGTCGATATGCTGCGGGTGATAGTCGCCCGACAGGCGGTAGATCAAAGCCTGGTTCTCAGGAATACGCTCAACGACCTCGACGTCAGCCTCGCGCTCTGGCATCTCAACGATGTCCTTGGGAGGCTTGGGGCCACCCCAACCGCCGTCGTAAATCAGGCAGTCCCAAGATTCGTTCGTGAAAAGCAGGTTTCCGTCCGAATCGTAGGTGTCCCCAATATGCTGAGCGAGCAGGCCACGGCCCTCACCACGGTCATAGAGGCCTTCAAGGCGAACCATGGTCTCCAAGTGATCGCTCATCTTAGTGATCGGCTGGTGGAAACGAATATCGAAGCCCCAGTGCAGGGAGCCCGCATAGTTGTAGCCGTAGTCAATGGTACGAGTGACCTCGGAATCCACGATGAGCATCGCACCAAACATGGGCAGAACCTTGAGCTGAGGATTACGTTCATCGTGCTCGTTGAGGTATTCGAGGCCATCCTTGCCATCGATACCTGCACCGCAGCCAAGAGCAAACAGCTCAAGATCACGGAAAGTGTAGTCACGGACGAAAGGACCGAAGGTCTGTCCGACCATATCCGTATTGATTGCCATGCCTGTTCCTTTCACAGGGTTTTGAGTAATTCTTTGTTGACTTTGCCGTATTCACCGCGAGGCAGCTCATCGACGATCCGTACCTCGTTGGGAACTTTGAAGGAAGACAGTCGTTGGCGGCAAAACTCCAACACACTGTCAGGGCTCAGCTCCTTACCCGGGTGGAGGGTGAGGAAGGCATGAATATCTTGCCCGCGAATGAGGTGGCGTACTCCAACGACCGCCGCATCGCTCACTTCCGGGATTTGGCGAAGAAGGTTTTCAATTTCACCCGAGGTCACCGACTCACCGTTGCGCTTGATGAGGTCGTGTCGCCGATCGACGAAAAAGAGCCATCCGTCGGGGTCAACGTATCCCCAGTCACCGGTGTGATACCACCCATCGATGACCGCCTCCCCAGTCGCATCGGGGCGCTGCCAGTACCCCTGCATAAGTGAGATCCCCATCTCGCCCCGAATGCGGATCTCACCATTGTGTCCCTGCGCTACTTCTGCTCCGGATTCATCACAAATCTTGAGCTCATAGCCAGGACCAACCTGTCCCACTGAAGGCCAGCGCCGCTCCCCCACGGGCGGATCGGTGACAACTCCAACCAGGGTCTCGGTCGAGCCATAGTTATTGAGTAGTGGAACAGCAAAACGCTTTTCAAAGCGTTCTTTATCTTCATCAGACAGCATCAGGAAATAGTGCATCTGACGCACACAGTGGTTCTGTTCTTCTGGATCCACGGGTTGAGCAAGCATCGTCATGACAATCAGTGCCATTCCCTGGACCAAAGTCGCTCGGGTTTGACACACCGATTTCCAGAAACGATGCGCGCTGTAACGGCTAAGAAGAATCAGCGTCGCTCCAGCGGTGATGACCGGAATGAAGGCTGAGAGCTGGAAATTCACGTGACTGGCAACCATAGAAGTCGCGTAGCGATCATCACTGGTCATCGCCAGTTCCCAGTTGACGTATTTTCCTGAAAATACGGCATTGGCATGCGTGATCATGACACCTTTAGGAGACGCGGTCGTCCCAGAGGTGAACATAATTTCCAAAAGACTCAGCGCTTCAAGCTGCGGATCGTAATCCAGCTGAGGCGAGCAGCTCCGACTGAGAGCGGGTAGAGAAGACTCCTCCTCACCGGCATCACTTCCCACCAAGAGCACCTGAACCCCCGAGGCCAGCACGGCCTCGTCGAGGGTCAGCGAGCACCCTCGGGTACAAATCACCGCGCGAGCGCCACTGGCATCGATCAGCCCCGCAAGTTCAAAAGAGGTCCCCTTCGTATCCAAGGGAACGATGACCGCACCGATCTTCGCGATCGCCAAGAAGCATTCGATGAACTCGATGCTATTGGGCAGGTAGAGTGCAATGCGGTCACCGCTGCGAAAGCCCAGTTTAAGAAGGACATTCGCATATCGATTCACTTGCTCATCTGTCTGACGGTAGGAGCGTTCAACGCGCACGCCAGCGCACACATCCTCAAAAATGAGGAAGCTGCGTTCTGGGGCTGCATTGACCGCATCCTCCCAGATGTCGCGCAGATTAGTGCGCGAGTGAATCTCATCCCGAATCGTCACGAATCAGTCCTCTTCGGCGAACTTGATGGAACCGGAGGCCTTGAAACGCTCGATATCCGCATCTGAGAAACCGCTGCGGTGGAGGACATCTCGAGTGTCTTCACCCAATGCGGGCATCGGACGCCAGAAACCACCGGGGCGATGTGCAAAACGAGGAACCGTATTCAGGCCCTTGATCGTCTCTCCTTCGCGGTTCTCCCACTCCATGAAGTTTCCGCGCAGCTTGGTGTGTTCTTCGGCCATGAGGTCGTCGAAATCCAAGCACTTCTGAGCAGCGATCTTGTGGGCAACAAAATCTGCCTCAACATCGTCGACGTTCTGGGTGAGCAGGTACTCTTCCAGTTTTTGCTCGATCAACGAGGCCTTGGGGCCGTCCAGCCACAGCGCTGAGGTGTCCTCGGGGTACTCTTCTGTCCCCCACAGATCACCCAGACCAATGACCTCAAGCAGGTACTTGTTCTGAGGAATGCCGTAGCAGCACAGACCCAGGACACCATCCTTGGTCTTGTACTGGCCGATCGCACACAGGTTCTGGTGACGAGCACCCGCGCGCGGGTAGAGCACTCCCTTATTCATGTAGTCGATCATGTAGTAGGCGCCAACGCGCAGCATCGTTTCGTACATTGCGAGATCAATAGATTCGCCTTCTCCGGTGCGCTGAGCGCGGAAAACCGCAGCCAGTGCAGAGGAGATCACCATGAGCGAGTTGAAGTAGTCGCCGGTATAGGGTGCTGCCGTCATTGCTTCTTCAGGCGTGCCGTTCTGGTACACATAACCCGAATAGTCCTGGACGGTCAGATCATATGCCGCAGAGTGAACACGCTTGGGATCACCAACATGGCCGAAACCGGAAACGTGCACAATAACTAGGCGGGGGTTGACCTCCCACAGGAAGTCATCGGTGATCCCCTTTCGTGCCCACACCGGGCCCTTCGAGGATTCGATGAAGATATCTGCGTCCTTGACCAGCGCGCGGATAATCTCTTTTCCTTCATCCGTGAAAGGATTCATCGAGATGGAGCGCTGATTACGTCGTTCCATCTCCTTGACGAACTCGGTATCACGCACAGAGTCACCACTGTAGGTGTTCTCAATCCAGGTGATATCGGCACCCCACTCCGACATGATTTCGCATGCGGTAGGAACAGCAATCTCCACTGCAGAGTAAACGACCTTCAGGCCGTCAAGGTTGCCGTAGGACGGCTTATCAACGGGTAATGACATCAGATACACCTCCCGCCGATCAGCGGTATTCCTTCAGAGCTGCACGGCCTGCGGTGAGGATCATCATTTCGTCAGTGCCACCGCTGACGCGGTCAACGCGCAGGTCGCGGAACATACGCTGGACGCGGTGTTCACCGGTAATACCGACGCCTGCCAGAACCTGAAGAGCATTATCGACGACCTCAAATGCTGCGTGTGCGCAGTAGTACTTCGCCATGGAGCAGTCACCACGGCCAAGCAGACCGTTATCGTGCTTCCATGCAATTTCGTAGAGCATGTTGCGCATATTGGTGAGCGCAACCTTCATGTCCGCGAACTTGAGCTGGATGAGCTGGTGGCGGGCAATTGCCTGTCCACCCTGGACACGCTGGTTGGCGTAGCGCGCTGCGTCCTCGAACGCGCAGTAGGCCTGGCCGTAGTTGGTCAGAGCAACAAGGAAACGCTCAAGATCGAAGTCGGCGACTCCGCGGCGGAATCCATTTCCTTCAGTTCCGAAGAGGTCTTCTTCGCGAAGTTCGACGTTATCGAAGTAGATATCGCAGCAAGAGTCCATGCGCAGGCCCAGCTTGTGCAGGGGTTCCTTGGTAATGCCCGGCAGGGACATATCGACAAACCATTCGGTGTAGGTGTCCATGTTGTCGCTATCGCGAGCCATGACAACCAGGTAAGGCACGTACTTGGAGGAAGTAATAAAGGTCTTGTGACCGTTCAGATAGACCTTACCGTCCTTACGGGTGTAGGTCGTGCGCATGTCATCCCACGATGATCCTGCACTCGGCTCGGTCATTGCGTAGTTGAGCATCTGCTTACCGGTGCCCACGAAGGAAAGGATCTTTTCCTTCTGTTCCTCGGTGCCTTCACGCAGAACGGTATCCCAGCAGGGAAGCTGGTAGAGAACGTAGGTGGGGCCACCGGCGCGGCCAAGGGCCTCGTAAGCGGCGGTAAGGGTTACCCAATCGGCCCCCAGACCGCCGTTTTCCTCAGGAAGGAGGATCTGGTCAAAACCGAGCTCGCAAATGGCCGAAACCCATTCCTGGGGGTATTCGGAGCGTTCATCGCATTCCTGGAAGTACTTCTCCCAGTTACGCGACTCCATCAATTCGGTGAATCCATCGACCATCAATTGCTGGTCTTCGCTCAGTGAAAAGTCCATTTTGCTTCCTATCGTCAGTGATGTGAAATGTGTGAGTTTCTTAGATTTTGTGGCTGTGGAAGAAGTCAGCGGCCCGCCGCATCGCATCGATCGTGTCATCCAACATCCGAGAATGATGAAGGAATGCGTGGATGACCTTCGGATAGACGACGAATTCGTTATCCACCCCCGCGATATCAAGCAGTTCGTGGAGCGCCTCGGAATCGTCTTTGAGAGGATCCAAGCCTGCGGCCACGATGAAACAGGGAGGGACTGCCGAAGACATATCGTTATCCAAAATATTCACGTAAGGTTCGCGAATCTTTTCAAGGTCCCCAAGGTAGGCCTTGAGATAGTACTCGTAATCGGCTTCGGTAAGCCCATCCCAAGGACCGCCCAACAGTCGCATCGAACGAGAGTCACGCAAGCCGTATGCTCCGTAGAAGAGCAACATGCTGCGCGCGTTCACAGCTTTGCCGTGATCACGCAGGTAGAGCAGCGCACCGAATGCCATATTTGCACCCGCACTGTCCCCCGAGAAGGAGACATCCTGAGGATCAATTCCCCACTCCTGAGCGTGCTGGACGATGTAGTCGGTGACGTCTGAAATTTCTTCAATCGGCTGCGGGTATTGCGCTTCCGGAGAGAGCGTATAGCCCACTGAAACGACGATGGCTCCTGTGAGCGAGGCAATCGTGCGCGTGATGCGATCATGGGTATCGACATCGCCGATCAACCAGCCGCCACCGTGAACATAAACAATCAGGGGGCGAGCAGATTCGTTATTTTCTTCTCCCGAGGCCTGGGGGACGTAGCGGCGCACCGGGATACTCCCGTGACGCGTCGGGACCATTCGGTCTTCCGCGCTTTCCACATGCGGACCGCCCTCGTTCCAGAAACGGCGTTCACTGCGATAGGCCTGTCGCATCTCTTCGATGCTCTGATCGGTCGAGTACGCGTCTTTTGCCAGCTCGTTTTGCTTGGCAACGACTGCGCCCATCTGCTCGCTCCACATGCTGGGAACATCAAGTTTGTGTGCCACTACGTCCTCCTTCCTCAGTACGTGGTTTTCAGGCCTCGACGTTCTTCTTCTCGCGAATACGAATCACGACAACCAGAGCGATCGCACAAACTGCTGCCAGAAGGGCTGCGCCGCCAAGGATCATGAAGATCTGATGGAACGCTGATTCTTGTGCATCACCTGCGGCGTCGCGAATCGAGCCAAACCAGGTGTAGGAGAAGGTATCGGGAAGGAAGCCGATGACCGAGAGCAGGCCCGAGGCCGTACCAAAGACCGCGGGAGCGACCTTACCCTCAGTGAGCTGCGAGGAAACAATGCCGAAGACACCGTTGGCGATGAAGGCCAAGACGATCACCAATCCAGCGGTGAGGATAGCGTTTGCACCCGAGGGCAGGACAGCGAATCCAGCAAAGAGCACAGCAACCAGCAACGAAGCAGCTGCAATAACACGCGAAGGAGAACCGACCTTCTCAGCAACCCATCCGAAGAAGGGAGCCGAGACCAGAGAAATACCATAGGTACGGACGGTTGCGACCATGGTAACCACTGCGGGAGCAAGCATCATGACCTTATTCATGTAGCCGGTGGTCTGGTTCACGCCGGTGTAGAAGAAGTAGACGAAGAACAAGGTGGCAGCTGCCAACCACACGACGGGGTTCGCCAAGACCTGTCCGATCTGCTTAACCGAGAAACCGCCTTCGGTGGAGCCGATTTCGCCTTCAAACTTCGGAATGAAGAAGAAGGAGAGGACAGCGAGAACCATAATCAGGCCACCCAGGATGAAGAGCAGGGTACGCATGGGGATGATGTCACCACGCGATGCGAGGTGGGCAACCAGCCATGAGTTGAAGAAGCCCAGGATCAGACCGGCGAGGCCGTAGAAAGCGTAAGAAAGACCAATGTTGCGCGAGTAGCCATTTTCATCGGAGATCAGGCGCACCAGCTTGTAACGAATACCCCACCAAATGAGGATGGTTGTGACGCCCATCGCGACAAACAGGAAGCGAATCGTGGTCAGCGAGGGGAACATTGCGTACCAGAAGGTCAGCAGCGCAGTCAGACCGAAACCGACCCACGAAAGGGTACGAACGCGAACAATATCCGCCACGATACCGGAGGGCAGATAGCACACAAGTGCGGTCATAGCGTATGCGCTCAGAAGTGTACCCAGCGTGGTGGCAACGTTTTCGGGCGTAGCACCACCCGAGGCGATGAGGGCCTTACCCAGCGGTTCTTCGAAGACATACTGAAGATAGGCGGGGGTGTAAATGATCGAGCTACCGATCGAGACCAAGATCAGAAGGAAGATGCGGTGACCCGCGCTCAGGTCACTCGCTTTTCTCTCTGCAGAACCCAACATGTGAAAGACCTTTCTATCACTGAAGAATAGAGTTCATCAGACTAGGGTGATACCGCACATATCCTGGACTACATTCGTCCATAATTGCGGCTTGTTCGTGCAGCATCCCGCCACTGGGGGCGGTGAATTTCTGCGAACATACATCGGTGTCGAAACACGATATGTCACAGGCAATAATCGCTGCCACGTCCCCAACGCTATCAATGGCGCCACACGAAAATGAGGGGTCTTTAGACCCAAAGAGTCAAATTTTTTCCGACGAGATTCGTCGATAATTACCGTTTTTTAGATAACTGAGATGACACCCTGATGGCGATAAACAGGCTGTTGCAAAGGCACAAATATGCCGTGTGGGGCGAAGGAATTCCTTCGCCCCACACGGCATAAAGTTTTGAGTACGCGTTGTCTAACGCGCCCTCAGCGCGAGGTCACTCCTCGTCGGAGCCCTCAGATGCCGCGGCCTCGTCGTCTTCACGGCGACGACGAGTGCGGGTGCGGGGACGACGCTCGCGACGCTCACGGCGCTCGGGACGCTCTGAGCGCTCGCGGCGACGAGGCTGCTCATCGCTGGCCTCGAGTTCACCGGTTTCGCCATCGACGACGGCGTACAGGCTGAGCTTACCGCGGTCACCAATCTCGTGAATCTCGACCTCGACTTGCTGGCCAACCTGCAGCACATCTTCAACCGAATCAATGCGCTTGCCGCCGACCAGGCGACGGACCTGCGAAATGTGCAGGAGACCATCCTTGCCGGGGGTCAGGGAAACGAAGGCACCGAAGGAGGTCGTCTTGACGACGGTTCCCACGAAGCGCTCCCCCACCTCGGGCATCTGCGGGTTGGCGATCTGGTTGACCATTGCACGTGCAGCTTCTGCAGCTTCACCGGTCGATGCACCGATGTAAACGGTTCCATCGTCTTCAATGGTGAGTTCCGCGCCAGTGTCTTCCTGGATCTGGTTGATCATCTTGCCCTTGGGACCAATGACCTCGCCAATCTTGTCGACGGGGACCTGGACGGTGATGATGCGAGGAGCGTAGGGGCTCATCTCATCGGGAGCGTCAATTGCCTGCTCCATCAGGTCAAGGATCTGCAAACGTGCATCGCGGGCCTGTGCCAGCGCGCCACGCAGCACCTGGGAGTCGATACCATCGAGCTTGGTATCCAGCTGCAAAGCGGTAATGAACTCGCGGGTACCGGCGACCTTGAAGTCCATGTCGCCGAAGCCGTCTTCAGCACCCAGAATGTCGGTCAGGGTGACGGCCTTCTGCTTGCCATCAACTTCACCGGTCATGAGGCCCATTGCGATACCAGCGACGGGGGCGCGCAGCGGCACACCAGCCTGGAGCAGCGACAGGGTCGATGCACACACAGAGCCCATCGAAGAAGAACCGTTGGATCCCATGGTCTCGGAGACCTGGCGGATTGCGTAGGGGAACTCTTCGCGTGAAGGAATCACGGGCTTGAGAGCGCGCTCTGCAAGGTCACCGTGGCCGATTTCGCGGCGCTTGGGCGAACCAACGCGGCCGGTTTCGCCGGTCGAGTACGGCGGGAAGTTGTACTGGTGCATGTAGCGCTTCGCCGTAATGGGCGATAGGTTATCGAGCTGCTGTTCCATGCGGAGCATGGCCAGTGTCGTCACGCCCAGAATCTGGGTTTCACCGCGCTGGAAGAGAGCCGAACCGTGAACGCGAGGCAGAACCTCGACCTCTGCGCTCAGGGAGCGGATGGTGCGCAGCGAACGACCGTCCATGCGAATTTCTTCGCGCAGAGTGCGGTTACGGATGGTCTGCTTCTCGAGGGAGCGGAAAGCTGCCTTGAGTTCCTTCTCAGCTTCGGGCCACTCTTCTGCCAAAGCTTCAAGCATCTCTGCCTTAACAGCGTCCACAGCTTCTTCGCGAGCAAGCTTGCCCTCGGTGAGGAGTGCCTTGGCGAGCTTGTCGCCAACCCACTGCTCAACAGCGGCGTACTGCTCATCCGTGTAGTCGAGGAAGATCGGGAATTCGGTGGTTTCCTTCGAGGCGACAGCAGCAACCTTCATCTGGGCTTCGCACAGCGCGCGAATGAAGGGCTTGGCAGCTTCGAGGCCGTCAGCGACCACATCTTCGGTAGGAGCAACGGCGCCTGCCTGAATCAGGTCCCATTCGTTTTCGCCGCCGCCAGCTTCGACCATCATGATCGCAACGTCTTCGCCGCCATCTTCAGTGGTGACGATGCGACCTGCGACAACGATATTGAAGACAGAGCGTTCCATCTCCGACCAGCGCGGGAATGCCACCCACTGGCCATCGATGAGAGCCAGACGGGTACCGGCAATGGGGCCGGAGAAGGGCAGACCAGCAATCTGGGTCGACATGGAGGCCGCGTTGATCGCCAGCACGTCATAGGCGTCGTTCGGGTGTGCAGCCAGGACGGTTGCGACAACCTGAACCTCGTTGCGCAGGCCCTTCTTGAATCCGGGGCGCAGCGGGCGGTCGATCAGACGAGCCGCAAGAATTGCCTCGGTTCCGGGACGGCCTTCACGGCGGAAGAAGGATCCGGGGATACGACCCGCGGCGTAGGAACGTTCCTCAACGTCAACGGTCAGCGGGAAAAAGTCGAACTGGTCCTTGGGCTGCTTGCCCGCGGTGGTTGCGGAAAGAATCGCAGTTTCATCATCAAGATAGGCCATGGCCGCACCTGCGGCCTGCTTGGCGAGGCGGCCAGTTTCAAAGCGGACAACGCGCTTACCGAAACGACCATTGTCGATGATCGCCTCTGCAGAGACGATATCTTCGCCTTCCATCATATGTGTGTTCTCCTTGAATTTACGTGTTTCACACTACTTGGGCGTTCGTATCGGCCTTCGATCGAAGTCCACGGCTTTGATCCGGCTCTTCCCATATCGCTTTGGGCGCCAGAGAAGCCGTAAACCACTGTCGAAAACCGCGCACGTTCACGCCTCTATCAAACTATTGAGTTATTGCGCGAGCACCTTGCCCACACGTAGTGATCCGGCTCGATTCCAACAGGGAATCGAGCCGGATGACAATCAGCGACGCAGGCCCAGTCGTTCGATCAGCGAGCGGTAACGCTCAATGTCGACCTCAGCGAGGTAGCCGAGGAGGCGACGACGACGACCAACCAGCAGCAGCAGACCACGACGTGAGTGGTGATCGTGCTTGTGAGTCTTGAAGTGCTCGGTCAGATCCTTGATTCGCTGGGTCAGCAGCGCAATCTGAACCTCGGGGGAGCCGGTGTCACCCTCGTGGGTAGCGTACTCGGCGATGATCTGATCCTTGACGTCCTTGCTCAGTGGCACAGGCTTCTCCTTCATACTTGTTGCACGGAGCCACAGGGCCATCCCCTGCGCATACTATCCGTGGCCGACATGACGGCATAGGCAAGTTTAGCATCTCATCTCAAAGCTTTTGTCGTGATCTGTAGCACGAGCGTCAACCGAGATCAGAGCCTATGGCGCAGTTCAGCGTGCAGTCACTGCCTGTGGATCAACACGCGTCGGTACACCAACGCCAAGAACATACGCAGTAACTCGAAGATCCTCATCCATACGACACAGCAGGGCATCCAAGGAATCAAAAGATTCCATCGCTCGAATACGACTCACGAACATAATCGATATGTTCTCTCCGTAGAGATTCAGGTCGCTTCTGCCCAGAACATGCGCTTCAACAGTGCGTACTTCACCGTCAAATTGAGGATTTGTCCCCACAGAAATCGCAGCGGGAAGGAACTCTGCCGCACCGCTGTCCCCGACATGCCTGACAAGCCATCCAGCGTAGACACCATCACCTGGAACGACACCTTCAATGTCATTGCACAGGTTTGCGGTGGGGAAACCCAACTCACGGCCTCGTTTATAGCCATGCTCAACCGTGCCGCGGATGCGGTGAAGATGACCAAGCACACGCGCCGCACCAGAAACGTCGCCTGCTTCAAGGAGTTCTCGCACCCAAGATGATGACCAGCGGCGCCCTTCAGGAGCTTCAACGTCCTCGACTGACTCGACTGTGAAACCAAATTCTTGGCCCAGCTGCGTCAAAGTCACAAGATCGCCGGAATTTTCACGGCCGAAACGGAAGTCTTTGCCGACGACAACTTCGACTGCCCCCAGCGCCTGCACTAGGTATTTCTCGACAAAGTCTCGAGGGGTGAGGGAATAGACCGAAGCGTCGTAGTGAATAACAAAAGTCGCATCCAAACCGGTTGCTGCCATCGCATCCAAACGATCCCTCAGCGGAGAAATGAGTTTGAGTGCAGTGTCAGGATTATGAACGATGCGGGGGTGGGGGTCAAAAGTGCAGGCAACAGCCTTCACTCCCCTACTTCTTGCCCGAGCAACAGCTGTCGCAATCACCTGACGATGCCCCTCGTGCATCCCATCGAAATTGCCGATTGTCACCACCGACGTTATCTCGTTCGGGATTTCTTCAATCGAACGCCAAATCTTCACAGTGGTCACTTTCTAAAAAACAAGGATTGTCTTCAAACGAGAATCACGAATCTCAAGAAGTCCGACGACTTCCCCTTCACCATTGATGGCGGCAATGGGACCGCAGGTCGAAGCTGTGTCCCTTCCCCCACATCGCTCAGCAAAGTCGCGAACTTCAAGGGCAGAACGGCGAGGCGCCTGCCCATGGGCGAAAGCACCGGCCTCGGCTTGCGTCAGTTCAAGCACGGGGAACATTGCACGCGCTGCCTCGCTGAGCGATGTCAACGGGAGCGGAGCTCCTTCATTTTCCGGTAGGTCTTCCCCGTCGCGGTGCTGGGCCTCGGAAAGAGAATCTAAAGTGTGTGCACTTTCAAGAGAGAACTCTCCAACCCGAGTGCGTCGCAGTGCAATTAAATGCGCGCCGCAGCCAAGTGCATGACCGATATCGCGGGCGAGCGCGCGGATATATGTTCCGGCGGAACATTCAACGACGATATCGACATCTATGCAGGGGATAAGGCGTTCTTCCCCTTCAACGTTGTAAGTAACGCTATGAGAGTGCGCCTCTCCCCCAACCTCGAGCAGGGAAATTTCCACCTGCCGAGGCTTGAGCTTCACTTCTTCTCCGGCGCGAACCCGCGCGTAAGCCCTCTTTCCGTCAACTTTAATTGCACTGACTGCGGAGGGAACTTGCGAGATTACCCCGCGAAAGTGCTCCAGTGTGCGCGCAAATTCTTCACTATCGAGGCCGGAGCACCCTCGCGCGAGCGTCACTTCCCCTTCCGCGTCCTCGGTTGTCGTCTCCACGCCGAGGCGTAGGCGAGCTTCGTAACGCTTTGAATGGTCAGTGATCCACGTAAGTAGCCGGGTCGCTTTGTTGATTCCAAGAACCAAGACGCCGGTCGCCATTGGGTCAAGTGTTCCTGCGTGACCAACACGGCGCGTATGCGCGAGGCGACGAACGCGCGAAACAACATCGTGGCTTGTGATTCCCTGGGGTTTGTCAACGATCAGAAGCCCCGAGCTCACCGAAGCAGCAGACATTAACGCTCGTCCTGCTCGTCTTCTTCGTCATCGGACTTGCGATAGGGATCCTCGTCGCCAGCGTAGCTTGCGCCGACGGCGAGACGTGACACTTCTTCGTCGTGTGCACGCGCTGATGCGAGTGCGGTCTCAAGCGAGGCTACAGTTTCTGGTAGCGCATCCGGGATAAACTCCAGGCTGGGAGTGAGCCGAATACCAAGGGCTTTACCAACCTCGCTACGAATAAGGCCCTTTGCTGATTCGAAGGCGCGCGCGGTACCGGCACGGTCGTCTTCATTTCCGAGCACAGTGTAGAAAATCGAGGCGTGTTGGAGATCTCCGGTCACGCGAACGTCAGTGATCGTGACAAAGCCTAGGCGCGGATCCTTGATGCGACGTCCCAAAAGAGAAGCGACCGTCTCCTGGATACGATCTTGAACTTTTCGAACTCGTGCTTCATCAGCCATGGCATCCTCCTCGTGGCTTCAGGCGTTAACCTGCGGTTCGCGAAACACCTCATCGTACCCCACCCGTGGCCCGCGTTCCTGGTATGCATTCGCACCCGCGTAGCCCACATTAATCACCAAAATAGGCTCGATGTCCTCTCCGGGGAAGAAGTAGTCATGAAGAAGTCGCGCGTCATCTGGGTTCATGGGGCCGGTTTCCAAGCCCTGTGCCCGAAGAGCCAGAATCAAATAAGCAACTTGAATCGTGGCTGATGTATGGGCCATATGCGTGCGCATCTTCTCATTCGCAGTGAGCAGTTTTTCATAGCGCTCACCGCGCGGGTGAAGCGAAGGAAGGTCATGCTGGAAATCCAGCTTGGCACCGCACACCAACACTAAAGGTGCGCCTTGAGCTTGCTCCCTGTTACCAAGGGGAAGGGCGTTCAGCAGCTGTTGTTTCGCGGCTCCAGCACGAACGATTGCGACGCGAAGCGGCTGGCCGTTCACTCCAGTCGGTGCCCACTTAGCCAAATCGTAAGCGGCACGAAGCTGCTCATCCGTAACCGGTTCATCAGTAAAGGTGTAGGCGGTGTGCGCGTCAGTGAAAAGTTCAGCAAGAACTTCGCGCGCATTCAACTCATCACGGAACTGCGACATAGAGCTTAAGGATTTGGAAACTTCACTCATACCTCGACTTTAACGCTGGAGCAGAGAGGCTGCTGAGAGAGCAAGTCAGGCTAGTGGTAGCTGGGGTGGTGTGTGTTGTGGGTGTGAGAAAGCGGTGGGGTCTTGGAACATTGTGTTCCAAGACCCCACCGTAAGTGTGTTGTGGCGGTGTCCTACTCTCCCACACCCTCCCAGGTGCAGTACCATCG
>CAUTAH010000021.1:0-16051 GCA_963536345.1 uncultured Actinomyces sp.
CCGCGCGCCCCAACTATTCGAGGTGAGCCTGAAAGATATTAAAAGCGTGTTTGATGAGAATAGCTTGAACCTTTGTCAATCTTTGAAGAAGGCTTCGAACCGCAACTTTAGTGATTGATTTGGTAGCACGCCGTCTCTCAGTGATCTTACCGCAGCGATGAATAACAATAGTGAACTCGGAATGAGCGCAGGAACGGGTGAAGGTGCGCATAGCGCCGTGAGAGCAGTCTTTACCCGCGATATGGTTGAGCGCTTCTCTGGCAAAGGTGGTTTGTTTGAGGATCTGGCTTTTGATCAGCCGGAGGTTACAGATAAAGGTGATCCAAATAACCCCTTGGATGATCGATATGCGAGTGGCCGAATAGCGGCTTTGAAAGCTGTTCAGATTTCTGCCTTCATCAACTACATGGATGAAGTTGCGCATATTCTTGAAAACTCTAATTATGATTCCGCGTTCGGTTCTGGTCAATCGCGTAACTGATAAATGGACTGAACTTATTCAAGAGACTTTTGATGCGGATGCTGACAGGGATTCAGTCGTTGCAAGAGATCTGGATAAAACGAATAAGGATACACGAGAGATCGTAGACTTCATCGTTGACAAAGTCGCGACATTCTGCGGAAAACAGATGCCCGGCGGCTCTGATTTGGCAAAGGCAATTATCAAAACTGCTGCTGGAAAAGCTGAAGGCGCCTTTTGTGCGACCGATCATGAAACGAAGGTATGGGCCTCTGAACGTGACGAGGCGAATAAGTCGGCTCATGAGCTTATGCAACGTGGGCTCACCCGTGTCTTGTATGACTCTCAGTATTGGACTGAACGTGCAGGTACTGTTGATGTGTCGCCGGGGAGTGAGTCGCTGGCAAGAAAAGGACTGCCGTTCGTCAACGAGGATGGCACTATAGAACCTTATGACTCGTTAACTAAAGAACAGTGAGCGGCGGTTAACCGCTATTTCACGGGAACAGAAAGTGATTTCCATGATGTACTGCAGCATCAGTTCCAAACGCAGCAAGACGCGAACCGGCACGGACAGGTCCGCCAGCCGTTACCAAAGAAAAACTAGAGGATTTTACTTGTAGCTGTTTGCCTGTAGATTGCCATTGCTGCCGGTACCTTGTTTGGCTTCCCATAAGCTTGAAATGTTATAGTGTTCGCCAGATGTGAGAGTCAACGCTGGCTCGCCTTCCTGTGTCTGCATGCTTAGTGAGGTTACCGATGACAGATATCAGCTTCGACCGCGAAGCAGTGGGGGTTTTTGAGAAAGCCCAGTGGACTGATGCTCAGGACTTGGCACAAGTCGGTGCGGCAGTGGGCAAGCTTAGAATATATGGAGTGGCGTTTGATCTCCCAGAGGGAGACAATGCTGGCGTTGCAGCGCTACGTGCAGCTCTGGATAACTTTCGTGACTATATGAGTGCGGCGGTGTTGGAATATTCTGATGCTTGTTCAGAGTTGGGCTCTGGTGCAAAGGATGTGTCCCAAGATATGGATGAAACCGAAACGTACAATCGAGATAAGGCTCGTGCTGCAGCCACTCGTCTAGGTGTTGGGGAGTATCTCTGATATGGCTGATGTAAGACGTGGGGCGGAAGCCCTCCCACAGGTCCCTCTAGTTGAGATGTCCGCAGAGTCAGTCGCCACCGATATCAGTCGGCAAGGAACCGCAATTGGTAACACACAAGTGGCTCAGAACAGATCTTTGCCTCCAGCGGAATGGACAGGTCAGGCTGCTGATGCCGCTTCAGCGGAGATTCAGAGCTTGGGTGACAAGACCGTCACATTATCTCAAGCTTTCTCCCCTGCTGCGACGGCTCTTAACACGTGGGCTGAGGATGTGCGCTCTGCGTGTTCTGATATAACCAAGTTCCAAGAAGAATGGGATGCTGCAGTCGCAGAATATAATGACGTTGAGGCGACATCAGCCTCTACCACAGGAACACATGGTAGCGGTTCAGTTTCTCATCCCGACGGCAATCTTGCTGTGGCCGGGTCGATTTTGTCCAGTAAGCAAATGGGCATTTTGGAGCGGTACAAAAAGCGCGTTAATGATCTAGACGACCGCGCCGATGCTGCTGCACAATCTGTCAATACAGCACGTAAAACTATCGTGTCAGACGAGGCGGGTTCAAGAGGGCGTGGGGCGATTGGAGTTGAACTCTTCAAGTCTGATACTCCGATTTTGAATGCTGCGGCCCAATGGGCAGATGCACAGGCTATGGCTCCTGAGATTGCAGAAGCGATTAAGAAACAGCCTCTGACTGCTGCGGATGTTAATGATTTCAACTCGAAGTATGGAAAATACTTAGATAACCCGTATTATGCAGCAGCCATTGCTCAGCATGTTAGTGTCGATGATCTCAATAAAGCAGTGCTGGCTGCGATGCAGGCGGGGTATGACCGGAAAACGGGGTATCTCATTAGTGACGGGTACGAAACCTTTAACAAAAACATGGGTTCCTTGATGGTCATGGCAACTGGAGGAAGCAATCTAGCCGAAAAGATGGCAGATACTCAGAAGTCTTTTGACATGTTTTCCCAGGGATTCCTTGGAAAAAATGGTGTCACTGTTCAGCAAATTTTCACCGACAAACTCGCTCAGCTCCAGGAATCTGGATGGAGTAAATATGAGCATCCGAAAATCGGAGCAAATGCATCGACAACTCTGTATGGCTACGACATATTTACTCAATTAGCTGGAGCTGCGGCACGGGATAATACCTCGCTCGCTCTCGGGCCGGGTTTCTATGATACGGGAGACGGCAAGGGCGCGTCCGTTTTCTCCGATATCGTAAAGTGGGACCATCAGATGCAGATGGGGGTGACAGGTACTGACAGTATGGCTCAGAGGGCATCCCAGTATGCACTGTTTGGATTGGCTGGAAACGAAAAGCTGACCCATGAACAATTTAAGTCAGTCTTTGATCCAGTTCAGTCAGTGCTTGAGCTTTCCGATCGTCCTGACAATTTAGATCTGAAGGACCAGTCAGTCCTCGCTCAACATGAAGAAACACGTATGCGTGCTATTCGGTCGGCGATGAGTGCAGATACCAACTTTGACGTGAATGGCAACAAAATGAGTCTAACCCGCTACTTGACGGGTTGGCGCGGTAACGCTGCTGGTGGGGGCGCAGCATATCAGGATCTTGGTAATGCGTTAGGTGATCTTGTCAACGATGCATCCCAGCACAATGCTCAACTTATGGATGCTCCTGATGCCACAAAGTACCCGCTCGGGCTTGAAGACCCTCAGTATAAAGCGGATCAGGCGGCCTATGACCATTGGTCGGTCGATGAAGTGAACCGTGCGAAGATTGCGCAGAACTTCATGCTGGGTTATCAAGATGGCCTCGACCATAACAGCTGGACAAGCGGTGGTGAGGATGCTTTTGGCCACAGTAATTCAAAGATGCGTTCTTGGATGGGATCTGTGGTTGCGCCGCGAGTTTCTGAACTTGCCGACATGTTAATGGATACAGAGGGCGAGGGTGGTAACAACAATGTTCGTGATGAGGCTAGAAAACATCACATGTTAGATCTCAGTAATCAAGATCTGAAGAGGATGTTCTCAAAGAGCGGTTTATTCACAGATCTTACTCATGATCAACCTACTCACACATCGGGCGACGGAACTAAAGATGAGCATTATGAAGGCGGACGTCGACCGGCATGGTCTGCGATCAATTCTGAGGCGTGGAAAGAGTATCGCTTGGAGCTTAAGCGCCAAGTTAATGCCGAGTATGGCCCTACATGGGCGTCGGATGTAGCAAAGAATACTGCTGGTTGGCAGACTTTGATTAATGGCTTGGATGAGGCACCAGTTAATGCGAAACTCGCAGAAGATAATGACATGGTGGCGCGTAACAAAGTGATTCGCGGCATGATCGACTATGCGGTCGATAAAGTTCCTCTTAGCGAAGCGGTCCCTGTCGGCGGCTCAGAATTTACGGGTGCAGTTAAATCTAGTGCCAGCGCTATTTTGGATAAGTACCTTCCAACAGACTTATCTGCGGCAGATGTGGCTCGGCGAATTGAGCAAGAAGAGCATACGAGCACTGCGGTAAAAGATGCTGTGAATGAAGCATTCCTAGCTCGCGGAGGTGCTCTAGCAGGAGCGGACAAGACAAAGGCGGAGCTAGATAGAATGTTCCTCGCATCTAACGGTGCAGGACAAGGCCTTAATTCTCAAGCTGCACAGATGCCGCCTGTTAGTGAGCTGACTGCTGACCAACGTAAGGCCTACTTCGAGTTCCTCGGTGGCAGTACTGATGACGCAACGATTAATGGGAAAAAAGTCTACACCGGGGATAAAACAGCATTGGGTATGCTTCAGCACGATGTCAATCAGGAGATTGCAACTGGAGAAGCATTCCTGAAGGATGCAAAGGAACATTATTCGAAGTGACTGAGATGTGGGGGTGGACGAAGCGCCACCCCCACAGATCATTTACTCGATATGGTTGAAGGGGCGCTATACGTGCAATTTCACTTGTAGTTAAAGGGTGCGTTGTGCCTCTACTGACATCGTTCCTGAACTCTAGGCGTGCCATCGAATAGCTGCTACCGAGTCTGCGTCCTACCCCGCCGCCGGAATAACCCCGATCACGGGGTTCCACTCGCGGGGGATGCGCTCGGTAATGAAACCGGCTTGATTAAACGGGTCGGCTTCAAGGAGCTCCAGAGCGCTCTCCTTTATTAACTCAGATGGTAGTTTAAAGCCCTTTGAATCGCTGTCTGAAAAACAGCGCGAGTCTCTTCGAGATTATCTGATGGGGCACGCTGACTCCCATAGTGACTTTAAGAAGATGTTTGAAACACTGAATACAGCGTTTACGAACGCTCAGCATGAGTGAGGGACTAGCTGATAAGTAGTTCCAATTAGCTCCTTGAACTCTATTGTGCGGGTGTTGTCTATGGAAGTAATTTCGCAGACAACACCCGCACTCTAATTTGCTGATCTCGAAAAATTGCAGATTGTGAATGATGGATAAGCACTGTATTGATTTAGGGTGTTCAATGATCGGTGGACAATCGGTTTTCCCATATTTTTATAAGGTTGAAATGTTATCCTTTAGCAGTAACGTATGACCGATGGTGATCCGTGTTTCGCGTGCTCGAACATTGAGAGGCCCAAATGACGAATATTAGCTTCGATCGCTATGCATTAGGTATTGCGATGAAAGATCAATGGACTGATGCGGAGGATCTCGGTCAGGTTGGCGTGGCTGTAACAAAATTGGGGGACTATCGCGTAGCGGAAGACTTCCCTCAAGGAGATTGTTCAGGTGTGGTTGCGTTGAGAAATGCAATGACGAATTTTGCGACCTACTTGGGGTGGGCGACTCAAGAATATTCTGATGCCTGCGCGCTGTTGGGTTCCGGTATGTCGGAGTATTCGCAAAATGCGGATAGTACCGAGCAGTATAACGAAGCAAAGACACGGGCTGCCGCTGCGCGTCTGGGTGTTGGAGAGGAACTCTGAGATGGCGGTTGATCTTAAAAGCAGTGGTGCGGAAGCTCTTCCGCAGATTCCTGGCTCGGAGATGGGTGCGACTGCGGCGGCAGCTGAAGCTGACCGCTTGGGTACTGCAATCGGAAATACTCAGGTCGTGCAGAATAAGGACTCTGTCCCAGAAGAATGGACTGGAGCAGCTGCGGATTCTGCCTCGACAGAGATTCAAGCCCTTGGTACAAAGGTCAAAACACTGGCTGATGCTTTCCCTACCGCAGCGAAGGCACTCAACGACTGGGATTACCAGCTGAGGGGAGTACGAGGGAAAATTTCCCTTCTCCAGGCTGCTTGGAATTATTATTTATCTGAATATAACTCGGCAGTTGCGGACGCAGGGCAGCAAGAGGTTAATGACCCAACGATTGATAAAGAGAGTCTGATTAGCAAAGCACGTTCAACTTTGCGTACGCATCAGGAGACGTTGCGAGGCAAATACGACGGGCATATCTCATTCCTCAATGAGACGGCTCAAAGTACTGCGAATACCATTGATGAAGCCCGTAGGAACATTGTTTCTGATGAAGCAGGCTCGAGGGGGCGGAGCGGGGTTGGTGCCGCACTTTTTGGTTCGGATACGCCTATTCTTGACGGTGCTGCTGAGTGGGATTTGGCGCAAGAGACGGCGCCAAAGATCGCGGAAGCTCTTAAGAAACGACCAATGACGCTCCAAGATGTCAAAGAATTTAATGAAAAATATGGCGAGTATCTGGGGAACCCATTCTTTGCAGCAGCAATTGCGGAACGCGTGAGCATGGATGACCTTAATACTGCTTCGCTTGCCGCTCGGGATGCAGGTGACGCCGGGCAGAGCAAAGAAGACTCGTATCTTTTCAATAAGAATTTAGGTACGTTGATGGTGTTGTCGACGGGGGGAAGTAACCTTTCTGACTCGATGGTCGGCACTCAAAAATCATTTGACATGCTGTCGGATGCGTTGATAGGTAAAGAAGGAATTGGTGTTGAAAAGATCTACCAAGCAAAGCTTGCAGAGTTAAAAGATACAGGCTGGAAATTCTATCCAGATCAGACTTCGCATTTGGATAAGCAAAAGGCTTGGTTAGGCTACGATATTTTCGGCATGCTGGCAGGATATGCAGGGCGCGAAAATACCTCTCTGACTCTCGGTCCGCGTTTCTATGACGACCAAAGTGGAAGTCCTTCGGTGTTTGCAGACATGGTGAAGTGGGATCACGATACTAGAGGGTGGGAACGCGCAGCGGCTCGCCCAGGGGCACCTACGACTTCTACGCTTATTCCTAATGAAGGTATTGACGAATATAAGTTACATTCGGATGCCCTGCAGAGTATTTTTGAGCTTTCCGATACTCCGGACTACCTTGAGAAGAACGCCGACGTTGTTCTTCAACAGAACGAGGATCGGCGACTTCAAGCCTTGACGAAAGTTCTAAGTTCAGATACCTCGTTTGATGTCGATACCCCGTTCAATTACAAGGAAGTGCCAGAAAAAGATTTGTTTGGCAACATCAAGACGAAGCCTGACGGTACACCTGTAATGACTAAAGTCCCAGACCCGAAACCGATTAACATGATCCGTTACCTCGCCGGGTGGCGAGGTGGCGCTGTTAATGATTACGGGGCCTACCTTGACGGTGGTGAAGTATTTGGGAATATGGTAAACGATGCTTCCAAGCATACTCCCGCGCCGATGTATGCTCCGGAACCGAGCGACTATGCACTCGGAGAAGATGATCCTCAGTTCAAATCTGCGCAGCTTGCCTACAACCGTTGGTCGGTTGACGATCAGGCACGTGCAGTAGTTGCAGAGAATTTTATGCTTGGATACCAAGACGGCCTCGATCATGATACGGATGCTGCTTCAACTGGTGAAGATAAATTTGGAAGTAACAACAGTAGGATGCGTTCGTGGTTAGGTTCTGTTATCGCACCGCGTGTGGGTGAACTTGCTTACGCTCTCAGTGACACGGAAGGAACAGGCGGAACTGGTCACGCAACGAATCCGGCTACTGGGTACTCAATGTTGGATATCAATAATGAAGATCTGAAGCGAATGTTCTCGCGGACCGGATTATTTACAGATCTGATTTACGATCAACCAGGTGCTGGTACCCCGGATGATCCATCAGATGACAATTACAATGGGCGTCCACCAGCCCTGCAAGAAATCAGCAATAGAGCGTGGGCGGGCTACAAAGTGGACCTCCGACGAGCAATGAATGCAGAATACGCTGATGGCTGGGCTGAAGAGACTGCAAGGCAAACATCTGGTTGGCAGACATTGATTAGCGGTTTGGATCAAGCACCGACTAACGCGGGGATTGCTGCGGATGACCAGATTGTTCAGCGTAATAAGATCGCACGCGGGGTGATCGATTTTGCGGTGGATCAAATTCCGTTAGATAAGCTTCCTGCTGGTGCAGTGGTGGGGCTTGGCGCTGACGCAGTGAAGGGTGCCGTCCTTGACGCTTACATGCCAACTGATTTGACAGAAAAAGGCGTTGCGCAGCGAATTCAGCAAGAGCTATCTACGACTAGTTCAATCAAGGATGAAGTCGATAGAATGTTCCTTGAACGCGAGGGAGAGCTTCCTGGCAAATCGGGCATGACGAAGGAACAGTTGGATCGAGAGTTCCTAAGGACACAGGGGGCCAAGAAAGGTCTCGATTCGATGGCTTCTTCGGTTCCGCCACTAGACCAGCTGACACCAGATCAGCGTAAGGCGTATCTAACCTATTTGGGCATTGATCGTCCTGATCCTGATTTTAAGACGGATCGTACAGCTTTGGGACAATTGCAGCATGAGGTTAATGCTACTCAGACAGCTGCAGACGACTTCCTGAAGAGCGCAAGGGATAACTATTCGAATAAGTAATTGTTTCAGGCAACTTGCTGGATTCTAGTGGTGGTTGCAACACGGTCTGATTGATTGGGGTGTGTTGTGGCTAGTATTGGTTGCATTTTTCGTGGGGCACGTACCTCCGGCCATGAAGTTTGAAAAGCTCAGCATCTTGCTTATGTACAAGCTCTTACTGTTGGTTTGAACTTTTTATCTAAGCAACCCACGCAGGTAAGTGTTTCAAAACGTATGGGCAAGGTGTGGGGTAACGGGAGAACACCTTCAAGTGGTAGGGGCGAGTGCGTCAGTATTGCGCCGCAAGTTGACTGGCATAGGCAGGGTATCTCGATGACTCAGATATGCAGTGTTTAGGGCGTTCTGTTTCTACCATGACCGGGGAACTATCCCGTAATCGCATTGTTCCTGGGGCTCATCACCCATAGATTCCCTCATATGCGGGAAGGTGGTGAACGCCTCAAAGGCGCCTAAGTGAGCAAATGTGCCGATCTGTCATCGAGGGGTACCATCTGGGATAAAGCTAGGGCAAGGTGGAGTCCGGAGTAGATCTGCGTCTACTCACGTCGGTGAGTCCCAGATAATCCGAGTATGAACCCGTATGTGGAAATGTTATACCTGTCGATCTTCATTCAGGCTAAGGGCGCTCCTCGCTAGGCGCATGCTCTCTTGTGCGTCAAGAGTGAACTCGTAGGCGCCCGGCTGGATACGCCTATCAGGTGTGGTCTTTATTTAAAGTTCCTTTGGTGATGCTTAGTGAGCGGCCTGCCGGCGCAAAAGTTCGGGTGATTCCGGAGTGTTGGGAAGGCAGGTTAATCATCGGATTTAAGGGGAAAATCGCTGTTGGAACTCTAGTGGAACACTTTACCCGGTATAGGTTGTCGCTTAATTCACCCATTGGACACGCGGCCGCTGCTGAGATTCAAGATACCGTTATTTCCAAGCTTGCAAGTTTGCTTGATTCTTTGCACCTGTCATTGACTTGGGAACAGCGAAACAAACTAGTCTAAGACCGAAAGATCGCCTCTAAGTTGTGCCTTGAGCTGTATTTCTGTGACCCGCACTCGCCCTGGCAGCAGCTTGGTGTGTTGTAAGCGGCGTGAGGACTGTTGCAGTCATCCCCTAAAATCTGTCAGTCCTACCCCCACTGAAAAATCAACAGTAGTTTACCCCTCCGCCGGAATAACCCCAATCACCGGGTTCCATTCGCGGGGAATGCGCTCGGCAATGAAACCTGCCTGATTAAACGGGTCGGCTTCTAAGAGCTCCAGAGCGCCGGCAGCGTCCTCGGCGCGTACGATGATCAACGCGTCATGAGTGCCGGTGTAGGGACCCGCGGCAATCAGACGGCCCTGGGCGGCAAGCTCGCCATTAAACGCGCGGTGCGTGGGGCGGACCTCTGCCATTTCCTCATCGCGATCGGTGACGTAGTGGTACTCGACAGTGAAAACCTTCATTCTTCCTCCTTGAATAGGACAACATCTTCACGATATACCGGCGGCCCGGCCTCTGGCACATCCGAAGGGGAGCAAAAGAGAAGGCGAGCGGGAAACAAAAAGAGGCGCGGAGCTGGGCTCCGCGCCTCTTCACACTATCAGAAGCTCACCAGCGATCATCCTGATCAGCAACTGCAACAGGCTTCAAGGACTCTGCGTTACCAGCGGAAAGACCCGCGGCAGCCGGAGCCTTCTCCTCAACGCCCTCAACGCGAACAGCCTTAAGACCGCTCAGCGCGCGACGCTTCGCCTTGTCCTTTTCTTCCTTTGAGGCTGCACCAGCAACCGCTCCCGTACCGATGGGACCGCGGGCGGTCGCCGCCGAAGCGCCACGGGCTGCTGCGGAGGAAGCACCTCCTGACACGTTGCCATTCGAGGAAGCGCCACGTGCCGCCCCAGTTCCTGCTGAAGAAGCCTTGGCAGACGACGTGGCCTTAGGCAAAGCTGAGGTTCCCTTGGTAGCGCTGCCCTTAGCGGTTGAGCTGGAACCCGACGCTGCGCCAGCAGTTGTTCCCATAACACCAGGGCGTGGGCCCACACCTGCACGAGCGGCAGAAGCTGAAGCCGAACGAGCCGAAGTGGCAGCGGACTGCGAGCTTGTTCCTGCCTTAACAGAAGCCGAGCCCTTTGTAGCGCTCGAAGCGGTGCCGCGTGCCCCGGCGGCTGCGCCGTTCGCAGGTGCTCCGGTGGCCGTAGTGCCACTAACTCCTGCCGGACGGATGCTAGCAGCCGCACGTGCACGTGCCGACATCGTCGACGCATTACTTGCTGTCGATGAAGCGCCTGCGCCAGTTCCGGCGGTAGCACCGCTGCCGTAAGCTCCGGGGGCTCCCATACCGCGCGGGAATCCACCTGCGCGAGCAGCTGTCGAGGCAGGGGTGCCCGGGTTTGCCATGCGAGCCGCATTGCCCCAGTTACCAGCCTGAGCAGTTCCACGAGGAGTCAAAGCACCACGCTCAAGGTCATTCATCGCGCTAGAAATTGCGTTCGAGGACGACAAACGCGCGCTGGTCGAAGGTGCGAGTGCGCCACCGGCCGGCACAGTTCCAAATTGAGAAGTAGCAGCACGTGATGCGAAGCCACCCATCGAACTTGCGATAGAGGTCGCGGAAGTTGCCATGCGGCCAAGACCAGCCAAAGTGCCACCGGTCGTTAGTGCACCACCGGCAATGGCCAAATCCTTAGAGTGCGATGATGTCGAGAAGGGGTTGTAATCAGGCTTCCAACGAGGATCATCCGCATCGGTAACAGGTGCGGGAATATGCCCGCCAGCGGGACCATCAGGGGTCATGTAGCCACCAACTGGCATAGTCGTGACATCAACACCAGCCAGAACGGAAGATGAAGGGGAAACAGAAGGAAGGACCTCAAGTCCAGCGATTGGACCTCCCGAAGCCGCAGAGCCGACACCAGCGCCACCGCCGGCGGCATATTGAGTGCCACCACGACTGCCGGCAGCGGTAGCTCCGGAAGAAGAGCCTCCACCACCCTTCGAATCGCCATCCCCATTGCTGGGGACCTCGGCGAATCCTGCAGCAGCACTGCTCACTTCACCATTCATGGCGTCAAGGGCTGCTTTTGCCTTAGCTTCCCTTTGGGCATTGCGCTGAGCCATCATATTCTGGATGTACTCATTTTGAAGCGCAGCTTCATTTGGCTGCCCTTGGAATATCACTTGCGCGGCAGCCTGGTCTGCGGGATGCAAAAGTTGTGTGCTGAGAGTCCCTTGAACAGACTTAGCTTCTTGCATAGCTTGACGAGCCTCAGTATGGGCGGTTTCCATGGTCCCGACTCGACCCTCCAAGTTGGCGATCGAGGCCTCGAAATCGCTGACTCTTGATGTCATTGCCGCATGTGTTGCACCTTCAACGCCGGTGTTTCCAGAGAAGCTTGCGCATGCGGTCTTTAGAGAAGCCAGCTGAGCTTTCAAGTCATCCAGAAGCGATGCATCATGGTCTGAATAGTCAAGGCGAGCAACTTTGGTGAGTCGATCATAGTTCTCTGTGGAGAGTGAGGCTGCCATAAGAGGTCTTTCTTCAATCCTAGGTATTACTGAGAAGCGTCTCGATATTCGATGTCGCTATCAGTCTCGTCCAAAGCCGTAAGGGGAGTTCCAGTTGGGAAGTCCCGAAGTGGGTTTGCTTGGTGCTCGTGTGGCCGAAGCGACGAGGTCATCCCATGTCTCAGAACCCTGCCCAGTAGCACCCAAGAATGTTGGAGGAAGTTGAAGTTGCGGAGTAGAGGAGGAAGTGTTGTTTGCAGCAACTGGGCCAGGTTGTTGGGCACCTCCTTCTGCCGAAGTCCGAGCAACCCAACCCGGTTGGGGTGCGCCCCCGACAAGATCTGATGCCTGAACTTTTGCTATATCTATAGCCTCGGCCAACTTTGAAGGTGAATTTCCAGCTATCGCTCTATCCTTTTCCATATTGGCCTGGGCTAGGGACTGCTCTTTCGCCTCAAGCTGTGCCTCCGACAAGGCCTGAGTCGCATCGATACCGTTTTGCTCATTTTCGGCCATCAGCGCTTGGGTCTTACCGGCAGCGCTCAAGAAAGCAATGACCTCTGCATTTAGAGAGGTAATTGCGTCCTGGATTTCTTGAAGGGCAGTCGTATATTGCTGTCGAGCTGCGACGGGGCCCGACTCTACGCCCCACTTGCCTGCTGTTTGGGCTGCTGTCAGCGATGCGACCTTAGAGGTCGCCTTTCCCGCGAATTCGCCACGCGAGCTGTCTAGAGCTGATTGTGCGGCAGTAAATTCGTCGTTAGTAACGCCAATTTCTCCGCTCATGCCGTCTCTCTTTCCGCCTCTTGCCCGTCAAAAAACAGACAAAAACTACCTGCTCGTACATATTGAAAATACAAGATCGTTTTCAAAGGTGCACGAGCCCTTCAATATATGGGATTATTTTCGCGTAAAAGAGAACGTACGTCAAAGGTGGTTGAGTTGTGGATCTTCCTCTGTGTGGGACTGTGATCCGCACCCAGTGGGGTGCGACCAGTGACATCGGTCCTGTTCGCTCATCAAACCAAGACTCTTGGCTTGCCCAAGACCCTCTCTTCGCAGTTGCCGACGGGATGGGCGGGAACGCAGAAGGGGAACTGGCCTCGACAACCGCTCTTGAAGTGCTCTCTAACGCCCTCAGCCCCGAGGCCTTGGACGCAATTGACCCGAACCCGGCCGAGCTGGTCGGTGCGATCCGCGCGGCCGCAGAGGCAGTGGCCTCTTTAGGGGAGAAGGAGGACCCGGCTGCCCCGGGAACCACGCTGTGTGGAACCCTGACCATTGACCAAGATGGTCCGCAGTGGCTGACCTTTAATATTGGTGATTCTCGTGCCTATCTCATTGCCGATGGCAGCATCCTTCAGCTGACGACTGACCATTCCGCAGTCCAAGAAGCTAAAGAATTCGCTAAGCGGACCGGTGCGGAACTGGTTCTTCCACCCTCGAATGTCATCACTCGCGCGCTCGGCGCAGCAATGCCGGAACTTCCCCAGGCTGACTACGTCCTGACCCCAATGCGAGAGGGTGATGTCGTCGTCCTGTGCTCGGATGGTGTTCACGGCGCACTTTCAGAACAAGACCTCATTGATATCGCCAGCCAGGATGTATCTGCGCAAGAGATTGCTAACGCCCTGGTTGACCAAGCGATCGAGGGCGGTACGCGTGATAACGCAACTGCCCTTGTAATCCGTGCACAATCGGTTGTGGGAAGCCGCTACGATGGGGACATACGCGCGAGCGTGCGTCCACGTATCCCAGTGCGACCCCTTCCGGTCACAACGGCGCGCCGCGCCCGATAGAGAAAAGAGTTTTCGAATGCTGCAATTGGGCCGCCATGCAGTTCGCGGTAACGGTGGGTTCATCGTCGCCGGCCCCCTGGGCTTCGCCCTGGTCCCCACTGACCTCGCTGACTCCGCACAGCGCGTCGTCACCGATGCCAACGAAGATCTGACAACCTGGGTCAATTCCGCTGCAGCCAGCGGTTTGCCTTTCGCGCATATGGACCTGCGCGGCCCCGTTCCACTTCTATCCTTGGGCGGCAGTGCGAATGTTCGCGCCATTGCTCCCGGCTATGACACCCCCTTCACCTGGGGTGGCCCGCTGTCGATGTGGGAATTTGTTCCCGGCGAGTGGACGCTCATGGATATCACATTGAGCGAGTTCGATGACGCGCAGCCGTGGGCACACTTCGCGACCTCTGAGGCCGAGGCCTCCCAGGTCCGCATCGGCTACCCCGTCGAGCCCGAACTTCCCTCGGCCCCCGCCCTGGTGGAAGAAGAGAAGTCCGCTCAGGTTCAGGAAGAGCACGCTGAGGATGCTCCCTCCGCTGAAGAATCCGCGCCTGAGTCCGAGGCCTCGCACACGGTGTGGGGAGCGCTTGAGGAAGAACCCCAGCCCCAGGAGGAAGCTGCAGAACCTCAGGCCGCGGAAGAGCCCGCGCCGAAGTATCTGTGGGCACCCGAGCCGGAACCCGAAGCGGGCGCTGCCGAGGAAACTCCCGATATTTATGCTGCGGGTGCTCAAGTTGCCGCCGCTCAGGCAGCAGTGACGCCGACCGCCGCTCCCGTTTACACCAGCCCCGAGGCCTTGGAAGAAACCATCACCTCTGAGGCCTTTGCGGCAATGCAGCAGGCAGCTTCGCAAGATGCGCCGCAGGACAACGTTGAGCCGCAGGCCAGCGTCGAATTGGACGCTCCCTCAGTCGAACAGAACGCTGAGCCCAGTGCTTTCGTTGAAGAAGAAGTTTCCATCGAGGTTCCCGCCGATGAACCCGCAGAGGTAGAGGCACAGGTCTCGCAAGAACCGATCGAGCAGGAAAGCCAGCCCGAAGCTGAAGAGGTCGCTACGGCCTCGGAAATCGAAGAAACCCCGGCGTATGGGGAAACTTCAGCTGCGGAAACCTCGGCTGAGGATACTCCGGCAGCAGGTGCGGTCCCTGCTTTTGAAGTCGATAACTCCGATAGCGGCGCAACGGTGCTGCGACGGGTGACCGATGACTCGCAGCACGCGCAGGCCGGCTACCTGGTTTATGCAGGTGCGGCTCCCGTTGAACTCACTCACGACGTCATCTTGGGACGCGACCCCAACGCGCGCGTCCTCACCGGTCGCCCCGCTGCGACTGTGATGCGCGTACCCAGCCCCGCGAACGAAATCTCGCGCTCGCACGCGGCCGTTATGCCCAGTGGATTCGGTTCCTGGATGCTTATGGATCTGGGAAGCGCGAACGGAACCCTGCTGCGCAGCTCGAATGGCAATGTTCAGGAAGTTCCTCCGCGCGTTACCGTGCCACTGAGCGATGGCGACGTTATTGATCTGGGAGAAAACGTCCTGGTCGAATTTATTGTTCGATAAAACAGTGACCATATGGTGAACGGGCCACCCGCGTAATTTCGCGGCGTGGCCCGCATCATTTGGCCGGCACTTTTCCATTGGTTAGTATGTCAATACACAGGGTCCCGATGACGGGTACCCCCCAAAAAACAACGGAAGTTGAGGGACCAGATGGTCAAGTATGTATACGACTTCTCCGAGGGCGACAAGTCAATGAAAGACTTGCTCGGAGGTAAGGGTGCGAACCTGGCAGAGATGACGAAGCTCGGTCTGCCTGTTCCTCCCGGATTCACAATTACCACCGAAGCGTGCCGCGTCTACCTGCACGACGGCAAGGCCCCTGAAAGTCTTGATACTGAAGTGACCGTCGCACTTCGCAAAGTCGAAGAAGAAATGGGTCGCAAGCTGGGCGATCCCAAGGATCCGCTGCTTGTCTCGGTTCGTTCGGGCGCAAAGTTCTCCATGCCCGGCATGATGGAAACCGTCCTCAACATCGGCCTCAACGACGAATCCGTCCACGGCCTGGCCGAAGTTTCCGGCAACGAGCGTTTTGCATGGGACTCCTACCGTCGACTGGTCCAGATGTTCGGTAAGACCGTTCTGGATATCGAGGGCGATCTCTTCTCTGACGCGCTGGACAACATGAAGAAGGAACGCGGCGTCAAGGGCGATACCGAGCTCACCGCCGAGGACCTCAAGAGCCTGGTTGATATCTTTAAGACCATCGTCTACGAGCAGACCGGTGAAGAATTCCCGCAGGATCCTCGCACCCAGATGGACATGGCCATCGAGGCGGTTTTCCGTTCCTGGAACACCGAGCGTGCCCGCATCTACCGTCGCCGTGAGCGCATCCCCCACGACCTGGGCACCGCAGTCAACA
>CAUTAH010000022.1:0-15330 GCA_963536345.1 uncultured Actinomyces sp.
TAGGGCTGAGTGCTCATCAGTTTTCTCCTCCACGGTTGCCAATTTCCTGCGGGCTATCAATCACGCGGTCCACGAAGCCATATTCCAGAGCCTCTTGAGCGGTGAACCAGTGATCGCGATCGCCATCCGCCTCGACCTGCTCGACAGACTTACCGGTACGCGATGCGGTGATCTGTGCCAGCTCCTTCTTCATGCCCAAGATCAAATCCGCATTAATGCGAATATCCGTTGCGCTACCTCCGGCGCCACCCAGTGGCTGGTGCAACAGAACGCGGGTGTGAGGAGTGATGTAACGCTTTCCGGGAGCGCCAGCGGTGAGCAGGAATTGACCCATCGATGCGGCAAGACCCATACCGACGGTCACAACATCGGGCTTGACGTACTGCATGGTGTCATAGATGGCCATGCCCGCGGTGACCGATCCACCCGGAGAGTTGATGTACAGGTAGATATCACGATCGGGGTCTTCAGCAGCCAGCAAGAGGAGCTGTGCGCAGATCGCATTTGCGTTGTCATCTCGCACTTCGCCGCCAAGCCAAATGATGCGCTCTTTGAGCAGGCGCTGGTAGACCGAATCTCCCAGTCCCATGGGCGTTTCATTTCCGCCCGAGGCTTGAATAGCCATTCACGCTCTCCTTCAATTTCAGGGTCCGGTTCCCGTTATGGAACCTCACTGAATCCAAACTTATCGGTTCTGACACCAGTTGGCGCTCTAAAAAAGCGCTTTTCGCTCACGGCGCATGGAAAGACCGCGGCGCTCTCGTGCAGATATGACGTGTGGGCCGAACCCCTCAGGTTTCGGCCCACACCAAGTCATGAGCTTTACACAGCGGAAAGCTCAGTTGCGCTTAAAGCAGCAGCTCACTTTTCCTCTGCGAGTTCTTCGCCGGCCTTCTCGACCTCGGCGACGGTCTCGGCTGCGGCTTCTTCAGCAGCAGCTTCATCCTCAAGGCCAAGGAATTCGCTCAGGTCAACGGGGTTGCCCTCGGTGTCCTTCACGGTCACCTCACGCAGAACCTCAATGAGGGCCTTTGCGCGGCCCAGATCGGCGACCACTGCGGAGATCTGCTGGGGATCAGAGAACAGGCGGTTGATGTCCATGCCGTAGTTCTGGGACATCTGGATGGCGTAGTCGAAGAGTTCCTGCTGGCCAACCTGAACCTCGTTCTTCTTGGCGAGCTCTTCGGCGAGAATCTCGGTGCGGTATTCCTTCTCGATGGCCGCGCGAGCTTCCTTCTTTTCCTTCGCGGAAGCGTCAGCGCCCAGTCGGTGGTTGAGCTCGAGCTCGATCACGGACTCGGGGAGGAGGATCTCGGTGCGCGAAAGCAGCTCATCAACAAGGCGATCACGTGCCTGAAGTGCCTGCTGCGAAGTCTTGGTCTGTGCGGCCTGCTTCTTGAGGTCTTCCATGAGCTCATCGATGGTGTCGAATTCGGAAACCATCTGCGCGAAATCATCGTCGGCCTCGGGAAGCTCGCGCTCCTTGACGGACTTAACGGTGATGGTCACCTCGGCCTCTTCACCTTCGTGCTCGCCGCCCTTGAGGGTGGAGGTGAAGGTGACAACATCGCCCGCGTGGGTCTTACGAAGCGCAGTGTCCTGGCCGTCGAGCATGGTACCCGAACCGATTTCGTAGGAGACGTCGGAAACGGAGTCGACCTCTTCACCGTTGATGGTGGCAACCAGGTCAATGGTGGTGAAGTCGCCGGTCTTTGCCTGACGCTTGATGGGCTTGAGGGAAGCGAAACGACCACGCAGAGCATCCAACTCAGCCTGAACGTCTTCATCGGTAACCTCAACGGAGTCAACCTCGATGACGGTGTCCTTGCCGTACTCGGGTAGTTCGAAGGAAGGAACAACGTCGACCTCAGCGGTGAAAACGACCTGACCGGTCAGTTCGCCACTGGTCGAGGGGATCTCGGTGACCTCAACATCGGGCTGGGACATGGGGCGCAGTTCGTGCTCGGACACGGCAGCGGAGTACTGGCCGGGAAGAACCTCATTGACAACCTGCTCGATGACGGCTGCACGGCCGAAACGCTGGTCGATGATGCGAGCGGGAACGTGACCCTTACGGAAGCCGGGGATGGACACCTGATTGGCGATGCTCTTGTACGCCTTGTCCATTTCTGACTTCAGTTCCTCAACGGGGATTTCAACAGTCAGACGAACCTTGGTGGGCTCGAGGGTCTCTACAGTGCTCTTCACGTGGATTCTCCAGGTCTTTTCTTGGGACGCCAAAACGGCGTATTTCAACTGAACTAGTCTACGACAGCACCCGCCAAAGCTGCTAGCTGGCTGTGGGCTTCACATTATTCGCCCGCGCGAAGCTAGCCAATTGACGAGGCGGTGGCCGGGCTGGCAATAAAAAGTCGGGGTGACAGGATTTGAACCTGCGACCCTCTGCTCCCAAAGCAGATGCGCTACCAAGCTGCGCTACACCCCGTGAGACTCTCGTCTGCGGATCCCATAATACGGGACTTCACCCTAAATTTCGCAATCGCGCAAACAATCAGGTAATATCGATCCGCACGCGGGTGTAGTTCAATGGTAGAACCTCAGCCTTCCAAGCTGATGGTGCGGGTTCGATTCCCGTCATCCGCTCCGAAAAAAGGAGCCCCGGTTTTCCGGGGCTCCTTTTGTTTTGCCGCGCATTCTTGACCAGAGGATCGCTAGGCCAAGATGTGCGCTAGAACGTCGAGGTATCAATGACGAAGCGGTAGCGCACTTTCGAGGCCACAACTTTGTCGTAGGCCTCGGTAATGGAATCGCCGTCGATGATCTCAATCACGGGACGCACGCCGTGCTGGGCGCAGAACTCCAGCATTTCCTGAGTTTCAGCAATGCCGCCAATCTGGGATCCCGCAACAACCTTGTTTCCGTTAACAACGGCGCGCATGGGGATCACCATCGGATTCTCGGGCAGGCCCACGTCAACGAAGACACCGAAGGGCTTGAGTGCACGGACAAGTCCCGGGTAATCCAAATCGTCCGCGCTCACCGTGCAGATAATGATGTCAAAACACGAGGCCAAAGATTCGATGGTGCCCTCTTCCGAGGTTGCATAGAAGGCAGTGGCGCCAAAACGACGTGCATCTTCTTCCTTGGAACGCCCATGAGAGATCACCGAAACTTCCGCACCCATCGCGGCCGCGATCTGAACGCCCATATGTCCCAGGCCGCCCATACCAACGATGGCGACCTTCTTGCCCGGTCCCGCGCCCCAGCGGCGAAGCGGCGAGTACATGGTGATTCCCGCACACATCAAAGGCGCGGCATCGCTGAGCTCCATTTCATCAGGAACATGGCAGCCAAAATCTGCACGTACCGTCATCGCCTGGGCATAGCCTCCAGCTGTGGGCTTTCCGTCAGGACCTGCACGGAAAGTCCAGTAGGCATGAGGATTGTTACAGAATTGTTCATGCCCGTCGGTGCAGTACTCGCACTGCCTGCACGAGCCCTGCAAACAACCGACGCCGATCCTGTCCCCTACCTTGAAATTCGTAACTCCTTCGCCGACCTTGGTCACCACGCCAGCGATCTCATGTCCACCAACGAAGGGATACGGGATCGGTCCCCATTCACTGCGCGCAGTGTGAATATCCGAGTGGCAGATTCCGGCATATTTAATGTCAAAGAGCACTTCTCCAGGACCCGGCTCGCGAATATCAATGATGGTTGGGTGATAAATCGAACGAGGGTCATCGCAGGCATATGCGCGAACCTTGGGCATCGTGAACTCCTTCGTCAACGCTACGTGTGCCGACTGCGCATCAACGCATTGCCGAAACTCTAGCACCGCAACATGAAAAAAGTCCCGAAACCTTTAGTTTCGGAACTTTTCTATCCGGGTGGCTGACGGGACTCGAACCCGCGACGTCCTGGACCACAACCAGGTGCTCTACCAACTGAACTACAGCCACCATTGAGCGCTGCAAAAAACGCAACGGGGAAACTCTAACATCAGTGCAGGCAAAGTGAGAAATCAGAAACGATAAGCGTGGCACTTCCCACGAAGTTCACTCCCCTCGATACGTAAAACCGGCTCCCCCACCGCACAGGTAGGAGAGCCGGAATTCATGTTGAACGCGTCCTTACCGCGCTCTCACTCACCAGAAAGCGCGAGTCGAAATCGCATCGGCGAAGTTGTTCAAAGCCTCAGGTGTAGCAGAAAGGTACAGATCAGCATCGGTCGCTGAAACTTCCATAACTCGGAAGGAACCTTCACCGTCCGGGACCAGGTCCACGCGGTTGTAGAGCAAAAGCTCGTCGCGTCCCAAGCGTGCACGCATGTACTTGTGTAGAACTTGACGAATCTGCTCGCCCCATTGCCACGACTCAGCATCTGCGGGACGCGCGGTAACCACGGCCTCGTGCATAGAAGGATCCGTGACGGAGGAAGGATGGAGTACCGCACGCTTTTCGACTGCGTGCGAAAGCAAGCCGTTGAAGAACACCAGGGAAATTTCGCCGTGCACGTCGATGTCCTCCAAGTAACGCTGCAGCATGACGGAACGCCCCTCGTTCAAGAGGTCGATCGTCTGCGCCAAAGCGGCCTGACGCTGGAGAGTGTCAATTGCCGTGTAGCGACCGATATCGCGGACACCAGAAGACACAGCAGGCTTGACAACGAAGTCACCAAGAGCAGGGAAACGCGAGTGCACCTGATGCTTGGAGAATCCATGCGAAGGCTCAAGCCACGTCGTCGGAATGACGGGGAGGCCGAGTTCTTCCATGTCCTTCAAGTAGTGCTTATCGGTGTTCCACTCGACAATATCGGCGTTGTTGAGCAAGCGTGGAACCGACTGCGCCCACGTAACAAACTCCTGGCGCTGCGTCGCATAGTCGGAAACCGAACGAAGGACGCACAGTCCAGCTTTATCCCAGTCAACGGAAGGGTCATTCCACACCGCGATCTGGGGATCCATTCCGCGCTCAGCTAGCGCATCGGGAAGCCCGCCTTCATCGGAGAAGAGTCCCGGCATATTCGCGGAAGTAACAAGGGTGACCTTGGGTGTTTTCGTCATGAAGATATCCTACCTTAGTCCCAGTGGGCGACTGAGAGCCTCTTCTAGCAGCGAGGTCACCAGTTCCGTGTAGCTCATCCCGGCCTCGGCCCACACTCGCGGGTAGAGGGACAGACGAGTGAATCCGGGCATGGTGTTCACTTCGTTGACGATGATTTCGTGAGTTGAATCGTTGTAGAAGAAGTCGACGCGTGCCAGCCCCTCACACTCCAAGGCCTCGAAAGCCTTCAGGGCAATGCTCTGGATCCTCTGCGCGTCCTCGGCGGGAATGTCAGCCGGACACATCAAGGAGATCGCATCGGTGTCGACGTACTTGAGTGCGTAGTCGTAGAACTCCCCTTCGGGAACCCCAATCTCACCCAAGGGCGCAGCCATTGCCTCGCCACCGGCGGGCACGCGCACACCGCACTCAATCTCGCGACCATGGGCCATGGCCTCGACAATGATGCGCGGGTCGTTCGCGGCTGCTTCCTTAATCGCAAGGTCCAGCTGATCGGGCGAATCAACGCGAGAAATACCCACTGAGGAGCCTGCACGCGTGGGCTTAACAAAGACGGGGTATCCCAAGGCATCAATGCGCGCACGCACGTCCTGCGGATCCTTCGACCACTGTTTTTCGGTGACCAATTCCCAACGACCAACCGAAATTCCAGCCTCGGCAAGGACCGTCTTCGTCAAGTGCTTATCCATCGAGGCCGAACTTGAAGTTACGCCGCAACCGACGTAGCGCACATCGGACATCTCGAAGAGGCCCTGAATTGTTCCGTCTTCGCCGTAAGGACCATGCAAGAGAGGCAGAACGACATCGATCACACCCAAATCTTCAACTCCGACAATTTGGGCATCGTGATCTTCAGGAGAGCGGTCGTAGGTCGTTTCAACAAGGCGGGCAAGGCCGGGAAGCAGGCTCACTCGGCTCAATCCCGGCACAATCGTCGTATCTGAGGCCGTGCGAAGATCCACCAACTCCGGGTTATCATCCACGCGCACCCACTGCCCATCGCGCGTAATTCCAACGGCAAGGACATCAAAGCGCTCACGGTCAAGAGCATGAAGAACACCGGCAGCCGTCGCACAAGAGACCAAGTGTTCGCTGGAGCGTCCACCAAAAACAACGAGGACGCGAGGACGTTTGACTTCACTCATGGGGTCAAGATTACCGCGAGAATCGACCTTGCCCGCACTGTGCGCGCCTTCAGACCAGCTCAATTTTCCACCCATCCATCTTTCGTGGACGCGAGAGCAGCATGTTCCCCATGTCGTTGATTCCCGCGCGCCCCTCAACAACTTCAACAACTGCTGTCGTAATCGGCATGTCTACACCGATCGACTGGGCAAGCTGCAGAATCGGGATCGCCGAGGCCACGCCTTCCACGACACCCGCAGAAGCAGCAAGAGCATCCTCAACGCTCATACCCGTCCCGACTCGATGTCCGAAAGCAAAATTTCTGGACAGCGTGGTCGAACAGGTTGCGATTAAGTCGCCAATTCCTGCAAGCCCCGCAAAAGTTGCCGGATCTGCGCCCAAGGCAGTGCCCAGACGCGTCATTTCTGCGAGGCCACGCGTCATCAAGGTCGAGCGGGTGTTAATTCCTAAACCAAGCCCCTCCGCCGCACCAATCGCGACGGCGATGACGTTCTTCGTCGCGCCGGCAATTTCTGTGCCAATCACATCCGAGGACAGATAGGGACGGAAATAAGAGTTGTGGCAGACTCCCGCAATTTCCTTGGCTAATTCAAGGTTGCTCGAGGCGACAACGGTTGCTGTCGGTTGGTGCACCGCAATTTCACGCGAGAGGTTAGGCCCGGAAAGAACCGCGATCCGATCGTGACCCACGCCAGAAGCTTCACTCAACACCTCATCCACTCGCTTAAGCGAGCCCAACTCAAGGCCCTTGGCCAGTGAGAGTAGCGCAGTTTCATTTCCGAGGCTGGGGCGCGCTGCCTCGAGAGTCGCGCGTACCGCTTTGACGGGGATTGCAACGATGAGAAGATCCGCGCCATCAACGGCCTGGCGAAGATCACAGGTCGCGGTAATCGACTCGGAGAGAACCAGGTCGGGAACATAGCGAGGATTTTCATGCGAGTTGATCGCGGAGACGATCTCTGGATTGCGTCCCCACATAGTGACAGCGTGTCCAGCATCTGCAAGAACCTGGGCAAAAGTGGTTCCCCACGCGCCCGTGCCCAGCACGCTCATTCGTGTCATCATTGTCATTCCTCTCCCATCCGCCTCAACCCTACTAGGATAAAGACACGCGACGTGCCCAAGGAGGAGCTCATGTCTAGACGCGCAGCCCTATCTGCCCTCGTTCTTGTGACGACAGCTGCATTGTGCGGGTGCTCCCCCACCCCATCGCGAAGCGACGCTTCAAGCGCGCCCACGGCCTCGGCAAGCAGCCAAGCCTCCTCGCCTGCTCCTAGTACCAGCGCAAGTACATCGGCGACTCCCAGTACGTGGGAGAGCATTGAACCCCGCTTCCCACAGCAGTCGCTTGGCAAAGAAGACGCCAACCACGCACCGGTCTTCCACGATATGCGCGTGGGAGACCACGACGGTTTTTATCGCGTTGTCGTTGAGTTCACTGGGAGTGATGACGTGGGATGGATCGGAGGGTGGACGACCTCCCCGCTCACCCAGGGCAAGGGAGATCCCATCGATTTGGGAACGCCCGTGTATCTTGATCTCAATCTTCAAGGCGGGGCTATGCCCGTGAGCGAGGAACTAGCAGCCAACTATTACAAAGGGCCCAAAACCCTTGATATCGGGCCGATACGCGTACTCGAGAATGGAACTTTCGAGGCCGATACTCACATCGTCATCGGAATGGACCGAAAGCGTGAGGTCACCTTGAGCGCCCTCAGCAGTCCCTCGCGAGTTGTCATCGACATCGCGAAGTAACACAAGGGCTTCGGCGCTAGTAGTCGACGCGTTCCTTGAGCTTGCGATCCCACACGCCTGTGGGAGCTTCTTCCCCGCGAAGGGCGGCAACTTCCTCGATCATCACGCGCTGAATTCGCTTGGTTGCTTCTTCGACGGCCTCGTGGTCGGCTGAGCCAGATTCGCGGCACAGATCCTGAAGGGGAATCGGATCACCGATACGCACCGAGACTCGCCTGCGTGGACGGAAGTCAATGAGTGCAGAACCCGAGCGCATGATCTTCTGTTCTCCCCAGTGAATAAAGGGAATCACCGCCGCACCGGTGTCCAAAGCAAGACGCGCAGCGCCCGTCTTGATCCGCATCGGCCACAAATCAGGATCCAAAGTCAGCGTGCCTTCCGGATAAATGGCCACGCATTCGCCCTCGCGAAGGGCCTGAGCTGCCGAAGCAAGAATGGCACCCGGATCCTTGGCGCGTCGGTTTACCGGCAGAAGCTTCATCTGGCGCATCGCACCGCCTAGGAGTGGCACTTTGAAGAGCTCAGACTTCGCCATGATTCGAACGGGAATATCGGCTTTCATCATGACCCACAGCAGGCAGACCGGATCGATGTTTGACAGGTGGTTGCACACCAGTAGAAAACCGCCCTCGCGCGGAAGCTTATCGAGGCCTTCCACGTCGATTTTTGTCCACGGAACCATGAAGGTACGGAAGACGCCTCGCGCGAAACGGTAGAAACCTGTGAGCCGGTGAGTCATGTGTGTAGTCTAACGAAGCGGGCACGCGGGTAAAAACGCTGCTCCTCACGCGCGAGTATTTTTCTATGCGAAAACGCGAAAAACCCCAGGTTGAACCGAAATCTCAACAGACCCACGAGCAACCTGATCGCCGTCTCCCATCGCGATCAGTCCGGCGCTATCAAGGATTTTGACTCGGCTTACGGTCTCCACATGCACGATCGGGTCATCGACGCGCCGAGTAGTAAGTACCCGCGCCAAAACGCGGATCGCTTGGTGTTTTGGTACCGGGTCAACGGTGAGAAGCTCAAGCTTGCCGTCACTGGGATTGGACGTGGGAACGATGTTGATTCCACCGCCAAACCATCCCGAGTTTGAGACGGAGACCAACCACCCGCGGATACGCCGCACCTGGCCATCAACCTCGATTTCCATGGTCCGAGGCTTGAACTTGGCCAGCGCGCATACCGCTCCCCACGCGTATGCAAGCGTCCCGGAACTGAAAGGCGATTCATTGGCAATCTGATTGGCAAGGGCATCAAGGCCAAAAGAGACTAAGCCAAGAACCTGCGAAGCCTCACTGGAGCGCGCGCCCTCTGCCTCTAAATTCTGCGCCTCGTGTGGGGGAACAAGCGGCGCGACCCTCATAGCATCCACATCGCGAAAACGCCCAATGGTGCCCGCCTGTGGAGAGATGATCTCCGAGGCCTGGGGAAGCGTGCGGATATGCGCCAGCGCATCCGTCCCAATCCCTAGACAGCGGCACAAGTCATTGCCCCGCCCGCCGGGAAGAGGGATTACTGTCCCGCCTCGTTTCCCAACCTCAGAGGCGATGTGAGCGATATACCCATCGCCGCCAAAAACTCCGACCCACTGGTGCGTCGACGCGGCAGCAAGCTGGCCTGGATCGTCCTCACGATGAGTAACAACCACCTCGACTTCCCATCCACGTTCGCGCAGGAGCGCAGCAGCTTGGGGTGCGAGGCGCAGCGCTCGGCCTCGGCCAGAAAGAGCAGAGACGAAGAGCTGTAAGGAGGGCGCTGAAGGGTCCACGAAAGGCTCTTGGGGAAAACTCAGCGGTCTGCGTATTCGACGCGCGCGTCAAGCTCGCGCAGCTTACGAATGAAATGCTCGTATCCGCGCGAAATCACATCGATTCCCGAAACGGTTGAGGTTCCCGAAGCGGCCAGTGCGGCAATCAGGTGCGAGAAGCCACCACGAAGGTCAGGAACAACGATGTCTGCAGCGTGAAGAGGCGTCGGCCCCGAGATAACAGCTGAGTGATAGTAGTTCTTCTGGCCAAAACGGCACGGTGTTCCGCCCAAGCACTCACGGTAAACCTGAATATTTGCACCCATTTGACGCAGCGCAGAGGTGAAACCGAAGCGGTTTTCATACACGGTTTCGTGGACGATGGACAAGCCTTCGGCCTGAGTGAGAGCAACGACGAGGGGCTGCTGCCAGTCCGTCATGAAACCGGGGTGAACGGCGGTTTCCAAAGCAATGGAATGCAATTCACCGCCGGGATGATAGAAGCGAATACCTTCTGAATCGATATCGAAAGCGCCGCCAACCTTGCGGAAGGTGTTGAGGAAAGTCGTCATATCCGGCTGGTGCGCACCTCGGACGTAAATGTCACCGTGAGTGGCCAGGGCCGCCGCTCCCCAGGAAGCGGCCTCGATGCGGTCAGGAAGAGCGGTGTGGCGGTATCCGCTGAGGGTTTGCACGCCTTCGATGCGGATGGTGCGGTCAGTATCGACGGAAATGATGGCGCCCATCTTCTGAAGAACATTGATGAGGTCCATGATTTCGGGTTCGATTGCCGCGCCCTTCAAGGTTGTGATGCCGTCGTTACGCACTGCCGTGAGCAGGGTTTGTTCGGTCGCGCCAACGGAGGGGAAGGGAAGCTCAATGATTGCGCCGTGAAGCCCGGAGGACGGGCGCTTGATATGAACACCATCGGGCTGTTTTTCAACGATCGCGCCGAACTTACGCAAGGTCTCCAAGTGGAAGTCGATGGGACGGCCACCGATAGCGCATCCTCCCAGTTCCGGAATGAATGCTTCGCCGAGTTGGTGGAGAAGAGGCCCGCAGAAGAGGATCGGAATACGCGAAGCTCCCGCAAGAGTGTCAATGTCAGAGCGCGAGGCCACGCGAACATTCGCGGGATCCATGCGTAATTCGCCGCGCTCTTGGTCGTAGTCAACCTTGACCCCGTGCAGGGACAAGAGGTCAGAGACCACGTCAACGTCACGAATCAGAGGGACGTTGTAGAGCTCTGAGGGTGTGTCGGCCAGCAGCGATGCAACCATCGCTTTGGGAACAAAGTTCTTTGCTCCGCGCACGGTAATGGTGCCCTGAAGCGGGTGGCCACCTTCAACTCGCAGAATCGAGGACATCTTGCTGGTCTCCTAGCTGTCGACTTTCTGTGACCACTTTAGAGCAGCTCGCCCTCATCTGCGTGCGCTTCGGGCAGCTTTTGCGGGTGGCGAACTACTCAGAGGCGACGGGACGTGCAGAAACAACCAGTTGCAGGGGAAGAGTCTTTGCAGGAAGTGTCTTCGGTTTGAAGGATGGCCTGCGCTCTTCGTAGGCGGTAATTTCTGCCTCGTGACGCAAGGTCAAGGCGATATCGTCCAAGCCTTCCATCAGCGTCCAGCGCACGTAGTCATCGATTTCAAAAGTGCAGGTGAAATCACCGAGGCGCGCGGTCTTATCTTCCAGAGAAACCGTGATTTGTGCGCCGGGATCAGCTTCGAGCAGTTCCCAGAGCTTTTCACAGTCATCCTGGCTGATGATTCCAGTAACGAGGCCTTGCTTGCCCGCGTTTCCACGGAAGATGTCGGCGAACTTGGGCGCGAGGACGACCTTAAAGCCGTAGTCACGAAGTGCCCACACCGCATGCTCGCGCGATGAACCGGTTCCGAAATCTGGCCCAGCAACCAAGACCGATCCTTGGCTGTAGGGTTCACGATTCAAAATGAAGTCAGGCTCGCGGCGCCATGCGTAAAACAGCGCGTCATCGAAGCCGGTCTTTGTAACGCGCTTCAAGAAGACGGCCGGAATGATCTGGTCGGTGTCGACATTTGAGCGGCGGAGCGGGACGCCAATACCCGTGTGCGAAATGAACTTTTCCATGAGTTTTCCTTCGGTGTGTATCAGCGCTGAGCCGGTTCATCCAGGTCGGCGGGCGAGGACAGTGTTCCACGAATTGCGGTTGCCGCTGCGACCAGTGGGGAAACCAAGTGGGTGCGCGAGAGCTTTCCTTGGCGGCCTTCAAAGTTACGATTCGAGGTCGAGGCGGAGCGTTCTTGAGGTGCCAGTTGGTCGGGATTCATCCCCAGGCACATTGAACAACCGGCATTGCGCCACTCCGCGCCGAAATTCGTGAAGACCTTATCCAGGCCCTCGGCCTCGGCTTGAAGACGAACACGCGCCGAACCGGGAACAACCAGCATACGCAGTCCCGGGGCTTTTTCGTGGCCACGAATGATTTCGGCGGCGGCTCGCAGGTCTTCAATGCGGCCATTCGTGCATGAACCTAGGAAGACGGTGTCAACCTTGATATCGCGCATCGGGGTGCCGGCTTCGAGGCCCATGTAGTCCAGAGCCTTCTTTGCGGCCGCACGCAAGGTCTCATCGGTGAAGTCCTCGGGGTTGGGAACTCGTCCAGACAGAGGAACGCCCTGTCCGGGGTTGGTTCCCCAAGTCACGAAGGGTTCGAGGTCTTCGGCATTCAAAACAACCTCGGCGTCGAAAACCGCATCTTCATCGGAGTGGAGTGTCTTCCAGTATTCGACGGCGCGATCCCAGTCTTCGCCTTGAGGAGCGTGGGGACGTCCCTTGAGGTAGGCGAAGGTCGTCTCATCGGGAGCGACCATTCCGGCGCGAGCACCGGCCTCGATAGACATATTGCACACGGTCATGCGGCCTTCCATTGAAAGCTCGCGAATTGCCTGACCGCGATACTCGAGGACGTATCCCTGTCCCCCGCCGGTTCCGATCTTCGAAATCACAGCCAAGATGATGTCTTTTGCGGTCGCTCCCTTGGGCAGAGAACCGTTCACAGTAATAGCCATCGTCTTGAAAGGAGCCATGGGGAGCGTCTGAGTGGCAAGGACATGCTCGACCTGACTGGTGCCAATTCCCATTGCCAGGGCTCCAAAAGCACCGTGCGTCGAGGTGTGCGAGTCACCGCAGACGATTGTCATGCCGGGCTGAGTCAGTCCAAGCTGTGGGCCGACGACGTGAACGATGCCCTGATCGGCGTCACCCAGGGAGTGCAGGCGGATACCAAATTCCTTCGCGTTCTTGCGCAGGGTCTCGATCTGCGTGCGGCTGGTGATATCTGCGATCGGAAGATCAATATCGACGGTGGGGGTGTTGTGATCTTCGGTTGCGATCGTGAGATCAGGGCGACGCACCTTGCGTCCGGCCATACGCAGACCGTCAAATGCCTGGGGGCTGGTCACTTCGTGAACCAGATGCAAGTCGATGTAGAGCAGGTCCGGGGCCCCATCTTCCCCATGTACAACTACGTGATCAGCCCAGACCTTTTCGGCCAGCGTTCCACTCATTTCCCGCTCCTTCTTCGACTTCTTTCTTCCCATGATTGACACTTACAGTGGAGTTGGACTTGATATCTCATTTACTGAGATGTGAAAATAACATCATGGAGGACTCAGAAGCCTTTGGAAGTGGAGTTGGCGTTCTAGATAAAGCCGCGTTGGTTTTGAGCGCCCTCGAAGCAGGTCCGGCCCCCCTTGCACAGTTGGTCGCAACAACGGGTCTTGCACGCCCAACAGCACACCGCCTGGCCGTCGCGTTGGAGTATCACCGCTTCGTTGCACGCGACATGCAGGGACGTTTCGTTTTGGGGCCGCGTCTCCAAGAACTCGCCTCCTCTGCTGGCGAGGACCGTCTGCTTGCGGCCGCGATGCCTGTTCTGATTGCCTTGCGCAATCACACCAAGGAATCAACACAGCTTTTCCGTCGTCAAGGCGACTTCCGCGTATGCGTTGCCGCTTCTGAACGCGAAATGGGTCTTCGCGATTCCATTCCCGTTGGCGCAACCCTCACCATGAAGGCAGGTTCTGCCGCGCAGGTTCTTCTTGCATGGGAAGAACCCGACCGCTTGCACCGAGGCCTGTACGGCGCCACCTTCAACGCAACAATGCTTGCGCAAGTTCGTCGCCGAGGCTGGGCACAGTCGGTTGCAGAACGCGAGCCTGGCGTCGCGTCGGTTTCCGCCCCCGTTCGAGGCCCATCCGGCCGAGTGCTGGCCGCGATCTCGATTTCTGGCCCCGTCGAGCGCATGGGGCGCCAACCGGGACGCCAGCACGGCCCCTCCGCGGTTGCTGCAGCCAATAGGCTCTCTGATTTCCTTCGCTCCGCAGAGGGAATGGAAGACTAAGACACCGCAGCTATCGCGCGCCGGTAATACTCTTCGGTTGAGTCAATGACCTTCTCCCACGAGAAGGGGAAACTGGCGCTCATGTTGTGTGCACGAATGTCGCTGAGGCACTCAGGACGGTCAAGTACGCCCACGAGCGTCTCAATCATGTCCTCGTCGCTGTCAAGACTCCACCCATTCACGCCGTTCTCAACCACTTCAGCAAGCCCCGATTGTGAACGCGTCATCACTGCAAGTCCAGATGCCAAGGCTTCACGGCCCGCGATCGAGGCAGATTCTTTGATCGAGGGGGCAAGGAAAATATCCGCTCGCGAATACAGGTCCTGTAGCTGACCGGCGCTCATACGTCCTGGAAGAAGAACCCACTCCCCCAGGTCATACTTGTCAACCTTGCGCACAGTGGCATTGAAAAGCGGTCCCTCACCCGCGATGACCGCACGCAAGGGGAAAACGGAAGCGTCGCCTCGGCGATAGTAGGAATTCCAGCGGCGAGAGGTCTCTGCGAGGATATCGATGAGCGCATCCACGCGCTTTCGAGGCGCAAAGCGGGTTGCCGTGACAGCAAGGATTCCCTCGTGAGCAAGGGGTGGACGCTGCCATGGAGCCAGATCAACGCCGTTGTGCAAAGTACCGATCTGAACGCCCTCCCCCATGACCGCTCGAATCTGATCATTGACAAGCTGTGAAACACCCGTCCAGATGATCGGAGCCCTATTAAGGCCCGTTCTGCGTGCGATGGCAGTGAAGCTCGGAATTGTCAGGCGTGGATCCCACAGAGAGTGCACGGTGACGACCTGGGGGATCCCAGAATTTTTGAGGCGCAGCACAAGGGATTGGACGACCGGCGTGAGTTCACCCATGTGGTAGTGGACGACATCGGGGCGAAAACGCGTGATGAAGTCACGGAAGCGCCGGGGCGCCTTCGGATCGACGGGTGCGTCAAATGGGTTCGACCATGTCGAGCGCAAAACCGTATAGGGGCAAGGCTCGACCTGCTCACCTTCAGGCGTGCAGGTGAGAACAACGATTTCGTGGCCTCGGGCGTGGAGGTGGTCGGCAAGAGCACCCACCTGCGTTTCAATTCCACCCATGGTGGGACGGAAAGTATCGGAGACCAAAATAATGCGCATGGTGTCATTCTTACATGCTTGACGGGCAGCACTTGGGTAGCAATCTTTGGATAACAAAAAAGCAGGGCCGAAGCCCTGCGAAGAGTTGTACCCCCAACCGGATTTGAACCGGTGTTAACGCCGTGAGAGGGCGTCGTCCT
>CAUTAH010000023.1:0-15134 GCA_963536345.1 uncultured Actinomyces sp.
CGCCAGCATCGCGGCCCTCGTCAGGCTCCGAAAACATATGAGCGTCTGCGTTCATCATGCTCGCCTAACGCGTGAGACCTGAAGGCAGGGGAGCAAGCGTTCCGTCCCATGCCCGTGTCATGGTTGTGACGTTATGGATGATCGAGCCGATGTAGGTTTCTCCTTCGCTTCCCACGGGGCCAAGTGAATCCCCGTAGAGTGCGTCGTCGCCGATGATGGCCTTGACTCCAGCGGCGCGTGCAATCGTTTCAATCGACTTTGAGTTATTGGAGTTCTCAGCGAAAATCGCGCTCGCTCCGGACTTCTTCACTTCTTCGGTTGCCTGTGCGATGTGCTCAGCGGTTGCATCCTGCTGTTCGTTGAAATCAGACAGTGCAGCACCGATAAAACGAATGTCGTAGCGTTTCGACAAGTATCCGAAGGCATCGTGGGAGCTAAAGAGGACGCGCTTATCAGCGGGAACGCTGTCAAAGCTGGCCTTCGCCCACGCATCGAGGGAATCGATACGCTTCGCGTACTCTTCGGTTGCCGCACTGTATGCCTCAGCATGATCCGGGTCCGCTGCTGAGAGGAATTCTCCGATATTGCGGACCTGCAGGGCTGCGTTCGCTGGAGAGGTCCAGACGTGAGGATCGTAGGTGAAATCCGGCTCACTTTCTCCTTCCTCTGGCGGGAACGGCCAGGGTGCGGCCTCGACAGTGTGCGTGCCACGGGAAACGGAATAGGGGAGTTGCTTGTCGCGCTGTTCCTGGCCCTGGGGATCCTTGAGGTCGGCGGCAGTGAGAATTCCCGAGGTCACTCCCATCGTTCCCTTGAAACCAGAGGCGCTCACTGCCTGATCCAGGAAGTGCTCGAGGTCGACGCCCGAGACAAGCAAGACTTTCGCCGAAGCAAGTGCTTGCAGTTGCTGGGGAGTCATTTCGTGCTCGTGTGCCGAGGCGTTGGGGGCAAGCAGGCACGTGAGCTGCACTTTTGCGCTGGCTTTCTCAGCGGGGGCCCCAATATGGGATTGCGCTCCCGAGGCATCAGTTTTATCGAGCGATATGGAGTTTTGAGCCGAGGGCTGCTGCGCAATTTGGGTGACGTAGTCACAGATCTGGGTGGTGCTTGCAACCAAGGTGAGTGTGGGGGAGCCTGACTGTGAAGACGCAGTTGAGCACGAGGCGAGAGAAGTTGCGCCCAGCAGGCAGGCCGCTGCGGCGGCAAGGAAAGAACGCGAGTAAGCGACGGACATTGAAGTTCCTCTTCATTGGGGTGATGTCTACTTATATCTTTATCAAAGTTCGTACGACCGAACTTTGATAAAGGTTATCGCAATTCCTGGAAGTTAGGTAGGCCTTTGTTCCCTGAGGTGGGAAAGTACATCACCCCTCAAGGCGCTCAGCGCCCGCTATGCACGTCATTTTTGGGCGTGATCTTGCCAAATTGGCGCTGTGGGGTAAGGTTGATCCAAATTCGCCGGGCACGCGTGGCCCCCGGACTCGCAGAAGGACTGAAGATGGATACGCTCAACGATTTGCCACTGCGCCAACTCGACCCTGAAATCCAAGCGGTTCTGGATCAGGAACTGGAACGCCAGCAGAGCACGCTGGAAATGATCGCCTCGGAAAACTTCGTTCCGCGCGCGGTTCTTGAAGCGCAGGGATCTGTCCTGACCAACAAGTACGCCGAGGGCTACCCCGGTCGTCGCTACTACGGTGGATGCGAGTTCGTCGATGTTGCGGAGTCTCTTGCGATTTCGCGCGCGAAGGAAGTCTTTACCGGCGCGGACTACGTCAACGTCCAGCCTCACTCGGGTGCGCAGGCGAACGCGGCGGCTCTCATGGCAATGGCGAACGTCGGCGATACTCTCCTCGGTCTCTCCCTTGCCCACGGCGGCCACCTCACTCACGGCATGCGCATCAACTTCTCGGGTAAGAACTACCACGCCGTTGGTTACGAGGTTGATCCGCAAACCATGCGCATTGAGCCTGAGCAGGTTCGCGAGGCCGCGCTTCGTGAGCGTCCCCGCGTGCTGATCGCGGGATGGTCGGCCTACCCTCGCCACCTTGACTTTGCTGCATTCCGCGAAATTGCGGACGAGGTCGGTGCGGCGCTGTGGGTCGACATGGCGCACTTTGCTGGCTTGGTTGCTGCAGGCTTGCATCCCTCCCCGGTTCCTCATGCCGATATCGTCACCACGACCGTCCACAAGACTTTGGGCGGACCTCGTTCGGGAATGATTCTGTCCTCGCGCGGTGAACAGTGGGGTAAGAAGCTTGACAGTGCGGTCTTCCCTGGTCAGCAGGGTGGTCCGCTGATGCACGTCGTTGCAGCGAAGGCGATTTCCATGAAGGTTGCTCAGACCGAGGAATTCAAGGATCGTCAGCAGCGAACCCTTGACGGTGCGCAGGCAATTGCTCAGCGCCTCTTGGCGCCCGATGCACAAGGCGCGGGAATTCGCCTTGTCACGGGTGGTACCGATGTCCACCTCGTCTTGGTGGATTTGGTGAACTCCTCATTGGATGGCCAACAGGCCGAAGATCTGCTCCACGAGGTTGGTATCACGGTTAATCGCAATGCGGTGCCTTTCGACCCGCGTCCCCCAAGGGTGACCTCGGGGCTGCGCATTGGAACCCCCGCGCTGGCAACGCGCGGTTTCAGCGTTGCTGATTTTGAAGAGGTTGGCGACATTATTGCGACTGCTCTCATTCAGGGCACAAGCGGGAGTGTCGATGTTGATGGATTGCGTGCACGCGTGCGCGCTCTCACTGATGCTCACCCCCTGTACGCGGGGCTCAACCAATGAGAGCTCCGTGGGAAGGTGACGCTCGCGTTCTGGACGGCACGGCGTGCGCGGCTCAGATCAAAGATGAGCTTCGAGGCCGAGTCCAGGCCTTGCGCGAAAAGGGAGTAGTCCCGGGCCTCGGTACCGTCTTGGTCGGGGAGGATCCCGGTTCGGTCGCTTACGTGGCGGGTAAACACCGTGACTGCGCGGAAGTGGGTATTGATTCGATTCGCGTCGATTTGCCTGCCGAGGCTTCGCAGGAGGAAATCCTTGCGGCAGTCGAAAAGCTGAATGCTGATCCCGCTTGCACGGGTTTCATCGTTCAGTTGCCACTTCCTCGTGGCGTCGATACCAATCGAATTCTCGAGGCGATCGATCCGGATAAGGACGCCGATGGCCTGCACCCGACAAATCTCGGGCGACTCGTGTTGCGGGGGAGTGAGCCTATTACCTCTCCTCTGCCGTGCACCCCGCGCGCTGTTATCGAGTTGATTGAGCGCAACGGCATTGATCTGAACGGTGCGGATGTGTGTGTTGTTGGGCGAGGCGTTACGGTTGGGCGATCAATCGGGCTTTTGCTCACGCGCAAGGATGTCAATGCCACGGTGACGATCTGTCACACGGGAACCCGCGATTTGGCGATGCATACTCGAGCCGCGGATGTCGTTGTCGCAGCCACAGGCTATGCGGGGCTTGTCACTCCCGAGATGGTGCGACCCGGAGCGGTTGTTCTTGATGTTGGCGTCTCTCGCGTGGTGGACCCAAACACTGGGAAAGCACGTTTGATGGGAGACGTGGCTGATGGAGTTGATCGCGTTGCTGCTTGGCTCTCCCCTAATCCTGGGGGAGTGGGGCCGATGACGCGCGCCCTCCTTCTGATGAATGTTGTCGATGCCGCGGAGCGCTGCGTGAAACGCTGAGCATTCGCTTCGTCGATGTCTTCACACTGAAAGCCTGGGTTGTCCCCCAGGCTTTCAGTGTGTTCTGCGTCACATGTGACGAATATTTCAGGAATATATTCTTTTGTTTACTTATCGGACAAATTCGGCCGCTCTACTCTGGTCGATGTATTTCGCGACAATAAGGGACTTTTGTCTGCATATTTATGCAATCTGAGCATTTTCACAGCTTTGGATAAGTGATTTTTCTGAAACGAAGTGGTACGCTTGTTCCATCTCCAGGTGATCTAACTCATGATGCGATGAAGCAGAAGAGGACCACAAGAAATGCAACCAAGTGTAACTTCCGAGATCGGGCGCTTGCGCCAGGTGATTATCCATCGCCCCGGACGCGAAATGCTGCGCCTGACCCCATCGAATATGGAACACCTCCTTTTCGATGACATGCTTTGGCTTGAGCACGCTCAAGCGGAGCACGATGACTTCGCGAACTCCCTGCGTACTCAGGGAACGGAGGTCCTCTACTTCCAGGATCTGCTGGCCGAAGCAATGGATATTCCTGCTGCTCGTCAGCATGTGCTGACCTCGGTATTCACCGAAGAGAGCCACGGCGTTGCGATCGCTGAAGCGATGCGCGCTTACGGCGAATCCCTTACGGGAGCTCAGCTTGCAGAACTCATGGTTGCAGGCCTGACCAAGGAAGAATTCGCCGAACTCAACCTCGGCCCCATTTCTTCCGTGATCTACGACGCTATGGGTCCGACCTCTTTCATCGTCGCACCTCTGCCGAACCACCTCTTCACTCGCGACACCTCCTGCTGGGTTTACGACGGCGTTGCAATCAACTCGATGCGTAAGGAGGCACGTCGCCGCGAGACCATTAACTACGAGGCAATCTACAACTACCTCCCTCGTTTCCAGGACCCCTCGATTAAGAAGTGGTGCAATGGCAACGAGGCCGGTCCGGCAACCGTCGAAGGCGGAGACGTCCTGGTTATCGGAAACGGCTCTGTGCTGGTCGGCATGAGCGAACGCACCACCCCCGCCGGTGTTGAGCGCATGGCTCGACGTCTCTTCGGCAACAGCGAGGTCACGCAGGTTATCGCCTTGGATATGGCCAAGGAACGTGCGCAAATGCACCTCGATACAGTCATGACCCAGGCTGACTACGGAGTCTTCACGAAGTACGCAGGCATGGGAATGGTTGAATCCATGACACTGACCTCCGATGGTGAAGGCGGCATTAAGGTAGCAGCCCATGATCCTCAGGACATGCACAAGGTCATCGCACACGCACTTGGCCTGGACGATATCAAGGTCCTGACTCCTCCGATGGATGCCCTCGCTGCAGAACGCGAACAGTGGAACGACGGTTCCAACGTCCTCGCTGGCGCCCCTGGCGTTGTCTACGCCTACGAGCGCAACATCACCACCAACGACTTCTTGACCGAAAACGGCATCACAGTGATCACTGTCCCAGGCGACGAGCTTGGCCGAGGCCGTGGTGGCCCGCGCTGCATGTCGTGCCCGGTCGTGCGTGAAGCGGTCTGAGCGGCCTGCCCTCCACGCGGAAGAAACAACAAAACTCTCTGAAAGGAAACAACAATGGAGTTCCCCCTGCACGGACGTCACTTCTTGAAGGAAACCGACTTCACCGTTGAAGAGTGGCTCTACCTTCTTGATCTGGCAGCCGAACTGAAGGCCGCAAAGAAGGCCGGCCGCGAGGTTAAGTACCTCGTCGACAAGAACATCGCGCTGATCTTCGAAAAGACCTCGACCCGTACCCGCTGCTCCTTCGAGGTTGCGGCATACGACCAGGGCGCACACGTCACCTACCTCGATCCCACCGGATCCCAGATGGGTCACAAGGAGTCCGTTGCCGACACCGCTCGCGTTCTCGGCCGCTTCTACGATGGCATCGAGTTCCGTGGCTCCAAGCAGGCACACGTTGACGAGCTTGCCGCTCTGTCCGGTGTTCCGGTGTGGAACGGTCTGACCGATGACTGGCACCCCACCCAGATGCTCGCTGACCAGCTGACCATGCTCGAGGCCTCCGGCAAGAAGCCGAACGAAATCAGCATCGCTTACGTGGGCGACGCCCGCAACAACGTCGGCAACTCGATCCTCATCTCCTGCGCCATGATCGGCATGGATGTCCGCATGGTTGCCCCCAAGGAACTCTTCAACGCTCCCGAGGTCGTTGCAGCTGCTGAAGAACTCGCAGCAAAGTCCGGTGGCAAGGTCCTCGTCACCGACAACATCGAAGAGGGCGTTAAGGGCGCAGACTTCATCTACACCGACATCTGGTTGTCGATGGGTGAAAGCAAGGAAAAGTGGGACGAGCGCATCGCTCTGCTCCGTCCCTTCCAGGTCAACGCAGAGCTCATGGCAGCAACCGGCAACCCGGATGTCAAGTTCCTGCACTGCCTGCCCTCCTTCCACGACATCAACACCACCGTTGGCCAGGACATCTTCGAGAAGACCGGCATGGGCAACGGCTTGGAAGTGACCAACGACGTGTTCGAGTCGCCCGCTTCGATCGTCTTCGATCAGGCTGAGAACCGCATGCACACCATCAAGGCCGTCATGGTCGCCACCCTCGGAGAAGAAAAGTAACATGCGCATCGTAGTTGCACTGGGCGGCAACGCCCTCCTCAAGCGCGGCGAAAAGCCCGACGCTCGCAACCAGATTGAAAACGTCAACCTGGCAGCAGAGCAGCTCGCCAAGCTCGCAAAGGACCACGAACTGGTCATCACCCACGGCAATGGCCCGCAGGTTGGTGTCCTGGCACTGGAATCCGCATCCGATGCTCGTCTGTCTGAGCCCTACCCCTTCGATACGCTGGGTGCAGAAACCCAGGGCATGATCGGCTACTGGCTCCAGCAGGGTGTTAAGAATGCTCTCCCCAGCGCCAATGTCATGGCTTTGATCAACCAGACTCTGGTTCTGGCCGACGATCCCGCCTTCGCAAACCCCACCAAGTTCATTGGCGAGGTTTACTCGAAGGAAGAAGCTGAGAAGCTTGCCGCAGAGCGCGGCTGGGTTGTCAAGGCTGACGGTGAATACTTCCGCCGCGTCGTGGGTTCGCCCAAGCCGCAGCGCGTGATTGAAACCCCGCTCATCAAGGTCCTCCTTGATGCTGGCGCCACGGTGATCTGTGGCGGCGGCGGCGGCGTTCCGGTCGTGCGCAATGGCGAAGGCAAGCTCGAAGGCGTCGAGGCTGTTATCGACAAGGACCTCACGGCAGCTGTCATGGCAGACTCCCTCGAAGCGGACATGCTGATCATCCTGACCGACGTTGACGGTGCACAGCTTGACTACGGCACCCCCAACGCTCGTCGCATTGATCGCGCAACCCCGGCCGAGATGCGTGGATACGGATTCCCCGCTGGCTCAATGGGCCCGAAGGTCGAGGCCGTGTGCCGTTTTGTCGAGCTGACCGGCGGCGTCGCTGCAATTGGTCGCCTCGAGGATGCCACGAAGATCATCGCCGGTGAAGCTGGCACGATCGTGACGCCCGACGGAACCTACAACGCCTGATAAGGCTCAATAGCACTTCCGCTTCCCCCTCACGCTCCACACACCTCCCGAGGGGGAAGCGGACCCAAGGGCCACAGTGCCCAAGGGAACCAAGCTTCTTCGGGGAACCGAAGAAGGGCGGGAAAACCCGCCCACTTGGAGATCGCCAACCTCGGTTGGCAACTGTTTCGAGAGCGGTTTTCTCCGCCATCCCTCAAAGAAATTTGGGGATAAATTAACAACACACTCACAAGGGAGTGAACACAATGACGAAGATCGTCAATTCCTGGAATGATTTCGATCCGCTGAAGCACGTTATCGTTGGCCGTGCAGACTTCTCCGTAATTCCGCCCGAAGAGCCCGCAACCTCCGAAAAGGTTCCGGTTGACTCCGAGATGCGCGGCATGTGGGGACCCCGTCCTACCGCAACCGTTGAAGCAGCTAACGAGCAGCTCGACAACTACGTCAAGATCCTCGAAGGCCTCGGCGTCAAGGTTGACCGCCCGACTCCTCTGCAGTGGAACCAGGAGATCAAGACTCCCGACTTCCGCACCGAGTCCGGCTTCACCCAGATGCCTCCTCGTGACATCCTGCTCACGATGGGCAACGAGATCCTCTCCTCAGCAAACTCCTTCCGCTGCCGCTACTTCGAGTACCTGGCCTACTGGCCGCTCATGAACGAGTACTTCGAGCAGGACCCCGAGTTCCTCTGGACCCAGGCTCCCCGTCCTCGTCTGACCGACAAGTCCTACAAGCACAACTACTACGATGAGCGGATCACCCTCGAGGAGCGCCTCGAGCGCACCGCAGCCAAGGACTTCGTGACCACTGAAGTTGAGCCCATGTGGGACGCAGCTGACGTCATGCGCGTTGGCAAGGACCTCTTCATCCAGCACGGCCTCACCACCAACCGTAAGGCCATGGAATGGTTCAAGCGTTACTACCCCGATTTCCGCGTTCACGCTGTGAACTTCCCCGGTGATCCCTACCCGATCCACATCGACGCGACCTTCGTGCCGCTGCGTCCGGGCCTGATCATCAACAACCCCCACCGTCGTCTGCCCGAAGAGCAGCGCAAGATCTTCGAAGCCAACGATTGGCAGATCGTTGACGCCGCAGATCCGGCACACACCACCCCGCCGCCGCTGTGCTACTCCTCGGTGTGGTTGTCCATGAACTGCTTGGTCATCGACCACAAGACCGTCTGTGTTGAGGCCTCTGAGGTCCACCAGCTGGAGCAGATGGACAAGCTGGGCATGAACGTCATCCCCGTCCCCTTCCGCGATGCTTACGCATTCGGCGGCGGCCTGCACTGCGCGACCGCTGACGTTTACCGTGAAGGTGGCTGCGAGGATTACTTCCCCAACCAGGTCGACGATCCCACGCTGGTCTGACGATCTAAAGGCTAGGCCCCCCCGATTCCTCCAATTCTGTATCGGGGGGGCCTACCCCCTATCTGCACAAGAATTCCCCGGTGGTGAATGTCGTGACTAGCCGGGGAGTAACGGGGACGTGGTTGCCCAATCGGGAACGCTAATCGAGCTTGTTGTTCCCACTAAGCCCGCGGACCTGGTTCTGCTGAAGCATTAACACTTCCAGGTTTTAGAAAGGACGAAGATGTCCACACAATCTAGCTACAAAATGAACGACAAGCTCGGTGTCATCATGATCCTCATTGCTGCTACCGGTATGGCAATGGTTGGTACCTTCTCGCGTGGCGCTACAAAGGGACTGCTCCCAGAAGACAAAGCGGTTATCGGTTCGTTCTTGTCCTTTGGTCGTATGACCACCGCGATGTTTGGCTTCCTGCTCATCGCGATCATTACCGGAAAATTCCATGATCTGTGGAAGGCTAAGGTTTCCTTCTCGGTCATCATGGGTGGCGTGAGTATTGGCCTGTCTCTCGGTTTCTACATTTCGTCGACTCTGATGACGTCGATTGCAAACGCAGTCTTCTTGATCTACACCGGTCCTTTGTTCTGCGCGATTTTGGCCCGAATCTTCCGTAAGGAACACATCAGCCTTATGGCGGGCGGATTCCTGGCAATGGTCTTCGTCGGCATGCTCATGACCATAGGAATCATCGACTGGGAGAACGGACACCTGAGCTTCGGTCTTGACCTTTCAGGTGCCAGCGCAGAGTACCCGCAGAAGCCTCTTGGTGACCTCTTCGGCTTCCTCTCCGGCGTTTTCTACGGCCTCTCGATGTTCTTCTACGGCTACCGCCGCGATATGGACTCCACCGTTCGTGGATTCTGGAACTTCGTGTGCGCCGCAAGCGCTGCACTCGTCATGAGCATCATTCTGCGTCCCTGGCACGGCGTCGCATCCTTCACCGCTTCTAACTGGGGCTGGGCTGTCATCCTCTTCATCGTCTGTGGTTTGATCGCCCTTGGTTCACTTGTTGTCGCTGGCCGTAACCTTGTCGCTGTGAAGATCTCGACGATCTCCTACTGGGAATGCCCGGTTGCTATTTTCCTCGGCGTCGTCGTTTGGGGCGAGAGCATGACCGTCATGGGTACCATCGGTGGCCTGCTGATCATTGTCGGCGGCATTGGCCCGATCTTGTTTAGGGATAAGGCCGCGGCTCCCGTAGAGGAGGGGGATGCACTTCAGGAGGTCGAGGCGCGATGAGTGGTCAAGCACCGTCTGATAGTGGCAACGAACACCACACCTTCCTCCATCACGAAATGAGCGCCGAAGAACAGGAGAAACTCAAGACTCTCAGGCGCGCTGCTGGCGCCTCGTTCATCGGTAACTTTATTGAGTGGTTTGACTACGCCTCGTACGGCTACCTGGCAGCTGTCATCGGTACGGTCTTTATCCCTTCCGAGGATAAGAACGTCCAGCTGATTTCAGCATTCGCCATCTTCGCAATGTCCTTCATCCTGCGTCCCGTTGGTGGTCTCATCTGGGGAATTTGGGGTGACAAATATGGTCGTCGATCGGCCCTTTCCTGGTCGATCCTCATCATGTCGGGTTCGACATTCCTAATTGCGTTCCTGCCAGGACATAAGACAATCGGTCTAGCTTCAGCCATCTGCCTTCTCGTCCTCCGTATGATCCAGGGCTTCTCGGCCTCGGGTGAATACGCTGGAGCGGGAACATTCCTTGCAGAATATGCACCGCCGAAGAAACGCGGTATGTATACTGCGCTGGTTCCCGCATCGACTGCAGTTGGTTTGCTGGCCGCATCGTTCTTGACCGCCTGCCTCTTCCACTTCCTGTCGGATGCACAGATCGAATCGTGGGGATGGAGGATCCCATTCCTCCTTGCAGGTCCCCTCGGGATGATCGGCCGCTACATCCGACTCCACCTGGAAGACTCGCCAACCTACATTGCGATGAAGGAAGCGATCAGCGGAGGACAAAAGCAGAGCGTACCAATGTCGAAGGTCCTCAGGGACCACACCCGTACGATTTGTGTCTCCTTCGGCGTGGCATCGCTGAATGCAGTCGCCTTCTACCTGTTGCTGAGCTACATGCCGACCTATGTTGAGCAGGAACTTGGCTTCTCGTCAGATTTGGCGACGGCACTGTCGACCGCACCGCTGATTGTCTACATCGGCTCGATCATGGTGATGGGTCACCTGTCAGATACGCACGGACGGCGCAAGATGCTGCTGATTGCATCGGTTGCCTTCATCGTCCTGACAGTTCCGATCTTCATGCTCATGGGAACTCGTAACGTCTGGGTCGTCCTTCTGTGTGAAATTGCATTTGCAATCATGCTGACGATCAACGACGGTACCTTGGCGACCTTCCTCGCCGAGTCTTTCCCGACCGAGGTTCGCTACACCGGATTCGCATTGTCCTTCAATACGGCGAATGCTCTTCTTGGTGGAACCGCTCCGACAATTGCCACGGCACTGATCCAATACACGGGTTCGTCCCTGGCACCCGCCTACTACCTGGCGTTCATTGCCTTCTTGGCGCTCACTGCCATGCTTGCGATTCCACAGCACGCGACAAGTGCTCTCGATCGTGAGCAAGCGGAAAGCGCCCAGTCTCAGGGGTAACAGGAAAATAGAACTCGGAACCTTTGCACGGTGTTGCGACGGCAAAGGTTCCGAGTTCTTTTTCTCACCTATTTCAATCAGCAAAAGACATAGGTGGGGGATAGTATGACCGTTAAGCGCATAACCCTGAATAAATAAGATTTTTTAGGACGCTCGTACTAGAAAGGGGACCCAGATGTCTGCTGGCGCAATCTCGCACACTGCAAGTACGCGAAAAGGCTTCGATAAGCGCCAGCTGATCATTGACGCTGCTGCCACCTTGCTTCGTGAGGGTGGTCCGGAAGCGGTTTCACACCGTTCCGTCGCGCGGCTTGCCGGGTGCTCTTTATCCGCAACAACATACTATTTTGACGGTCTTGAGGATCTTCTTCATCAAGCGGGTCTGGCTAACATGAGTCGTTGGTCTGAGCGTGCCGAACGTGCTGCGTTTAGAGCTCGCAAGCTCAAGAGTGATGCTTCGGTAAAGGAACGGATCGATTTGATCCTTTCTGCGACGCTTCCTGATGATGAAAATCTTAAAGGGCACTATGAGCAGCTCGTCTCCGCGGGCGGAGCGGCGCTTGTAGCCAGTGCATATCAATTCGGTCGTGTTCGACTCAATATTGCGGTAACAACTGTTTTGTCGGCGGTCGGAGTTGACCTTCCAGCTGAAGTTGTTATCGCCCTTGTTGATGGTGCTGCCGTTTCTGCGCTTTCTGAAGGTCGTGATGTTCGCCTCACCGCCTTTGAGCTTCTTGATAGTGCATTACATAAATATTGGAAAATAGACATAGTTTAGGCGTGTGGATTGGCCTAAACGGAGGCTGCTTCCCGCAGGCTTTGCCTCCTTGTCCAATTAATGGGATCGTAAAAAGAAAGAAAAGTCTGCAATCTTGCCATTTCTGCTGCAAAATTTCTGCGATTGTGCTGGGAATGAATAGTATTGGCGATGCATAGTAGTACACTTGTACCACTAACTTGAGCCTAGGCTCAGGTCACAAAAGATTCGTAGGAGAATCATTATGTTCTGGTCGCAACCTCAAACAAAAGAAGATTCTGCAGGTCCCGACGCGCAGCAATGCGGCGGTTGCGGGAAGGTCGCTGAGCGCACAGATCTCAAGCGTGGTCTGAGCGGTCGACACATGCAGATGATCGCCATCGGCGGTGCGATCGGAACCGGTCTGTTCGTTGCCTCGGGCGCAACGGTTTCAACGGCCGGACCGGGTGGCGCACTCGTCGCCTACACGGCTATCGGCCTCATGGTGCTTCTCCTGATGCAGTCGCTCGGTGAAATGAGCGCGCACATGCCGGTTGTTGGCAACTTCCAAACCTATGCCGCGCGCTTCATTAGCCCTTCCTTTGGCTTCGCGATGGGGTGGAACTACTGGTTTAACTGGGCCGTGACGGTCTCAGCTGACCTTGTTGCCTCGGGAATCGTCATGTCCTACTGGTTCCCGGACGTTCCGGGGTGGATGTGGGCAGCGGGCTTCCTTGTCCTTCTCACCGTTTTGAACGCGCTCAGTGCGCGGGTTTATGGCGAAGCCGAGTTCTGGCTGGCAACCATTAAAGTCGTGACCATCATCGTCTTCCTGGTCTCCGGTGTTGCCATGATCTTCGGCATTCTGGGCAACGGCTCGCCTGGTTTTGCGAACTGGCACATTGAAGACGCACCCTTCCACGGCGGCTTCCTACCCATTGTCACGATCTTTATGATCGCCGGCTTCTCGTTCCAAGGAACCGAGCTTGTTGGCGTTGCTGCAGCGGAATCGGGCAATCCTCACCGCGATGTGCCTCGCGCCATTAAGTCCGTCTTCTGGCGCATCATGTTCTTCTACATTGGTGCTATCGCCATCATCGGTACGCTGATTCCATTCACTGACCCGAACCTGTTGCGCAGCAGCGAATCGGATATCGCATACTCGCCCTTCACCCTGGTCTTCGACCGTTTGGGCATTGCAGCCGCCGCAGCCGTGATGAACGCGGTCATCTTGACGTCGATTCTCTCGGCCGGTAACTCGGGCCTCTATGCGTCTTCGCGAATGCTGCACTCGATGGCTCTCATTGGCCAGGCCCCCCGCGTTTTCTGCCACGTGACGAAGAGGGGAGTCCCGCTCAATGCGATGCTCGCTACTGCCGCCGTTTCGGCTCTCGGCTTCTGCACGGCGCTGGTTGGCGAGGGAACGGCATACACCTGGTTGGTGAGTATCGTCGGTGTCTCGGGAATCTTTATGTGGCTAGGTATCGCGGCGTGCCATATTCGTTTCCGTCGCGCCTATCTGCTCCAGGGGTACAAGCTTGAGGACCTGCCCTATCGTGCCCCGTTCTTCCCCTTCGGACCGATTCTGGCCTTCGGTATGTGCCTAATCGTTTTGCTTGGCCAGAACTATGAGGCGATCTTCCTTGGCCAGATGTGGGAGATCATCTCGGCATACATTGGTGTTCCGCTCTTCCTGGGAGTCTGGCTGGGATACCACCTCATCAAGAAGGACCGCATGACCCCGCTTGCTGAACTTGACGTTCGCGGAGTAACTCGCGAGCAGATCGAAGAAGACATCGAGCGCACCAAGCACTACGACGACTGATTCGATACGAACTAGCGCCGAGGTCTGAAATCCACGTGGGGTTTCGAGGCCTCGGCGCTCGCGTTTATTCAGTTCTCCGCACCCGCTAGCTTCTGTGCGTCAGTTGATTGCCGAGGCCGGGGTTGCGTGAGGTCAGCGGCCACCTTCACTCCAGCGTCCGTTCGGGTTGCCGTTAGACCACTGTCCATCCTTGTAAATCTGGTTGCCGCTATTGTCATGGCAGGTGGTAGAACCGTTGGTTTTGAGAGTGCAGTTGTAGCCGAGGCTGGGGTCTGATTCTTCGGTGTATGTCCAATACGATTCTCCGGTGGAGCCTCCCTGAGAACCACCAGAAGAACCGGCTGACTGTGAGGCAGAGCCGCCACCGTTAGAACGTGAGTGGGCAGAGGAAACTCCAGTCGAGCGAGAAGCCTCAACGCTGGACGAAGCAGCAGAGGCCTGCTCAGACTCCCATTGACCTCGTGAATCACGAACCTGATTCGACTTCTCACTCAAAGCGTTCACAGCGTCGGTGAGTTTCTTTTCCTCATCGACGTTCCATTTGCGGTCATCGCCCACGTGCGAGCGGTTTTTCACAGCTCCGCGTGCTTCATCAAGGGTCTTAGCGGTGTCGTCGATGGCGGACTGTAAGCCGTCGCGGGTCGCATTGTCCTTGACTTTCCCATCGGTTTCACCCATGAGATTCTTCGCGTCATTCACGGCTTGATCTGCCTTGTTGACAGCCTCATCAAGCTTCTTAACGGTTAGATCGTCGAGTTCACCCGCGATGGGGGCTAGAGCAGCGTTGAGCTTGTTGGTCGAGGTCTTAGCCTGATCGAGGACCTTCTGTAATGACTCGATCTTTTCGTTACTGGCCTTTGCGTTGTTGGGGGCCTCAGTCAGAGCGGTAACAGTCGCCTCCGAATCAGCGTAAGTGGCTTTAAGAGCGGTTACGTTCTCGGAAGCGAGACCGTATTCGTCAGCCAAAGCAATAGAAGATTGAGCGGACTCGCGGGCAGTGGTGAAGTCGTTTTCTGCATCGACCAATTGAGCTTGAACATCTTTCACAGCCGCGGCAGTCGAATGCGCGGTAAAGGCATAAGCTCCGCTTGCTGCAATCGCGATGATGGCCACCCCGGAGAAGACAAGGATTCCTCGTTTTCGGCGGGTTGAGGCCGTTGCTTGCTGGGCAGGCGAGGGGGTGGGAATGGAATCTGTTGAATCACGATCAGCGGAAGAAGTCGAGCGCACGGGAGGGCATCCTTCAAATTGAATACTGCATGTGTTGGGATATTTTCAGTGTACGCTCAGCAGTTTTTGATGTGGTGAACTTGTTGTGTGACTTCTTCCCCTTCTTGAAGTTCGAGGACTGAGGCGTCCGCACTATTT
>CAUTAH010000024.1:0-12260 GCA_963536345.1 uncultured Actinomyces sp.
TCCGGACGGCATCAGCACCGAGATCACCGTCGTTATCACGCCGGGCGCCAACTGAATCTAACCCTGTGAGGGCCCGGGATCGGTATCGATCCCGGGCCCTCACATGTTGGCGCCTAATCGAAGTGCTTCACAGAGCGTCTATGAACTCCCGGAGTGCGCGTAGCGGCAGCATGAGGTGGTTGTCTGCCCCCGGGCAGGGAACAAACTGCGAGGACTGGTGGAGGTAGAACTCACGTGCCCGGTCGTCCGCGCAGTGGACCAGGAGGGCAGCAAAACCGACGTCGTTGCTGAGCTTGTAGGCTCGCAAGAGGGCGTCCTTGAGGAGCGCTGCACCGATGCCGTTTCCCTGTACGCGTCGATCGACGGCAAGCCGCGCGAGGAGAAGGATGGGACACGGGTCCGGGCGTCGACCGGGTTTGAGGGCATCTGGGAGTGTGCTGCGTTCTACTGCTCCCATAGACAGGGCGTAGAAACCAAGCGTCTCTGGTTCCTGCCTCGTGACGAAAACGCGAGTGTTACCTTCTCGATGGTTCTGCCATGCGAAGCGGTGGAACCAATCGTCGATCTCGGTGTCGCCCGACTGGAATCGTGATCGGTCGTCTTTGTGTTCAAGAAGACGAGGTTCTTGCAGAACTGATACGTACATCACTGATCAGAGGTGCGTGGAGTGGTCAGATTGATGTGCGTGCCGAAGGGCGACGGGCGCTCGAAGAGCCTGCGCAGCTTGGGATCGTCCGTCGGCGGCGCCTGCAGAATTTCTTCGAAGCGGGCGTATTGTTCGTCGTTCATGAAGAAGAGGCGCTGGTCGGCAAGACGTCGCTGCGCTTCCAGTGTTGCAGTGGAGAGAACGAAATCGCTGATGCTACGGGCATCCTGTTCAGCCGCTCGACGAATGAGTGCATCCTGTTCTTTGGTGAGGCGCAGGTCCAGGCGCTGTGTCTTCATGGTGCTCATTGGAGTCTCTCTTTCTTCTGTACGGAGTTTATCCGTACACCTGCCTAACATAGCATAGATCTATACAAAGAACCACTTCCGTTAGTGTCCTTCAAAGTGTTCTGCCCCATACATGTGAGAGGGTTATGTAGTGTCAAGGCGTTGTACGTTAGCGCGCTAGCTAGTGCTTTGGTCGCGCAGAGATGAGGTCAACGCGCAGTCGCCGCGGGCAAAGATGCGCTGCCAGGTGCCAGCGGGCCTCCTCGTCGCGGCCAAGGAGGAAGATGATCACAGAGGCGCTATGACGGCTCCCGCGCGGCGCGCCCAGGCCGATCACCCCGGTTCGAGCGCGGGCACAGCGCCACGGCCGTCTGGCGGGCGCGCAGTCACCGGCGGTCATCGGCACGTATGTACACGCCGTGGGCGACGTGACATTTCTGTTATAATAAATTGTACTTATAAAATAGAAAGGTCATAAGATGGGAACTCTTGTTAAGCATAAACGTGTAGAATTTTCAGAACTATTTTATGACCTAGTGTTTGTTTTTGCAATTTCAAAAGCAACTGCTTTAATTCACTCTATTCATAACGGTGTTTTTGCTTGGGATTCTTTACTTGATTTCTTCATCTCTGTCATGGTTATCATCAATTCCTGGATGATTCAAACCATTTATACCAATCGCTATGGAACGAACTCGTTATTTAATATGGTAATCATGTTTATCAACATGGGACTTATGCTCTTTATATCCAATATGATTGGATACAATTGGCAACAATGGTTCTATTATACCTGTTGGGCTGTTGGTACATTGACCCTTACCTTATTTTTTCAATATTTGGTTGAGTTTTTAGAGAATCAACCGATAATACTGATCGGGAAAGTATCAAAGGTTTTCTATGGTTAACAGGTCTACAAAGTTTAGGAGTCTATCTGGCAGCTCTTTTCCCTATTTACGTTGGAGTCTATATCTTTATTGCTAGTATTCTGCTAACATTTATTGTGCCAATTTTCGTGATTACTAAAGATGAGCATTTCCAGGTAAATCTTCCCCATTTAATCGAGCGCGTCTCCCTTCTTGTCATCATTACGTTTGGAGAGATGGTTGTTGGGCTAGCTAGCTTCTTTACAATCGAGGATTTCTCGATTTATTCGGTTCTTAATTTCGTTATCATGGTTTCCCTGTTCTTGTTTTATTTTGGTGAATTTGACCATGCTATTGATGAAGGATCCAATCAAAAGGGAGTATTTATAATTTATAGTCACTATCCTATTCTCATTGGGCTTATGTTGATGACGGTTTCGATGGGTTTTCTTCTGAATCCTGAGGCTAATCTTCTCGTTGCAATCAGCTTCTTTTATATCGGAATTGGTCTCTTCCAAGCTGCTGTCCTAGCAAATGGGCCCTATAACAAAAACTATCTTCGCTATCCGAGAAGTTACTACTGTGCTCAAGCGACACTCTATCTGGCTGCCTTGATTCTCTCTTTGCTTTTCGCTTCTAATCCTATAACAGTGTTGAGTATTGCAACCATTTTTACTCTAGCTATAGCTAGTCATTTTATTTCTTTCTGGGTTACACGTACTAAACAATATTGCGTGCCTTACTGGGGGTTCTTCTAAACTAAATTTGGCTATTATTCGTCTATCAACTTCCGTAGGTATCGTAGATTTTAGAACCAAATGGGAGTCATTAGTTATTGTCTCGCTTTTACCCCATTTTAAAATCCTGACATTGAAAGTACGTAAAAGTAATTCCCTGAAATCAGCTGAATTTCAGCATTCTGTTTGTTTTCAATACGAAAGGTTCTTACAAATTCATGTAGGGGTGGCGGCCACCGGTACCACGCACGATGGGGTGCCTCATGGTGTGTTTCCTCATCCTGCTTGGTCGAAACGGGCAATGGTGTTGCAACCACCGCCGACGCAACCTCTTCCAAAGAAGCCGTGGGTCCCCAAAATTTGGATCCTCTTTGCTGTCATTGGGCTGTTGTTGCTTCTTGCTCCGAGCATCATGACATTCCTGATTAATTTAGAGCCTGTGGATCATTCGGATAATGGCGATGGTCAATACTTGCTTTCGGGTCTTCTCCTCATCCCATGCGCGCTTTTTGGTCTGCCGACAGTGCTCCTTGCGTACTGCGTCGGAATTGCCAAGCGGGTGATGTGGGTGCGAGCAGCGGGGCCGCACCAAACGACGAGCCTGTGTGTCGGGTCCCGTGACTGTCGATACGTGGCGTGAGCATGCGCTCCTTTAGGATTGTGATTGCAGCCCGCATGGGTGGCACCTATCAACACGTGAAGGACCGACCGTGACAACCCCGAATCCACACCTCCCGGACTCGCATCCCGCTCCGGGGTATCCTCCGGAGTACGCAGCTCCCACTCAATGGGACGCGCAGCCTATGAACGGTGCGATGGGTCAGGGGTATGTGCCTGACGCGCAGCACGGTTATTGGGGCCAGGAACCCGCGCCTCGCCCGAAGAAGAGGCGGAGCATCGGCGGCATCATTCTGACCGCCTTCGGCACAGTCATCATCGTGGCGTCGATCGTTGGCTGTATCGCGATTGATCTCATCCCTGGAGACCATGGGGATAGTGGCGACGGGCTCGCCTGGGCCGGCGTCGCACTTCTTCTATACGTGGTCCCCTTTGGCCTGATGCTGGTGGTCTCTGGGCTCATCTTGGTGTATGCGGCCCGGAGCCGCTCACGGTGACCCCATCCGGTGGGTACTCAGACGCAACGAACAACGACTGAAGGACCGATGATGACAATGCCTCATCTCCCGGTTCCGGTCTGCCTGGCAACCCCGGAAACGCACCGATCTACCCCGGTACCGTGCCGGGCAATCCCTACGCCGACATGCAGCCGGCGCCGCAGGTTGCGGCTCCACCCGGCCAAGGCCTCGGCGTGGCCTCCATATGCCTGGGGATTATTGGACTCATCCTCTGTGCTAGCGGACTGTTCTCGGGAGTGTATCCCGCATTTAGTGCGAAAGATTCCGTTGAGCAAGCTCTCGCTCCCTTCAGTTTCATTGCCATCTCCGGGACGATCTACATCCCGGGCGCGATCATGAACGTCATCGGTCTCATCCTCGGCTCGAATGGGCGCAAGCGGGTGCAGGACCCACGTCACGAGAGGATGTACAAGGTTGGGGTTTGGATGAATGCAGCCCCGATGATTGTGTTTCTGGTTGCCGAGATCACGGCCATCCTCTGGTTGATGGGGGGCCTAATTTATCCCGGACGCCTCTGTCCCATTGCCCTCGACAAATGAAGGACTACCTGTGACGACTCCATATTCGACCGGCCCCGGCTTGAACGGGTATCCGGCGCAGGTTCCCCAGCAGTCCGGCGTACCTGCGCCTAGCCGGGGCAAAGCCTTAGGGGCAGCGTGCCGCGGATTCGGGATCACCGGGCTTGTTATCTTCGCGCTAGTCATCCTCGGGACGCTGGTGAACGTGCTGATTCCGAGCGGTGAGCACTGGCTGGACCTGGCTCCGATCAGCTTCATCTTCGTGGCCGAATTCTTCTCCATCCCCGTCGTCGCGGTGAACATTATCGGCCTTGTTCTCGGCTTCGTTGCGCTCAAGCAGATGAAGAACCGCTACGAGCACGGCTACATCACCCAAGCGAGCCTGTAGACGCGATGGATGTGCATACTCCCTCACACCAGCGAACCCCAATCAGCAAGACTGTCACCCTGAATGGGATGTTCTGAGGATGACGTTGGTCACCGCTTCCAGCGGCTACGCCTTGAAGAGGAAGTCAACAGCCAGAATGACAGCGTTTTCTCGTGCAGAACCGAGGTCAGGTATGGAGGTCGAGGCTAGGTACGGAGAACAACAAAGCCTGCACCGCTCAGAAGTCTGGCGGACCATTGCGACTTTCTGCGCAAGCAGATGATTCATATTTTAAAACGACGCCCGAGAAGGCGGGGTTTGTGAGGGCGTCCTGAGATTCTGATCGGCTCTTCCAACGGGTTTCGTGCCCCCCCCTTGAGAAAGGTCAGATACAAAACAGAAGTGGCCGGGGCACACGCCCCGGCCACCACTACGTTTCAAAGAACTCACACGTTGAAGCGGAACTCCACGATGTCGCCGTCCTGCATGACGTAGTCTTTGCCTTCCATGCGGACCTTGCCAGCAGCCTTCGCTGCAGCCATGGAACCGGCCTCGATCAGATCGTCGTATGAGACGATTTCAGCCTTGATAAAGCCCTTTTCGAAGTCCGTGTGGATGACGCCTGCAGCCTTGGGAGCAGTATCTCCCTTGTGAATCGTCCAGGCGCGTGCTTCCTTCTCGCCAGCGGTCAGGTAGGTCTGCAGGCCAAGGGTGTCAAAGCCAACTCGCGCCAACTTATCCAAGCCGGATTCGCTCTGACCGGACTCCGCCAGCATCTCTCGAGCGTCGTCCTCGTCCAATTCAACAAGCTCGGACTCAAACTGCGCATCCAAGAAGATGGCTTCAGCGGGGGCAACAAGTGAACGCAACTCGTCCTGCAGTTCCTTGTTGTCCATTTCTTCGGCATCCATATTGAACACGAAGATGAAGGGCTTAGAGGTCATCAGCTGGAAGGACTTGAGTGCATCCTGATCAAGCTTTGCCCCCGCGGGGCCGCTGAGCAGTTCGCCCTTTTCAAGCAGTTCCATTGCCGCACGCGCAGTTTCCAGCACGATCGCCTCGGTCTTCTTGCCGCGCACTTCCTTTTCCAGACGCGGGATCTGCTTTTCAAGCGTCTGCATGTCGGCCAGGATCAGCTCGGTCTTAATGGTTTCAATATCCGATTCAGGATCAACCTTGCCATCAACGTGCACAACGTCGGGGTCGGAGAAGGCGCGCGTCACCTGGCAAATAGCGTCGGCCTCGCGGATATTCGCAAGGAACTGGTTACCCAAGCCCTCACCCTCAGACGCACCACGCACAATACCCGCGATATCAACGAAAGAAACGGTCGCGGGAATAATGCGCTGAGAACCAAAGATCTCGGCGAGCTTGTTCAAACGCGCATCGGGAAGCGGGACCACACCGACGTTCGGTTCGATAGTTGCGAAGGGATAGTTCGCAGCCAGAACAGTCGCGCGGGTCAGAGCATTAAACAGAGTGGACTTGCCAACGTTGGGCAGGCCGGCGATACCAATAGTTAAAGACACGCCTCTATCCTATCCGACGAGGCCGCACTCCCGTTTGCCCGCACGCACAGAAAGGACGTGAAAAAGCGGGTGAACTTGCGCTCAGCTGGTGTGATCAGGCCCGGCAGTGCGGCGAGCGTGCGGACGAACATCGATCTGTCCGGCCTTCTTCAAATCTGAACGCAGGTCACGAGGAAGCGCGAAGGTCGTTGTTTCCGTCTCAGTTCGGACTTCCTCAACAGTCGGGAAACCACGTTCTTGCAGCCAGGCAATCACATCACGGACAAGGATTTCGGGTACTGACGCGCCCGAGGTCAAGCCCACGGTCTTCGCCCCTGCGAACCATTCTTCCTGAAGTTCTTCGGCCTTATCGATGCGATAGGCAGCGGGAACACCCGATTCGAGCGCGACATCAACCAAACGCACCGAGTTCGAGGAATTCGCAGAACCCACAACAACCATGACATCGACTTGAGGGGCAATGACCTTCACAGCGCCTTGACGATTTTGCGTTGCGTAGCAAATGTCATCTGAAGGCGGATCAACAAGTTTGGGGAAACGCTGGCGCAAGCGATCAACCGTTTGACGCGTCTCATCAACAGAGAGAGTCGTCTGCGAAATCCACACAACGCGCTCAGGGTCACGAACGACCAGGTTGTCGACTTCTTCAGGCGTTCCAACCACTTGAATGTGTTCGGGAGCTTCACCAAAAGTGCCTTCGACTTCTTCGTGACCTTCGTGGCCAACCAAGATGATGTCGTAGTCTTCCTTCGCGTAGCGCACGGCCTCTCGGTGGACCTTCGTGACCAGCGGACAGGTCGCATCGATTGTCGCAAGGTGACGCTGGGCTGCAACCGCATGAACTTCAGGCGAAACCCCGTGAGCAGAGAACACCACACGTGCACCTTCGGGAACCTGATCGGTTTCTTGAACGAAGATCGCGCCACGCTTCGTCAAAGATTCGACGACAAACTTGTTGTGAACGATTTCCTTACGGACGTAGACGGGCGCACCGTAAAGATCCAAGGCTTTTTCAACGACATCAACCGCGCGATCAACACCCGCGCAATATCCACGAGGCGCCGCAAGCAGGATCTTCCCGCCTTCAACGTGGGAATCGCTTTCGCTAGTACGAAGGGTGTAGTCATGAGTCATAGATCAACCGTACAGGCCGCCATGTGCATCTGCGAACCATAATTACTTTTCCTTCCCAGTCTGGACGCAAATGCCCCTGGCCTGTGTCATGCTTATTTCGTGCCAGAGAACATGCCCCCCGCAGCAAAAGCTGCTGATACGACGCGCGAAAACCCGTGGCCGCTGCGCAGACTCACGCAGAACATCAAGATCTACGTTGATCGAATGTCTTCGCTCTGGGTGGAAGGTCAGGTCGTCCAATACAACCCGCGTCCGGGCTCGCGCATGGCGTTTTTCACCTTGCGCGACACCGAATCTGACACCTCAATGACCGTTACAGCTTTCCCGAATGTCATTTCTGCCGTTGGCGCCGGATTTGAAGAAGGCGTCAAAGTCGTCACGCGCGTTAAGCCCGTTTTTTGGGAACGCAGCGGAAGCTTGAACCTCCAAGCAGCCGCGGTTCACCTTCAAGGTCTGGGCGATCTATTGGCTCAAATTGAACGCCTGCGTCAAAAACTTGCAGCCGAAGGCCTCTTCGACGAAGGACGCAAGAAACCCCTTCCTTTCCTTCCGCGCGTTATCGGCCTCGTCTGCGGGCGAAATGCAAAGGCAAAAGATGACGTCATTGTGAATGCAAGTGCACGCTGGCCCGCTGCGCGTTTCGAAGTCCGTGAGGTCGCGGTCCAGGGCCAGTACGCGGTGCGCGAGGTCAGTGATGCTATTGCCGAGCTCGATCAAATCCCCGAAGTTGACGTGATTGTTGTTGCCCGAGGCGGCGGTTCCGTTGAGGATCTTCTTCCCTTCTCTGACGAGGCCTTGGTACGTGCCGCTGCAGCCGCCTCCACTCCCCTGGTGTCGGCAATCGGACATGAAGGCGACGCGCCACTTTTGGATTACGTCGCAGATTTCCGCGCTTCGACTCCGACGGATGCGGCCAGACGCATTGTTCCTGACCTTGCCCAAGAGCTTGAGGGTTTGGCTGGTGCTTCTCAAGCAATGCGCAATGCAATCGAGCGCAGACTGACACAAGAACGTCATCATTTGGATCTTGTTGTTTCGCGCCCCATCTTCCTCACGCCGGCAGCAACGCTGGAACCTCATCGCGTCCTCATCGATTCAGCGGTGACAAATTTGCGTTCCCGGATTGAACGGAGACTGAGCGAGGAACGCCAGGGAATCGTTCAGGCCTCGGCAACCCTGCGCGCTCTTTCACCACAGGCCACTTTGGAACGCGGGTATTCCATGCTCAAGCTTCCCTCTGGCGAATTGGTTCGCGACGCCTCGCAAGTCCCTAAAGGCACCCTGGTCGAAGGCATCCTTGCCTCAGGCCGCTTGGTCGCTCAAGTCGTTGGCTCCACCCAAGCAACAAATAGCGCAGCTGCGGCAAACGAATAACCCGTCCGACCTTCTCACCAAAACAGCCACCCAACTTGGAGGATCACATGGCAGAAAATACACTCCCGGCACCGGAATCCCTGTCGTATGAAGCAGCGCGCGATGAATTGATCGCCATCGTGAAGACGCTGGAAAGCGGACAGGCGCCCCTAGAAGACACTCTTGCCATGTGGGAACGCGGCGAAGCCCTTGCCACCCGCTGCCGCTCGATTTTGGACGCAGCAACCCAACGGATGGAACAGGGAACAGAAAATTAATTCTCCGTCGCCCAGGACCCCAGAGATTGGTTAGACTGAGAACGTCAATTGTTCGAGGAAACCAGCCGACGTGGTCTGGAAACAGGAGGAAACATGGACCTCGCAACCGACCCCCACATCCTCTCCATCGGAGAAGCCCTGATGGATATCGTGGTCCCCGCAGACAGCCCTATCGCGGCCGTTGAGATCCCCGGGGGATCACCGGCAAACGTTGCAATGACGCTCGGACGCTTGGGCCGTAACGTTGGCCTGCAAACGTGGCTGGCACACGATGAACGCGGCGACATCCTCGAAGAACACTTTACGGCCTCGCACGTTGTCATCACTGAGGAGTCCTTCGGCGCTGATCACACACCGACCGCACTCGCAAAGCTCAACGAAAAGGGCGCGGCAACCTACACCTTTGATCTCGATTGGTGTCCAAATAGCCCCATCGCCGTATCCACGCAGGCTCGAATCGTTCACTCGGGTTCCATTGCTGCGGTGATTGAGCCTGGCGCACACGCCGTTTTGGATGCAATGGTCACCGCACGCCAGCACGCCATCATTACTTATGACCCCAATGCTCGCCCCGCGCTCATGGGAACACCTGAGGAAGCATTGGCAACTGTTAATAAGTTCATCGGCATTTCTGATGTCGTCAAGGTTTCCGACGAAGATATCGCTTGGCTGACCAACGGTCGCGAAATTGAGGATGTAGTCCGCGATTGGCTCACCGCAGGTCCCTCGCTCATCGTTGTGACAAAGGGCAAGGAAGGCGCAGCGGCATTCACCTCGAGTGGTGTTCGCCGTTCTATCCCCGCCGGCGACGTCAAAGTTGAAGACACCGTCGGTGCAGGCGATTCCTTCATGGGAGGCCTCATTGACGCCCTGTGGTCGCTCGGCCTGGTGGGTGCCATGTCACGTCCTGCCCTGCGTGATTTGGATGCCGCAAAGGTCGACTTCATCTTGGAGCGCGCAGCAACAATTGGTGATATCACGGTCTCTCGTGCGGGCGCGAATCCACCGTGGCTCTCTGAACTCGCTGAGTTCCTAGCCTGAGACGATTCAATCGTAAGGCGTTGAAAGACGCGGGGGGCGCGGATCAAAAGATCCGCGCCCCCCGCTGTATCAAGCTGAAGCCTTCAGGCAGGAAGCTACTTCCCCATCCGCCGCTCTCTTTGGGCGTAGGCACGAAGTGCGCGAAGGAAATCAATCTTCCTAAAGTCGGGCCAATAGGTTTCGCAGAAATAAAACTCAGAGTGCGCAGACTGCCAAATCATGAAGCCTGACAGCCGCTGTTCGCCAGAGGTTCGAATGACAAGATCCGGATCGGGTTGGTCACCGGTATACAGGTGTTCGGCAATGTCCGAATCCTTCAAACGCGAAGCAAGTTCTTCAAGACTCTCACCCCGCTGCCCAGCGTCACGGATGACCTCACGCACGGCCTCGACAATCTCATGACGACCGCCATAGCCAACCGCAATGTTGACGCTCAGGGCGCTCTTCGCGGGGCTTTCCTGAGCAGCCTGACGAAGAGAATCGGCGATATCTTCAGGAAGCAGTCGAAGGTCACCAACAATTCGCAGGTGCCACTTACCGGTCTGGCTCAGTGCCGAAACAGCCTGAGAAATAATCCCGAGTAGCTCAGAGAGCTCATCACTTTGACGAGAAAGATTGTCTGTCGAAAGCATCCACAAGGTAACGATCTCAACGCCAACTTCTTCGGCCCAACCTAAGAATTCAGTGATCTTCCCAGCACCAACACGGTGCCCCTGGGACGCGGTAAAGCCAATCGATTTGGCCCAGCGACGATTCCCATCCAAAATCACGCCGACGTGACGAGGAATAGGACGCCCTGACAAAGACGCACGAAGGCGCTTTTCATAGACGTCATAAAGCACATTCCACTGTGACACTGCTAAACCCTTCCACGCGTGAGCGCGTCAACATGGGTTAAGAGTATCGCGAATATGACGCTCATCGCATATTTGTTCCTCATGCAAACATCCAGTTTGACTGTTCACAATCAGCGGAAGACTGCTGCCTTTCCCTTTAAATTGGCGTACCCTACGGTGTAGTAAGTTACGCATGCGTAGGTTGATCTTTCGTGGAGGCACTCATGAAAATCGCTTCCCTCAAACCCACCCAGTGGTTTCCCGGACAGAAGATATCGGTTAAGCCCCACCTGCGGGGCTGGATTCACCTTGTCGCCGCACCGCTGTCTTTGGCGGCCTCGATCGTCCTCACCTGCCTTGCGCCCACCGGCGCAACCAAAGGCGGGTCTGCAATCTACCTTGCGGCCTCGTTGATTCTCTTCGGGATCTCTGCGCTCTACCACCGCTTTTATTGGTCCCCGCGCTGGGAAGTCGTGTGGAACCGCCTTGACCACTCAAATATCTTCCTTCTGATCGCAGGTACATATACTCCCCTCTCCATTGCGATCCTCCCCCACGACCAAGCAGTGACAATCTTGTCCATCGTCTGGGGCGGGGCACTCCTGGGGATTTTGCTCAATCTCTTTTGGCCGACCGCACCACGTTGGCTGGCAACACTGATCTACGTTGCTCTGGGATGGGTCGCGGTTTGGTATCTACCGCAGTTTTGGGCCTTGGGTGGCGCTGTGATTGTGTGGCTGCTTCTTGCAGGCGGAATTCTGTACACAATCGGCGCAGTGGTCTACGCGACAAAGAAACCAGACCTTTCACCGCGCTGGTTTGGCTTCCATGAGATCTTCCACCTGTGCACTGTGCTTGCATGGGCATGCCACTGCGTAGCCGTGTATCTCGCTGTCTTGTAATTCTTTTTCCACAGATAGCGCAAATGCGCCCGCACCGCCCTTAAGGCTGGTAGGCTGTCAAATCTGTAGAGTCAAAGAACACGTCGATATTTGTCGACACATGTCGGAGGCAAAGTAATGGCTGATACCCAGTGGCTGACCCAGGCCCAGTATGACAAGCTCCAGGCGGAGCTGACGGAGCGCGTCGAGGTACGCCGCCCCGAAATTGCGCGTCTCATTGACGCCGCACGCCAAGAAGGCGATCTGCGCGAGAACGGCGGTTACCACGCTGCGCGCAACGAACAGTCCTTGAATGAGACTCGCATTCAGAGCTTGGAAGAGATGCTGCGTAATGCGCAGGTCGGCGAAACTCCCGCCGATGACGGCGTTGTTGAGCCCGGCATGGTTGTGACCGCCATGGTTGCCGGCCGTGAGCAGAAGTTCCTTCTGGGCTCACGTGACGCCGGTGGCGACCTTGGCGTGCAGGTCTTCTCCTCGCAGGCTCCCCTGGGTGCTGCGGTCATCGGACACCGCAAGGGTGACACCCTGACCTACGAGGCCCCCAACGGCCGCGAGATCACCGTTGAGATCTTGGACGCGAAGCCTTTCGTTGGTTGAGTAAACCCAAACGCACTGTGGGGACTCCAGAGT
>CAUTAH010000025.1:0-12250 GCA_963536345.1 uncultured Actinomyces sp.
CCGACTGAAGCTTTTGCTCCTTATCCACGTCAGTTTTAAACACACACGCAACCTCTTGGAATACACATGCTTTTGTTGAATGCAGTCGTCCTCTCGGTCATTGTCATGCTGGCTCTCAGCGTCGCCCGAGTGCACGTCGTCATCTCTCTCTTCGTGGCCTCTGTTGTCGCCGGCCTTGTCGCCGGAATGGGAATCTCAGGCACGATGGTCGCTTTCCAAACCGGCCTCGCCGGAGGCGCAAAGATCGCACTTTCTTACGCATTGCTCGGCGCTTTCGCAATGGCGGTCGCCCACTCAGGTCTGCCGGCCCTGCTTGCGCGTGCAATCGTCAACCGCATGCGCAACGCAGATGCAGCGAGCTCCGCACGCGTTGCGCGCGGAGCCAAATGGGGAATTGTCGGCGGCGTCCTCGTCATGGGCGTGATGAGCCAAAACCTGATCCCCATTCACATCGCCTTCATCCCGCTCCTTATTCCGCCGCTCATTGGCGTGATGAACGAGCTCAAGATGGACCGCCGCATGATTGCCTGTGCGATTACCTTCGGTATCGTCACTGCCTACATGTTCTTCCCCATCGGCTTCGGGCGAATCTTCTTGCACGACATTCTCTACAAGAACATCAATGATGCCGGCATGGATGTGTCTTCTGTCAACCCCATGGCAGCAATGGCAATTCCCGCGGCTTCAATGGCAATCGGTTGTGCAATCGCGCTTTTCTTCTCCTACCGCAAGCCGCGCACCTACGAGCAACGCGACTCCTCCTTCACGTCTTCCGAGGAGAAGCCAATTGATATGAAGAAGGTCTTGGCCGCAGTGGCTGCTCTCGTGGTGTGCTTCGTCATTCAGACCGTACTTACGCGAATGGATTCCGAGGCCGATCCGCTGCTCGTTGGCTCTTTGGTAGGTCTGTGCATGATGCTCTTCATGCGAGTCGTCCCCTGGCAGCAGGCCGACGATGTCTTCAGTGGCGGCATGAAGATGATGAGCCTCATCGGCTTGATCATGATCACCGCCCAGGGCTACGCCTCGGTCCTCAACGAATCGGGCCAGATTAAGCCTTTGGTCGATGGAACCGCAGCGCTCTTCAACGGCTCAAAGGTCCTCGCGGCAATCATCATGCTGCTCGTCGGCCTCGTTATCACCATGGGTATCGGCTCGTCCTTCTCGACCCTGCCGATCATCTCTGCAATCTACGTCCCTCTGTGTCTCACGCTCGGCTTCTCCCCCATGGCGACGGTGGCGATCATCGGCACCGCTGGAGCGCTGGGTGACGCCGGTTCACCGGCCTCGGATTCGACGCTCGGCCCGACAGCGGGACTCAACGTCGATGGTCAGCACGACCACATGCGGGACACGGTGATCCCGACCTTCTTGCACTACAACGTTCCGCTCTTAATTGGCGGATGGGTTGCTGCAATGGTCCTCTAAGTGATCACAATTCCTATTCCCGAGGCCGGGGCTGAGTGTGCGTCGCATGCCGGCTCCGGCCTCAGCCTATGCATAGAACACATGAAGAATTCACCGAATATGTGCACGAGCAATGAAGAGGGGATGCACAATAGAGACCATGACTGATTCTTCAACGCCTCCTGCGCTGAGCAAAAAGGAACTCGACGATCTGACTCGAGACACTCCAGCTTCGGGGCCAAAGCGCTCCATCGCCTTCCTCGCAGGAGTCGCTACCTTCGGTTCCCTACTCTTCGGATATGACACGGGAGTCATCGCCGGCGCACTGCCCTACATGTACATGCCTCGCAGCGCCGGAGGCCTTGGAATTAATGAATTCCAAGAAGGCCTGGTCGGGGCATTTTTGGCCCTCGGTGCCGCACTGGGAGCGATCGTCGGTGGCCGCCTATCCGATCGCTACGGGCGCCGCCACAATATCCTCCTTTTGGCGGGAATCTTCATTCTCGGAACGCTGGGGTGTACCTTTGCCCCAAATGTCGCAATTCTGTACATTTTCCGCTTCATCTTGGGGCTTGCAGTCGGTGGCGCCTCGGCAACCGTTCCCGTTTACCTCGCAGAGTCTGCCCCAACTCGCGTTCGGGGTTCCTTGGTTGCCCTTGACCAGTTCATGATCGTCTTTGGCCAGCTCCTTGCCTACTCGATGAACGCGATTCTATCTGGCGCTCACGGTGGACCTCAGGTCTTTGTTTCCGAGGACCCTTCAGGCACTTTGACCGGCAGCCAATGGTATCCCTGGGATCAAGTCCAGCACGTGACAACCGCAGTCGTAACCAGTGGTGATGGCTTGGCGTGGCGTTGGATGCTTGTACTTGCAACGATCCCGGCCGTGTGTCTGTGGCTGGGAATGCGCCTCATGCCTGAGTCTGGGCGCTGGTACGCTTCCAAGGACCGCTACTACGAGGCCATCGGCGCACTCAAGCGTATCCGTGATCCCAAGCGCGACAATCTGCGTGAAGAAATCGAACAGATCGCGGCACTTCAGCATGACCAGCACGCTCAAGGACACTGGTCACTGCGCAGAACGGTTTCGGTCAAGTGGACTCGGCGTTTACTTCTCATCGGCGTCGGCCTTGCGTGCTTCGACCAGCTCACCGGTATCAATACCGCGATGTACTACCTGCCCAAGATCCTTGCTGCAGCAGGTTTCTCCGCAGCAGATTCCATCACTTTGAACGTTATTACAGGTGCTGTGGCGTGCGTAGGAGCCGGCTTTGGCCTCTATCTGGTGTCGCGTCTTGCTCGCCGCCATGTCGGTATCTACCAAGAAACTGGCGTGATGCTTTCTCTTTTTGCTTTGGCGATCGTCTTTGGCTTCGGGATCTCTCCCTACGTTCAAAGTGATGGAACAATCTCCCAATCGATCCCGACATATCTGCCCTGGCTCGTTGTTGTTTTGGTGTCGCTTTTCGTCTTTGCCAAGCAGTCCGGAACCGTCAACTGGGTTTTGGTTTCGGAAATCTTTCCTTCCAAGATCCGAGGCGTGGCACAGGGCTTCGCCGTCGGCTGCGGTTGGCTGATGAACGCCGTCATCACCTGGGTATTCCCGGTCATGATTACACACTTGGGAGCAACGTGGACCTATGCCGTGTTTGGCCTTATTAACGTTGTTTCCTTGTGCTTCTACGTGTTCATCGTTCCCGAAACACGAGGCGTATCGCTGGAAACCTTTGAAAAGAACTTCAGCGAGAAGTACGGACGCTAAGGAGAGCGCGTTCGTGGGTGTCATCAGCCCACTGTGCGGCCTCCCATAGGTCGCGTGTATGGAGGGGCTGGACATAGGTTTCCACCCAGGTCTCGCCGAACTCTTCGTCGTACCAAGGATCGTGCATCAAAAGAAAGTCTCCAACGCGTCCCCAAATGAGGAGCCAGTGCGGGGTATCTTCCCCGTTGAGCGGAGCGAGGTCGACTAGGGCAATGATGTGCTTGCCCGATTCCAGTGCCGAGGTGATGTCTTCTATAGACAATTCCCTTACCTGGGAGGTGACTCCCAATTCGCGTGCGCGCGCCATATGCTCGCAGTGAAGAGCGATCCGCGCCCGCTTTCCCAGCATCGTGGTTTTAGAAATTCCCACGATGGGCTCAGTGGTCGATACAAGAACTTCCACCTGTGCGCCGTGGTCCGCTAGTGCCGAGGCCAAGCCGAAGTGCCCCACTCCCCCTGAGTAGGTCGCTTGACGCCAGAGGTTGAGCTCATTGACAAAGTCGGTGTGCGGGTCGCCTTCAATCTCACCGAGCGTCATCAGTGCGCTTGCGGGACCGCAGGTAAATTCCGTTTTTTGGTGCTCGTATGCGGGGATCATTAAATTCGTGGCTTCCGGCTCGTAATCTGGATTCCAGAAAAGCCAACCGCTATGCGAATAGTCTCGATCATTTTCAATGGGATGCGGGTTCCCGTTGATCGTTACCTGCTCAAAACCGCTCGAGCGAAGGACATCTACAAAAACCCCTTCATCAGCCCATGAATCGGCTTTAATCAGAGGAAAGCCCCGTGAACGCATGTCATCGCTAAGCTCCGCCACGATCTCACACAGGCGGACAAGCTGTTCGTCGTCGCTTGCGTCTTTTCCGCTGCAGAGAAGTGTCCATCCCGCGATGCGCAAATGTGCTGACAGTTCACGGTGAACCTCCCACACCGCCACGGGACCGTTGATCCACAGGGTTCCATGCATTTTGGGCCCAAGGCGTGCCCAGTCTTTCGTGCGCTCTTGCGAGACTCCTAGAGCAATCAGACGCTCGTAGCCATTGTCACCAGGTTCAATCGAAATCCGCGAAATATCCTTAGTCATCGTGACCTTCTTGTCCGGGAACGGCAGCAAGAAGCGCGCGAGTGTAGTCCTGGCGAGGAGAATGCAGAATATCTTCCGTAGGCCCTTCTTCGACGATGACTCCATCTTTCATGACAATTAACCGGTCGCACATCTGGCGTGCAACTGCAAGGTCATGCGTAATGAAGAGCAAGGCGAAGCCTTCTGTGCGTTGTAGGCGAAGCAGAAGCTCCAGAACGGATGCCTGTACGGAAACATCAAGGGCGGAAACGGCCTCGTCGCAGATCAGAAGCTGCGGATGCGTTGCCAAAGCGCGTGCAATCGCCACGCGTTGACGCTCGCCGCCCGACAAACGCGCAGGGTAGCGATCCGCATAGGAAGCGGGAAGGTCAACGGATTGAAGGAGCTGCGCTACCTCACTGACCTCGCGGCCGCCCACGCGCAAGGCCTCGGCAAGGGTCGCGCCGACGCTTCTGGCAGGATTGAGGGCCGAGTAGGGATTTTGGAAGACGATGCCAATCGGCGGCGGTCCCCCGGCGCGGGTGCGACGAGGTCCTCGCTCGACGCCGTTGATACTCACGCTGCCCGAATCGACCTTTTCCAATCCAATGATCAGACGCGCGAGCGTTGTCTTTCCCGAACCCGATTCGCCGACAATGCCCACTGATTCTTGTGGTTTTATCGCGAGGGAAACGCCATCGACAGCCACGTGCCTTCCTCCGCGCCCGTGGCCGCGAAAAACCTTGACGAGGTCACGAGCTTCTACAAGCGGAGGAAGCTCAGTTTGCGCGGTGGAGGCGGGACTCTCAGGGCGAGGATTGGGACCGTCGAGGCGAGGCTCGGCGGCAGCGAGCTCACGCGTATAGGGAGTTTCTGGGTGAGCGAAGACCTTTGCAACAGCGCCCGATTCGACGACGCGTCCATGGCGCATCACAACAACTTCATCCCCATACTCGCGAGCAAGAGCCAAATCGTGAGTGATGAGAACCAGCGCCATCCCCCGGCTCGAACGAAGTTCGCTCAAAAGGTCAAGAATCTCTTTTTGAGTCGTCACGTCCAAAGCGGTTGTTGGTTCGTCGGCGATAAAGACCGCGGGAGAAGAATCCAGTGCAGCCGCAATGGCAACGCGTTGGCGCATGCCACCGGAGAGTTCATGCGGATAGGCTCGGGCGACTCGCTCGGGAAGACCGACTTCACGCAAACGCTCCCCGATCCGCTCGCGACGTTCACGCTGAGAAAGACGCTGCCCGGCAACAATCTGATCTCCGCATCGCTGAGTCGGCGACAAGGAAGTGAAGGGGTCCTGAGGAAGCCAGACAATGCCTTGGCCACGAAGGCCCTTGAAGGCCCGCGCGTTGCGCACAATGTCGTATTCACGTCCCTGCAGGGCGACGCGTCCTTGAGCGCGAAGAGAATGCGGGGTAAGGGCACAGATCGTGCGGGCAAGCATGGATTTGCCTGCGCCAGACTCACCAACGATCACCAGGGTATGACCTGCACGCGCTTGAATCGTCACGTCATCGACGAGGCTACGACCATCAGCAGACCAGACACTGATACCCGAGGCCACCAAACCCATATCGTCAGTCGTCATGAGCGCACCTCCTGCCTTTCACTCCACCAATCGCCAGCGATGTTAATTGCGGTGGCGGTAATGATGATGGCAAGACCGGGGATCACACAGGCGGCCGGATTTTGAGCGAGGATAAAACGCCCATCGGCAAGCTGGCGTCCCCAGTCTGCGTCCTGAGCTCCCACGCCAAAGCCAAGGTAGGACAGGCCTGAAAGAGAGACAAGAGCAAAAGCCACGTTGACAAAGAGGTTCGCCCACACGATCGGGGTGATATTGGGCAGAATGTGGATGCCCAAGATGCGCGGAGAAGACAGTCCCAGAACCTGTGCAGATTCAATATAAGGCTGCGGTTTCTGCTGGAGCGTCGCCGCGCGGATCATGCGGATATCTGAGGGAGCAAACAAGATGATCAGAACGCCCACGGTCACCCAGTAGGAGCCTCCAATCACGCCTGCAACGACGATCGCTAACAAGGTGACCGGCATAGAAAGCAGGATTTCGCACGAGCGAGAAACCAGTGTGTCCCACCAGCCTCCCCACCAAGCGGCAGTCATTCCAAAAAGCAGGCCTAATACCATCGAGCCGCCGGCAATGACGATAGGGCCAAGGACCGCTGATCGCGCGCCCGCAATAGTGAGAGCAAGAATATCTCGGCCAACTTTATCGGTTCCAAAGATGTGGCCCACCGTCCCGGCGGGGCTCACGCCCAAGCTCACGTTCTGACCCAGCGCATTAGGAGCCAACAGCGAAGAGAAGAAAACGCAGAGCGCAACCAGACCCAGGATCACAAAGGAGAGGGCGACGGAACCGGGGATGGTGCGCGCGAAGTGGCCGAGGCCTCGTAAAGTCGAACGGAAACGATCAGTAGGCTGAGCGCTGCTCACGCGGCACCCCCTTCTTCGAGCTTCTGACGAGGATCGATCGCAAAAGCAGCGACATCCACAACGAAAGTAACGGCGATGATCACCACCGCGACCAAGAGGGCTATCGCCTGAACGACGGGCACATCCTTATAGGTGATGGAGTCGGCAAGGAGTTGCCCCAGTCCGGGAAGAGAAAAAGCTTCCTCGACAAGAACAGTCGAGCCGAAAAGAGTACCCAGGATCAGTCCCGCGGAAGTAATGATCGGCAGCGAGGCCGCGCGCAGGTACATGCGGGTGATGCGCCTGGAGGCCAAGCCGCGAGAGCGCGCGAAAGTCACGTAGTCCTGCTTGAGTTCTGCAATGACTGCGGCGCGTGTAATCCTCACGATCATCGCTCCAATCCCCGTTGCCAGCGCGAGCGCGGGAAGAGCGAGGTGCCAGAGGGTATCGAGGAGTCCCTCCCCCTGCCCGAAGATGGGGAACCATCCGAGCATGAGTCCGAAGACGTAGAGGAGGACAAGTCCCAGGGCGAAACCGGGAGCGGAAATGCCAACGACGCTCCATCCGACGATGGAGCGATCAACCCAGCTTCCTGCGCGGCGTGCCGCCCAGATCCCCAGGGGCACACCGACACAGATCGCAATGATAAAGGACATGAGCGTGAGGGTTGCTGTCAGACCGACGCGCCCGGCGAGGACGTCCGTGACGGGGGTCGCCGAGCGCACCGAATCGCCAAAATCGCCCGTGAGCGCGCGGCTGAGCCAGTGCCAATAACGAATCAAAAAAGGTTCGTCGAGGCCGTATTTTTGCGTAATGGCAGCACGAACCTCGGGGGTCAGGCGGCGGGTGCCAACCAAGATCTTCACCGGATCTCCCGGGACCATGTCCAAGAGGGAGAAGATGATGAAAGACAGGGCTAGCAGTACCGCCGCGAAACCCGCGAGGCGTCGAGCAAGAAAACGCACCATCACTTCGTGACGTTCAGGGACGCGGCCCAGGGGGTCATGAAGAAGTAGGACGTGTAGTTATTGGGAGTGACGGTCTTGGAGAAAGCAGTTGAAGTCTTGCCCCACCAGATCGGCGAGTAAATCGTGTTCTGCTGGGCAATGCGCTCAGCAGCGACAATTTGTTCGGCGCGCTTTTGAGGATCCGTCTCCTGGTTCGACGAGGCGATGAGACCTTGAACTTCCTCATTCACATAACGTGCGGGATTACTAGGACCGAGCAGCCAGCCGGCGATTTCAGCGGGGTCGCCGGTCGTCGAGGTGTAGCTCATGTAGTACAGGCCGTACTCACCCGTTCCCACCTTGGAAACCCACTCTTCGATGGGCTTCGAAGTCACCGTGACGTTGATTCCGATCTGCTTGAGGTTCTCCGCAATAGCGAGTGCTGCGGATCCCATTTCAGGAATCGAGGCCGGGTAGGTCAGTTCGGTGTCGAAACCGTTGGGGACCTTCGACTGAGCGAGTTCGGCGCGAGCCTGATCCATGTTGAAGGAGTCAACGGGGAGATTGGCCTGAAGTTCACGAGCCTTATCAACGCCGATCTCGCTGCCCAACTGATCATTGGGTTCAATTCCGGTCGCAACTTCGCCTCGGCCCTTAAGGATCGAGTCGACGATGGCCTTTCGGTCAACAGCGTGGGCGATTGCCTTACGGACGTGGATGTCATCGAAGGGAGCCACGCCTTCGTCGAAAGTCAATCCCACGAAGGAACGGTCGGATTCGGTCAGAACCTTCACTCCGTTGATGGATTCAAACTGAGAAAGCTGATCCGTCGGGAGCTGAGTCGAAATGTCAATCTGACCGCTCTGCTGAGCAAGAAGACGCGAGTTTTCATCAGAGAAGAAATCAAACTCGATGGTCTGAGCGGGAGTATCCCCACCCCACCAGGTTCCGCTCTTCTCGAAAACTGCCTTCGAGTCGGGCTGGAACGAGGTTGCCTTGTAGGGGCCGGTACCCATAATCAGGTCCTTGGACGAACCATAGGACTGTGCGGCCTCGTAGAAGGACTTCTCAGTGATCCACAGGCCACCGTTTGCCGTCACGGTCCACCCGAAATTCTCAGCCGGAGAAGGAAGGGTAATGGTAATTTCCCACTCTCCGGTCTGCGCGGCCTCGATACCTGCCGTCCAGTACACGGCCGAAGAAGGCGACTTTTCGGGATCCTTCGCAACGTTGATCGAGAAGAGAACATCTTCAATGGTCACGGGGTTGCCGTCTTGGAACTTCGCGTCCTGACGGATCTGGAATACCCAGGTTTTCGCATCATCCGTGTGGTAAGCCGTCGCAATTGCCGGAACCAGCCTGCCATCCTTATCGACAGCGAGCAGACCTTCAGAGGTCACCTGTGCAACGTAGTAGTTGATAATTCCGGTTTCGTGGGCGGTATCCAGGGTCGACAAAGAACCCGGGAGACCGACCGTAATTGTCCCTGCCTTGCTCGAGGATTGCGTCGAAGAGGCATTCTTCGGCGCACAGGCTGCCAGCGAGGTACACATAAGGACAGCGGCTGAGACAAGAGCGGCTGCTTTCATGGTGATGCGTGATGCTGGCATCCAATTCTCCTTTGTTCCTTTGGCGCGCACGGACGTGCACAAACATAACGATATGGGTCAACAGCTCCCTTGGCGAGTTGTGCCACGTACTGGTCGTTTGTAACAGCAAATCTCACATTCACTGGGCAGGAGCCAATGCGCAGAAATTCCCCAAACGCGCTGGAATTATTCGCCAATATAGAGGCGGACAAGGCGTTCTAGCTCACGCGCGGTCGAGGCGACGTCTTCAATGGGCATATGTTCGTCGTGCGCATGAAGTTGCGAATAGACCTCTCCGAGCGTCGCCCCGGAAGCACACGATCCAAAACCGTAGCCCACTCCCCCCTTGCGCCTGCCGACCCTGAGGTCTGACCCTCCCGGGAAGAGGATGGGGACCACGACTGCGCCGGGGTGCGCTTCGCGAAGAACTTCTTCGATTGTTCGGTAGAGTTTCGTCTCAATTGACGAGGCCGTGGCTGGCTCACTGAGCAAGCGCTCGATCTGGACACGGGGGGCAAGCTCCCCCAAGGCCTCGAGAATCACGCAATCGACGTCATCGTCACTTTGCCCAGGCAAAGTACGAATATCGAGTTCAATGTAGCCAGAGGAAGGAAGAACGTTAATCGGACCTCCGGCCCTGACAACGGTTTGCGCAACAGTCATATGCGAAACGGCGTGAGCGTATGCAGCAAGATCACCAAATTCGCTGTAGTCACCGGTGTAGCTCCCCTCAAGCAAAGAAGTTTCAAGAAGAGCATCGAACTCGAAGGCGCGAACAAAACCCGCCCAGATTTCATCGCTGGCATGGGGCCATTGGGCTTGAGCGAGAGCATGCGAAACCCTGCCCAGCATCTCGACTGCACTCACTCGGCCAAGGGGAATCGATCCATGACCGGCATCCCCGCGTACATGAAGACGCCGTTGCGCGGCTCCCTTTTCTCCGGCAATGACAACGACGCTATCTCGGCCCCGGGCGCCTCGAATATGCGCGCCTCCCATTTCAGATAACGAAGCATCCCACGAGAACGCCTCCGGGCGATGCTCACCGATCCACGGAACTCCCAGTCCGCCTCGTGCTTCTTCATCCGCAGCAGCGACGAAAGTCAGGGTCGCTCGTGGTCGTGCGCCACCATCGGCAATTTCTTGGGCGATGCGGCGAGTGACGACAGCCATAGCAGCGGTGAGGTGGAGCATGTCCACGCTCCCTCGGCCCCAAATTTGTCCATCGCTGATTTCCCCTTCAAAAGGAGGGTGCGTCCAGTGCTTTTCATCGACTGGGACAACGTCGGTGTGCCCCAGAAGGGTGAGAGCTTCGCAACTGGGATCCGTTCCGGGAACCGTGACGACTAAGGTCGTTCGACCCGGATGGGCTTCAATGCGCTCACACGTCACGGGAAGGCCGGCAAAGTAGTCTTCCAAAAGATTGGCAGCCTTGATTTCCTGTCCCGAATCTGGGGTGAGGTCATTGACCGATTGCAAGGCGATCAGCCGTCGAAGAAGATCGAGGGTTTCTTCTCCGATATCACGTGTTTGCACCGCAGCCATGACTCTCCTTTTCAAGTGTGAGCGATCCTTCATCCAGACTACTCAGACTCTCCTTCTTCGCTCGCGCAGACCGCTCGATGAGCGGATGTAACGAACACGTCTTATTACACGTCACGCTTTTCACGCTGCCGGCTCCCGCATAGTCCCCGCTGTGAGCGACTCATCGGCGCGTTCTCGCTAGACCGGGGGGCCGATGAAACGTAGGCTTGGACGGTAATAAGTCCACGACTCGGATGGAGAATATGTATGAGCGCTCAGCGCCAGGCCGAACCAACCTCGCTGCCCGCACCCCAGGTGCCGGACAAGGTCGCCACTGAAGGCCTCGAAGCCCAGTGGAACCAGCGTTGGGAAGAACAGGGAACCTATCGTTTTGATCGAAGCCGCCCCCGCCAAGAGGTTTACTCGATCGACACTCCCCCGCCCACGGTTTCGGGTTCACTTCACGTCGGCCACGTGTTCTCGTACACGCACACCGACGTCGTCGCGCGTTTCCAGCGAATGCTGGGTAAATCGGTCTTCTACCCCATGGGCTGGGACGATAACGGCCTGCCTACCGAGCGCCGCGTTCAGAACTACTTCGGGGTTCGCGTCAATGCGACCCTCCCCTATGATCCGAACTTCGAGCCCCCGCATGTCGGTGGTGAAGGCAAGTCCATCAAGGCTCGCGATCAGGTGCCGATCTCGCGTCGTAATTTCGTGGAGCTGTGCGAGCGCTTGACCGTCGAGGACGAGAAGCACTTCGAGGATCTGTGGCGCCACTTAGGCCTGTCGGTTGACTGGACCCAGAATTACCAGACCATCGGTACTCGTGCCCGCAAGGTTGCCCAGGCCGCGTTCCTGCGCAATCTCGAGCGCGGCGAGGCCTATCAGGCTGAGGCTCCTGGCCTGTGGGACGTGACCTTCCAGACCGCGGTTGCCCAGGCCGAGCTTGAGAGCCGCGAATACCCGGGCTTCTACCACCGCCTCGCCTTCCACATCACCGACCCCGCGCGCGCTGCCGAGGCCGCTGCAGCCGGTGCGCCGGTTGAGAATGGTGTTGATGTCTGCATTGAGACGACTCGTCCCGAACTTCTTCCCGCGTGCGTGGCCTTGATTGCTCACCCCGACGATGAGCGCTACAAACCACTGTTCGGCACCACGGTTGCCTCCCCTGTTTTCGGTGTTGAGGTCCCTGTTCTTCCCCACCCCGAGGCAGAGATGGACAAGGGCGCCGGTATTGCCATGTGCTGTACTTTCGGTGACACGACCGATATCGATTGGTGGCGTGACCTGAACCTTCCGCTGCGCACCGTTTTGCGCAAGGACGGCCGCCTGCAGACCGAAACCCCCGAGTGGATCACTACCGATGAGGGCCGCGAGGCCTTCGCTGAGCTTGCAGGGAAGACGACCTTCTCTGCTCGCGAGGCCCTGGTGGCGTGCCTCGAAGCAAGCGGCGAGATGCGCGGCGAACCCCAGAAGACGATGCGCCAGACGAACTTCTTCGAAAAGGGTGACAAGCCCC
>CAUTAH010000026.1:0-11806 GCA_963536345.1 uncultured Actinomyces sp.
CAAGGCAGCCGCGAGCGCAACCGCGGTGGTATCGGAACCGCCTCGGCCCAAAGTCGTCACATCATCATCGTCAGAAATTCCTTGGAAACCGGCGACAATTGCGACCTGGCCTTCAGAGATTGAACGGGCGACACGTTCGGGGACCATGCCGGTGATCTGGGCGCGACCATACGCGGAGGTCGTGTGGATTCCGGCCTGCGCGCCGGTAAAGGCCTGTGCGGGAACACCCAACTCATTGATCGCCATGGACAGAAGGGACATTGAAATACGCTCGCCGGCGGTGAGAAGGATGTCCATCTCGCGTTCGGGTGCGTTGTCGGTAATCTGCGCGGCGGTGTCCAGGAGCTCGTCGGTTGTGTCGCCCATTGCTGAAACGACGACAACAAGCTTGTGTCCCGCATTCCGAGTCTCAACGATGCGCTTTGCAACGCGTTTAATCGCTTCAACGTCGGACACGGATGAGCCTCCGTACTTTTGCACGATGAGCGCCACGGGTGGTCCTAACTGTCTGCGTTTGGGTTATCTGTTCTTATCGTCCCTGAAAACTCGCGAATATGACGAGTACTGACCAACACGTGAACGTTTGTGTCAATTTATGAGCGTAACTTTCGGCACACTTGGCATATTCCTAGGACCAACGAATATTGTTGAACTACGTCCACGGAAGGAGTCCTCGATGCCGCACACGATTTATGGGACCCCGGTAGTTCACGGTGTCTCCTATGCGCCAATTGTTTGGACATCTCACCCGGCCCTTCCTTCCAACGATTTCACTCCCCTACCTCCCGAGGACCGCCCAGCCATTGCCGTCTCCCTTGAGGAGATCTGCAAGAAAGTCGGCGAGGAACTCTTCGAACGCTCAGTGCATGCACTCGGAGATGTCTCGGACGTCCTCGTCATGACCGCATCTTTAGCAACAGACCCGACGTGGATTCGCGAAGCTCAGTCTTGGATCTTCTCCGGTGTTCCGGCACCGCAATCAGTTGTTCGCGCGACCGATAAATTCGTCGAGGTTTTCCGTTCCTCTGGTGGACTCATGCTGGAGCGCATCGCCGACCTCTACGACGTCCGTGACCTTGTCCTTGCTCACCTTGCCGAGGCCGACTCTGGGGTCTTGGCATCAGGCGCGGGGTCAGCCGGTGCTTCTCAGAAAGCGGCTCCTTCCGCTCCTTATATCGTATGTGCACGCGACCTGTCTCCTTCAGATGCAGCGAACCTTGATCCCAGGTATTGCGTTGGAATTGCAACGGAACTGGGAGGTCCGACCTCGCACACATCGATCATTGCGCGCCAATTGGGGATCCCCTGCATCGTTGCAGTGCGTAACTTAAGTGAACTGCGCCAGGGAGATCTTGTATTGATGGATGCCTTTGTGGGGTCTTTGGCTACCGAGGTTCCTGCCGAAGAGGCACAGGCTGCGGTTCAGCGAGATCAAAAGCGTGCACAGGCAGTAGCCGATTGGAACGCACCCGCTCACACCAGCGATGAATACCCCGTACAGCTCTTGGCCAATATTCACGACCTCGCAAGCGCGCAGGCCGCAGCTCAATCCCCCCACCTTGAATCAATCGGCCTTCTACGTTCCGAATTGGCCTTTTTGAACGCACACAGCGAGCCGACCATTGAAGAGCAGGTTCACTTTTATTCGGGAGTTTTTGAGCAATTCCGCGGGCATTCGGTGTGCGTGCGCACTTTGGATGCGGGTTCAGATAAACCACTGGCCTACGCGACAATCCCCGGCGAAGACAACCCCGCGCTTGGCGTCAGGGGAATCCGAACTTCTGGCCCTCACCCGCAGATCCTTCACAACCAACTGGAAGCGATCGCTCTGGCAGCCATCCAACACCGAGAAACCTCGGTATCAATCATGGCTCCAATGATTTCAACGATTGCCGAAGCCCAGTGGTTCGCTTCGACCGTCCGTCAGCTCTCCGAACGCTTCGAGGTCGAACTGCGAGCGGGAATCATGATCGAGGTCCCCGCGGCGGCACTCTTGATCGATTCCATGATGAAATACGTCGATTTCGTATCGATTGGGACGAATGATCTGACGCAGTACACGATGGCTGCAGATCGCATGTCACCCGACTTGGCTGAGTACTCCGATCCCTGGCAGCCTGCACCTTTGCGCCTGATTGCGCGGGTTGCGCGCGCTGGCCTTGAGCACGGGGTAAGCGTGAGCGTGTGTGGCGAGGCCGCGGCAGACCCGCTGCTCGCCTGCGTTTTCGTTGGTATGGGTATCTCCGCGCTTTCGATGCCGCGCTTGGCAATTCCCTCGGTGGGCGCGCAGCTTGCTCAGGTCAGCCTGGCACAGTGTCGCTTAGCTGCAGCTTCCGTTGTCGAGGCCGCTGATCCCGGCGAGGCCCGCTACCGTGCACGCGAGGCACTCCAGGTGGAGTTTTAAGGAGAAGCAAGGATCTGAAGTACTCACTTCTGGTTACGCAGCTACCTGACTGAATCTGATCTGGACGATTAAAAAGTCCGGTTCCACTCTTGAGGTATTCCGAGGCTCGGAGTTCGAACCAAAGGATTCAGCAGAAATTCCTCAACAAGGAGCCTCGAAACTTTATCCGGCCATGTAGTTCCCGGAGACGTTACTCTCAGAAGATGCGACATGACGACAATCGCACCAAAGATGCGTTCGCTTTGTCGTGCTGGAAGCGCAGAGAATTTCGTTTGCGATTTTAACGCCGAAGTGGGAGCCGGGGTAAACGATTTATTCCACAGTCGACCGTGGTGTGCGCATGTATTCCGTATGATTGCAAACTGTTCGAGCCACCGTGCTAGTGGTGATTGTTTCTTTGCTTTCTCCTGCTGATTCCGAGACAAGGAATTCAGATTAATTCGTATCCCCAGACTCTCTGCAACCGTTTGCTGGTCCCGAACACGCATCCCGTCAAACATTCGCGATAAATCACTGAAATCAAGGACCTCAGCCAATACCCAAAACGGAAACTGAGAATTATAGACATCACAATAATGTTGGATTGCTTCGCTACGCATACGCATACGCGAAATCCGTTTATCGGCAATTTCGAGCCACTGCTTATGTCGAAAGGTCGGACGAAAATTAGCAGAATTTTGATAGAAAACCGGATCGGTCATGCATAGACAGTCCCCGATTCTCGTCCGCATTGTCGTTTCAATACGCTCAATCGCATCGAAAAGAAGGGTACGTAGCTTCCGATCGGCCTCATACAATGCGACTACATCCGCGAAAGAGATTCCATTGTCGAATTCATCGAGATGTGTACCATCATCGTCAAGTTTCCGAGCTGGATACCAGTACGCTGAGAGCCGGTAATAGCTAACATTCGAGAGCCATTGCCGCGCAAGCTGCTCATCAACTTGCATGCCGCGTTCGCGTAATGTCTCTATCTGTTCACTAATCGTCGTTGCCGGCTTCAGTTCCTTTGACATCGAAGACATCCTTGTCATTCGCTGATAAAGATCCAGCCCACTCTCAACCATATCGGTTGAGGCGGGCTGAACGATTGATTAAAGAATATCGAATTTATGCCATTCTGTCATTCGCTTTTCTAATAAATTGTGCAGGTCATAATTTTGCCGCCGGCAAGATGACCGAGAAGGTCGTTCCGTGTTCGCCGGGCGCGCCCTCACCTTCGCATAAGGTATCGACATCCACCCTGCCACCCAAGGCCTCGGCAATCGAGGAAACAATCGACAGGCCCAGCCCCGAGGATCCCTTCCCCTGACGTGAGCGCGAAGTGTCGCCTCGGACGAAGCGATCAAAGACGGTCGCACGCAGCTCGGGCGCAATTCCCGGTCCATCATCGGCAACGCTCAGGCGCACAAATCCCGGCGTCGATGCGGTACCAGCGATCGTTTGCACTCCAACTTTGACGTGAGTGCCAGCGGGAGTGTGGATCCTCGCGTTATTGACCAGGTTTGCGAAGACCTGGCGAAGCGCAGACTCATCACCCAGCACGGTGCAGGAAGTGCAGGAATCGACCTCGTCATCAATTTCAGGAAGGTCCAGGCTCCACTGGTGATCCGGACCTGCCGCGTGGGCGTCTGACACTGCGTCGATGGCCAGCGGGATCACGTCTACCGGATCACTGGCCAGTTCGCGTCCCGCATCAAGGCGAGCCAAGAGCAGAAGATCCTCAACCAGACCGGACATACGCGCGGACTCAGATGCGATTCGCGAAAGCGCAAGCTCTTGGTCCGTTGCCCCGCGTTGAAGAAGCTGCGTGTAACCCTGAATCGATGCCAAAGGAGTTCGGAGTTCGTGCGAGGCATCGGCGACGAATTGACGCAGGCGCTGCTCGGATTCCGCGCGGGCCTGAAGCGCAGTTTCAACATTGTCGATCATCGTATTCAAGGCGAAACCGACGTCACCGACCTCGTCTCCGGGTTGAGCAATGGAACTATCGACGCGATCAAAAGTGTCGACAGTCGGTGCGGCGATCAGATCTTGGGAACCGATATTCCGCGCGGTTGCGGCGACTTCACCCAAAGGAAGCATTTCCCTGCGGATCCACTTACGTCCGATGAAGGTCGCGCCAAGGATGACAACCAGCGCGATGACTCCTTCAACGGCAATGAGCGCAAAGAAGGTCGAATTATTCGCTGCCAAAGACAGGCCGACAATCAGCGTCTGGGAATCTTTCTGCGTGCACATCACGCGGAAAGCACCGTAATTCTTCAGATTGACGTCATGCCCATGGGAGTCACAACGCAATGAAAGCAGCTGCTGCTGGGCTTCCGAATCCAATTCGACGACGTCAAACTGTTTGACGACACCGGAAACCACCTCGTCGTCGTGTTTGATGAGCTGCAACTGACCGTCAGAGGATCCCGGTCCGCGAAGGCCTCGAGGTCCTTTATCAGTCGGTGTTGCCGTTGGGTCCGCACTGGGAGAATTCGAGGCCGGGGCTTGAGGGTCATCATCATCGTCCCCATGGTGTGGTGGGGGCGGGGGAAGCGGCTGTTCCAAGGTCAGTTCGGCATTCTTCTCCAGCCGAGAGAGCATTGATTCAAGCGAAGAATCCAGCTTCGATGTCATCCACGAGCGCATCGCAAATGCCGAAGCGGCAAGCATTGTCACCAGAGCGATGGCGACGGCAGCCGCAAGAAAACGGCTCAGGCGAACAGTGAGAAGACGCGATCGCTTGCGCTTTGTTTGAGGTGCACTGTGCTTGGGAGCGCTCGCCTGAGATTCGGTATTCGAAGCTTGGGGGGCAGAGGCTGTCATTTGCGCTCCTACGAGGCGGGCCTGAGGATATAGCCGGCTCCCCTGACCGTGTGAATCATGGGTTCGCGCCCGGCGTCGATCTTCTTACGCAGATAGGAGATATACAGTTCGACGATGTTTGCCTGGCCACCAAAGTCGTAAGACCATACTCGATCAAGGATCTGCGACTTCGAAAGGACGACATTTGGGTTTTCCATGAAGTAGCGCAACAGCTCGAATTCAGTGTTGGTGAGCGTAATTGCTTCACCGCCGCGCGCAACATCGTGAGAGTCCTCATCCAGGGTCAGATCACCAACGGTCAGAACACGTTCAGCGGTAACCGAAGCCATTCCAGAACGGCGAAGCAGTGCGTCAATACGCGCAGTGACTTCATCGAGGTCGAAAGGCTTAGTGACGTAGTCATCTGCACCTGCACGCAGTCCGGCAACGCGGTCGGCAACGGCGTCACGCGCCGTCAAGAACAGGACGGGAAGGTGCGGCTTGCGCTTACGCAGACGTTCCAGGGTTTCCATTCCGTCCAGTCCGGGCATCTGGATATCCAAGACCACGACATCGGGATCGAAGGTATCGGCTTTATCCAATGCTTCCCAACCGTTTGCTGCCGTTTGGGTTTCCCAGCCCTGGTGGCGCAGTGCCGATCCAAGGAGCTCTGCCAAGACAGATTCGTCATCAACAACAAGGACGCGCGCGGGTGTCCCATCGGGGCGAATAAAGCTGGACTCTGTTGTACTCACGTCGCGATCCTTTCACAATTTCCGCAGAAATTCAGGACATATTGCGCCGGCCTTCCATTGCCCGTCCCAGGGTAATGGAATCCGCATATTCCAAGTCGCCGCCCACGGGAAGGCCCATGGCAAGGCGCGTTGTCCTCACACCGATTGTCGAAAGAGTGCGTGCTAGGTATGAGGCGGTTGCCTCTCCTTCGATATTCGGGTTTGTCGCGATGATGATCTCTTGAACAACACCATCTGACAGGCGTCCCAGAAGCTGACGAATACTGAGCTGATCGGGGCCAATCCCGTGGATGGGATCAATAGCACCGCCCAGAACGTGGTAGCGGCCGCGAAATACTCGTGAATTCTCAATGGCCTGGATGTCCTTGGGTTCTTGGACAACACAGATCACGCTGGGGTCACGCCGCGGATCACGACAGATCGAGCATTCATCGTCTTCGGTGAGGTTCCCGCAAACAACACAGTGCTTAACCTGATGACGGACCGCATTGATCGCAGTGGTCAGGCGTTCGACGTCCTCGGGCTCGGCCTCGAGAAGGTGCAATGCCATACGCTGCGCGCTCTTTGGCCCCACTCCGGGAAGTTGTCCCAATTCATCGATGAGGTCTTGAAGAGCTCCTTCGTACATGCGTCACCACCCACCCTGGTCGTCAGTCTTTTGTTCGATGATGGTTCCGCCCAAAATATCCAAAACTGCTGGGATTCCAAAGAGATTCGATTCGGACATGTCCTGATCATCGATGCTGGCGCTATCGTCCTCTGCCGCAGAAACGCTGGGGGTTGCGGGAATTTCCTGCGCTTCTTCCTCTGCCGAGGCCTCCGCTGAGGCTGCCGGTTCCTCATCCGAACGCGCGTTGCCAGTCGAATGTGTGTCGTCGCTAGAACTCGCGTCATCTTCTTCCACGCGCGCAAAGCGCTGCGAAGGAAGTGGCGTCACCTCAGCGAAGTTTGGAACTTCAGGAGCTGATTCTTCTTCAAGCGGGTCAAAACTTGGAGGCTGAACGACAGTTTCACTCCAACCAGAAGTCGCGACAGGCTCATCCTCTGGTTCATCATCAGGTTCAGGTGATGGAGCAGGTACTTCCTGCAAGTCCTGCTCTACCTCTTCAACCTGATCCCCCGGATCAAAAGGGGGCGGCGCCTGAGTATGCCAATCGTAAGATTCTGGTGCCTGCGGATCATAGGGTTTCGAGGCATCGATCGGTTCGGCCGGCACATGGAATTCCGGTGCTGGTGCGGCTTCGTGCGCCGAAGCGTCTGAGTTACCCGGCCCAGAGGGGACCGATTCTTGAGCAGGTGCGGCCTGCACTGGTGTGCCCTGGGCTGGCATGCTCTGCACAGGAGCCACAACGGAATGCGCATTGGCAGAAGGCGTTGAAACTGCTGGTCCGCCGCCGGATTGTCCCACCTGCGCACTGACGTGCAAACGAACACCCAAGACGTCATAGATCGTGTCCTCCACGATCTGTGCGCGTCCCCCATTTGTAAAGCTTGCGACCATTCCTTGGCTTGGGAAAAGGATGACCAATTGGTCTCCGTCAACGGCGCCCAATTGCCCGTTTTGGGACAGCAAGCTCCACACAACCCTGCTGTGCGTGGCCAAACGCTCAACGACATCTCCCCAGCGCTGTCGCACAAGATCCGCATTGGGTGCAGCAGCGGAGCGTGAAACCTGCGCGGGTGCCGGCGTGGGAGCGGGCGAATGAGAAGGTGCTGGAACTTGCTCCGGAGCCTTTTCAGAACCTTCACGGGCAGCGTCACGAGGCATCTGAGCAGCGGGAGCGTCAACAGGAGCGCTGTGCTGCGCAGAGGCGTCGCTGTGAGCAGCAGGGCGAGTGACTTCCCAGCCACCGGATGAGGGCTGAGACTGGGGAGCGTGTTCTGCCTGTCGAGGCGAATCAATGCGTCCATCGGCGGAAGCTTCTGGCGCCGCCGAGGCGCCCTGGTCTCCGCTCTTCTGGGCTTTCTTGCGTGCAAGAGCCTCGCGCGCCTGACGGGCACCAAATGAACCCGGGCCTGCCGGGGCCTCGGCAGGGGCACCGCCCCCAACCAAGCCAACTCCACCAGAGAGCGGTCCCGGGGTACCCGCCATCCCGCCAGCGACCGCTGCAGGTGCTACTCCATAGGCACCAGCAGTGGCATCAACGCCTGCACCGGGCACCAAGATTCGGCCGATGAGCAACTCAAGCTGCAGCCTGGGTGAGGTCGCACCAGTCATGGAGCGAAGGGCCTCGTCAGTGAGGTCGGCAGCGCGAGACAAGGCTTGCGTGCCCCAGTTCTTTGCCTGGACGCTCATACGTTCAAACTGATCGTGAGGCGTACCCACCAAGACGTCGTTGGCGCCATCACCCGCGACGGCAATAATCAACAGATCGCGTAAGCGCTGCAAGAAATCTTCGACGAAACGACGCGGGTCGTGACCCGAAGACACCATTTTTTCGATCACACGATACGCAGCACCGCCGTCGCCCCCTGCAAGGGCGTCGACAGTCTCATCCAAAAGCGCAGTATCCGTGTAGCCCAAAAGAGCAACGGCGGTCTTATATGCGATCTCGCCATCGATGGCGCCGGCCATCAACTGATCCAAGACCGACAGAGAGTCACGCACAGAACCGCCACCGGCGCGGATGACCAGGGGAAGGACACCTTCACCGACGCGAATATGCTCCTCATCGCACAGAGTCTGCAGGTAGGGTTCCAAAATATCCGGCGGAACCAAGCGGAAAGGATAGTGATGCGTACGGGAACGAATGGTTCCAATGACGCGCTCAGGTTCCGTTGTCGCAAAGATGAACTTCACGTGCTCGGGCGGCTCTTCCACGAGCTTGAGCAGGGCATTGAAGCCCTGGGGGCTGACCATGTGGGCTTCGTCGATGATGAAGACCTTGTAGCGGTCACGCACCGGCGCAAAAGTAGCGCGCTCACGTAGGTCACGCGCATCATCCACACCACCGTGCGAGGCGGCGTCGATTTCAACAACGTCGAGGGAACCCGGACCACCGGTTGCCAGTTCACGACAGGACTCACATTGACCGCAAGGCGTATCCGTTGGACCTTCAGCGCAGTTCAGGCAACGCGCCAAAATACGCGCAGAGGTCGTCTTTCCGCACCCGCGCGGACCAGAGAATAAGTACGCGTGATTGACCCTGTGGGCACGCAAAGCTGCCTGGAGGGGTTTGGTCACGTGTTCCTGGCCGATGACCTGTTCAAAGGTATCGGGCCTGTACCGGCGATAAAGAGCTGTCGTCACACTTGAACTTTACGGCCCCGCGCGCTCATTTGCGTCCTGTTTTCACCACAAGCCGCAAGAACACAGCGAAAATCATAAAAGTGGAGGCCCGAGCAGTTTCCCACTGAACACTGTCTGAGTCACTTCGTTGTCGCCTGGCCAGCGGTAGTAATACAGATATAAAAGAACCCTCCGCATACCCGGCAGCGCACCCTTATCCTTGCTGCATTCCTGCCCTGGGGAGGTTCGGATGATACCGTCACGCGGAGGATCCGGGAATAGTTTACACGGCACGGGCCGCAACCTGCGACCCGTGTTATTTATCGAAATTTTCCTTCCGATTCTCCTAGCCCTCTGACCCACACATTTGGATGTTGATCAGGCTCGATATAAAATTGAATCCAGTTAGTTACCTTAGGCACTACGCCTGATCATTTTGGTAGAAAGTCGGCGCTTGGACACCTCCGCTTGGTTAATCCTACTGGCCAAGTTTCGGCCTCGGCAGTCTATGCCAATGACTCAGCGGATCCCTCTCGCGCAGCATCAACCGCTCTCCCCCAGCTTCCCAACGGCTACGAGATCGTTCCCGGTCAATCAGTTTTTGGCTTCAACGAGGCCGCGCGGACCGTGGATCCGAACAATCCAGCTGATGCGCGCGCACTTGGACACGATACCGACATCATGATCCGCCAGATCGCAGCAACGCCAACTCCCGCACCTTCTACAACTCAGCCTCCGGCACCAACCCAGCCCGCGACCCCAACAAGCGCGGTTCCAACTCCTTCAACTCCGACTCCCACCACTCCTAACCCCACAGAGCCGATGATTCATTCACCAAAGCGCTCAGAGTTGGCTAAGACCGGTTTTGAATCAGAAGTACTCATCGCGGCGAGCTTAGTTGCAACCGCTGGCGCAGCCACTTTCACAGCACGAAAGCACCGCGCCTGATTTCCGAAGCCACTTCAAGTTTCCCGCCTATCTGCCCCATGCAGGTAGGCGGGCATGCGCACGGCTACGACCGGCGTTTCGGCGGAACAGAGTTCCCGCGAAGCTGAACGGAAAGAGATATCCTGCAGGCAGCAGAGATGCTTTTGCGATCGGGTATAACACCAGCCGGGCCGAAGGGCACCAAACTTGTGGGAGAGCGCGACGGAATCAAGATTGTGGTTGTCTACTCCTACGTCGGAGTTAAGCTCGGCAAAATTAAGAGCATCTATCCCATCAGAGCGACTAGAAAGGACATACTTCGTCTGTGGAATCGCGTGACACCCCAATAAAGTTTGTTCTTGATGTGGTCGCGCTTTTGGAAGCGTTAGGCGACCGCGAGTATATTCCTGTCTTCTTAGAGATGCTCGAATACGACGGCCCGGACGTAGAGGGCGCAGTCGCTGCGCTTGTCGAGCACAAGCAAGTTAACCAAGATTGGATTGAGCGGCTTGCTCTTTTTAATGACGAGTATGCCGGAGCTTTTGATTTTGAACTCGAAGAACTCCGCGCGGGCCTTGCAGCGCAAAATGCTGCTACTGTTGCATAGCTAACTGAACCAACCCTAAACCCCGCCGCGACTTGCGAGTGGGGAAAAGCACCCCTACTCCGACTGACCTGCGTAAATAGCGCTCGCAATTTTTTTGGGGACGTAATGGGGTCTAGATCCAAGATTCAGGTGCCCCCGCGCTCGCGGATCCCACAAACTGCTGAGCTTCCCGAAATCGCTATTATTTATCGCAAAACGGCCTCTCAGAGAGAAAAACGCTCCTAGCACACGTAACAAGCGGATCAACATTTAAACCAAGCATCTGAGTCTTCCTTTCATTTTTTGCACGCAAAACCCGCCTGCCAGGGGGCGGCAGACGGGTCGGGCGCGCGTAAAATATTCGTTATGTTTGCGGGGGAGAGGGCATACGGACGGGATAACCAGAGACCCGGCAAACCTGCGCGAAGCGCGCAACCGCACCCTCAACGCGGTCTGATTTTTCCGCTGCACCAACCACGGAGAGGACATTATTCAAAGCATCTTTGGCCTCGTGCGATACACCCAGCCGAAGCGCCCACGAAACCTTCTGGCCCAACTCATCGCGCGCCTCTTCCAATTCCCGCGTATACGCCTCGCTCGGCAGGCCAGAAGCCGGAGAGCGGTAAACGACAGCCGCATATTTTTCGTAGGCGCTGCCGACCTCCTGGCACGCACGCTGCGTGGGAAACAAAAAACCAAAGTGCCACGCGGCAAACGAGGCCCCCAACACGAGGACAAGCGCACACGCGAACAGTTTCTTCTTCACCCCAGCCTCCTAACCGCAGCGGGAAATGCTACAAGGCTAGCCAAGAGAGGCCTGAAAACTAAAGACTTTCAGAAGCGGCCTTCGTTGAAGCGCTGCTGCAAGGCCATAACCATTGCTGAGCCTTCGCTTACCACCCCGTCTACTAGGGTCCCAAGATAGCTTTGCAGCGCGCGGAAAGTTCCCGGTAGGTAGCTTCTTGAGCATGACCGATCCTCGTTTTTTGGTGGGGCCATATTGGGGCCACTTTTAGCGACCCCAACGGTACCAATCGGTATATATCGGTTTCAATACCCGGGTTAAAGGACAAAAAGAGTTGGTGGAGGGTTAGTCCCAGTTGTTTCGGTGG
>CAUTAH010000027.1:0-11659 GCA_963536345.1 uncultured Actinomyces sp.
TAGTAGAGGGCTCCAACCAGGATCAACATTGCGAGAAGGTCGATGACGATCGGCAGAACCATCGCTGTGGTGAGTGCAGTCATTTGATGCTCCTCAAGGTTGTTTCGTGCGTGACGTAACTATTGAGCCAGCGGAGTCTATGAATGAGCTATGTGCGAAACTTGATCCAGCCATGCATTGTTTGGAGGTGTCATGCTCACGGCGTTCTATACGGTGACGACTATTTCTCTTGTTATCGCATGCGGCTTTGCTGTCTACGGTCGCAACCGTCGCGGACTGGTCTTTGCGCGTGCAGTTGGTTACCTCGCACTGAGCGCCCTGATCAACATGGTGTTGATTGCTGCGCTCCTTTCAATATTCGTCACGGGCTTCGTCGTCGTTTCACGCTTCGCGGAAGGACAACCTGCTCTTTCCGCCGCTGCGGAGGGGACAATTTCTACTGCCGGAGGTAAGTTCCGTGGAGGAACTTTCCTTCTCATGACCCTGACTTTTATCTTGGCTGCTGCGTTAATCCAGTCTTACATTCACCGCGCAGCAATTAGGCGCTTCCCCCGTCTTGAGGTGAGTGAAGAAACCTTCCAAGTCGCCGAATACGTCATCCAGTGGATGACACTGTTTCTGGCGATTTATCAATTTTTCTTTAACGGCCTGAGTGATTTCATTGCATCCGAATCGGGTAATGCGAACGCGAGCTATATGTTCACAATCTTGCTCTCGCCGGACAATATCAACCTGATTCTGCAGCCGGTTCTGTTCTCAACATGGGTCATGGTTGTCATCGAACGCCTACATTTCCGACATCGTCGAAGCCGCTTGGCAGAAAGCCCGAATGCCAAGCCGCCATTAAACCGAGCGGATCAGTAGATCAAACTAGCTAGAGAAATAAGTGGGGGATGCAACTTCAGTTGCATCCCCCACTACTTCACTCAGCGGCCGCCCTGACGGTTTCCGCTAGGAGCACCCCCCTGACCGGGTGCTCCCCCGCCGGGAGCGCCCTGGTTGCCGGTCGCCTGACCCGCAGTGACAGAGGTCGAATTCGAATCCACACTCACCGTGTAGCTCTGGCCATTCGACACATCCCCGGAAGAGAAGACCACATTCTGGAAGGTCTTCGCGGCCTTAACATTGGCCAAAACCTTTCCGCTGGAATCCTTAATGGTCACGGTCGAGTTCGCGTTACCGGAAGCCGAAGCCTGCAGCCATCCCTGTGAAGAGTTCGTCGAAGGCGATTCAGCCATTCCGGAAGAACCAATGGCAAGAAGCGTTCCGCCACTGACCAAGAATTCACCGTTCGAATCCAGTGCGCCGTTCCCACCATCCGTGGGACCGTAGACGATCGTGTTACCGCCGGAGATCTCCACCGAGCCATTGGAGTCGATGCCGTCACCGCCGGCGTTCACCGCGATAGTGCCGCCCGAGATCAGGATCTTCTCACCGGTGTCCTGCATGGAGCCACCGCCGCCGGGTCCGTTGTTCGTCGTGGTCGTCTTGGTCGCGGTCTTCGCCGCTTCAACTGCCGCAACGGTGGTCGAACCGGAGCCGTTGATACCGTCGTCACTAGAGGTCAGATTGACCTCACCATTGGAGATGGTGATCAAGCCGCCTTCAAGGGCTTCATTGGACTGCTCCACGGTGACCTTCGCGCCGTCAAGAACAGCCGCACCCTCAGCATGGATACCATCATCAGCTGTCGATGCAACGATTGTTCCCGAGGTCAGTCGGATTGCACCATCAGAGTGCAAACCATCGTCACCGGAGTCAATCGTGACCTCGCCACCGTCTTCAATCAGGAAGACACCGGCCTTAATTCCCTTGGTGGAATTATTGGAGTCCTTTCCAGACGAGGCCCCACCACCAGCAATGATCGTCGTATCACCGCCGGTGATGATGACGTCAGTCTCACCCTGGATGCCGTCACCCGTCGAGGTGATTTCGATGGTGCCACCGGTGATATTGACGTAGCCCTTAGTGGTGTCGCTATCTTGGTCAGACTTCAGGCCGTCCCCTCCTGAAGTGACCTTGATAGTTCCGCCGGCAACGGTCAGCGAGTCCTTGCCACGTAGCGCATCGTCCTTCGACGTGACCGTGATGTTACCCGACAGAATGTAGAGGTCATCCTTGCTGGTAATGCCGTCGTTGTAGTTGGCATTGACCGTCAGTGAACCGCTACCCGTAATGGTGAGATCTGCATCGGAGTAAATCGCTGCGTTGTCTTCAGCGTTTGTATCCGAAGGCGTGCCGTCAGTGACGGTGTTTGAACCATTCAATGACAGAACAACATCATCCGCAGAGACCACATTGATGGCGCTACCCGAAGAGTTCGTGATGGTCGCTCCATCAAGGATCAACACAACGCGAGCATCTTTCGCGGCTTCGACCTTGACCTGTCCATTCAGGGTGCCCGAAAGCTTGTAGACGCCAGCCTCGGTGATCGTCACCGTGGAGCCGTCGACCTTCACTCCGGATGCTGAGGTACTCGCGCTGCTTCCATTCAAAGTAATGGTCTGAGCCGAAGATGCATCCCACGCGCTGTCCTCAACGTAAGAGGCTTTCGCGTTGGCAGCCAAGGCCTCGGCAGCACTCGGGGGAGCAATGACAGTCCCCGACTCTGCGGATACCGAAGAACTTGAGGCAGCCTTCGCAGTGACGGCCGACGAGGCCGAGGTTGCGGTGCCTGCAGTCGATGAGCAGGCGCTCAGTGCGAGCGCGCCGACCGCGGCTACGGCTGATAACCGTACAAGAGTCGATGCTGGCGTTTTCATGTGAGGTCCTTTCGTGGATCGTGATGATCCAATTGAGCCAGCCAACTCTATGAATGAGCTGTGCCTAGCTCAGGCCTCACATAAGAAATAAATTTACGTTCTTTGACGCCGTTAGAGCGCTGCAGAATCAACGAAAGATGACTGGTTTTCCAGGAATTCTGAGAGCATCCGGTTGAGCTGTTCGTACTCGATCAGGAAGCCATCGTGCCCATGAGGAGAGGAAATACATTCAAACTTTGCGCCTGTGATTCCTTCAGCGATCGCATATCCCTCTTTTGCAAAGAACAAGCGATCCGAATCTACTGAAACAATCAGACTCTGCGCGGTAATTTGCCGCAGGGCCTCGGTAATTCCTCCACGATCGCGACCGATGTCGTAGCTGAGCATGGTGCGGCACAGGGATACGTAGGACCCGGCATCGAAACGACGAACAAGCTTCGCACCGTGGTAGTCCAAGTAGGACTCGACGGCCAGACGTCCACCGCTGAGCACGTCTTCACCATCTTGAGGTGCACGGCCAAAACGCGCATCCAGCTCGTGAGGACAGCGATAGGTCGTGTGCGCGATCTGACGGGCAAGAGACAGGCCAGCGTGAGGCCCTTCCTCTTGGTCGTAGTAGTCGCCACCATTCCAGTTTGGATCCAATTCAACTGCACGAATCTGCGTGTGTGCCCAAGCAGCCCGCTCGGCATTCGTACACGCTCCCGAGGCGACAACGATCAATCGCTCGCAGCGCAGCGGGTAGGTGACGGCCCACTCTAGAGCGCGGTGCCCTCCCAGGGAGGCACCCACGACCGCATTCCACGTCGGAATGCCGAGGTAATCGGCCAGTCTGGCCTCGGCAAGAACTTGATCCCGGGTGGAAATAATGGGGAATCGCGATCCCCACGGCTGCCCGTCAGGCGCGGCCGAGGACGGACCGGTACTCCCCTGGCAGCCACCAAGGACGTTGGGGACGACAATGAAATAGCGCTCGGGATCCAATGGCTTACCCGGTCCAACGGCTTCTTCCCACCAACCGGCGGTTGACTGGCCAGGAGCTGTGGGGCCGGAAATATGCGCATCACCTGTCAGCGCGTGCAGAACGAGGATTGCATTGGAGCGGTCCTCGTTGAGAGTCCCGAGGGTTTCGTAGGCAAGGGTCACTTCGGGCAGGAAGGAGCCATTTTCGAGGCGTAGCGGCCCCAACTGTGCAAACTTACGGAATGCGATGGGGTCTTGGGGCGTCCATGCGCCGCTGACGGGGATGGGTCCCAGTGTGCGTCGATTCATGGTGATCTCCTTACTGTCCGAGCGACCGTTGCGCGAGCAGCCTTATGCCAAGTGTGCCACGGCCTCGAAGCCCTGCGTCAAATCGGCAATGATGTCGTTGACGTTCTCAATACCAATAGACAGGCGAACGGTTCCGGGTTCAATTCCTGCAGCGCGCAGCTGTTCCTCATTGAGCTGAGAGTGAGTGGTAGATGCGGGGTGAATAACCAGGGACTTCGCATCGCCGATATTTGCAACCGTCGGGAGAAGCTTGAGCGAGGTCGCAAATGAGGTTCCGGCTTCGAGGCCACCCTTGATGACGAAGGAGAGCAGACCGCCGGCACCGCGCGGGTTGTACTTCTGGTGGAGCTCGTAGTAGGGCGAGGACTCGAGGCCCGCGTAGTTGACGGATTCAACCTGCGGGTGGGCCTCGAGGAACTTCGCGACTTTCAGCGCATTGTCAACGTGGCGCTCAACGCGCAGCGACAGGGTCTGGATGCCCTGCTCAATGAGGAAGGAATTGAAGGGCGAGGGAGCACAGCCAACATCTCGCAGGCCAATTGCACGTGCACGAATGATGTAGGAAAGGTTTGCTCCGAGCTTCTCGGCGCCCAAGTCATGTCCGAAAACAAGGCCCGCGTAGGAAGATTCGGGTTCATTGAAACCGGGGAAACGCTTCGGGTCCTTCGTGTAGTCGAAGTTACCGGCATCGACGATTGCACCCGAAATTGCGGTTCCGTGTCCGCCCAGGTACTTCGTGGCCGAGTGAACAACAATGTCAGCGCCCCATTCGATGGGCCTGGTCAGGTAGGGGGTGGCGACAGTGTTGTCGACGATCAGCGGAACGCCAACGGAGTGTGCGGCCTGTGCGATCTTCTCAATGTCAAAGATGTCGCCCTTGGGGTTGGGGATGGTTTCCCCGTAGAAGGCAACGGTGTTTTCATCGGCAAGAGACAACCATTCGTCCACATCGTAGGGATCGTGAACAAAGCGGGCATCAATTCCAAGGCGACGCAGGGTGTTGTTGAGCAGCGAGGTTGAACCGCCGTAAAGCGAAGGCGAAGCAACGATGTTATTTCCGGCAGATGCCAGGTTCAAGATTGCAAGAGTAATTGCAGATTGGCCAGAGGAAGTCAGAAGCGCACCAACGCCACCTTCGAGGGCAGCGATTCGGGCCTCGACGTAATCATTGGTCGGGTTACCCAAGCGAGTGTAGATGGGGCCAAGTTCTTGAAGGGCGAAGCGAGCTGCAGCACGTTCCGCAGAGTCAAAGGCAAATGAAGTGGTTTGAAGAATCGGAATGGAAGTTGCACCGGTTTGGGGATCGCGGTCCCAGCCCGCGTGAATTTGCTTGGTCTCAAATGCCCAAGAGTTCTGGTAATCGGTGTCCGTTGCCTCAATTGCGCCCATTGTTATTTCTCCTTGTGTTCACGTTTTTGATTCTTGTGACGTGAGGAGAGGCGATGGCTGAGGGGGTCGAGCCGCTGCGCTCACGATTCGGCGATTGCGGCAGTTTCCAACGCAAAGACGTACGACCCGGGCGAGTAATCTCTAGCCATCAGTAGGTCTGGTCAAAAGCTGACGCGTGGGTCAGCTACGCATTCGTTGGAACATAGCCTCATGCTATGGCCCAGAAGCGGGTCGCGCGCGGCATGTTCATATCGTGGGCGAATGTAACATCCCCGCCTGCCTCGCGGCCCCCAGGGCGACGTACTCTGCCGCCTCGGGAAATTCAACGGGCACCCCCAAGAATTCGGGCGCCAAGCTCTGCACTGCCCGCGAGCGCGCTCCGCCGCCGACAACGAGCACTTTCTCGATCGGAACGCCCAGCTCACGCACGCATTCGAGCGCGAAACGCATGTGGGCAAGCAGGCCCTCGACACCTGCGCGAGCAAGGTGTGCGCGCGTCGAGTTCTTGAGCGTCATTCCCTCCAATCGGGCGGTGGCATCGGGCAGGTTCGGCGTGCGTTCACCCTCAAAATAGGGAACGAGGCGCAGCCCTCCCGCATCGGGAACCGACAGTGCCGCCTCGTCCAGTTCCGCATAGTCGAGGCCACTCATCGCCCCGACCGCGTCGAGGATTCGCGAGGCGTTGAGTGTGCACGCAAGGGGAAGCCAGTGTCCGCTTGCGTCAGCAAAGCCCGCGACCTGACCGCTGGGGTCTTCGACGGGACTTTCGCTAACAACGGCAACAACCCCAGAAGTTCCCAGTGAGAGAAGAGCCTGGCCAACACCGAGGCCAACGCCCAGAGCAGCACCGGCATTGTCTCCACATCCTGGGCCGATGGCGATTTCTCCCCATCCTTGCGCTGGATCCCCAAATCCCATGGCCTCCATGGGCTCGCAGATCTTCGGCAGAATGATTGCCTCGGCCTCTTCCACCGAGATTCGTAGCGCCTGAGCCAAGATTTCACGCCTGTAGCTGGAATCCTCACGGTCCATGTATCCGGTTCCCGAGGCGTCGGAACGGTCGGTGCACAGTCCTTCCAGTCCGACAGCCTCAAAGCCACCGCGAATCTTCCAACTCAGCCAGTCATGAGGCAGACAGATTGCCGCAATCTTTCGCGCATTTTCCGGCTCATTGTCTGCGACCCCGCGCAGTTTCGTGACCGTAAAAGAGGCGACCGGAACGAGTCCCGTAGCCTGTGCCCACCAGCGAGCCCCAGCTTCACGACCTCCATCTCCGCGTTCAAGGATCAGCTCCCGCGCGGCCTCGGCGCTTCTGGTGTCATTCCACAAAAGCGCCGGGCGGATGACCTCACCTCGCTCATCCAAGCAGACCATTCCGTGCTGTTGCCCGCCCACGCTGAGCGCGCGCACGTCATCGAACCCGCCAGCCGCGCGCACGGCCTCGAGGAAGGCATCCCACCACGCCTGAGGGTCGACTTCACTTCCATCGGGGTGCGATGCACGACCCTCTCGAATGATCTTTCCGCTAGCGGGGTCGTAGATAACGATCTTGCATGATTGGGTTGAGGAATCGACTCCCGCAACAAAAGGCCTGCTATCGCTCACGGTCTTAGCCAATCAGGTGTCGCATTGCGTGATGGTAGAGCTCGACGTAGTGGTATTCGCGGGCTCCCTTCGCATCAGCATCGAAGTCCTCGTAGGCACTGCGGTCAGCAAGGAAGTCATCGATCGTCTCGCCCGGATCCAAGGTGGGCTGGGCGAGTTCGTAGACAGAGGCCTCTTCCATGAGTTCCTGGGTGATGGGATCCGCGCGGAATTCGCGCGCCTTCTCAGCCAAACGCAGGTACATGTCCATATTGGCCCGAGCTGACTCCCACACGCCTTCCATGCCCTCGGTTCGGCTGGGCTTGTAGTCAAAGTGGCGAGGCCCCTCGTAGCGGGGCCCACCCCCGGGGAAGCCGTTCTCAAGGAGGTCGACTGTGAAGAAGGCGCTGGCCAGGTCGCCGTGTCCGAATGCCTTGTCTTGGTCGTACTTGATTCCCGACTGACCATTGAGGTCAATGTGGAAGAGCTTGCCGGCGTTCAGCGCCTGCGCCAAGGCGTGCGTGTAGTTCAGGCCGGCCATTTGCTCGTGTCCGGTTTCGGGGTTCAAGCCGACGACATCACCGTTGTCGAGCTGGGCAATCAGAGCCAAAGCGTGACCAACGGTGGGAAGGAAGATATCGCCGCGGGGTTCGTTGGGCTTGGGCTCAAGACCGATGCGGAGGTTGTATCCGCGGGACTTGATGTATCCCGCAACAGTATCCAGGCCTTCGCGGTAGCGATTAAAAGCGGCGTTTAGGTCCTTGGAGGAGTCGTATTCGGCGCCTTCACGCCCACCCCACATGACGAAGGTTGTTGCGCCAAGTTCTGCTGCGAGGTCGACATTGCGCAAGATCTTTCGCAGGCCAAAGCGGCGGATTTCGCGGTCATTATTGGTTAGGCCACCATCTTTGAAGACCGGGTGCGTGAAGGTGTTCGTCGTAACCATCTCAATGACAAGGCCGGAGGCTTCAACAGCTTCTTTCAGCTGCATGACCCGCTGATGACGCTCCGAGTCTGAGGCATCGAAATCAAAGACGTCATTGTCATGGAAGGTAATTCCCCATGCGCCTAGTTCTGCGAGCTTCGCAGCATATTCCCACGGGTCAAGCACCGGACGAGTTCCAGTTCCAAAGGGGTCAACTGCATTCCATCCCACGGTCCAGAGGCCGAAAGAGAAATGATCTTCGGGGCGAGGTACATACGCCATAGCATGGCCTTCCATAGATTAAATGACTACTGCGTCACGTTTTGTTATGTCTCATAACATAATCCCTGAATTGCGATAGAGTCAAGGTATGTCCAACACCGCACGCACATCGAACCCCGATTCCGGGGCAACCAATCAATCCCTGCGTGCCCACAACCTTTCTTTAGCATTGCGCCATATTCTGGCCAGCCCAGGCGCAATCAACCGTGCGGGCATCGCTGCTCAAACTGGAATTTCACGCGCAACGATGTCGCGGCTTGTCGACGAACTCATTGACTCCGGCCTCGTCGAAGAAAGCGAGGACAAACTCTCAACCGGGCAAAGGGGACGCCCCACCAGCGTCCTCTCCCCGACCTCGGGAAGGGTTATTGCGCTGGGTCTACAGGTCAACGTCTCGGCGCTCGGCGCCTACCTTGTTGACTTGAGCGGGACAGTCTTAGCCCACGAATGCGTGAGCGGCGATTTCTCAGGAGCAGACCCCACCTCAACCCTGCGCAAACTCGCACGAATCGCCAGACGTGTCCTGCGTGAAGGAAGCAGTTCAGGTGCACTTTTCCTGGGAAGTTCACTTGCCCTCCCCGGTCTCTTCTCCGCTGACACCCTGACCATCGCCCCCAACCTTGGCTGGCGAAATATCCCCCGCGAGGAACTCCTTCACCCCCTTCACGACCTTGCCGTCACCCTCGTTGCGAACGAGGCCGACTTGGCAGCCTACGCTGTCGCCTACCCTCGCCCCGGGGTTCCCGAGGGGCCGGACTCTTTTATCTATGTCTCAGGAGAAGTCGGCATCGGTGGCGGGTTGATCGTCAATCATCAACCGCTGAGCGGCGCGCACGGCTGGTCGGGCGAAATTGGGCATATTTGCGTGGAACCCGAAGGCGATATCTGTTCGTGTGGCGCGCGCGGCTGCTTGGAAACCGTCGCGGGATTGAAAGCTCTTGGCCATGCGGCTGGACTGGGCGACAACGCAAGCACACGCGAGATTCTGCAGCACGCGGGCCACAGCTCACGCGCTCAAGAGGCCATGACCCATGCCGGCCACGCATTGGGGCAAGCACTCTCCGCAGTCGTCAATACTGTTGATATCTCTCAGGTCTACTTGGGCGGCCTAGTTGCCGAGATTGCACCCTACCTGCTGCCCAGTCTTCGCGAAGAACTTGCAACGCGCGTCCTTCAAGCACCCTGGCATACACCGCAGATCGATATCCTCCCCCACTCGGAAGATCTGTCACTGCGAGGTGGCGCGCATCGAGTCCTTGACCTGATTGCGGACGATCCAATTCACTGGAAGGATCAAGCGATCACCCTTCCCTAAGCAATTTTCACAGGCCCCACATAGCTATCCGGCAAGCGATAGCAAGGCTGCTGTGTTGCAATGAAAACATGTGCGGAATTGTTGGACACGTTGCATGCCAGGCCTCTCAGAGGAGCCGTCAGGTCGTTCTTGATGGGCTTTCACGCCTGGAATACCGCGGTTACGACTCCGCGGGAATTGCCTTGGCAAGCCCGGGGAAGTTGAATGTCGTCAAGGCCGTAGGAAAGCTGGTTAACCTGCGCGAGGCCGTTGATCAGGATGCGCCCGCTGATGCTTTCGCTGGGATCGGACACACCCGTTGGGCAACCCACGGTCGCCCAACCGTTGCGAATGCACACCCACATATCAGTCCCGATGGACGTTTTGCATTGGTCCACAACGGGATTATCGAAAATGCCGATAACCTGCGCGCCCAGTTGCGCGCGCAAGGCGCGGTTTTCGCCTCGGAAACCGATACGGAAGTGGTCGTGCACCTGCTTGCACACGCCTACGACCAGGCGGATCCGGCCTCGTACACGGGTGAAGTCGCGCAGCTCAGCGGCACTGACGAGGCCGTCGCGCGCCGACTGGTCGTCGCCATGCGTGAAGTGACCGCGAAGCTTGAGGGAACTTTCACTCTGCTCGCACTGTCCACCGAATCTCCCAATGTCATCGTTGCCGCGCGTAGATCATCGCCACTGGTTATTGGCTTGGGCGAGGGAGAGAACTTCCTCGGCTCGGATGTACTGGCATTTATCGAGCACACAAATCGCGCGGTAGAAATTGGGCAAGACCAGCTGGTTGTCGTGAGCGCTTCCGCTGTAACGGTCATCGGTGCAGATGGACACCCGCTTCCCCTCAAGGAATATGAAGTCGATTTTTCGGCGGATCGCGCGACCAAGGGTGGGTGGCCGACCTTCATGGAGAAGGAAATCCACGAGCAGCCTCGAGGCGTTGCAGATACTTTGGCTGATCGTCTAGATTCCCACGAGCACCTGGCACTGGATGAAGTTCGAATCCCAGAACACGTGCTTCGCGGAATCGACAAGATCATCATGATTGGTTGCGGGACTGCTTCTTACGCGGGGCAAGTCGCACGTTACGCGATCGAACACTGGTGCCGAATTCCCGTCGAAGTCGAGCTTTCCAGCGAATTTCGCTACCGCGATCCAGTCGTTGGTGAAAAGACCTTAGTTGTTGCAATCTCTCAGTCTGGCGAGACGATGGATACCATCCAGGCGATTCGCCACGCGCGCGAACAGGGCGCGAAGGTCGTCGCGATTGTCAATACTCCCGGTTCGACCATCTCGCGCGAATCGGATGCCGTAATTTTGACCCATGCGGGGCCCGAAATCGCTGTTGCCTCGACGAAGGCCTTCACATCACAGGTCACTGCCTGCTTCATCCTTGGTCTGTATCTGGCTCAGGTTCGCGGAAACAAGTACGCCGATGAGATCGCCGACTACATGGAGAAGCTCGCCCGCGTACCCGAGGCGATCCAGAAGGTTTTGGATAGCGGAGAGACCGTTCGCCAGTTCGCCCGAACCATGAAAGACGCAAGCTCCGTGATCTACTTGGGTCGTCACGTGGGTTACCCCGTCGCACTTGAGGGTGCGCTCAAGCTCAAGGAAATCTGTTACATCCACGCAGAGGGTTTTGCGGCCGGCGAACTCAAGCACGGGCCGATCGCTCTGGTGGATGAGGGCCAGCCGGTTGTGGTCATTGTGCCAACTCCGCGCCGCCCCGAACTGCACGCGAAGGTCTTGGCGAATATCCAAGAAGTTCGTGCACGCGGAGCCCGAACCATTGTCATTGCAGAGGAAGGCGACGCATCGGTTGATGAGTTCGCAGAAGTTGTCTTCCGCGTTCCCCCGGTTCCAACGCTCTATGCGCCACTGCTGACAATTGTTCCGCTGCAGATTTTTGCGTGTGAGCTTGCGGCGGTAAAGGGGCTGGATGTTGATCAGCCGCGAAATCTGGCCAAGTCCGTCACCGTGGAGTAGGTCGAAAGCTGTCGTTCTGTCGATGCTCAGGTAGACGAGACAGAGGTTGGCAGAACCCGGGGCGCTCACGATTTTGGGCGCACTCACGATTTGGTGAGTGCGCCCATCTTAGGAAGTGCCCCCGCTCTTAGCCTTCACGGGATTTCGC
>CAUTAH010000028.1:0-10660 GCA_963536345.1 uncultured Actinomyces sp.
GGCGGGAGCTGGCGCCGCGCGAGTACCCACGACGCTGTGCGATGTCTGCCTCAACACCGCGATGTGCGCAGTCGTCGTCGCGGGGGCCTCGGCAATTGGTGTTCTTTTGGTCGTGGGGTACCTCATTGTCCCCGCACTCGCCGCCCGCCTTCTTTCCTCATCGCCGAGGCAGATGCTGGCCTATTCGGTACTTCTTTCCTGCGCGGGTGGAGCGCTGGGGATAGTGACTCTTTTGATTCCTCTTTCCCGGCCTACTTCACCCCAAGCCTCGGTTGCTCTGACCCAAGTGGCTCTATGCGCACTCATCGTCGGACTGCACAGAGCACGAAAGCGAGTGACGACATGTTAGCGATCCTTCTCCTTCCTCTGTGCGAACTAGCGCTACTGGGGATTCTCTCTGGGATCGTTGGGACGATGACTGTCCTGCGCGGGCGCGTGTTCTTTGCTGAGTCGATCACACACGGAGCCTTTCCGGGTGCGGTGATCGGTGTCGTGTGTGCATCCGCTTTCACCAGGGATCACAGCATTCTTGCCCTCTGCGTATTCTTGGGCGCTCTGGGTTTGTGTTTGCCGCTTTCTGCGTTGATGAGTGCTCTGGCGCGAATCCCAGGAGTCTCGAGCGGAGCCGCTGCCGGGGTCGTCTTGACCTTCAGTTTTGCCTTGGGCTATTTCCTCTCGAAATGGTTTGCCCCCTTGCCCCTGCAGATTTCGAGCTTCCTCACGGGGTCAATCATGACTGTTACTCCAATGGATATTGCATTGGCCGCTACAGCAACGCTTGGCGCACTTGCTCTTCTTGCGCTACGAGGACGCCACATTCTCCTCTTGTCTTTCGATGAACAGGGATACCGAGCAGCATTTCGTTCTTCCCCCAACGCCTGCGCACTCACCGACGCGCTTATCTCCGCTCTTATCACGGTTTGTGTCATTGTCATGATTCCCGCGGTAGGAACTTTGCTTCCACTGGCTTTGCTGGTTGCACCAAGCGCCGGTTTAATGCGCTTCATTTCCCGCCCCGGGGTCTTGATGGTCGCTTCAGTGTTCGCTGCTCTTGCGATCTCGGCCTGTGGTTTCGGGATTTCTCTTATTGCCGAGCTGTCCTCGGGTGGGTGCATTGCCCTAGCTTCAGGACTTTTCTTCTGCGGGTGCGTGGCTTGGGAGGCTCTTGCCTCGAGGCCGAAAGCCGGCTCAACCCCAGCGCAGCGGCGCGCCATACGCCAGAGAAGTGAGGCATAGAAAGCAGCACGTGAGTAGACAAAAGGGGCGCCGCATTGCGGCGCCCCTCAAGCAGTTAGACCAAGAAAGTCAGGCGAACCGACTCTTGATCAAACCGTAAGTTTCGGCGAGATCACTTAATGAAGCCGAGCTCCTTGACGGTGTTGTATTCGTCCTGGAGAGCAGCAATGTTGTGATCGATGCCAGCGCGAGTTGCCTCAGAAACCTCCAGGCCTTCGACAACCTGCCACTCGCCACCATCAGAGGTGACGGGCAAGCCGAAGCACAGGCCGGCGGGAACACCATAGTGCTCTCCATCAGTCATGATGGCGGCGGTGGTGAACTCACCTGCGGGGGTTCCCAGAACCCAGTCGCGCATGTGGTCGATTGCAGCGTTTGCTGCGGAAGCGGCCGAGGATGCGCCACGAGCCTCGATGATGGCCGCACCACGCTTGGCAACGGTCGGACGGAAGTAATCCGAGAGCCAGGCCTCGTCAACAAGACCGGACGCAGCCTGTCCGCCAACGGTCGCGTAGGAGACATCGGGGTACTGGTCAGCAGAGTGGTTACCCCAAACAACCAGGTTCTTCACGTCGGCCACAGCAGCACCGGTCTTGTGTGCCAGCTGCGACACTGCGCGGTTGTGATCCAGACGCATCATGGCGGTGAAGCGCGATGCGGGAACGTCGCCTGCTGCGTGAGCAGCGATGGTGGCGTTGGTGTTGGCCGGGTTGCCAACGACCAGGACGCGCACGTCTTCAGCTGCACCATCGTTGATGGCCTTGCCCTGAGGACCGAAGATACCGGCGTTTGCCTCGAGCAGATCGGCGCGCTCCATGCCTGCACGGCGAGGCATTGCGCCCACGAGGAAGGCAGCGTTAGTTCCCTGGAATGCTGCAGTGGCGTCATCGAAGATATCGACACCAGCGAGCAGCGGGAATGCGCAGTCATCCAGCTCCATTGCGGTGCCTTCAGCAGCCTTCACGCCCTGGGGGATCTCAAGCAGGTTGAGCTTAACGGGGGTATCGGGTCCGAAGACAGCTCCCGAGGCGATGCGGAAAAGAAGGGCGTAACCGATGTTTCCGGCTGCACCGGTGACGGTGACAATACGAGGTTCTGCCATGATTGGGCACTCCTTCAGTTATTTCGTGCGACGCGCAGCGCCGCGACGATCTGATGATCGTTACCCCTTAAGCCTATTGCCTCTCCCCTGATCTTCGCGGTGTCAGCAGTCCCAAGTGGGACTCGAATACCCCATTTTTGCTTGTGATGTCCATCACGAGCGCGGGTCTTTTAAGTCCCGCTGAAGTGCAAGCGACCGGGACTACCATGTTTGGGTGAGTGAAAAGAAGGACTCTCCTCAAGCCGGACGCATGACACGCATCGGACGCGTCTGCGCAGCCCACCGATCGCTACTCGCCGTTGTCGCAGCGATTGTGGGAGCAATCGTTGGTGCCGCAGCCGTCCTTTTCAACGCCATGATCGGCGCATGGACCTGGGTAACGACAGGTTACTGGGACTACACGCAGCACATTGGCAGCTCTCATGGCCACCTCCCCATCCCAGCATGGGTCTTCCTTCTCTTCGCCCCTGTGATCTCTGCGCTAATCTACGGGCCTCTCATCTCCCACTTCGCACCTTCTGCGAAGGGACACGGAATCCCCGAAGTCATGCTCGCAGTCCAGCAAAAAGGCGGATATATCCCTTCCAAAGTCGCTGTCGTCAAACTTATTTCTTCTGCCCTCACCATCGGCGGCGGAGGATCAGCGGGTCGCGAAGGCCCAATCGTTCAAGTTGGTGCCTCACTAGGATCTTCATTCGCAGCTTCGCTCCGCCTACCCAAAGAACGCGTGATCATGCTGGCTGCCTGCGGAAGCGCTGCGGGAATCGCAGCGACTTTCCATGCTCCCCTTGCTGGCGCTTTCTTCGCTCTTGAAGTGATCTTGACGCGTTTCACCGCCGAGGCGTTCGGGTATGTCGTCGTTTCTTCTGTTCTCTCCTCTTTGGTTGCACGCGCAGCAAGTGGAGATCATCCCCTCATCGATTTGGGTGAAACCTTCCCCTTGCAGTCCCTCCCCGATATCGGATGGGTGGCAATCCTCGGAATTATTGCGGGCCTCGTTGGCCTTGCCTTCTCGAAGTTCCTCTACCTCAGCGAAGACTGGATCGATGCCTTCTGGGCTCGAATTCCACTCCCAAATTGGTCTCGACCAGCGGTTTTGAGCATTGCCCTTGGCGGAGCTCTCATCTGTTTCCCATACATGTACGGCTCGGGCTATCCAATCGAAATTTCAGCGATCTTTGGCTCTTACTCGATTCCCTTCCTCGCTCTTTTGCTTCTCGGTCGGATCCTCTACACCTCCTACACCATCGGCATTGGCGGATCGGGCGGAGTCTTTGCCCCAACCTTGTTCATGGGCGCAATGACTGGAATGATTTTTGGGCAGCTTGTCGATCCTTGGGCCGCCTCACAAAGCGCGATCTTCGGCGTCATCGGAATGGGAGCTGCCTTTGCCGGTGCCGCACGCGCCCCCATGACAGCGGTCCTCATCATCGTTGAAATGACCGGACAATATTCCCTGATCATGCCCATGATGTTGGCCGTCATCATCGCAACCTTTGTTTCCCGTTTCTTCACTCGCTCGACGATTTACACAGAAAAGCTTCGCCGCCGAGGCGATGTCCTCCACGAACCCGTCGACGACACCTTGCTCGGACGCCGAAGTGCTCGCCAGCTCATGACCGCGCCCAGCCGCATCTTGACCGAGGACATGACATTGATGCAGGCACAGGAGTATTTCCAGTCAAGTCCCGTCCCCTGCCTTCCTGTAATCGCAGCAAAGGACCGTTACCAAGAACAGCCTCGGTATCTAGGAATGCTCACCTTGAGCGAACTCACTTCCTATCTTTCTCGAGGTCTTCCCCCACACACTCAGATCAGTTCTCTTGCTTTGGATGAGTCCTCCTCGATCTCCCAGTCAGCTCCTCCATCTCAAGTCCTTGCTCGCCTGAGTGCTCCTGATAATCCCTGGGCACTCGCGGTCATCGACGAGGACTCCCCCACGCCGCACTTCCTGGGTTGGGTGACCCAGCAGGGCCTCGTGAAGGAAATTGCGGCGCAACAGGGGCGCGCAATTAACGCCGGGCGCCTCTCATCATGGGGATCTCGCTGGCAAGATCGCCACCCGCACGCCTCTCGACACGTAAACTAAAACCATGTCTGACGAAGATCCTGACCTGTTAGCCTTGTCCGCTGACGAAACCTCGGTTTCCGCTTCCTCCCCCGAGTCCGGAGAATCGCTTGAAATTGAAGGCGAAACTCAGGCCCTTGAGTGGCATGCACCTACTTTGGTGCGCATCGACGAGAACACGACGATCCCCCATCTTCTTGCGCGCCGCGTTCAGCGTTCGGCGCGCCGCCCCCTGATTGCCCGCAAACTCGAAATGGGTGATACCTGGCAGAATATGACCGCTGCAGAATTCTACGAAGACGTTCAGGCAACGGCAGCGGGATTAATCGGGCTAGGCCTCGAACAGGGCGATGCGCTCGCGATCATGTCGCGTACTCGCTACGAATGGACGCTTCTGGATTACGCCTCGTGGTGCGCGGGGCTTCTTCCAGTGCCGATCTACGAAACTTCCTCAGGCGAGCAGATTGAATACATCATTCAAGACGCAAACGTTCGGGCAGTGATCACCGAAACAGTCACTCAACGCGAGCTCGCTGAGTCAGCGTGCCGTCGCCTCGGGCGCAGTGACATTACTCTGCTTTCCCTTGATGCCGAGGCAATGCAGACCATCCGTGATGCAGGCGTGACAATTCCGCGGACTGCGGTTGCTCAGCGCACTCAAGCACTGACAACCGATGATCTGGCGACAATCGTCTACACATCGGGAACAACCGGACGCCCCAAGGGCACAGAAATCACGCATGGGAATTTCACGGAGCTCGCGCTCAACGCCCACGCGTGGATGCCTGAGGTTGCGATGGGCAAAGACTCGCGTCTCTTGCTTTTCCTCCCCCTTGCCCACGTATTCGCGCGTTTCCTTCAGGTTTTCCAGCTCAGCGGTGAGGGGATTTTGGGGCACACTCCCGATACTAAGAATCTCCTTCCTGACCTTGCGACCTTCAAGCCTTCATACCTCCTGGTGATCCCTCGAGTTCTTGAGAAGATCTACAACTCAGCCGACGCGAAGGCCGGCCGTGGTGGCAAACAGAAGATCTTCCGATGGGCAGCCAATGTGGCGGTTCAGTACTCTCAGGCACTTGAAACCCCTGAAGGCCCCTCAAGGCGTTTGAAAATGCAGCACGCTGCAGCGTCGCACTTGGTTTACTCGAAGATCCTTCAGTTGGTTGGCGGAAACGCGCGCTTCATCATTTCTGGCGGCGCGCCCCTTTCGACCAGGCTGGCACATTTCTACACGGGGCTCGGACTCCCCGTTCTCGAAGGTTACGGCTTGACCGAAACGGTTGGCCCACTTTCGGTTAACACTCCCCGATTGTCCAAGATCGGAACCGTTGGTCCGCCTCTTCCTCCCCTGTCGGTGAGGATCTCCGACGAAGGCGAGATTCTCATTCAAGGCCCCTCGGTCTTCCGCGGCTATCACAACAATCCAGAGGCCACTGCCGCGTCATTCACCGAAGATGGCTGGTTCAAGACCGGAGACTTGGGTTCTCTTGACCGCGACGGATACGTCCGCATTACCGGTCGAGCGAAGGACATTATTGTTACCGCGGGCGGAAAGAACGTTGCACCTGCTTCCTTGGAAGACCCCTTGCGTGGCCATCCCCTGATCTCGCAGGTCGTCGTCGTTGGCGACAAGCGTCCCTTCATCTCCGCGCTGATCACTTTGGATGCAGAGATGCTGCAACTGTGGCTGAAGAATCACGGTCTACCGCCAATGTCTATTGGCGAGGCCGCGACCAATATCGAGGTTCTCTCAGCTTTGGAACGTGCTGTTGATCGCGCAAATGAGCATGTTTCGCGCGCAGAATCGATCCGAAAGATCCGCGTGTTAACCACCGACTTCACGGAAGCCAATGGTTTGCTCACTCCTTCACTCAAGGTCAAGCGAAAGGCTGTGCTTGAGCGCTACGCCAACGTTATTGACGACGTCTACGGAGGTCCCGTTCAAAACGGCTAAGCAAGGCTAGTCGCAAAGAAAACCCGGCACATCGCTCACCACGACGATGCACCGGGTTTTCTTTTATTGCGAGGCCAATGCAGCAGTTGGCGGTGTATGTGCCGCCCGCAGGGCCGGGTAGAGACCTGCAATTGCTCCAATGACCAATGGAGCCCCGAGGCCAGCGGCGATGACGTACCACGCGATAGTGACGGGCCATCCGTATGCGAGACACATTCCCCATGTGACCGCCGCGCCAATCACACATCCCACGCATCCGCCAAGGAAGGAGAGGAGCAGGGCCTCGGCAAGGAATTGCATGCAGATATGTCCCCGTTTGGCTCCCAGGGAACGTCTAAGCCCAATTTCGCGTCGACGTTCAAGGACGGAGATGATCATTGTATTTGCGACCCCGATCCCGCCGACCAGCAGGGCGATAGAGCCAACGCCTGCCAGAAGGGTTGTCAGAGTCTGATCGGCTGCATTCTTTGCAGCCAGCGCATCCGATGGACGTGAGACTTTCAGACCGGTCGCCCCTTGAGGAGCCAGTGTCGGACCAATGAGTTCTCGAACGTTTTCGACCTCAGAATCCAAAGAGCGTTCATAAATCGTCGTTGGAGCTTGTCCTGCCCCGAAAAGCTGAGAAGCCACCGGAATTCCGATGAGAGCTGCGTTATCGAGTTCTTCTGCCAAAGGTGAGGGTTCAAGGATCCCGAGCACGGTGAAGGAGGTATTCCCCAGCCATACTTGGGTTCCCGGAGTGGTAATCCCCAAAAGATCCGCAGCTTTCGATCCCAATACGACACCCGGATACCGTGATGTCGCCTCGTTCAGCCAGGTTCCACGCGCAACTTTCGCCGAAACAACATCCAACAGATTCGTTGGCGCAGCCATCGTCAAAATGCCACCCGTTGCATTTGGATCAATCAAACGCGAGCGGTACACCGAAACTCCTGACAAAGTGGACGTCGAGGAAGCATCGGTTACTCCCGGAATCATCCGCATGCGTCCCACTGAATCTTCGGGAAGGATCAGGTTTGCACCGGAAAGATCAGCACCTGAGCGAGCCGTGAGCATGTTGGTTCCCAGCGCTTGGAGCTGTTCATGAAGACGTGCCTGGGACGAGGCCGACACCCCGACAACGCCGACCATGGCGGCGATACCAATCGCGATCCCCAAGGCCGAAAGGATTGCGCGCATTGGCCTCGCGCGAAGGCCACTTACCCCCAAGCGCGCGACGTCACTGCCACGCAGGCACGAGGCGTGGGTAATTGTATCCCTATCAAGGCTCATTGGCTCACCTCGCCTGCAGAGTCAGAAACCACTTTCCCATCACGAATCATGACTTGGCGTGGAAGCGAGGCCGCGAGGTCGTTGTCGTGCGTGATGACGATGATCGTCGTCCCCGAATCATTGAGTTCGCGTAACAGGGAAACGATTGCTTCTCCGGAGCGCGAGTCGAGGTTACCAGTGGGCTCATCAGCGAGGAGTAGCGCCGGCGAGCCGACCAATGCACGAGCAATAGCCACGCGTTGGCGTTCACCTCCGGACATTTGGTGCGGACGATGCTCGATTCGGTGTCCAAGCCCAACCTTTTCAAGAGCTTCCCGCGCTTTCTCACGACGTTTCGCGCGTGGGACGCCCCGATAGAGCAGTCCGTCAGCGACATTGTCCAAGGCGGTAACTCCCGGCGAGAGGTGGAATTGCTGAAAGACAAAGCCAATGAGGGACGCACGCACCCCGGACAGTTCCGCATCACCTAGATCGCTAACGTCCATTCCTTCAATGATGACCGCTCCCGAGTCCGGGCGATCCAAGGTACCAATCAGGTTAAGGAGGGTTGACTTCCCCGATCCTGATGGGCCGACGATGGCGACGAATTCTCCTTGGTCAACACTCAAACTCACTCCATCGCAGGCAGTGACGGGCGGAGAACCGTAGCTGCGACGAACCTCGCGAAGTTCAAGTAGTGGGCTCATCGGTTCGGCACCGCCACAAGTTGTCCCTCGTGGAGTTCATCGGAGGAGATCTCCACCCTGTCTCCAGCAAAAAGGCCGGTTTGCACCGGGACTCGCGTGACTTTCCCATCTTCACCGACGAGCTCGACACCGAATTGGTCAGGAGTAATCGCCACGAGGGCCCCCAGAGGCACCGAAAGAACATTCGTTTTCGTCTGGGAGGTAATCCCCAGCGAAACAGATGCCTCTTGAAGTTTCTCTGTTGCGGCAGCATCATCAGGGGTCACTGTGATGGGGATGATGCGATCCTTGGTTGCCTGCGAGTCGCTTGAGCCTTCAGCACCTGCTTTTTCCTTGGGAGGCTCAACGGACGAGATCGTGCCCTTCGTTGTTTGCGCACCGGGGAGCCGGATGGTCACCTTGGTACCGACGACTCCCAAAGATTGGTCGGAAAGCTTAAGGTTTGCGGAAATGATCTGCCTGGAAGACGAGGCCGAGAAGAGATCGCCCCCTTGGGAAACAGCGTCGCCGACGCGGGCTTTGAGACTACCGATACGCAAGTCTTCGGGAGCAAAAAGCACACGCCCAAGCGGAAGCGTACCGTCTTGGCTCAGCCCCCGTTCTTTTTGCCATTTGTTGATGGCAGCCTGGGTGCGCCAGTCAAAATGGGTATCCGCTTGCCCGTCAAAATAGCCAAGTTGAGACAGCGCCTCTTCGAGTTGGTGGATGTCTTCTCCATTGCTCATTCCCGCTTCGAAGCTGCGCCACGCGGGGGTAGAACCGTGGAGAAGATAGCTGCTTTCGCCACCCACCGTGTAGATCTTCTCCCCCTGTTTCAGGGTAGAACCGGGAGTTGGAAGAGCTGTGATGACACCATCGAAGCTCGATTTCTGAGTGTAGGAGTCGGCGTAGTGCAAGGTTCCTTGGACGGTTGTCTCACCGACAAGGTCTCCGCGAGTAATCTCCGCGCTTGCACCGCTAAATTCCTTGGCGTCATTTGATTCTGCGCTGTTGCTTGAGCACGCTGCAAGAGAGCAGACGATCATCCCCATCGATGCAGCCAGCGCACCTATACGACGGTATGTGCTGCGTTCACGAGTGGTCACTTGTTGCCTCCGACGCTTCCGAAGCATTTATTGACTGCTTCAGAGGGGACATTCCGAACGTCGACGACGCCATTTTGTCCCGGATCAGGAACGTCATAGCCCAGGTCGCGCAGGCATTGAGTCCCCTTTGTTAAAAGCTCACGTGCGTGCGGATCGTTTGTCAGGTCGTTCTCTTCTCCAACGAGTGAGGAAACCTCTTCCATACACGCATTGACAGCGGAATTGAAGGCGTCGGTAGCATTGGCAAATTGGTCGGGAGTCAGACCCGTATCGGGTACGTCGAAGCCCTTGTTGCGCATGCACTGTCCGAAGGCAATGTTGGGGTCTTTTGATCCCGAGGCCTGGGCTGCGCTCTTCGAAGTGGTGGCTTTTGACCGTGCCGATGCTGACGATGAGGATGACGTTCCCTGCGAGCAAGCGCTAAGCGCAAAGACCAGCGTGAGTGCGCCGACTACGAGGGTGCGTGACGAGCGATTCTTCATCGAATCTCCTGGGAGAGTTTATAACAATTCGATATCTTTTGATAACGACTTGATAACATTCTATACCCAGAAGTTATCGAGAATCAATTCCATTAATGTGATTCAGGCACACCTTCCGCCTGATCATAGGCGGCCTTAATATCCTCGTGGTGACGAATCACTTCGCGCACCATGAAGTTCAAGAATTTCTCGGCAAAATCAGGATCCAAACCAGACTCTGTAGCTAGTGAGCGAAGGCGCGCAATCTGCACGCTCTCGCGAGCAGGATCCGCAGGGGGAAGTTCATGGACAGCCTTGATGAGCCCGACCTTTTGAGTGCAGCGAAAACGCTCGGCAAGGATGTGAATCAGGGCAGCATCAATGTTGTCGATTGTTTTGCGCGCTTCGATCAGTTCTTGAGGCAAAGACGTGTCCGACATGACTCCCCTAGGCGCTCTGGACGCTTGCAGGATCGACCTCGTACAACTCGGCGCTCCCTTGCCCAAGCACAGCCTCACGAGTGACAACGACACGGGAGACGTCATCACGTGAGGGAAGGTCAAACATCAAATCTGACAAAGTCGCTTCCATAACGGAAGAAAGGCCTCGTGCCCCTGTCTTACGCTTGTTCGCCAGCTCCGCAATGGCAAGCAAGGCCTCGTGAGTGAACTCCAAGGTAATGCCATCAAGCTCAAAGAGGTGCTGGTACTGAGCAACCAAGCAATTCGTGGGCTCGGTCAGCACTCGAACCAGATCTTCCTCAGAAAGTTCCTTAGTCGAGGTCAGCACGGGAAGA
>CAUTAH010000029.1:0-10478 GCA_963536345.1 uncultured Actinomyces sp.
TTTGCATTCCATTCGCTCTCGCCGTGGCGGAGCAGCACCAGTTTGTAGGTCATGCACATATTCTTTCATTCTTTTCGCATATGTGTCACGGGACCTGCGTCACGCGTGTGGCTTTATTCCCCTGTTTCTCGGATCAGTGACCATCTCACACTTCAGGAACTTGCCGATTGGCTTCGGCGAAACCGCAACCAGATCAACTTCGATCAGTGACTCAGGAGGGGCCACCCAGCAAGCGTCCAGCATGATCCTTTTAAACTTTGCGCATGAGTGACACAACATCAAAGCGCCACTTTTTCCGTACGGCGACCGCATTGTCTACCTTGGCCGCACTTATTTCACTGAGTGCATGCTCTCAGAGCGCGCCTTCCGCATCGACCTCCTCGACGAGCGAGGCAACCCCCGAGGCAACGGCTTCAGCCACCTCCGCGGTTCCCTCTGTCGCAGGCTACAAACCCGGCGAAATTCCGCCGGTTCCGCTCTTCAAAGTTCCACCAATCGGCGTATTCGCCTCAAATGCTGACAAGGCTGTCATTGACGCGACCTCAAAGATTTCCTCCGTTCCCGGCGTAACCGTTGCCCCCGCAGTGTGTGACGGTTCCGGCTTGGTGACCAACGGCGGAAACACCGTCCTTGGCGGCGATGGATCAGGTGTCTCCAGTAACGGCGACAAGCAGGTTGTCAACGGTGGTGACGGATCCGGCGTTATTAACGAAGGCCCTGTGAGCATCGTTGTCGATGGCACAGGCGGCGGCGTCTACAGCGATTCATCCAACGGGCTGAACATCACGATCAGCGCAGATGGCTCCGGTACCTACACCTCAAGCACCCTAAACATCACGATCAGTCCTGACGGTTCCGGCACCTACAACAACTCCGAGACCGGCGAAACCATCGTTGTTGGCCCCGACGGTTCCGGTAACTACAGCAATACCAAGACTTCGGTGAACTACAACCTTGATGGCAAGGGCGGCGGCGTCTACAACGGCCCGAACTTGAACATCATCAACAACGGCGATGGCACCGCGATGGTGAATGGCCAGCAGGTGAAGGCTGACAAGGCCCCGATCGTTGGCAAGGTTGGCAAGTTCCCCAAGGTCGATAGCCTCAAGCCCGTCGAGAGCTGCGGCACGACCATCACCCTGGAGGACGGCGTTCTCTTCGACTTCGGCAAGTCCGATATTCGTCCCGAGGCAGCAGCAACCCTGAAGAAGCTTGCTGAGGTTCTCACGAATGCGAAGGTTCCGGCTGCACACGTGTACGGCCACACCGATTCGATTGGTGACGATGCTTCCAACCAGACGCTGTCTGAGGAGCGCGCTACCGCAGTCGTCAACGAACTGAAGAAGGACGGCGTCACTACAACCTTGGATTCTCAGGGCTTCGGCGAAAGCAAGCCGGTTGCACCCAACACGAACTCCGATGGTTCAGATAACCCGGCCGGCCGCCAGGCAAACCGCCGCGTGGAGATCTTCATTCCCGCATTCTGACAGTAAGTGGCTGGGGCACACCTTTTCCGTGCGCTCCAGCCACTTCACTTTCCTTCCACAAGAAAGAGTGATCAATGACCCGCACGACTTCATCACGCACTACACTGGCCCTCTTCGCCACTCTGGGACTCGCCGCGACCATGGGTATTGCAGCTTGTAGCCAGACGATCAACCAATCCCCTTCAGATGTTGCAAGTGCGGCAAAGGCGACCGCACAAAGCGTCGCCTCCGATGCCGCCGAGCAGGGCAAAGCCGCCGCTTCTTCAGCTGCTAGCTACGCGAGTGCGGGAGCATCCGAAGCCGCTGATCAGGCCCAGAACCTTGCCAAGGGCACAACAGGAAAGACTTTCACAGTCTCCGATTCCAACACCGTTGTCACCGTCCCAGCTGATGTCGAGAACGTACACATTCAGTCGTCCAATGTGAAGCTCACCTCCACACACGCACTGACGAGCCTGGTCATCGACGGATCAAACAACTCTGTCAACCTGGAATCCGCAAAGAAGATTACTTTTACGGGTTCCCAGAACGTCGTACACTACACCTCAGGTGACCCCGACATCAGCGATTCCGGTACGGGTAATTCCGTCTCAGAAGACTGATAGGGCACTGAATTTCTTGCAGCAAGGAAGCTGGGGTACATCGCTACCCCAGCTTCCTTGCGCTTAGTCTCGACTGTTTAATTTCGACTTAGCCCCCCCCGAACCAGTCGATTCCCCCCGACATCAACTTCTCCCCCACAGCCAGTGACCAACCAGATGGAAGGTACACATGTCTACTCACCAGCCCACTACCGAGGCCTCGACAAACCCCAAAATTACAAGCGGCACCCACCCCGCGGATCAGGGCGATGCAGGCTACGATAAGGCCCTCAAAAACCGCCACCTGCAGATGATTGCAATCGGCGGATCGATTGGCACCGGCCTCTTCCTCGGTGCAGGTGGACGCCTTGCGCAGGGAGGTCCGCTTCTTGCTCTCGCCTACGCGGTTTGCGGAGTTTTCGCCTTCCTCATGGTCCGAGCACTCGGTGAGCTCGCAATCCGCCGCCCCTCCTCGGGAGCCTTCGTCTCTTACGCACGTGAATTTCTTGGCAGGCGCGGCGCCTTCATCACCGGCTGGTTCTTCTTCCTTGACTGGGCAGTGACGGTGATGGCTGATATTACGGCGGTCGGCGTCTACATGCACTACTGGAATCTCTTCGCATGGATCCCGCGTTGGGTGATCGCTCTGATCGCTCTGATCCTCGTTTTCTGCCTGAACATGCTGTCGGTAAAAGCCTTCGGCGAAGCCGAATTCTGGTTTGCCCTCATCAAAGTTGCAACGATTTTGATCTTTATGGCGCTTGCCATTTGGGCGATCCTCACCCAGGCCCAGATGGGCGACCACACCGCTGGCGTCCACAACATCGCTGAAAATGGCGGCCTACTCCCGCAGGGCATCGCACCGATCTTCGCATTGACTTTGGGCGTTGTCTTCGCTTTTGGTGGCACGGAAATGGTGGGCGTTGCTGCCGGCGAAGCGAAAGACGCACAGAAGGTACTTCCCAAGGCAATCAACTCGATGGCCCTTCGAATTTTCTTCTTCTACGTCGGCACGGTCACTCTTATGGCCTTAGCCCTGCCCTACACCGTTTATTCCTCCGACGAGTCTCCCTTCACCACCTTCTTCTCTGCGCTCGGAATTCCTCACGCCGGCGACATCGTCCAAGTTGTCGTTCTGACCGCAGCACTCTCCTCGCTCAACGCAGGCCTCTACGCGACGGGCCGAACCCTGCGCTCAATGGCCGTTTCAGGCGAAGCCCCCAGCTTCGCCTCGAGACTTAATAAGCACCACGTCCCCTACGGCGGAATTATCATTACCGCCTCGCTGGGGCTGCTGGGGGTACTGCTCAACGCATTCCTGCCCGATGATGCTTTCGAGATCGTCATGAGTCTTGCCGGGATCGGCATCGCGGGAACCTGGGCGATGATCCTCATTACCCACCTCGCGTTCCTCAAGCGCGTGCGGGCCGGCGAGGAGGAGCGCCCCTCGTACCGCATGCCGGGCGCACCTTTCACGAACTACATCTCGCTGGCTTTCTTTGCGATTGTCGTTGCTTCAAATGTCACCAGTACCAATGGCCGTTGGACCCTCGCGCTCTTCGGAGTAGTAGTCGTGGCGATGGTTTGTGGTTGGTATGCAATTCGGGGTAAATTTTCTTCAAATGACGAGGCCCCGCGCCAGTTAGGCGAATAACCACCCCTCTGCTCTCGTTTCTTTTTCGCTATCCAATGATGGAAGAGGACGCACTATGAGGATTCATGTGACGTATGCAGGCGGAACAATCGGGATGGTTGATTCTCCTGACGGTCTGCGACCGGGCGCCGATATGGCGTCATGGCTCAACACTCAGTTCGACGGGATCGAGCTCAAGGGACACGTGTCAATGTCTCAGCTCTCGCCGCTGGTCGACTCTTCGGAAACGACACCGATCCACTGGCAGATGATCATCGACGATATTCGCGCTCATTCCGATGAAGCTGATGCTTTCTTGGTGCTCCATGGGACCGACACCATGGCCTATAGCGCTGCGGCACTGTCGTATGCGCTGGCTGATTTCACGAAACCCATTGTTTTAACGGGTTCTCAGTATCCACTGGGCGTTGTAGGAACCGATGCCTCCGCGAATGTGACGGGAGCTTTGCGCGCTGCCGGAAGTTCCCAGGTGAGCGGCGTGACTTTGTTCTTTGGTCATATACTGCTGGCAGGAAATCGTTCAACGAAGACCTCATCGTGGGCCTTTGCTGGCTTTGACTCACCTTCGACACTACCTGTCGCACGTACAGGTGCCCCCTGGCGTTGGTATCACAGTGTCGAGGCCGGTGAGGGCTGGGCTAATCCTGCGCCTTACGCCCGCCACGACGTTGCAGTTGTGGACATTGTTCCTGGCCTAAGCGCTGCTCGCTTACGTTCCATGTTCACTCCCCTGCCCGAGGCCGTCATCATCCGTGCATACGGCGTAGGAAATATTCCCGCTTCAGACCCGGGTTTTGTGGATGTTTTACAGGAACTGCGCGAGGCCGAGGTTCCCCTGATCGTTGCGTCGCAGTGCCACCAAGCCGAGGTCGTGTTGGGCCATTACGAGGCCGGGAGCACTCTGGCGCGCTTGGGCGCGATTAGCGCGCACGACATGACGCTTGAGGCCTTGTATGCGAAGACGATCTTCTTGCTCTCTCAGGGTTTGCAGGGTGAAGAGTTCGCACAGTGGATGAATCGATCCATTGCGGGTGAAGTGAGCCTTCCAGGCATTGCGTAGCTGACCTGCGGTTTTAGCTATTTCAGTGCATACAAGGTCAATCTAAACCGGTACAGGTCACGAAAACTGACCACTCGATACAAAACGTATTGAATACGAATATAAATGCGGGGTATTCCGACAAGAAATACCCCGCAAAATATCGATGGAATTCTGAAGAAAGATCAGCGATTTTCCTTCTCAAACTGTTCGATAATGGCAGAAGGAATCCGACCGCGATCGCTCAGTTCGATTCCTTTTTCTCGAGCCCAACGACGCACGCGAACACTCTTCGCTTCTGCATCTCCACACGGCGTACTGCGACGACTATTGAGACGCCCACCTACCCTACGAGCTGCGGAAATCCACGGTTCGATGTCGCGCTCAAATTGCTCTGCATTCTGGTCGGAAAGATCAATTTCATACGATACACCTTTGAATGCGAATGAAATTGTCTGCTTGGCAACCGAACCATCACGGTCATCAACTAATACAACGACTTTCTTCTGCACAGTTTTCACCCTTCGAAAACACGTCAATCACAGAGAAGAATTCTTTTTCTGCGATCGAGTAATGCACTTATCGAAGCCACGCTATCACATTTTCGATATTAACTATTAATTTTCTATACCCCCAAAATTGCCTGTCTCATTTTCGATTCAAGCGTTGTATGGCCTGATCAAAACCTATAAACTGTCCTTTCGTTAGAGAACCTCAAGGATGAAGGCTAAAACGGAGAAGGGACATGAACCAAGCAAAGCGGGCTCGCGAGATCGAACAGTTTTTCATTACTATCACTAGGGCTTCTGCGGCTCTAGAGGCAACGCTCAAGCGCGAGTTCGGACTTTCACTCGGTGAATATCGCGTCCTCGATGAGGTCGCTTCAGCCGGTAAAATTGGAATCCGCATGGGAGAACTTGCCCAGTCGGTCATTTTTAGCCCTTCGCGTTTGACGCACACCTATCGCCGTCTTGCAGATCGCGATCTCATTGTTCGCACCGCCTACGAATTTGATCGTCGCGGTGGCACAATCACCATCACCGATGCAGGCAAGAAACTTGTCACTTCCGCCCAACAGGCTGAGCGAGCACTTCTGCGCGACATTATCAGTGACGACATCTCCGATGAAGACCTCAACGTATTGATCCGCGTGGGTTCAGACGTTAATACACGCTTGGATGAAGTCGAGAAGCGCTAGTACTCTCAACTAGTGTGAGCACACCCGGTATACCAATCTCTCGGCTGTCGCCCCGCATTCGCATGGGGCTAGCGGTACTTATGACCGCGATAACGGCAGGGCTAGTTGGTGCCGGGTGTTCACATCTTCTCCACCTGATCGAGGGCCTTGTCTTTGGCGACGCAAGCGGCACCCTTCTTCACGCAATTTCCTCAGTCCCTTGGTGGCACAGGGTTTGCGCGTTGGGAGGAGCAGGCCTTATCGGAGGAATTTCCTGGTATCTCTATGCGCGCGCCGGGGGTAAACCCGTCTCACTACCCAAGGCGGTTAATGGTCAGAAGATGCCAATTCTCCTGACTTTCTGGCACTCAATTAACCAGATCGTCATTGTCGGAATGGGCGCTTCCATCGGCCGTGAAGTCGCACCTCGCGAGATCAGTGCCTCTCTGGGTGGGAAGATCGCCGATTTTCTTTATCTTCCACCTGAGCAGCGGCGCATTATTGTTGGCTGCGCGGCCGGTGCAGGTCTTGCCGCAGTCTATTCGCTCCCTTTATCAGGAGCAGTTTTTGCACTTGAGATTCTTCTGATCGAGGTCACGGCAAGCGCGGTTTGGCCCGCACTGATTATCAGTGGCGGAGCGGTCCTGGTCGCACATGGGTGGGTCCGAAGCGATCCTTTCTACACGCTTCCCGAAGCCGGCCAGCTCCTACCGACCGCATCGCTGACACTGTGGGCCGTTATCATCGGGCCTCTCCTTGGAATCATCGGAGTCCTCTTCAAGAGCGCTGTTTCAGCATGCTCTGCTGCTCGCCCTACTGGCTGGCGTCTACTTGCCTGGATGATTCCGATCTTCACCCTCATCGGAGTGATCACTGTCTGGGTTCCATCAATCGCCGGAAACGGACAATCGACCGCTCAGCTTGCTTTTGATGGAGCTGTTTTGGGACAGGGAGGCCGCGCGGCAGCGGGAATCGGAGTCGCGTTACTTGCTTCTCTTGCGATCGATGGATTCACCAAACTTATTGGCACACTTGCCACTATCCGCTCGGGTGCATGGGGTGGAACTCTTACCCCCGGTCTTGCACTAGGCGCATCGAGCGGTGCGATTCTGGGGATTCTCTGGTCCTACATCTACCCCGGCGACACAACTGCAATTGTCTGTTTCGCCTTCATCGGCGCCGTGGTCGTCCTTGGAACGTCGATGAGCGCACCGCTGACCGCGCTGTGCTTGGTTATTGAATTTACACACCGAGGCGCAACCTTGCTTGTGCCCACCGTCGTCGCACTGGGGCTTGGTGTTGGCGCGGCGCGCATGTGGAACAAATGGCGCGCGAAGCAAGCTCAATAACGGAAAAGCAGCTAGGCCTCGTCAGGGAAATTGACCCAACCCGCTAACCCACGACGGGCAAGCGCACCCAAAGTATCAACGGCACCGGTAGACGCATTACCCCAAGGGATATAGGTAAAGTCCGTGCCGCCGGCCTCGAGGAAAGCATCACGGTTAAGCTTCGCAATCTCATCAACGGTTTCCAAGCAATCCGTCATAAAGCCGGGGCAAATCACGTCAAGACGCCGGGCCCCACTGCGAGCAAGCTCTGCGACGGTATCGATGGTCGCCGGACCCAACCATTTCGCGGGCCCAAAAACCGATTGGAAAGTCACTAGAAGCTGATCTTCATCAAGATTTAAGCGGGCTCGGAGGGCATTCGCCGTTGCCATACACTCCTGCTTGTAGGGGTCGCCAGCGTCATGCATTTTCTGAGGGATGGAGTGGAAGGAAGCAAGGAACTTGTCGCCAGATGCAAAATCGGGGCGACCCCGGCGTGCCCAATCTTCTTCGATAGCGTGGGCCAGGGCTTCAATGTATGCGGGTTCCGTAGGGAATGAACGGATCGTGCGCACTTCCATGTGATTGCGACGTTTCAGGATGTAGCGCGCTAAAGCGTCAGTCACTGTTCCCGCAGATGAAGCAGCATATTGCGGATAGGCGGGAAGAAGAAGGACTCGGCGATGTCCTTTCGCGAACATCTCATCGAGGACGCTCTCAATAGATGGCTTTCCGTAGCGCATAGCGAGCGCAACTTTCGCTTGACTGCCAAGCAGCTCTGAAAGGGATTCAGCTTGGGCGATGGAATACGCCATGAGTGGCGAACCGTGCTCAGTCCAAATCGAGCGGTAGTTCGGGGCGACTCGAGAGGGGCGGAAAGGAAGAATCACACCTTCCAGAACCGGCTTCCAGATCAGAGGGTGAAGTTCGATCACTCGACGATCGCTCAGAAATTCACGCAAGAAACGGCGAATATCACTGGGGCTGGGCGATTCGGGAGTGCCCAGGTTAACCAGGAGCACTACGGGGATCTCAGCCGGGTTTTCTGACTTTTCGTCATCTTCTGTCAACACAATTCAGCCTAACATTCGCCAGGCGATCTGACTCTTGTATCGCACATTGCTGTGCGGGCAATCCCACATCACCTCTGTCACGAAACGTTTGCTTCTCACAAGCGGTAACCGCTAAAGTACTTCAGGTAGCTTTTCTCCACCTCAGTAGTGAAGTGCAGATGAGCCCGGCCGCCTTAGCTCAGTCGGCAGAGCGATTCACTCGTAATGAATAGGTCGTGGGTTCGATTCCCACAGGCGGCTCAGACAAGCCCGAAATGTCAGCGAAAACTTCGTTGGCGTTTCGGGCTTTTGCGTTGAAACAGAAATGCCCGCGAGCGCGGGGCTCGCGGGCATTAAGCGTCCAAAATCAGGACAGACGCGTCACGCGGTAGCGCCAGTCAACAGGACCGGTCTCGATGGTCTCGACGCGGTAGTGCGATTCGCTTTCCTGCAGGTAATTGAAGAGCGGGACGGGCTGATGCGGAGCAACAACGATCAGCGATGCACCAAGCGGCAGGTTGTCCATCGCAGCAAAGAGCAAAGCATGGCGAACAACCTTGGGCAGGGAGTGAATAACAAGCTCGTCCTCACGGACGGCGGGATCCTGCGATACAACGTGCGCTGTTCCCTGGCCGTGATCGCCACAACCGCAACCACCGTGTGACTGGGGTGCAGGTGCTGCCTCGGCCTTGTGTCCGTGTCCACCGCAGCCGCAGCCTCCGTGCGACTCAGTTGCAGGTGCTGCAGGAGCAGCAGCCTGTTCCTTCTTTCCGTGGCCGCCACAACCGCAACCGCATCCGCCCTCAGAGGGGGTGGTCGACACGTCGACCAGCTTGAATTGCTGTCCAGTTCCCGGCGCTGCTGCCTCGGGCAAAGTCTCTGCCATTTCGTCCTCTTCCTTGGAATAAAGCTGTTAACCAGCGGGTATTCACAGGAACGCCCGCACACAGACCTTTATTTCAGTTTAAATCCTTGCTAAATAGAGCGCTCAGCGATCCCATTCACTTGGAACGGAGTGCGAACTCCACCTCGACCTCAACCGAGGCATTCAGCGGCAAGGCTGCAACACCCACAGCTGAACGCGCGTGCTGCGAGCCAAAAACCTCGCCCAGCAGTTCAGATGCTCCATTAACCACAGCAGCTTGTCCGTAGAAGTTCGGCAAGGAGGCAACAAAGGCAGTCACCTTAACTACCGAAGCCAAACGATCCACACCGCCCGCAACTGCAGCTGCAGCCGCCATCGCGTTCAACGCACAAATGCGTGCGGCCTCGTAAGCGTCTTCGGGATCCGCACCATCTTCACCGACCGCACCAATGCAGGCTAGCTCGCCATTTTCCAGGGGAAGCTGGCCGGAGGTGCGCACAACACCGCGATCCTCAATAGCGGGGACATAGGCGGCAACAGGCTTGGCAACCTCTGGCAGTTCAAGGCCGAGCTCAGCAAGTTTCTCCGAAGGCAGTGTCATTTTTTCCTCACGATTTCATCAGAACTGGGGGGTGTGGAATCTCCACACCCCCCAGCGTAGTCCCGCGCAGCACCTCTGGGTCATCACGCACACTTCGCGGGACAGCTTGTGTACGGGATCAACCCCGTGATCTGCTCATGCGGCAAGCGCCTGCTGAACCGTCGGCCTCATCGTGAAGAAACGATCAATCACGCGAGTCCACCGGTTTGTCTGTAAGTCCGGAGTCAGCAGAGCCATCGCAGTCGCATACTTCGAGATACGCGAGGGGCGGATCCTATTCGCCCACAGCAATCGATCCAGCTCAGACGGAGCCGCGCCTGATTTGGTCTCAATAATCGCAATACGGGGAGCCTGAAGCTCATGACCCCACGAGTCCCAGTTCAGATCGGTGTCAATCGTCGCTCGCCCCTGGCCGCCTGCCATGAGAAGCGTCGAACGCGTATAGGTTCCAGAGAGTACGGGGACCAGGGAATCAACCCGACCAACTCCGTCAAAGCACTGAGCGGCCTCGAGCCTTTCGGCTACCCAAAGCCTTCCCTCGCGGCTGAGCTCCATCCGCCCGGCCTGAGCGAAGTCGTAGGCCATGCGCTTCTTGACGGTATGCCCGCGCGGGCCTCGGGTCTTAACTTCAAGGAAGGCCAGCTCCGAATCAAGGTAAGAGCGCGTACGAACCTTGTAGCGGCGGCGGCGCTTG
>CAUTAH010000030.1:0-9839 GCA_963536345.1 uncultured Actinomyces sp.
AGAAACACTAAGCCCGTTGGCGCTCGTTGCGCCGACGATCAAATTTAGCTGAAAATCGACTCTCAAGCAAACCGCTAGAGCGAAAACTTTCAGAATTTGGGTGTGTGCTTGGGCACTGTTACTGTTCTTCACCCGGTGCGGCGGGCGCACTAACAGCGACCCGACGCCTCCGAGAGCGCTTAATGGGAGCGCTGTCTTCGGAGCGAGCAGGCACATCGATCACAATGTCATGAACGCTTTGGACTGCAGCAACAGGAGCAGCCGGCTCAGGAAGATCAAGATGAACCGTTACTGGTTCACTTGCTTCGATTGCTGCACGACGCCTGCGGCTTCGTCCTGGACGTGCTGGTTTTTCCCGAGTCTGCGACGAGGCAGCCACCGACTGTGCACTTCCGTTTTCCTCACGCTCAGAGTCACTCGCGAGCTGGGCGGGATCATCCTGCGCTACAGGTGCCGCCTCAGGCTTTTCTTCAGGCGTAGAGACCTCGGCGCTTTCTTCCACTTGAGGACGCGTTGCCCGGCGAGAACGACGCGGACGCTTTGCCGACGGGGCGTTCACCCCAGACTGTTCATCCACTGTGGCCTCATCCTTCGGCGTGGATTCTTCAGCCTCATGAACGCTGGAATCAGAGTCCTTTGCCAAAGGTTGTTCACTGTGAGCACCTGATTCCTGGTGGGACGAGGAATCATCGCGCACAGTCGCCGCAGCAATCGCAGTGAGCGCTTCTCGAGCGCGTTCATGTTCGGGAGATTCCTCGACCCGGGCGCGGGTTTGAGTCTTCTTCGAACGCTTCGGTGCTTCCTCAGTGGCCCCTTGGATTTCAACGGGATGCTGGTGAACAATGAAGCCACGACCTTCACACGCCTCGCAGGTGGTTGAGAAGGCTTCAACGAGCCCCTCCCCCACACGCTTACGCGTCATCTGCACCAAACCAAGAGAGGTAATCTCGGTGACTTGGTGACGAGTCCGATCGCGTCCCAAGCATTCAACCAAGCGACGCAGAACCAAATCTCGGTTAGATTCCAAGACCATATCGACAAAGTCGATGATGACGATGCCGCCGATATCGCGCAGCCGCAGCTGACGGACGATCTCTTCTGCGGCCTCGAGATTGTTGCGCGTAACGGTTTCTTCCAAAGTTCCGCCAGCACCGATGAACTTACCGGTATTGACGTCGATAACCGTCATTGCCTCGGTTCGGTCAATGATCAAGGTACCGCCACTGGGCAGCCACACCTTGCGATCCATTCCCTTGGCAAGCTGCTCGTCCACACGGTAGGCGTGGAAAGCGTCCTCGGTTCCGACCCACTTGTGAACTCGGTCAGAAAGCTCGGGCGAAAGCTCATCAACGTAAGATTTCACCGTCTCATAGGTCTCATGACCTTCAATAATGAGTTCGGAGAAGTCCTCATTGAAGATGTCACGAACAACGCGGACAGCAAGCTCCGGTTCGCCGCGCAGAAGGACCGGTGCATTCTTCGTCGAGGAAAGCTTGGACTCAATATCGTCCCACTGCTTGCTCAGACGACGAACGTCATCGCGGATCTGTTCTTCACTTGCACCTTCGGCAGCCGTTCGCACAATCACGCCCGCAGAGTCAGGGACGACCTGCTTGAGGATCTTCTTCAAGCGAATGCGCTCACGTTCGGGGAGCTTGCGGGAAATACCCATCATGGAACCACCGGGGATCAAAACCAGGTAGCGTCCCGCCAAAGTGATCTGACTGGTCAGACGCGCGCCCTTGTGCCCGATGGGATCCTTCGTCACCTGAACAAGGACAGGATCGCCTGGTTTAAGAGCAGATTCAATGCGGCGAGGCTTTCCTTCCAAGCCGACAGCATCCCAGTTGACTTCGCCTGCATACAGGACCGCATTGCGCCCCTTGCCAATATCAACGAAGGCAGCTTCCATTGAGGGAAGAACGTTTTGAACGCGTCCCATATAGATATTGCCGACGGCAGTCTTTTGGGTACGGCGCGCAACATAGTGCTCAACCAAGAGGTCGTCTTCAATAATTGCGATCTGATCGAGTCCACCTTGGTCACGAATGACCATCTTGCGGTTCACGGACTCGCGTCGAGCCAAAAATTCGGACTCGGTGATGCGATGATGACGACGCCCTTCGCGGCGCCCTTCTTTACGGCGCTGCTTCTTTGCTTCCAGACGCGTCGAGCCCTTAAGGGCTTGAACTTCATCGTTAACGTCTTGAGCTTCGGATGCGCGTACGCGGCGACGACGGCGACGACGGCTTGTTTCTTCGCCGCCTTCTGTGTTTTCTTCGCTTTCCGAAGATTGAGCGTCCTGCGTTACCGCTTCTTTTTCCGAGGCCGGAGCTTCTTCTTCCGTTTCCTTACGCTTGGTACGACGACGCTTCGTCTGCGCGGGTTCGGCGGAAGCTTCTTCCTCGGTTACCTTCTTGCGCGTACGAGTACGCTTCTTCGGCGTCGTTTCCTCAGTGCTTTCTTCGCTTCGCGCCGCGCGGGTGCGCGAACGACGCTGAGGTTTTTCTTCACTTTCTTGCTGGGGCACACTTGGCGGTGCAGAAAAAGTCGGTTCCTGGAATGTCGGAGCCTGGAAAAGCAGTGTTGCTGCTGGCGTTTCAGGCATGGCCTCTTCTTTCACAATGTCAGTATGTTGACCGAGCTCGCACTGCTGGGTCTGTATTTACACGCGTTTAAGCGGAAGTCTCTTCGAAGTCGCATGAGGCGACCACAGGCATGCGCGTTCTCATAGAAACATGCGCTGTGATGATCAGAGAGTGCGCTCCAACCATTTCGTCTTCCCTATTGTCTCATAGGGTGCGCAGGCATGCTTGAGCTGCCATTCGGCGGTTCGCGCCGAGCTCAATGTGTCATCCAGAGCACCGCTGAAGAAAACGACACAGTGCCCTGATTATTCAGAAAAGCAGCATTTTAGACGGTTGCGTTCTATATTTGTTGACACAACGTCGTTAAAGTTTTGCCACATCTGTGACGAACTTATGACACACCCTGAACACAATTTCCCTGAGACAGGACTATGACCATGACCTTTGCTCCAGCAGCACTTGATGCGCTGACACTGGGACGATGGCAATTCGGCATCCTGACCGTTTACCACTTCGTCTTGGTTCCTCTCACCATCGGTCTGTCGCTCCTGGTCGCAATTATGCAGACCGTGTGGCACAAGACAGGTAAAGAGGAATGGCTTCAGGCAACCCGTTTCTTCGGCAAGTTGCTCTTGATCAACTTCGCCCTCGGTGTTGCCACCGGTATCGTGCAGGAATTCCAATTCGGCATGAACTGGTCGGAGTATTCCCGCTACGTTGGCGACATCTTCGGTGCTCCGCTCGCTGTCGAGGCCCTTTTGGCCTTCTTCCTTGAATCAACCTTCCTGGGATTGTGGATCTTCGGTTGGGGACGCCTCTCCAAGGGCTGGCACCTTGCCTGCATTTGGTTGGCATCGATCGGAACCATGATCTCCGCCCTGTGGATCCTCGGAGCAAACTCCTGGATGCAACACCCCGTAGGCGCACGATTCAACCCCGAAACCGGTCGCGCAGAACTGGATGGAGCCGCAGGCTTCCTCAAGGTCGTTGCCAACCCGGTTCTTGTGTGGGAATACACCCACGTCATTACCTCCGCATGGCTCGTTGCCGGTACCTTCGTTGCAGGTCTTTCCGTGTGGTGGATGACTCGCGCAAAGCGCCTCGGCGGTGAAGAAGGCGCAAAGGAAGCCGCACGCATGTGGCGCCCGATCGCGCGCTTCGGCCTCGCCGTCATCCTGATCGGTGGAATCGGAACTGCAGCAACCGGCCACTTCCAAGGCCAGGAGCTGGTCGAGATTCAGCCCATGAAGATGGCAGCTGCAGAAGGTGTCTGTGTCGATACTCAGGGCGCGGCATTCACCGTTGCACAGTTCGGCGAATGCCCGCTGGGTGAGGATGGCGCTCAACCCACCAAGTTCATCGAAGTTCCCGGCGTTGCCGCCTTCATGTCGCACAATTCTTTCTCGGCTAACGTCAAGGGCGTTGCCGACGAGCAAAAGCGCATGGTCGAACTCCTGAACTCGAATGCAGACTTCGTCAAGACCTATGGTGATGCATCCCAATATGATTTCCGTCCCCCGCAGATGGTGACCTTCTGGTCCTTCCGAATCATGATCGGCCTGGGTGCTTTCTCAGCTCTCTTGGCGCTGTGGGGCCTGTGGGCAACACGCAAGGGACAGGTTTCCGCATCGAAGGCATTGGGAACTTTCGCGCTTGTCTCCATCCCGATGCCCTTCCTGGCTGCGTCCTTCGGTTGGATCTTCACTGAAATGGGACGCCAGCCTTGGGTTGTTGTTCCTAACCTCGCAGGACTTGAAAGCGGCGATCCCATCGGCTCGGTCATGATGATGACTTCCGCTGGTGTCTCCAGCGCTGTCCCTGCTTGGCAGGTTCTCTTCTCGATGGTTGTCTTCACGCTCGTCTATGCAGTCCTCGGCGTCATTTGGTTCATCCTCATGAAGCGCTACGCCGCCGAAGGCCTCCACTCCCGCTCCAAGGACGCATCCGATGAGGAAGCGACCGCTGGCGCACTCTCCTTCGGTTACTGAGGAAAGGAAGACCCATGACACTTAGTATTTTGTGGTTTATCCTCATCGCCGTCCTGTGGACCATGTACCTGGTTCTCGAGGGCTTCGACTACGGCGTTGGAATGCTCCAAGGATTCCTCGCCCGCGACGATCGCGAGCGTACTCAAGCGCTCCGTACCATTGGCCCCCACTGGGATGGCAATGAAGTTTGGCTTCTCACCGCCGGTGGAGCAACCTTCGCGGCGTTCCCCGAGTGGTACGCCACGATGTTCTCCGGAATGTACTTGGCACTCTTCCTGATCCTCCTCGCTCTGATCGTGCGTGTGTGCGCAGTTGAATGGCGTTCGAAGATCAAGTCCGAGAAGTGGCGCAGCGTCTGGGATCGTACCCACGCAGTATCAGCTCTCCTCGTTCCGCTCCTCTTCGGTGTTGCCTTCGCCAACCTGGTTCAGGGAATGAAGATCGAAGTTGTCACCCACGGCACCAACGCCGTGGTTGCCCCCGAGGATGTTCCTGCATCTTTGGCAACGGCTGTTCACCAGCTCACCGGCGGGTTCTTCTCTCTCCTCACCCCCTACACCCTCCTTGGTGGAGTCGTACTGGTTGCCCTGTGCTTGGCACACGGTGCACAATTCCTGGCACTCAAGACCGAAGGCGACTTGCGCGAGCGAGCAAATACATTTGCGGCTCCCGCTTCGGTTGCGGCCACCGCTCTGGCAGCAATCTGGGTGATCTGGGGACAATTCGCATACTCGACGAATGTCTTCGCATGGCTCCCGCTTCTCGTTGCAGCCCTGTGCTTGATCGCCCAGGCAGCCTTCTCCCAGAAGGCGCTGCGTCGTGAAGGATTGGCATTCCTCTTCTCCTGCGTTGCAATGGCAGGTGCCGTCGCGTGGATCTTCTCTGCGATGGCTCCCGCGGTGATGAAGTCGAGTATCAACCCCGCTTACTCACTGACCATCGAGCAGGCATCCTCGACCCAGGGAACGCTGATCGTTATGTCGATCGTGGCCTTGTGCCTCGTCCCCGTGGTTCTCGCCTACACTGTGTGGTCCTACTGGAAGTTCCGTTCACGCGTTTCAACAAAGGACGTGTCAACGGACACCGGTTTGATCTTCGACAAGATCAGACTGGATCAGAATTTCCTCGCGGGCTGATCCCCGCAGAGCTGGTGGCCTCGGGAAACCGGGGCCACCAGTTTTTTCAGCGAGCATCTCCCCCTCAAAGGAAAGAAAATAGAGGAATGCGCCCCCTGGACCCTCGACTGCTCAAATACGCACGAAGCGCCCGTCGCCACATCATCGTCATTTCGATTCTTGGCATTTTGACGGCGCTCCTTGTGATCGCACAGACTCTTGCGCTTTCTGCAGCTCTATCCCCCGCGGTCACTTCTGGGGCAACTCTTGCACAACTGCGCATGCCCTTGTGCATCCTCGCCGTAATAGTTGCACTCCGAGCAGCCCTCATCGGGATTCGCGAGGCCCTAGGCCACCGCGCTGCAGACCGAACGATCCGCGAGTTACGTGCACGCGTCATCGACCACATCGCGCAATTGGGTCCACGTTGGCGAGCAACAAACGGCAGCGAGGCCTCGACACTTCTCACGCGGGGCTTAAGTGATCTCTCTCCCTACTTCGTCGACTATCTACCCCAGCTCGTCCTTACTGCGACCGTCACTCCCCTCGCTTTGGCCACGATTCTCTATCTGGATTTTTGGTCGGCATTCATTGCAGCGATCGTCGTTCCTTTAATTCCCATTTTCATGGCGCTAATCGGCCGTTTCACGCAGGATGCATCCTCAGCAAAGCTTGAATCAATGCAACAACTCGGCGCGCAGATGCTTGATCTCATTGCCGGATTACCCACCCTTCGAGCACTCGGTCGCGAAGGTGCCCCTCGAAAGCATCTTGCCGCACTGTCCGCCTCGAACACGCGAGCAACTATGGGGACTTTGCGCGTTGCTTTCCTCTCGGGCGCAGTTCTTGAATTCCTCTCCACCTTATGCGTCGCGCTGGTAGCCGTTGAAGTCGGTATGCGCATGGTTTTCGGGAACGTCGATCTCTTCACGGGCCTCGCGGTCATCATGCTAGCCCCAGAGGTATTCGAGCCTCTTCGCCAGGTTGGTGCGCAATTTCATGCATCCGCGAACGGCGTCGCAGCAGCCGAGCGAGCCTTTGACATCCTCGAAACCTCCGCAGTCACTGAGGAAGATTCACTGTCTCCCTCTACTCTCGACTCAATTGACTGGTCGAGGACGCAGATTGTGATCCGCGATCTCTCGATTGCTGCTCGCGGCGTGTGGGCGCCTGCCGGTGCCAATGCCGTTGTCCTTCCGGGTAAGCTCAATGTTCTCGTCGGACCTTCGGGCGCAGGAAAGACCAGCACGATCTATGCACTGATGCAGCTCATCGATCCAGATCACGGCGAGATTTGTTTACGCACTCAAGCCTCGGGCGCAGATATCAATGTGCGTGCTCTTAGTCGCGAGCAATGGTGGAAGACCATCACCTGGGTTCCGCAACACCCCACTTTGATTCCGGGAACTTTGCGCGAGCAGCTTCCCCCGGCCTCGAATGATGATCTCGAGGCCGCAGCCTCCCTGTGTGCTTTCAGCGACGTTCTCGATTCGCTTCCTCTTCGGTGGGATACCCCTATTGGCCAGGGAGGTATTGGCCTATCCGTTGGGCAAAGACAACGTTTTGCCCTGACGCGTGCGCTCCTGGCCACCACGCCCATCGTGATTTTGGATGAGCCAACCGCGCACCTCGATGCCGCCAGTGAAGAAGTTGTTCTCCGCGCGATTGAAACCCTGCGCGGGCAAGGCCGAACGGTCATCGCTATCGCACACAGGCAGGCGTTAATCGAGGCAGCAGATCAGATTATTCAGATCCACAGCATGCAGATGAACGAAGAAGAACTCGAAGAAGTGGAAGGAGGCAAGTAGTCATGCGGATCCTCACTCCTCAAGAACGCTCCTCCCTACGCTGGGCTATTTCTTTGCTGCGCGTTGACAAATGGCGTTTTGTCTCTGCTCTCCTTCTTGCAAGTCTGGGCATCGGCTCCTCGATTGCACTTGGTGCCACTTCTGCTTGGCTTATTGCGCGTGCTTCTCAGATGCCCCCTGTTCTGGTTCTTTCCGTTGCCGCTACATCGGTGCGCCTCTTCGGTGTCTCACGTGCGGTCCTGCGTTACATTCAACGCCTTGTCTCCCATCGAGTCGCTCTTGAGGGAATGGATCACCTTCGTCTGCACCTATATGACCAAATTGCGCAGGCAGATCTGAGCCACGTCACTTCCCTGCGTCGCGGAGACCTTCTTGCACGCATCGGTTCCGATGTTGATGAAGTCGGCGACTTTATCGTGAAATCGGCTCTTCCGGCCGGGGTCGCAGCCATTGTTGGCTGTGGAACCGTCGGGGCCCTGGCGCTCTTATCACCGGGGGCGGCAGTGATCTTGGCACTGTGTCTTATCGCTTCGGGTGTGCTCGCTCCTCTTGTCACCGCTCGCGCACAACGAGCTGCCCAAGTCGAAGGTATTGAGGCACGTAGCTCTTTGAGTTCTGCCCTTGTCACAGTTATTGACGGTTATGACGAGTTGGCGATCAATGGATTGGTCGGCCGCGCTCAGGCAGAGCTTGAACGCGCTGAGGACCGTATTGAGTCCTCACGAAAGGGCGCAGCGCGCGCCTCCGCTTGGGCTCAGTTCATTGATCGAGCAGCAATGGGATGCGCCGTTGTCGGAGCCTTGCTCGTAGGGATCCCCAGCGTCAACGCTCAGATCCTCAGTGCGGTGGCTTTAGCCGTTATTGCACTCACTCCCCTGTCTTCTTTCGAAGCATCCTCTCAAATGAATTCCGCTGTCGCCCAGCTCGTGCGTTCTGCACAGGCAGCAGCGCGCATTGATGAACTCATCGGGCCCAGGGCTCTTCTATCTGCAAAGAATGCTGGCCAAGAAACAGCTGACTCCACGCAAGGCGCCCACGCGGCCTCGGGAAAGCACAAGGAAGCGATCACGCCAGAAATGGTGAGCTCGCCACTTCTGCGTGCTGAAAACCTCTCGATCGCGTGGCCGAATAGCCCCGAACTTGTTGAAGGACTCGACCTCGAAGTCGAGCGTGGACGGTCCATAGCAATTGTCGGCCCCTCGGGAATCGGGAAAACAACACTTCTCTACACTCTTGCGGGTCTCATTCCACCGCGAGAGGGAAGCCTTACTCTCAACGATGTCAGTCTCATGGACATTCCCCACGAGGAGAGCTCATCAGTTCTCCAAGTAACCGCTGAAGATGCCCATATTTTCGCGACAAGCATTTTTGAGAACCTCCGCGTCGCAAACCCGGATCTGGACAAACAACAGGCCCTCGACTTACTCAGCGCAGTCGGCCTCGAGCAGTGGTGTGCTTCTTTGCCGGAAGGAATCGATACCCTCATCGGCGCCGGCGCGACTGGAGTTTCCGGTGGAGAGCGCCGCAGACTCTTGGTCGCACGAGCTCTTGCTTCCCCCGCGCCTATCATTCTCATCGACGAGGCCAGTGAGCATTTGGATCCCCAATCAGCCGACGCGCTCATGCGCACTTTGGCGCAACGTACCCGTCAGCGCGGCTTACTCATCGTCACGCACCGTTTGAGTGCTCTTCAACTGGCCGATGAGATTATCCTGATGGGGTATCCCGATGGAGATCCTCGCAAGCGCCCAGCGCAGATCATTGCGCGAGGAACTTTCGAGCAGCTCGTTCAAAACAACGAGCACTTCCGTTGGGCACTGAGTCAGGAGGACCAATGAGCCCTGAGAGGACCGACTCTCGACTTCTTGAGGCTGCACTCGATGTGACCTCGAGCCTCGACCTCCAGCGAATTCTGGAAAACTTCGTCGAACGCGCATGCGCATTAACCGGTGCGCGCTACGCAGGATTGTCAGTTCTGGACACCTGGGGCGATACGACGATGTCCGTCGAGTTCGGTGATGCCCCCGCAGGAAACGCTTCACCGGACCAGCTTCCCGACGAGCTCGTCGAGCGTATTACCGACGAGGGCTACGTTATTTTGAACGATCCGAGCCTGCTTGAAAACCTCCCGGGTTTCGAGAATTTCCTCGGCGTTTCAGTGACCTTCCAAGGCCAGGTCTATGCCCGCCTGTATTTGGTTAATCGCCTGGGAGGATTTGGACTGAGCGCGCTACGCATTGTCCAGACGCTAGCATCCGCCGCGGGAATTGCTGTTGAAAACGCTCACCTGTATGCAGATGCGCGACGCCGCGCTAGGTGGATCCGCGCTTCCCAACAGCT
>CAUTAH010000031.1:0-8184 GCA_963536345.1 uncultured Actinomyces sp.
TCAGGAAGAGATACGCGGTACGCGCTTGGCGTGCGCGCATCCCTCCCCGACGCCCCCGGCTCCGAGACGAGACGGACATGAGTTACTGCTTCAGGAGTCCCGCAACCGTGGTCTCGTAGGTCTGGACCTGAGCAGCCGGGTCCTTTCCATTGAGGATGATCTCTTCGTACATCACCTTGCGGGCGTCCGAGATCTTTGCAGCATTTTCATTACCCCAGAATGCCTTGTCGGGGGTCGCGGCGTAGTCGCGCGACTTAGCGACGACGGAGAGAATCGGGTCGTTCTTCACAACGTCAGAGTTCGCCCAGGACTTACGCGACATTGCCATTCCGGTCTCGGCGGTGACGGCTTCTTGGACCTTGAGGCTGGTCATGTCCTTGATGAGCTGCCATGCGAGCTCTGCGTTCTGCGACTTCGAGGGGATCATCATGCCCGAGCCGGCCAGGTAGGTCTTCTGAACATCACCCTTGAGGGGTTCACCAACGGTCAGCGGGAAGTTCGGATCTTCCTTGCGCACTGCTGAGATATCCCAGGGACCGGTGAGGATGAAGCCTGCTCGCTTGGAGGTGAAAACCTTACGCGGTGCGGCGTAGTCATTCGAGGCGACAGGAACCGGGGCCAGCTTGTCCTTGTAGATCAGGTCGTACTGGAACTGCATGGCTTCGGTTGCCTTGGCTGCGGGAGTCATGGGCTCGTTGCCATCCTTGGTGAAGGTGACCCCGGCCTGCATGAGGAATGGAACGGTGTAGGAGGCGTCGTTGTTCAGAGCCAGACCGTACTCAACGCCGGATTCCTGGATCTTCTTGGAGGCTTCGCGCAGTTCATCCCAAGTCTTGGGCATGGTCACGCCGGCCTTGTCCATCATTTCCTTGTTACCGAAGACGAGGCCGCCCATGGTCACGTGGAGAGGAATTCCGTAGGTCTTGCCGTCGGCCTGACGGTTTGCAAGGCCTGATTCGACGAAATCATCGAGGAATCCGGGTTCCTTTTGGAGGAAGGGATCCAGGGACATGATGTTGCCGTCTGCACCCCAGCGAGTGGACCACCAGCCACCGTTTTCTTCAACGAGGTCAGGGGTCTGGCCGGAGAGGAAGTCGGCGGTGAGCTTTTGCTGCAGGTCGCCCCACTGGTAGTACTGGACGTTGATCTTGACGTTGTGTTCCTTCTCGAAGGCCGCGAAGGTGTCGGTGTAGGCCTTGTAATCGCGGCCAGCCGACATGTAGATCAGGATTTCTTTACCGGTGCGATCGCCCTGGATTCCCAGCGACTGCGAGGATTCGCTCGAGGAGTCAGAGGACTGTTGTCCAACTCCACCAGGCGTTGAACACGCGGCAAGAGAAGCGGCCATGGCAAAAGCCGCGCATACCGACAGAGTGCGGCTGAGCCGCTTAGAAGAGCTGTGTCGCATCGTTGCGCTCCTTATGTTCTTTCTCGTTTAGTGCGTCGTCCCTCGGGGCATGTAGTGCCACCGAAGGGTCAGCGTTGTCGACTCCGGTTCTTCACCGCTGAGTGTGGACAGTAGAGTGACCGCGCTATCCAGGTCTCGGTTGTCGAGGCCGATTGTGGACAGTGCGGGGTGAAGGTCGCCGCCATCGACGGAGGCGCCTGTGCCGATGATTTGGAGGTCATCGGGGATTGCGATTCCGCATTGAGTCGCGGCAAGGACTGCGCCAATAGCAACTCGGTCAGAATCGCAATACACCGCATCGGGGAGGTCTTCCCGACCGGTGAAAATCGTGGTGGCGCACTGGAAAGCAGAGGGAATGCTCCCCTCTGTGTACGCCAAAACTTCGGGGGCACCCAGCTGCGAATCGCTGAGGAACTTCATGTACGCGTGCCAGCGCGGTTCGTTTTCGAGTTCTTCGGCGTTACGGCGCTGGGTGAGGTAGGCGATCTTCTTCGCTCCCCCATTGACGAGGCCACTGAGAGCCTGCGTAATCCCCGCGGTTTCGTCAATGGTTACCCCGATGTAGGAGGGGTTTGGCGGGAGGGTACCAAAGATCATGGTGGGGATTGGCGGGGTTGGGAGTAAGTCCATGAGGGCCTCGGCACTGGTGGGATTGCAGGCGAGGCAGGCACTGTCGTAGAGGCCGCACGACAGGGCGTTGACGATCTGTTGTTCTTCGCCGATGCGCACGGGGATCGACACTAGGTGGAGGTTTTCTTCTTCGAGGCGCGCGCTCGCGTGCAGTTGGAATCTCTCGACGAAGCGGTCCATGGGAGGGGTGTAGAAAAAGCAGATTGTGCGCGTGGCCCCGGATTTCAGGGAAGAGCCAAGGATTGAACGCGTGTAGCCAAGGCTTCGAGCGGCTTCGTGAACCTTCTTTTGGGTTGCCGAAGCGAACGCGTCTGCGCGACTACCGCTGAGGATGAGTGAAGCGGTAGTCGGTGAAACTCCAGCGTTTCGTGCAACGTCGACAAGTCGGACCCGTGAGGCCATGTCGATACTGTAGCGCGTGAACTGAGGCGAGTTAAAACGTTTTCATAAAACGTTATAACTCTGTTATCTGGCACACAATGACGCCTTTCTTGCGGATAAGCTCCTTGATAGAATCACCCGTATCACAAAGACACAGCCCAAAGGAGGGCACACATGAGTATCTGGATTGGGGATGCACGCGAGTTCGAAGAGCTGCGCGAAGAAAATGAGCGTTTGAAGCAGCGAGTTGCACATCTCGAACGACTCTTAAACGCCTCCGGAGAATCCATCGATTTAGCACTGAGTCCATCCGAACGCGCACTGGTGCTCGATGGACGCAAGCTCGAAGCCGTCAAGGCCTACCGAGACCGCACCGGAGTCAACCTAAAGACCGCAAAAGAAGCTGTTGATGCGGTTCAGCAATAGCTCTCATCACGCGCATTATCACTGAGCGCCGTTTAGGACCACAGTGCAAAGGGGCGGGCCACACAGATGTGTGGCCCGCCCCGGTCTTCGCGCTTGAAAGCGCTCAGACTCAGTGCTTGGAGACGCTCACAGCCAGCTTCTCCCCTGTCTCAACCGACACGGACAATGCCAGAGTCTCGGAGGCAATCATGTCCTTCCAGGTCTCGACATCGCTCACGTGATCGGAGGGAACCGTCAGCGTCAGGTCGATGCGGTCTGCGATGTGCAGGCCAGCATTCTTACGCTCATCCTGAACGGCGCGCACGACGTCACGGGCGTAGCCCTCGGCCTCGAGCTCGGGGGTCAGCTCAGTATCGAGCACGACGAAGGTACCCGATGCCAGCACGTCCGCGACCTGGCCCTCGGCGGCGTCCACGGAGGTGGACACCGAGAACATGTCACCGGTCAGCACCAGCGGCTTCCCATCCAGCTCAACAGAAGCGAAACGGCACTCGCCGTCCACAACTTCCCACTCACCGGACTTCTGAGCCTTAAACAGCTGGCTGGTCAGCTTACGAACCGAGGGATCGAAAGTACGCGGGTTAAGCGAAAGCTCAGTACGAACACTCAGGCCCGAAGTTTCGGGAGAAGCGAAAACAACGGACTTGACGTTGACTTCGGAGGCAATAAGATCCGCGAAGGGCTCCAGTTCCTTGTGATGCTCTGAGACAACCTGCAGGGACGCAAGAGGCTGACGCACGCGCAGCTGGTGAGTCTTACGCAGGGCGTGAGCAGCGGAGACGACGGAACGAACCTCGTCCATGGCCTCGACAAGCGCAGAGTCAGCCACGGCCTCGGAAATCACGGGGAAGTCGACCAAGTGCACGGACTCCCCGCCCGTCAGACCGCGCCAGATCTCCTCGGAAAGCAACGGCAGCAAGGGGGCTGCCAGCTCCATGAGGGTCACCAAAGCGGTGTAGAGAGCATCGAATGCTGCACTGTCCTCGTCCCAGAAACGCTGGCGCTGAGTACGCACGTACCAGTTCGTCAGAACATCCAGGTAGTCACGGATCGCGTCACAGGCGCCGGCAACATCATAGGCGTCCAATGCGCAGCGAGTATCCTCAGCCAAGGATCGCGTGTGAGCGAGCAGGTAGCGATCCATCTGGGGCAGCGCACCGACAACTGCCTGATCCGATAGGTCAAGGCGCTTGGCTTCGTAGCCCGCTCCCCCGTTGCACGCACCGGCGTACAGGGTAAAGAAGTAGTAGGTGTTCCAAATGGGCAGGAGCACCTGGCGAACCGTATCACGGATCGACTCTTCCTTGACCATGAGGTTTCCGCCGCGCACGACCGGGCTGGACATAAGGAACCAACGCATCGCGTCGGAACCGTACTTGTTGAAGACCTCGGCCACATCCGGGTAGTTACGCAGGGACTTGCTCATCTTCAGGCCGTCGTCACCCAGAACAATGCCGTGGGAGACGCAGGAGCGGAACGCCGGGCGATCGAAGAGCGCAGTCGCAAGGACGTGCAGCGTGTAGAACCAGCCGCGCGTCTGACCGATGTACTCGACGATGAAGTCGCCCGGGTAGTGGTTCTCGAACCACTCCTGGTTCTCGAAGGGGTAGTGAACCTGCGCGAAGGGCATGGATCCCGACTCAAACCAGCAGTCGAAGACGTCAGAAATACGGCGCATCGTCGACTTGCCCGTCGGATCATCCGGGTTCGGGCGAGTGAGCGAATCAATGAAGGGACGGTGGAAGTCCGTGACCTTCACGCCAAAATCGGCTTCCAGCTCTGCAACCGAGCCGTAAACATCGGTACGCGGGTAGGCCGGATCGTCCGATACCCACACGGGGATCGGCGCACCCCAGAAGCGGTTACGCGAAATCGACCAGTCGCGAGCGCCCTCCAGCCACTTGCCGAAGATACCGTCCTTGATGTGCGCGGGGGTCCACGTGATCTCTTGGTTGAGTTCAACCATGCGATCACGGATCTCGGTCACGCGCACGAACCACGAGGACACGGCCTTGTACATGAGAGGCTTGCGGCAGCGCCAGCAGTGCGGGTAGGAGTGCACGTAGGACTTCTCGCGCACCAGCACAGCGCGGATTTCGGGCGCGCGACGCGCGATCGGTCCACCCTGCTCGCGCAGGTCTGCCACGACGTAACGGTTTGCGTCAAAAATCTGCATGCCCTCGTAATCGGGGACCTCCGAGGTGAAAACACCGCCCTCGTCGATGGGCAGAACCACGCCGATACCGTATTCCATGCAGGTCCACATATCGTCTTCACCGAATGCGGGAGCCTGGTGGACGAGGCCGGTACCATCCGTGGTCGTCACGTAGTCCGCGGCGATGATGGACCAACCGTTGGGGCCGGGGGCACCGCCCTCTGCACGGCGCTCGGGGGTATCAAAGAAATCGTAGATCGGGTGGTAGTGCAGACCAACCAGTTCCGAACCCTTGTAGGTGGCGACGACCTGCGGATCTTCACCCAGTTCCTTGGCGTAAGCACTGATCAGATCCGAAGCGATTAGAACACGCTCGCCAGCAAGGACGCCCTCATGATCTGCGGCAACCTGAACCAGGGCGTAGTCGATCTGCGGGCCGACAGCGATGGCCGAGTTCGAAGGAAGAGTCCACGGCGTGGTCGTCCAGATCAGCGCCAATTCGGGACGCTCAGAATCTTCGCGCAGCTTCTTTTCCAAGCGCAGGCCAACAGTCACGGTGTTATCAGTGCGATCCTGATACACATCGTCATCCATCTTGAGCTCGTGGTTGCTCAAGGGAGTGCGGTCATGCCAGCAGTACGGCAAAACGCGGTAACCCTGGTAGGCAAGGCCCTTGTCATAAAGCTGCTTGAATGCCCACAAGACCGATTCCGTGTAAGACATGTCCAAGGTCTTGTAGTCGTCATCAAAATCGACCCAACGAGCCTGGCGAGTAACGTACTCTTCCCATTCCTTGGTGTAGCGAAGCACGGAAGAGCGACAGGCCTCGTTGAAGGCCTCGATCCCAATTCCGCCGGGGCGCGTGATCTCGGTGACGTCTTCGATTCCCAGCTGACGCTGCGCTTCAAGCTCTGCGGGCAGACCGTGGGTATCCCAACCGAAACGGCGCTCAACGTGGTGTCCGAGCATGGTCTGGTAACGACCGACAACGTCCTTGATGTAGCCGGTCAGCAGGTGACCGTAGTGCGGGAGGCCGTTTGCAAAAGGCGGGCCGTCGTAGAACACGAATTCGTTCTGACCGCCCTTACCGGCGGGACGGCGAGTAATGGATTTACGGAAGGTGTCATCAGCGGCCCAGAAAGCCAGGGTCTGTCCTTCCATCTGAGGGAAGGACGGGCTTGGATCCACTTGCTCATCGCGATGGCGCGGGTAGAAGCCGTGCTTCGTCATGTTTCGTCCTTGTGTCGCAGGTCCACAGGGACGAGGATCAGCGTTGCCGATTCCCGCGGTACCACCCCGCTTGCTACGCACTGCGTAGCCGCTCATTAACAGCTGTGACGGGCTTACCCGTTCGGTTCTACTAGAGCTTTCGCCCGTTCTTCCGAATGCTCCCCGGTGATTCCTACAGACGTAGCCGGATCAACGCCTGTCCTAGTCTACGCAAAGCGCGCTCCCAAGGCACTTCTTTCTCGCCACAAGCACAAAAATGAGATCAGCATCGCGATAGAGTTAGCGATGTATGCACAGCCACGCAACAAGGAAGAAGGCACATGGACATTTCCCGACCTTCGACGGCCGTTACAGCGGTTGTGTGCCTTGCTTTGGTGTGCGCCTACCGCTTTCAAGAGGCATTGACTGCTGCAGGTATCCCGATTTCCCGCATGATTGCAATCTTTTCAGGGATCACCCTTCAGTCTTTACCTTTCTTGGCGATCAGTTCCCTCATCGCTGCTGCGATTGAGGTGTTTCTTTCCCCTCGTCAGCTTGCACGTTTCTTCCCACGAGGCCGCATTGCCGGTTGCGTCGTTGCTTTCGTCTATTCCGCGCTTCTTCCCGTCTGCGATTGTTCAACCGTTCCTCTTGTACGTACCCTGCTGCGTCGAGGCGTTCCCCCGCGCACTGTTTTCATCATTCTTTTTGCGGCGCCATCCATCAACCCGCTTGTCTTGTTTTCAACGTGGTATGCCTTTGGCCCGTCACTGAAAGCAGTGTCGCTACGATTGGCCGCCGCCATCGTCTGCACCATGACAATTGCTCTTTTGCTCAGCATCCGTATGCCGTCTCTGACGGCGGTTTTGCGCCAGAGCGAGTCGGATGACTCCTGTGATTGTTCACATGGTTGCGGAGTCCACGCGGCGCACGCTACGCGAGGGCGTTTTTCTTCATTTTCTTCCGCGTCTGCCTCAGCCTTCCTGCGCGTCGTGCCCTATATGTTGATTGGAGCCGCACTCTCCAGCATCATCCAGGGGCTTCTCCCTGCTGGGTTTATGACGGGACATACTTCCTCATATGTGTCCATTGCCGTTGCAATGTTGATGGCTTTTGTTCTCTCTCAGTGTTCATCATCAGATGCGATCGTGGCGCGGAGCATGACGAGTCTGCTTCCCCCCGGCGCACTCATGACCTTCATGCTCATGGGTCCCATGCTTGATGTGAAGAACGTCTTCATGTTGTCAGCGGTTTTCTCGACGCGCTTTACTCTTCGCATCTGCGCAACCATCACCGCAGTTGTTGCGTTGGCCGGTCTTGTCTTGACCTGGTGGGGCTTGGGAGGTGCATTGTGAGGGCACGCACTTTGATCTTTGTCCTGGCTGCAGCGAGCTTAGGCTTCCTCTTCCTTTCGAGGCGATGGGTCTATTTCTTCCCGCCTCGTTTCCTTCCGCTGATCATTTTCTTGTGTGTCGTCTTCACTGTGTGGGCCGTTGTCGACCTTTTTGCACGTCGGCAGGAAAAACATACTCACCGAACACGCGCGAATGCGGTATATCTTTTCATCCCAGTCATTGCATGGTCCTTGCCTTTTTCTCTGGCCCCCTCGAGTTTCCTTGGGTCAACGAGCTCAGCGAGTGCTATTTCACCGACGTCCATCCCTTCATCTTCAGATGTTTCTTCCGCAGCACACTTCCACACCGACCGCGTGATCGACAAGAACAATTACTACGACAGCGTCATCGATATGGTGACTCACCCCGATCAGTGGGATGGGAAAACAATCGAGGTATCTGGCTTCGTTTTACCCAAAGACAAAGCCTCCTCGGAGGCAGGGATGCCGCCATTCGGTCCAGATGACAGCTTCGGCTTATCCCGGATGACCATGTGGTGCTGCGCAGCCGATGCTTACGCCTTGGGTTTTGCCGTGAATAACACAACCTCATTCGCGCCGCAGGCTGATCAATGGGTTCGC
>CAUTAH010000032.1:0-7139 GCA_963536345.1 uncultured Actinomyces sp.
GGCCTCGGGCGCGCGCGAAGCCATCACCGCCTCAGCGTCCTCGCGCAAGTGCCCAGCCGCGCGCAGGAGAGCTGTCACGGGATTATTGAGCTCGTGAGCGATTCCCGCACTGAGCTCGCCGAGCATGGCGAAACGCGCGCGTTCGACAAGTTCCGCGCGGGTTGCGCGAAGATCTTCAAGGGTCGCAGCTAACTCTTCTTTTTGACGTTCGAGGTCTTCGGCAAGCATTGCGTTTTCCACGTGCAGGTCCTCGGCACGCATGAGTCGGCGCGTCAGTGAACGAATTGCCAGCGCGGTCAAGACTGTCGAAATTGAGGGATCTTCGGTTAACGCGATCTGAAGCTGCTCGGTTGTCAGACGCACGACGGTCGCTTCGCTTGTCGTCAGTGCTGTGAAAAAGGCGTTTTCGCCTCGAGCGAGCGAAATCAGACCAATGAGTGGGCCCGAGGTTGCTAGGTGGGCAAGGACCTCGCCATGGCGAGAATCGCGGTGCAGGGAAACTGTCCCCTCAAGAACCAGATGAACAGCCTCGACCCGGTGTCCTTGGGTGAGAAGGTGTGTGCCGCGGGGGAGACGAATTCGAGGCCTCGGCCCCAAAACGCGCTCGACGCCTTCGAGGAGCTCGTGTACGACCTGGTCCTCGTTGAGGTCGAGTCCCTCGAGGATGGGACCTTGAACAGCAAAAGAGGGGGGTTCTTGAATGAGGTCGAGGATCTCGTATGTGCAGTACCCGCACTCTTCGAGGTAACGGCGCATCGTTGAGTAGGCTTGCCCGGACAAAAGGGGAACTGTCCACGGGAAACGCACGACGGCAGCCAGATGCCCAGACTCGGTGCACGCCGCAAGGTCCGTGTGGAGTTCTTGGTCGGTGACAAGCATCCACTGAGTTGATGCCATCAGTGATGATGTTCGGGCTGCATCAATGAGCGCATCGACATCCTTGACTTCGCTGGTGGCAACGCCAAGAAGAACGTGGTCTTCTTCATCCAGTCCTTCGAAGAAAAGCGCGAGATCCTCGGCGCTCTCGATCCTGTCAAAACACAGATTGGGGAAAGACTGCGTGAGATCGCGGGTCAGGGGGCCGGCGAGTTGGCGTGAATTATCGCCGACAACCAAAACATGGACGTGATAACCGCTCCGATGTCCACTACGAACACTCGTTTTCTCCAGAATTGAGGCATCGAGCGAAGAAGGGCCGTGCGTCCAGCCGTGCGCAAGCCCCGGCGCACTTGCGGAAGGGGAGTCGGCCTCGGGAACAGACACCTACATCACCCCAATCGCACCCCAGGTCAGAGGCGCGACGAAGGAAAGCAAAATAATTCCGATCACTCCGACGACGATACCGACGATGGCCATTTCCTTCGTGGGGGTGGTTCCCGTCGAATAGGCGATCGCGTTCGGCGGAGTGGAGATCGGCAGGCACATGCCGAGCGAGCAGCCCAGTGCGATGACAATTGCAATTTCCGCGGCGCTTGTGGAAACCGTTGCCGCAAGGCCCATACCCATTGGGACCAGGAGGTTCGCCGAGGCCGAGTGGGAGATGACATTGGAGGTCACCCAACCGACCAGCGCGAGGACCAGGATGAGTAGTGCTCCGGGGATCGAGGCCCACTGAATCGATCCGAGCATCCACTTGTCGAGGCCGGTGGCGGCCACGCCTGATCCGAGCGCAATGCCGCCCGCGACCAGCCACAGAACAGGCCAGTCCAAAGCTCGCAGGTCGTCCCCGCTCATCACCTTCGTCATTAAGAGGACCACGACCGGTAGGAAGCCGACGACGTTAGAGGAGATGTGGTGGAGGGATTCTGTCATCCACAGGAGAATCGTTACTCCCGCAACCACGTAGAAAATAATGGCATTCTTTGACTTCTCAAAACGCGCCGAGGTGTCGATGTTGAACTGCGCGTCAGAGGGGATGTAACGCCAGGCGATGAACACCCACGAAAGCGCAAGAAGAACGAGCATAAGCGGGACTGCCGCCAACATCCATTGGAAGAAGGTGACCTTGACGCCCGCGTTTTCAAGCGCCCCCAAAGCGATGGCGTTGGGGGGAGTGCCGACGGGGGTGCCCATGCCGCCGACGTTCGCAGCAACCGGGATCGATAAGGCGATACCCGTGCGTGCTTTGCCCTCGGGGAGGGCCATGATGACGGGCATCATGACGGCGAACATCGTCGCGGTCGTCGCCGTGTTCGACATGAACATACTCATGATTGCGGTGATGAGCATGACGCCCATGACGGTCAGGCGAGGCTTCCCAATGAATGGTTTCAACAGTACCGCGGAGAGCGCGCGATCGACCTTGTACTTCGCAGCCCCGTCTGCCACCATAAAACCGCCCAAGAAGAGGATGATTACGGGGTTTGCCAGCGCACCAAAGAACTTCGTGTAGGCGGGCGCTTTTTCGGGGATAGAGAGAAGAGCGTGGTCCGAAATGAAGAGAACCTCAAGGAAAATCACCAGCACAGCAGTGCCGGCGAGGGGAACAGCTTCGGTCACCCACAGGAGGATTGCTGCCAAGAAGATTCCGAACATTCGCGTTCCCGAGGCATCCAATCCGGGAAGCTGAATGAATAAACAGGTGACAATCGAGGCCAAAGCGCCGACAGCGCCGAACACCTTGAAGGGGCTAACTTGCGTCTTGTTCTTCGTAAAATCGGCCGGTCGAGTCGACATATTTTGCGCAGAGCGCGGGTTAATCGAAACGGCGGCAGTAGTGCGCGTACGACGTACCATTGTGCAGACCTCGTTGTCTTTGCGGAAATAGTACGCATAATTATATGTCATACATCACGTGATGATGACCATTTGATGATTAGTCACCAAGCGCCGGCGAGCAATACGCAATGCCCGCAGAGGTGGCGAAAGCGCGCGCGGCCTCGTCCGGGAGAAGCGAGGCGCAACCCACGATTTGTGCCCCGCACTCCGTCGCTGCGGCGAGGATCTCTTCTCCATCAGCCAAAGCAGAATTCGCTAAAAGAACCGCTGTGCGCCCCGAGAGTGGGGATCCGGAGAAGCGGTGCTCGTCCGCTGCGTTGTTAATTGCCGAGGCCGGGCCTTGGGCGGGCAGGAAAAGCGCGGCGTCGAGGTCGAGCCCTCGACCTCCTGCAGCGTGAATCATCGCTGCTGCAAGAGCCGCATCGCCTTCGGGGGCAATCACCAGGTCATAATCCCCAATGGCAAGGTCATGTTCTTCCAAAAGATCGATGAGGATATGCCCGCAAACGGCCGCTCCCTGAGCACTCAAAGTGAGCTCGTTGAGACGAGCCAAAGGATTGGGCGACTCAAGAAGAGGAGCGGCAAGGCCGTGGAGGGTCAGAAGATGCGGGTCGTGTGTCGTCATATCAGCACTATCAGTTGGACGAAGGATTGACGTAGCGGATCAGATCGCCGATGCCGTTGTAAATCCGATAGGGACGGAAGGGGAAATTAGAAACCTGCTCGGCACTGGTCGAACCAGAAAGGACGAGGAAGGTCCTCATACCTGCCTCGACGCCCGCGCGGACATCCGTATCCATGCGATCGCCGACCATTGCGGCATTCTCAGAGTGAACACCGATCTTGTTCAGGCCCGCACGAATCATCACAGGATTCGGCTTTCCGACGAAGTAGGGGGCCTTGCCGGTCGCGGCTTGGATCATCGCGGCGACCGATCCCGCTGCCGGAAGAGTGCCCTCATCTGAAGGACCAGAAACATCCGGGTTCGTCGCGATGAATTTCGCGCCGCGCTCGATCAATCGGATTGCAGTCGTCAGAGCATAGAAGTCATAGACGCGGGTTTCGCCGAGGACCACGAATTCAGGATCCTGATCGGTCATGATGTATCCGGCTGAGTGGATCGCCGTCGTCAGACCAGCTTCGCCAATGACATAGGCGGAAGAATTGGGGGACTGCTGGGATAAGAATGCGGCGGTCGCATTCGCCGACGTCCAGATGTGCTCTTCTGGAACATTGAGGCCCGAATTCGCCAAGCGCGCAGATAGGTCGCGGTTTGTGAAGATCGAGTTATTCGTCAGGACCAGGAAAGGAATGCCATTCTCTTCCAAAGCGGAGATGAAATCCTGGGCTCCGGGAAGGGCGCGGTTTTCCTTAACCAGAACGCCATCCATATCCGAAAGCCAAGCGCTAATTGGGGGCATATCCGACAGTGCAGTGGAAAGAGAATTCGTCATGCCTCTAATCTATCTGTTTGCGAGCTCGTTCGGTAGGAAGAAGGCGACCATGGAAGAAAACTCTCAGCCAGAAGTTGGCGTTGGGCCCTGGCCGGGAGGACCAGAAAACTGGCCATCGGAAGAGGTCTACGATCCGCAGCTCTTGGCCGAGGGGGATCGACGCAATGTTGAGGATCGCTACCGCTATTGGAAGATGGAAGCAATCATCGCTGATATTGCCGACCATGCTCTTCCTTTTGAAATCGCCATCGAAAACCTCGGTCACGACTTCAATATCGGCTCAATCGTGCGAAGCGCGAATGCTCTGGGAGTAAGCCGCGTTCACATCGTCGGTCGGCGTAGGTGGAATCGGCGCGGAGCTATGGTGACCGACCGCTACTTGGAGGTCATCCACCACGCTGAAGTCAGCGAATTTGTTTCTTCACTGCGCGAGCGAGGAATCATCCCAGTTGGAATCGACAATGTTCCCGGCTCTATTCCCCTGGAAGGCCATTCTCTTCCCAAACGGGCTTGCTTGGTCTTCGGTGAAGAATCCAGCGGACTCAGCGAAGAGATGCGCCGGGAGTGCAGCGAAATTCTCCACATTACGCAGCGCGGTTCAACGCGCTCAATGAATGTCGGCCACGCCGCAGCAATCGCAATGTGGGCGTGGGTGATTCAGCACTCCTAGGCCCGCGCCAAGACCTCGGCGGGGAAGTCTTGCACCCGGTCGGTGAAGATCCCCGTAACGCCCCATTGCGCAGCTTTCCGCGCATCCTCGAGGGTATTCACGGTCCAGACGTTGACCTCAAAGCCGGCGTCGAGCATCTCGTGGACGTCGGCCTCGGTCAGGTCTTGCCCGCAGGGGTGGATCGCAGTGCACTCAATCTGCGAGGCCTCGCGCCAGCTTCCTGCGCGCACTTCCGCTGGGGTGCACAGCCAGGCGAGCGAAACTTCGGGCATAGCCTCGCGCACCGCGCGAAGCAGGTCGTGGTCGAATGAAGAAATAAGGATTTTGTCCTTGTTAGCAAAAGAGCGCAGGGCTACTTCGACATTCTCGATGAGAGTATCGCGGCGCCGGCCTGCTGCTCGAGGCTTGAGCTCGAAATTGAAGCCGGTCTGGGTTGAGTTGGCAAAGGAGACAACATCGGCCAGTTCGGGGATGCGCTCAAAACGGTAGGTCGGCGAGAACCATGCGCCCGCGTCGAGCCTGCGCAGCTCACCGTATCCCCACGAATCCCAGGAACCCGAGGAATTTGTCGTGCGGTCAACAGTGTCGTCATGGATGATGAGCAGCGTCCCATCCGCCATAACACCCACATCGCACTCACACCAGCGGGCCCCAATTTCCGAGGCCTTCGCGAAGGAAGCGATCGTGTTCTCGGGCGCGAGCGTGGGCGCCCCGCGGTGGGCGAAAATCTTTGGAAATTCAGTCATTATTTCTCCTTCGCTGCGCAATTCTAGAAATAGTCATCGACGGGGATCAGTCCGACTCCGGGCACGAATTGCATCTTCGGGCGGTCCGTGGGGGTTTCCGTTTCATCGGCTTTCCCGTGCATTCCGTCGATTCCAGCGCGCTCTTCTTGGCGAGAAAACTCTTCCGCCGTGGTGAGCGTTTCCATATCCGAGGCCACGCCGGCATCCGGGGTTGTCATGAGTGCCGGGTCGAGGAGCATTGCCTCGTCACGCTTGGTGGGAAGGACGCTCTCCACATAGGACTGGATGGCTTCATCCTGGGGAACGTCATGCCCAGCATCTTGGGCAAGGTACCAGCGGTGCTCGAGGAATTCGTGGAAGATCTGGGCAGGTTCTAGCTTGGCTGCGAGCTCGGCGGGAACAGCGGTGATGACAGGTTCGAAAACTTCGTTCATCCATTCATGTGCAACGATCTCGAGAGGCATTCGGGTTTTACCCGTCATGGCACGGTAGGTCTCAATATCGTTGAGCATACGTTGAGCCTGGTTTTCGCCAACGTCCATGCCCGTCAATCGCATGAGTTTGCGGTGATGGTGGCCGGCATCAACGACCTTTGGAGTGATGATCAGGTGCGTTCCATCAAGGTCGGAGGACATCTGGAGTTCACCGACTTCGAAGCCGAGATCATTCAGGCGGCGGATGCGCTGAGCGACTCTCCACTTCTGGTTGGATTCAATAACTTCAGGTCCGGTGAGTTCATTCCACAGTTCCAAGTAGCGCGAGCGAATCCGGTCACCGACTTCGATGGGATCTTCATCGCCGGGGAAGAACGATCCCGCTTGAAGGTCCATTAATTCGCCGATGATATTTGTGCGTGCCAGATCAACGTCGTAGAGGCGCTGGCCTTCGGTGAGAGAAGGGTGGATTTCGCCAGTTTCTGCGTCAACGAGGTAAGCGGAGAAGGCGCCGGCGTCGCGACGGAAAAGCGTGTTTGAAAGAGAAACATCGCCCCAGTAGAAGCCCAGAAGATGAAGACGTACCAGGAGAACTGCGAGGGCGTCGATCAGGCGCCCTGCTGTCTCGGGGGTCATGTGCTGGCTGAAAACCGCGCGGTAGGGCAAAGAGAACTGAAGGTGTTCGGTGACCAGTACGGCTGCGAGTTCTTCGCCAAAGGCATCGCGTCGCCCGGTGATGACCGCAGTGGGAAGGACAGAAGGAGCCCCAAGGCGCGAGAGGTTACGAAGGAGCTCATATTCGCGGTATGCGACGCTTTCACCGATTTCCTTGACCGCGATGACCCTGTCGGAGAGGTTGACGAAACGGACGACGTGGCGAGAAATGCCGCGAGGAAGAGCGGCGAGGATCTCTGTTGGCCACTCTTCAAGGGGAATATCCCAAGGTAAATCCAACAGTGCGGGGTCAACCGTCGCTGCTGTGATCTCAAGCGTTGAGGGAATGGGCATAGCTCTATTCTCTCATTCATTGAGCAAAGTGGCACGGGGCCCGCAACCGTGTGTGGTTGCGGGCCCCGTGGCTTAGCCCTGAGTAGCGTCTAGACGCCGAGTAGGTCAC
>CAUTAH010000033.1:0-6615 GCA_963536345.1 uncultured Actinomyces sp.
GCCTGGCCGGTCGCCAAAAGGTAAGCGATCCGATGTGTGAGGACGCGAGTCTTCCCCGAGCCCGCACCGGCCATGATCAGCAGCGGTACTCCGCGGTGCTCGACCGCCGCACGCTGTTGATCGTTGAGTCCCGCAAGCAAGCTTTCGGGGTCTTTCTGCGGCGACGAGGCCGCTGCCCAGGGCGCGCCGGTGCTCAGGGGATCGCTATCGCTCCCGAGGCCTCGGCTATCGGCGACTGAACCCCAGTTTCCCGCCGCCTGCGAGGTTGGGTCGTAAAGGGGCAGGTCTTCCTGGGAATCGCTGCCGAAATCGAGGAAAGAGCCAAGATTGGGAAGTGAGTGTTCCTGATCCATTTTCAGTGCTTGTGGTAGACGCCCTTGGTCGCGTGAACGGGTTCAGCAGTGACATTCATGCCGAGTTGGCGCAAAATCCCCTCATCAACGCTGCCCAGCAGAACCGAAGAGTGAACATCGCAGCCAGCCAGCTTCGACAATTGCTTAAGAGCCAGAGCGGCGCGTTCATTGGAGCGCGCGGAACCGGCAAGAGCGATCAGGACCTCGTCAGTGTGGAGACGAGGATTGCGGCTGCCCAGGTGCTCGGTCTTGAGCTTTTGGATGGGCTCAATCTGTTCGGGGGCAAGGAGCTTCTCATCATCGTCAATACTTGCAAGGAGCTTCATCGCGTTCAAGAGCATCGCAGAACAGGGACCCAGCAGGTCGGAGGTCTTTCCAGTGACAATTCGCCCGTCGGCCAATTCCATTGCGGCCGCAGGGTAACCGGTCTCTTGCGCGCGCTTCAGGGCGGGCGCAACAACGGGGCGGTCCTCGCTGGTCAGGTTCATTGCCGTCATCAGGCGCGCGGCACGCTCAGACTGAACGGGAGGAAGGTCTTCTCGAGCTTCCAAGGCCAAAGCCTTGTACCAGCGGCGAATAATCTCCTGCTTGGAGGCTTCGCGACAGGCCTCGTCATCGCTAATGCAAAAACCGGCCATATTGACGCCCATGTCGGTGGGCGACTGGTAGGGGGAAGTCCCCATGATCTTTTCGAGGAGTCGACGAAGGACCGGGAAGGCCTCGATATCGCGGTTGTAGTTGACCGTGGTTTCGCCGTGAGCCTTCAAGTGGAAGTGGTCGATCATATTGACGTCGTCCAGGTCCACGGTTGCCGCCTCGTAGGCAACGTTCACCGGGTGATCCAGGGGGAGGTTCCAGATCGGGAAGGTTTCGAACTTCGCGTATCCCGAGGTCAGTCCGCGCTTGTGATCGTGGTAGAGCTGGGAGAGGCAGGTTGCGAGCTTGCCGGATCCAGGTCCGGGAGCGGTAACAATCACCAGCGGGCGAGTCGTATGGACGTATTCGTTACGTCCCAGCCCCTGATCGGAGACAATGAGGTCGATATTGTTCGGGTAGCCCTCGATGGGATAGTGGCGTGCGACGTTGATTCCACGGGCTTCAAGCTTGCGTTTGAAGGCGTGTGCCTGCTCATTAGAGTCGCTCCAACGGGTGATCACAACATTGCCGACGTAGAGTCCGTATTCGCGGAACATATCGATGTGGCGGAAGACGTCGTCTTCGTAGGTGATTCCCAGGTCTTCACGCATCTTGCGGCGCTGGAAGTCCAGTGCATTAACGGCGACGACAATTTCGGCCTCTTCAGCAAGCTCGGCCAGCATGACGATCTTGTTGTCGGGAGTGAATCCGGGGAGCACGCGGGAAGCGTGCATATCGTCGACGAGTTTCCCGCCGAACTCTAGGTAAAGGGTTCCTCCGAACTGCTGACGGCGCTGCGCAATATGCTCGGATTGAAGGGCCAGATACTGATCGCGATTGAAACCAATCTTGTGCATGAACGCCACTCCCTGGGCATCGAGTTCTGGGGACTTCTCATGGTATCGCCGTTGACACTCAACTCCCACTGGAGCGCGCCAGAGCCGAGGTGAATTGCACCGCAACCCTAGATAATGTGTCTCTGCATGGCCCAGTGCGTGAGTTCGTTTCGATTGGAAAGCTGGAGCTTGCGAAGCACCGCAGACACGTGTGTCTCAACGGTTTTAATCGAAATAAAGAGCTCGGATGCGACCTCTTTGTAGGGGTAACCGCGAGCGATCAAACGCATCACTTCTTGCTCGCGCGCGGACAAAAGGTCCAGTTCATCGTCGTGGGCAGCAATCGGGGCATTCCCACCACCGAAAGCATCGAGCACGAAACCCGCTAGGCGCGGCGAGAATGCCGCATCCCCCGCAGCAACGCGCTGGATGGCCTCGACCAGTTCGGGGGTCGAAATTGACTTGGTGACGTAGCCGCGAGCACCCGCGCGGATGACCGAGACGACGTCCTCGGGGGAATCCGAAACGGAGAGCGCAAGGAATCTCAGCCCTTCAACATCCGCGCACGAGGCCGCAACTTCAGCGCCGCCACCGCCCATCCCTCCTGGGAGATGAACGTCGAGGAGCGCAACATCGGGGTGGAGCACATGGCAGGCGGCAATTGCTCCTTCGACATCGCTGGCCTCGCCAACGATTTCAAGGTCGGCGCCGCTGGATTCCAATTCACTCCGCACTCCTGCGCGCACGAGTGCGTGATCATCAATGACCAGAATCCGGATCGTCATGACGGTGTTCTCCTTCGTGAAGTGCGCTTATTCCAGTGTAGCTGCGGGCATGGAGAGGTGAACTTCTGTTCCACTGGGAAGATGGCGGATCGAGGCTTTCCCACCTGCGCGTTCCATGCGGCCAATGATCGAGTTACGAACTCCGTGCCGATCTTCGGGAATTTGCGAGAGATCAAAACCGTCGCCACAGTCTTTGACGTAGATATCGGACCCGCCCGGCCCGACTTCCAGGTAGACACTCAGGGGCGGCTTCGCGTGGCGAATCGCGTTTGATACTGCTTCCGATGCGGCAGCGACCATCGCGAGTTCGCCGGGACCTGGACGCACATCAGAAACGGTCACAACGCCCACTTCCACACCAAAGGTGGTTTCCAAGGCTGAGACGGCTTCGCGCAGTGCCTCGGCAAGAGAGTCCGCGGCTTCTTCGCGTCCGGTGTACAGCCACGAGCGCAACTCACGCTCTTGCCCCAGCGCCAGAGCGCGCACTGAGGTTGGATTATCAGCGTTATTGCGGATCAGTGTGAGGGTCTGAAGGACGGAATCGTGCAGGTGCGCGGCCATATCCGCACGCTCGGCCTCGCGCTTTTCACGTTCCTTGCTGCGCGCACTGTCTTGGGAGGTGCGCACCCACAGGGGGATAATGGCCACTCCCAAGGCAAGGATCAGGGAGGCACCCAAGATCGCACCTCGGGCAAGATCCCAGGGCGATTGCCCGCGGAAGAAGGCCAAAGCCAAGCCCGCGGCGACCAAGAGCATCCCCGCGAAAGTGATGAGGATGAACAGAGGACTCTTCCAGCTGTGTGCGCGCGTGCTTTGGGTCCACACCGCGGAGATTCCGCCGATGACCAAAATCGCGGAGGCGATGTCGCGCAGGCCCGCAATCCCCGCAAAGAGCAGGTAGGCGATCGCTAATGCGAGGCCGAGCGATCCGAGGCCCACCAAGAGCATGCGCAGATTGCGCTGTTGGCTTTCGCGTCTGGCGATTTCTTCTGCCGAGGCCAGGGGCGAGTGCAGGCGGCCGCTCCCGCTTTGTTCGCCACCTGAGTCCTCGGGAACAGTGAGCCAGAGCCAGAGGTAGACGATGAGAGAGAGCCCGTAGGCGGGGAGTGCGATGAGGAAGGCGAAACGTACGACGCGCACTGAGATACCGAGCATCGAGGAGATTCCCGCGCACACGCCCCCAATCCAAGGAAGAGGCATATCCGTCGAGTGCGCGCTGGAGCGTCGCAGGGCGCGCTGAGGCGGCACGATTTGAGGCGGGGTCCACTCGTACCCCGTCTGCCTGCCTTGAGGCGCATCGGTATTGTCCTGCACGTGACTCACCCGTTTATCTTCACACGTTTTCTGCGATTCGGGGGAAGAGAGAGTGACAAATCGGGGATAGATCAGGGCATCCCCCTATATCTTCTTCGTGCATCTTTGGGCAGAGTTGAAGCATGGATAAAGGATTCATGAACACATTGCGATACTCCGGTTTCTTCCGTGGTGAGCCTCGCGTCATTGGCGGCGTGTGTCAAGGTCTGGCACAACGCTACGGATGGGACGTGAACTCGGTGCGGATCCTCATCGTTGTCCTCGCCTTCCTTTTCCCTGTCGTGTGCATTTTCTATGCATTCGCATGGGTCTTCTTGCCTGAGGCTCGCGATGGTCGAATCCATGTCGATGAAATGCTCAAGGGGCGTTTCGATATGGCGATCGTCGGCGCTGCCTTCATGGCGATCTTCGGCGGCGGTGCTTTGGGTATCACGACGGTCTTCTTCAGGGTGCCTTTCTTCCTCATGCTCCCCGCGGCCATCGTCATCATCGCCATCTTGCTTTCGAAATCAAATTGGACTTTCCAAGGAAACACCATGCCTCAATCAACTCCCGACTGGCGAACTCAAGGGGGTCCTGAGCAATTCCCGGGATCCCAGCCTTCGCCAGAGGCAGCCTCCACCACGTCCTCCCCTTTTAGCGCCTCATCTGCAGGCACCTATCCCCCTCCTGCCTCCGATGCTCCTGGCCCCCAGATGCAGGGGGATCAATGGAGGCAGCAATGGAACGCCTCGTACGCGACCTCGGGACACTCAGTTCCTCAAAGTGCTGGAACGCGTTTTACTCCCTTCCCCACCCAAGCCCCACTCCTTCCTCGCCGTCTTTCACGCGCAGTGGTCTTGAGCATCTACGGGCTGGTCATGTTGGTGCTCGCTGGAACTTTCTGGCTCATGTACCGCAATGGCCTTAAGACAACAAGTGCGGCTGACAGTTGGGTGCAGATCGGATTAATTGGCGGTGGCATCTGCCTTCTCATCGTCGGTTTTGCTCACCTGGTTGCAGCGATTCGCGACCGTTCCTCCGCAGCACTCAGCGCTCTATCAACCATCGGTATCTTCTTAGCTATCCCCGCAGGGCTGGGTGGAATTGGCTACGCGGCCGTCACCACTACAGACGGCTGGCACTGGGGAAATGTTTCAACGTCCAGTTACGATGCAACGTGGAAGTCTGACGAGATCGCTGGCCAAAACGGTTCTCAGGTCGTCGTTCTTGACTTGGATCTCACCCATGCGCCTGATGGGCTCACGAAGGATATCCACGTCCGCGGAAATCTCATCCCCTCTGCGAATATCCAAGCGCGTCAAGACCAGCCGGTACGGGTGGTCGCACAGAATCGTCCCCTGAGCGTCACTCTGGACATGAATGGAGATGCGGATTGGCAAGGATTCAATGATTCCACGCCAACAATCCTCAAGTCCCCGACCTGGAAAGAAGGCGAAGGAATCACGGTTTACCTCGATGCCCCACAGATCCTCAACGTGAACGTTGAGGAAACGGGGAGGTCCGCCAATCGCGATCCCTGGCCATCTGGAACGCCTTCACCTTCACCAGCGACGCCTTCACCAAGCGCATCAGCTGGGCAAGAGGCAAGCCCAACGCCTTCCGCTTCCCCTAACGCCTCTGAGTCCGCCGCAGGCGCGCACTGAAAGGATCCGACATGAGTGTCAACGACTTTGATCAGACCGTTCCCCTGCCCACGAACGGGGAAGAAACGACCCCGCTTCCCGTGGGAAATGATGCTCCCGAGGTCCCCCAGCCCGCCAGCGCCTCGGATGAGACCGCAACGCTTCCCTCCGGCCTTGTCCCCGAAACACGGGAACTTCCAGTGACCGAGGACGCGGCCCCCTCTTCCGCTGAACAATCCGAGGCCGACACTGAAGTGTCTGGCGCCCCTGCTGTTCCTCCCAGTGAGAGCGCGCCTCACGCATCTTCAGGCGCGTCTTCGACGTACACCAGCCCTCAGGCTGGGGCGAGCACCCCTTCTACGGGCACTCCCCAGGCCTCTCAAGGCGATGCGCCGACCGCTTGGACGAGCGCTGCGAGCGGGGCTGCGGCATGGGCAACAAGCACGGACCAAACACAGACACCACACTCAACGCCTCACTCAGGTGTTATTCCTCCCACCCGAGTCTGGTCTGCGGAGGAACTGAAGGAAGCCCCCTATCGCGGAGTACGCATCGGGCAGCTGGTGTGGGCATGCATCGTCATTTTCACAGGCGTTGTCCTCATCGCACTGGCCTTTGCGCGAATGATGGACTTCGCTCTGATTGCGATCTCCACGCTGGCTGTCTTGGGCGTCCTACTCATGACAATTGCAGGAATTAGTTCGTTTACATCGCGAAAGAAGGGGGCAAGCAAGTAAGGACGAATGCCTTCAAGGACTTCTCGACGCAAAGAGTTGGCGCCAAGCAGCGGAATACACCGTCTGCTTGGCGCCAACTCTTAGCCAAATCAGTGGCTCAACGAAGCCTTAAGTCACGCTCCAGTCACGTCATCGGGGCGAGACTCCGCGTAGCGCGCGAGCTCTTCTTCCACGATGGCCTCGTCAAGCTTTTGGAAGACCGGGGTCGGCTTCTCGATCGGGGTACCAACGACAATGTCGTGACGCTCCCACGTGGGAACATTCGTGTAGTCGCCGGTAATGACCGGGTAGCCTGTACGACCAGCAAAATCGGCGGGAAGAACCTCGGG
>CAUTAH010000034.1:0-6573 GCA_963536345.1 uncultured Actinomyces sp.
CCTCCCATTCCCTGGACTTCAATTTCGATGTCCAAGAAACGGGAGGCAGTTCACTCGAGGTTCCGGGGGCTTTGCTATTCCCAGAACATGCAGCATACAAATGGCTATCAGTCAACCACTTTTTTGAAAGAAATAGTTTGAAATGACTAATTCCACAACTGATTGCCCACTATTTTCGAAGAATGTAGATTAGATGCTGAATCCCTATAAGTCGTGCGATTGAGAGAGATTTCGATGTCACATCCCAAACTCTTAAAAACGCGTGCGCGAGCGGCGGGTGTTGCAACTCTTGCAGCAGCCTCGCTTCTGTTGACTTCCTTCACTCCGTTTAACGGCAGTGTCGCGGCAGACAACACCAGCGCAAGCGAATCCGCCCAGGCCACCTCGGCCTCGGGAACGGAGAACACTAGCGACGCTAGCACCTCCGCATCCGAGCAGACGGCAGCCTCTAACACTGAGACCCCTGTAGCAGGCGGAACTGAGGCAAACACCTCGGATACCTCCGCTCAGGACGCAGGTGCTTCTGCAGAGGCCAACCAGCCTCGTTCACGTCGTGCACGTGCGACCAGCTCGAAGCCGGCGACCTTGGCAATGACTGTCACCAACGACAGCGACACCCTTTCGGTGCGCGAAAACCAGGTGACGACGATCAACTACTCCTGTTCGTCGGTGACCACCCCCTGTGAAGGTGCCTCCATCAAGTTCTTGCTCCCCGAAGCCGTCACTCCCGCCGGAGTTCAGCTGAAGGACAATCTCTACTCGGCCACTGCTGTTACCGGCTCTACCGTCGCCCTTACCAGCCAGAGTATTCTCCCCGGGCCTCCCCGTATGAAGCAGTTCATTTACACTCTGAACCGCACCATCCCGGCAGGCACCTCCGACCGTATCCAGATCACCTGGCACTACGACGGAAACGATGCACCGACTAACTCGACAACCACTCAGCGTGTCGAATTCACAGCGTGGAACGCAGATCCCATCGAGGATTCGAAAACCACCAAGTGGACCGCGGACACCGATATCGCCATCGAGAAGAGCGGTTCGACAAACCCGAACAGCTACCCTGCTGTCGGCGGTGAAACGACGTACAAGCTGCGTTACGGCTACCAGCAGATCGACCAAACCGAGCCCAATAAGGTCGGCATCCGCTGGAATGGTTCCTCACTGAAGGGTGGTGTCAACGGCACCAACTTCGTGCAGGTCCAGGACATTAAGGTCGTCGATCCACTTCCTGCAAAGGCCGTATTCGTTTCCGCTACCAATGGCGGCGTTTACGATGCAGCGACCCACACGGTTACCTGGTCCTATGACAAGTGGGCTTGGCAAAACCCCATCGAGTCCTTGGTTACCGTGAAATACCCCGAAGGTACTGTCACTACGGCCGACAAGGTCACGAACAAGGCCACCATCACGGCCAAAGTGATGAATGATCCTTCAACGACCTTGACGAAGAGCTCTGAAATCACCCATGGTTTCGCCCTGCGCAAGCCGGGTGGTCGACTCATCAAGATCGGTAACGACAACCAGTACCAAGTTCGTAAGGTCCTTACTCCATGGCGCTTTGGTGCTATCAACACCGGCAATACGACGACTCACGCTCACTTTGATGACACCCTGCCCTGCACTTGGTCCTCTCAGGACGCAAAGGCTGCAGGTGGCAACTGTGATCAACCGACCATGGTGAGCCCTTACCGCTTCAACATCTTCGGCAAGTCTGGCTACGAAGATAAGGGCGGCTGGACTTTCGAATACTGGACCAACAAGGGTAACCACGTTGTCGCCAACTACACCGAGACGACGGACATCACCCTTCCCGATGGTGAATGGATCACCCGTTTCACCATCGATAGCGATGTTGCTCCTCAGACCAGCGCATCTCTTTGGTTCCAAGGCACGATCTCCTCGACCCTTCCCAAGGAAGAGCCAGCGGATTTCGCCAGCCACTACAACCCGGTCGCTCCGCCCGAGAAGTACTTCAACTATGTTGCTTCTCCGGACTACGTCCGCTTCCAGAACTGTGCGACCGGCACTCTGACGGATAAGGAAACCGGTGCAGTCCTCGCTTCCAGTGACGATCTGTGCTCCTGGATGCGCGTGCGCGACGACTTCCCCAGTGTGGGAGTCGTCAAGGTTGCTCGCACGAACCCCGTGACCGTTGGAAAGACAGCCTCTTTCGGCGTTAACGGTCTTGTTCGCCAGAAGTCCGCAGGCGGTACGCCCACCCCCTTCACTATTGCAGATCTTCTTCCCGAAGGCTTCGACATCGACGATGCATCGCAGGTTAACCTCAGCGGTGCGTCGACTCTGACGAATCCTGATGGAAGCAAGTACGACCTCAGCAAGGTCCAGATTGAGATCACGAAGAATTACAACGGTACGGGACGCACCCTGCTCCGTATGATTGTTTCTGATCCCGTCGAAGGAAATCTTTACACGTCCTTCAACACGACTGTGAAGAACACAGCGCCTGCTGGTCAGACCACGAACGATGCATACACCTACATGCCCGGAGACGGCGCCAAGGACACTGCCGTGGACAGGAGCCTGCGCAACAACAACTACTGCCTCGGCGGTCGCGTGCAGGACACCTCTGACGTCAACGGCAACGGTTCAACTGAGGACTACATCTGTAACGCCAAGGCTAACTTCAACGTTGCGACCACCCCCGCAATGAGCATCACGAAGGAAGTTAAGGGCAATAAGGACGCCGACTTTGTTCCTGCCGGAGAGGTCGCAAAGATCGATCCGGGTTCGGATGGCGCATACCGTTTCACCATTTCAAACGCTGGAAATGCTCCCCTGACGAAGGTTGTCGCTTATGACATCCTCCCCCACCCGGGTGACGTGGGCGTTGGCCCTGCCTCTTCTCAGGCACGCGGCTCCTCTTGGCAGCCCTACCTGAACTCGACCAACTGGACCTTCCAGTCGATCAAGGAGAAGTCAGGCCAGGACCCTGAGACCAGCGAAATCCCCGCCTCGGATATCACGATCCAGTACACGACGGTTGATAACCCCTGCCGTGGTGAAGTGATGAGCGTCGGTGGCGCAATGAACGATGGCCCTGCGGGATGTACCCCCAACGCTTGGGGAGCAGCACCTGCAGACCTGAAGACCGTTAAGGGCTTCCGCCTGGTCATGAACCGCGATATTGAGGTCGGCGAAAAGATCCAGTTCGTGGCAACCATGACCTCTCCGGTTAACGCCAACCTCATTGCATGGAACTCCGTTGCAATGTCCGGTGGCGTGACCGAAAACGGCAAGGTTTCCTACCTGCAGCCGAACGAAGCACCCAAGGTCGGCATCAACGTCTCCACTGACGTGTCGGTCACCAAGAAGGTTGCTCGCGTTAAGGTAAACGGCGATCAACCGGTCATGGATGCAAATGGAATCCCGGAGACAATCGAGTCGACTGACCCGGTTATGCCCGGCGATTACATGCTGTACTCGATCACCTTGAATAACAAGGGACCGGCTGTTGCCTCTGGCATGAAGATTAAGGATGTCCTTCCGCAGGGAATCGAAGCGATCTCCTCGCAGGTCCGCCTGTGTCAGACTGATGCAACCACTCCCTGCGTCGGCGTGCAGCACAATTCGAATCCGGATCTCGCGAATTTGGACACCGACTGGGAAGCAATGCCTTCCGGTGAATTGAACACAAACCTTGCGGTGAACGGAACCCAGACACTCTACGTTCTGGTAAAGGTCAACCCCTACACCGAGGGCAAGACCATCACGAACACGGCAACCTTGGGCGATTATGACCAGGTTGATTCGAACAAGGACAACAACACCTCGAGTGCTTCCTTCACTGTGGGCGGCTCCATTTCGGGAACCATCTACAACGACACGGATGCCACTTGGGTGAACGATTCCCCCGGAATCGATTACCCCTTCGAAGGTGTGACGGTTCGTCTCCTCGACGCAGATGGAAACCCTGTAAAGGATTCCACCGGCGCAGAGATCACCACCAAGACCGATGCCAACGGTAACTACAAGTTCGACCGCCTGCCCCTGGGCAGCTACAAGGTTGAGGTTGTTTCCGGAGAGGCACAGCTCCAGGGCGAAACCGTCAAGCTGTCCGACTTCAAGCAGACCTACGGTTACGGTTCCTCGACCGATCGCTCGCAGGCCGGTAAGGGCAAGCTCCTGACCCCTGACCCGATCACCCTGACCCCGACCAAGGCCAATGTCCCTAATGTTGACTTTGCTTTCGTGAAGCCGGCCGCAATTGGCGACTACGTCTGGTTCGATGCCAACAAGGATGGCATCCAGGATAAGAGCGAATACGGTGTCCCCGGAGTGAAGGTCTCCATTGTCGACGCTGCCGGTAACCCCGTTATCGATGCGAACGGCAAGACTGTCGAACCCGTCTTCACCGACGCAAACGGCAAGTACAAGTTCGAGAACCTGCTCCCGAACCCCGATAACATCGTGGCTTCCGGTGGTAACGCAGCCTACAAGGTGACCTTCACGGTCCCCGAGGGCTACTCCATCACCAAGACCAACGCAACTATCAGCGGCGAGGACTCCAACGGTCTCGAAAGCACTGTCAAGCTCGAGCAGAACGGGGAAAACCTGACCGTCGACCTCGGCCTGGTTGCCGACGGCACCATTGGCGACACCCTCTTCTGGGATGTCAACAACAACGGTGGCTCTGCTCCCGAAGGTTCGGATAAGCCTCTGGCAGGTGTGACCGTCAAGCTGACCTTCACCACCCCCGCGGGTGAGGAAAAGACGCTGACGACCACCACCGATGCAGACGGCAAGTACTCCTTCAAGGATCTCGCCCCCGGCGACTACACTGTCTCCGTGGACCGCGACTCCCTGCTGGCTGTCTGCCCCGACTGCGTTGCTCAGAGCCACACCCCCGCGGGCGATGTGACCGCTTCGAAGGACCAGACTCTGTCTCTGTCCTCCAAGGTCTCCCTCCGCCCCGGCGCAATGACCAACAACGACCAGGACTGGGCATTCACCGGTTTGGCTGACACCGCCATCAAGAAGGCGATCACCGATCCCGCTGAAGTCGACCAGGCAACCTTCGAGTTCGCTCCCGGTAAGGTCATCACCTACACCCTGACCGTCACCAACAACGGTCCGAGTGCAGCAACAGGTGTCAAGGCCACCGATCAGCTCCCCGCGGGCGTTGAGTTCGTCAAGGCTGAAGGCGATGGCACCTACAATTCGGCAACTGGCGAATGGGATCTGTCCGCAGAGACCATTGCCAAGGGTGACGAAAAGACCATGAAGATCACCGTTAAGATCACCGGTGAAGGTGCAGGCACGCTCATCACGAACGTTGCACGCATCACCCACCAGGATCAGGCCGGTGACGACCCGACGAACAACGAATCCTCGGCTTCCTTCAAGGGTGGCTTCAACATCGGCGGAACGCTCTACCGCGACTCCGATGTCAGCTACTCGAAGAGCGACACCGAAGCTCGATTCGCAGGACGCACCATCGCCCTGCTCGACGGAAACGGCAACCCCATCCTCGACAAGGATGGCAAGCCCGTCACCACCGTGACCGATGCCGACGGAAACTACCAGTTCACTGGTCTTCCCAAGGGCACCTACCGCGTGAGCATCGTCGACCCGAACGCGGGCGACCTGGCTGGTCTGACCAACACGCAGGCCTACAACGGTCGCAACGCAACCGAGGCATCGGTGACCATCGGTGATTCCTCGGTCCAGGGCGTTGACTTCGGCTTCGTGAAGCCGGCGACCATTGGCGACCGCGTGTGGAACGATCAGGACCACAACGGTGTTGACAACGGCGAACCCGGTGTCCCCGGTGTGACCGTGATCCTCAAGGATGCATCGGGCAACGAAGTTGCTCGCACGAAGACCGACGCAAACGGTAACTACCGCTTCGAAGGAATCCTCCCCGGCACCTACAGTGTGTCGATTGAGGTTCCCGCCGGTTACGAGGCAGTGGCAACTTCCAAGGATGTCACCGTGGCAGAGGGCGAAGTCAACCTTGATATGGACTTCCCGCTCACCCAGATCCCGGCCGCCCCGTCACCTTCGAAGCCCGCGAAGTCGATTCTGGCGAAGACCGGTTCAGATGCGCAGTGGATCGCCATTCTCACCTCCATGCTGCTGGCAGCAGGCGTTGGGACTGTCGGTGCCGCTCGCAAGCGCCGCGACTGATCGCATAACGCAAATGCGCTTCTAAGCGCAAAGCACAGGCCGGGCCCCGATGAAAATCGGGGCCCGGCCCTTTTGTATGTCTTATCAGTTAATGCGATGGCTTAGATCGTGGAGTCATGCGTTAGCTCTCCCCTTCCCCCGTTAGCTCTCTCATTCCTGCTTTGGCTCACTCACCTACCGCCTTAGACCAGCAATAGACCCGGAATGGGTGAGCCAAAACAGGAGGGAGGACTGGATGGGCGACTATTGGCAGTCGACGCATAATGACACTGGCCCCTCGAGAGACAGGGAGAAGCCGCGTCCTAGACGCATGTGCGCAGGCAGTAATCACACTTCCCACGAGACAAAAGGTTGCCCCCGGGTGCTCACTGAACTGCGCCCCGAAACTTGGACGCGTTTAATGGTAGCCGTTATGCGGCTTCC
>CAUTAH010000035.1:0-5881 GCA_963536345.1 uncultured Actinomyces sp.
CTGACTCGATGGCGCGATTCATGTAGAACGACTTCGTTCGTCCCGTCCGCTCAGCAAGGGCTGTGAGTCGGGCGTCGATCTCGGGATCGAGCTTGACGGAGCGTGCAACCCGTGCAGTAGACATATGTCCTCCTCAAAAGTGACTACGCGTAGTCTACACTCCCGAGCTGTCAGTTGGAAAGGCTAATTGGAGAGAAAGATGGGTGGGCGCCTCGTCTCGCTCTTTGCCCTCAGTGGCCTGTTCAAGACTCCCGGGGCGCTGCCCGCTGACGAGGCACGTGCTGGGGTGGGTGGACCGGCTCGCCCCGCCCCCACCTCGTCGATTGAGCAAAAACCGCTACGATAGCCCCATGGGAAAAGCCTCACGTCGTAAAAAAGTAGCAGTCAACGCAGATCGCCCGGCATACCGCCCCCCGATCCCCTTCGTGGAACGTCCTTTTGAAGGACTTCCCAACGAAGTCGAACTTGTCGCAATGCGCGAAATCATCCCCTGCGCAACGCTGAGCGGTCGCACCACTGAAGAACACGGCGGTGCAGACTTCGACATCGTTACCCTGCTGCCTGATGGCCATCCCGCAATGATTCGCCCCGATGGACATATCCTTGTTGGCCTGCAGACTCGTTCGAACTCGGGCGATCTCTCACACGACGTTGCGGCGGCTCTTCTTGCTGCTCTTCAAGCACAGTCCGACGGTGTTGACGGCGTCATCGACATTGATGTGCGCGAACCCGCCCCTCGCCTTCAGGACATTGTTGATCCGAAGGCATTTGGCGATATGGAGATCGTTGCCGATTTCGGTTATTGGTTCGACCCGAATCAGGAACTCACCCCCGAAATGCGCGATGCTCTTGAGCAAAACCGCGCCGACGTTGTTCCTACCGCTGCAGTGCCCGGTACAGAAGGCATGTACTGGTGCGAAATGAACCGCAACTTCGTTCGCTACGTGTCTGCCGCCCCTGAACACAAGCTTTTTGATGCGCTCGCTCGCCTGCAGGCAGCTGGAAATGCCCGATTGGGAGAAGGCTCCCGTTTCGTCGGTGCATTCCGCGCATGCGGCCTGGCAATTCCGGTTTTTGAGCTCGCTGAAGGCGCTTCGGCAGAAGATGTTGCCGCCGATGCAAAGGCTCTTGTGGAAAACGTTGAGAAGGCACTGAAGGAAACCACCCCGCTGAGTGCAGACGAACGTCGCGCACGCCAGGGCCTCGTTTCCCGCCAGGTCACGATTCGCTAAGGAAAGGCGGCACTTGAGCGGGATAGACTAACAGAGTGACTCCCGTTCAATCCGTCGAACCCTCACCTTCCCAGAAGGTCGCAGCGATCATCTGTGCCCACAACGTGGGTCGGCAGATCGCCTCAACAGTTCGTGCATGCCGTGCAATCCCTGGTGTTGACCTGCTGATTGTTATTGACGACGGCTCGGATGACGACACCGGGAAGTATGCGCGCGCCGCCGGTGCGGTTGTCGTTCGCCATTCCGTTCCCCGAGGCCGGGCCTCGGCACGCGAAACGGGAGTGAAAGTCGCAGCAATGCGCGATCGCGTGGACGCTCCCGGACGCCATATCCTCTTCCTCTCGGGAGACTTGGGGGAGAGTGCCGTCGATGCCGCCTTCCTTGTCGAGGCAATTTCCAGTGGGCGCGCAGATCTGGCCTGTGGCGTGCCCGCGGACTTGAGCGCTTCCGATGGGAAGTCACGGAAGGGAACTTCCGCTCAGCGCCTGGCCCACAATACGATCCGTCGCCAGACCGGTTGGGATTGTCAGGCGCCGCTTTCCCCGGAAATGTGCCTGACTCGCGAGGCATTGAATTGCATCATGCCTTTTGCAAATGGATACGGCCTGGAGCTGGACCTGAAGGTACGACTGCTTTCTGAAAGAATGACAGCTATTGAACTGCCCTGCGCTTTCGAGCATACGGGTGATGATCACAGTCTGGTTGAGCTCAACCCCACGACAGGTTTCGCCGATGTGTCGTGGACGTCAGCGATGTTGGCCCTACGCAAAGTGCGACTGCGCCGTCGCTTCCGAACCCCTGTCTCTCTTCAACGCTTGGGTACCCCCTATCCTGATCCCGAGCACACTCCCGTATCCCAATCACCTGCAGGAGAAACCAGTTAATGTCTGAAAAAGGTACCCGTTTGCGTACATCCCGCGCGCTTGCGGCCTATCTTCCCGCTGCACTTTCCGTTGTCTTGGGCGCCTGCCTGTACATCACCTTCTCGGTGGGCCAGTGGCGTTCGCTGACCGTCCCCTCATGGGATCTGGCTATTTTCACCGAGGCAGCGAAGTCGTATTCCCACTTCTCCGCGCCGATCGTGCCCGTGAAGGGACCGGGTTACAACCTTCTGGGTGACCACTTCCACCCCATCTTGGTTCTTCTGGGGCTGGTCTATCGCTTCTTCCCCTCGGGACTGACCCTGCTGGTCGTCCAAGATCTTCTGATTGCTGTTTCTGCGTGGCCGCTGGTTCGCCTCGCCAGTAAGCAGGCTGGGTGGCTTCTTGGCTCATTCGTTGGCATTGGGTACGTCACCGCATGGGGTTTCCAGGGTGCTGTGGCCTCTCAGTTCCATGAAATTGCTTTTGCTGTTCCCCTTCTCGCGTGGGCCTCTGCCGCATTTGTTGAGGGTCGCTGGGTTGCCGTTATGGTATGGTCGGCGCCTTTGGTCTTGGTGAAGGAAGACCTTGGCCTTACCGTCATGATGATCGGCCTCGTGTTGGCGTGGCGAGGCCGAGAGAATGAAAAGTCCTTCACCTACCCCTTGTTCTTTGCGGTCTTTGGACTTCTTGCCTTCTTCGTAACCGTCAAGCTGCTTTTGCCCGCCTTCAACGCCTCGGGTACGTGGGCCTACAGCTTGGATGGAAGCAGCAATCGCGGGGGCGTCACTTTGATTGAGCGCGCGCTGTGGCCTGCCCAAAAGTACGGCGTGATTGCCATGGTGATTTTAGGGGCCGGCATCATCGGTATGGCATCCCCATGGTTCTGGGTCATCATGCCAACAATTGCTTGGCGTTTCTTGGGGTCCGTTGACTACTACTGGGATTGGAAGCACTGGCATTACAACGCGATTTTGATCCCCATCCTCTTGGGTGCCCTGCTGGATGTGCATCGCCGGTGGTCTTCGCAGGAAGATTCTTCGATTTCCCGAGGCTGGGGCTGGGTAACCAGCACGCAGCGTCCCTTGGTGGCAACAATCGCCTTGGCGCTGCCCTGCGCTGCGGCCTTTGTGACCGCTCCGCAGCTCCCGATGTGGCAGATGACGAATCCGGGTTTCGGAACCTTAAGTCCTCGAATGACCCAGGCTCAAGAAATTAATGAGCTCATCCCCGAGAATTCGAAGGTCGAAACTGATCTCACCCTGCTGGCCTACTTGGTTCCACGCCATGAGGTGTATTGGGTGGGATCCGCTAAGAATGTTGACGTCGACTATGTCGTTGTCGACCAACGGGGTGCTGCCTGGGGAGATAAGAAGAATGTCGATGCCGTGGCCTACGCACAGGGCGCGCATCCGGGGCATAGCTTCGAATTGGTTTATAACCAGGGCGGTTTCCAGGTCGCTAAACGAATCAGCTAATGCGCTTTACTGGAACTGATTGAGCATCATATTGGTCAAGACACACGGGTGCCCCCGCGAGAAATCGCGGGGGCACCACGTATGAGAGTGATACTTCAGTGTGCGCGGCGTAGCCTCATGGAGTTGAGGACAACACATACCGAAGACATGGCCATCGCCGCGGAAGCGAGCATCGGGTTGAGAAGCCCGAAGATCGCGAGCGGAATCATGATGACGTTGTAGAAGAAGGCCCAGAAAAGGTTTTCTTTAATGACCTTGAGGGTCGCGCGCGAAATACGAATCGCAGCGGCAGCCATTGTTGGATCTGAGCTCACCAGCGTCATGTCCGCGACAGCGATCGCGCTATCAGCACCCGAACCCATGGCGATGCCCAAACCCTGCGTCGAGGCCTGTGCCAGAGCAGCAGCGTCATTAACGCCGTCACCCACCATGGCTACCTGGTGGCCCTCTTCTTGAAGGCGCATCACGGCATCGCGCTTGTCTTGGGGAAGAACTCCTGCAATAACCGAGTCAATCCCCACCTGCGAGGCAACGAAGCGCGCTGCAGATTCGTGATCACCAGTGAGCAAGGTCGGAGTGATCCCCAAGGCCTTGAGCTGGGCAATCGCATCCTTTGATGACTCTTTTACCGTGTCGCGCACAACGAAGGCACCCAGAAGCACACCATCGAGGTGCTCGGGAAGTTCACGCGTTTGGGGCGTGAGTGTTGCTGTGGGTGCTTGAGCGGAAGCAAGTCGACGTGAACGCACCTGAGGCTCATAACCCGCTGCCTTCACGACCTCTTCAAGCTGAGCATCGCTGTAATCGTGCTTGAGGGTGATTCGAGCACTTTCAGTTGCCAAGTTAACCTGCGCATGAACGCCATCAAGCTTGCCCAACTTGCGCTCGACCCTGCGGACGCAGGAGGCACAGGTCATGCCGCCCACGGCCATATCGATGATGATTCCGCCGTCTTCGTCCTCTTGCGTGGGCTCCGAAGCCTGCGTCGGGTCCGTATCACCAGCGGAGGAAGTCTCCTGCCAGCCCTCAACGCGCGCGCTGGCCACGACGGTCGCTCCCGTGGCCTCGGCCTCGGAAATGGCGGAAAGTGCAGACTGAGGAAGGGAAATGCCCAGATCGCGCAGCCAGCTCACGCGGCCGGCCAGAAGCAGCGTCCCATCCTCGGCGAGTGCGGAAACCCCAAGTCCGGGGTGGTTGCGCAGCTCGCGAACCGGGTGCGAGGGAAGCTCGCGCTCGCGGGCAGCCGCAGTGAGCGCGCGGGCAATCGGGTGCTCCGAGGCCGATTCCAGTGAGGCGGTCACGCTCAGCGCATCCTCGCTGGACTGGGAATCGGGAGAATTCGCGCTTCCATCGGGAAGGATGACGGACTCCAATGACATAGCACCCTTGGTCAAAGTGCCGGTCTTATCAAGGAGGATCGTGTCGATACTGCGCGTGCGCTCAAGAACCTCAGCGGAAGAAATGAGGATACCCATCTGCGCGGCCTTGCCCGAACCCACAAGAAGGGCGGTTGGCGTAGCCAGACCAAGAGCGCAGGGGCAGGCAACAACCAACACTGCAACGGCCGCCGTGATTGCGCTTTGAACGCCAGCTCCCGCAATGAGCCATCCCGCCAAAGTCAGAAGGGAAAGCACAATGATCGTCGGAACGAAGACCGAAGAGATACGGTCCGCAAGACGTTGGACTGGAGCTTTCGTTGCCTGGGCCTCGGTGATCATCTGGCCGATGTGAGCCAGCTGGGTCCCAGACCCAACGGCGGTTGCACGGACGATTAACGCTCCCGAAGTGTTGAGAGTGCCACCGGTGACCGCGCTGCCGGGGGATACTTCACGGGGAAGAGATTCACCCGTCATCAGTGAAGTATCCAAGGCACTGGAGCCCTCTTCAACGACGCCATCGGTTGCAACCTTGTCGCCGGGACGAACCTGGAAGAGGTCTCCGACGCGAAGTTCAGCTGCGGGGATGGTGCGGTAGGTGCGCTCGCTGCCGCTTCCTTCAACGAGGATTGCATCCTTCGCGCCGAGCTCAAGAAGAGAACGCAAGGCATCACCGGAGTGGTAGCGCGTCCGTGCTTCCATCAGGCGGCCGGCCAGAAGGAAAGTAACGATTGCGCAGGCACCCTCGAAGTAGATTTCCGCGTGCGTTGCGTGGCTGCTCGCGGGGATGAGCGACATGTGCATGCGCATGCCGATCATGCCTGCACCGCCAAAGAGCAGGGCATACCACGACCACAGGCTCGAGGCGATGACGCCGAGGGAGACCAGGGTATCCATGGTCGAAGATCCGTGGCGTCCCGCTTGGAAGGCAGCGC
>CAUTAH010000036.1:0-5701 GCA_963536345.1 uncultured Actinomyces sp.
CGGTAATGACCGGGTAGCCTGTACGACCAGCAAAATCGGCGGGAAGAACCTCGGGATCCAACTCCTCAACTTCCTTGATGTAAGGCATGGGAGCGATCTCACCGCTGCCGCCCATGACGCGGTCAATGTCATTTGCCGCGTGGGGAAGGAAGGGCGAAAGCATGAGGTTGAGGTCAGCCACAGCCTGCGCCAGCGTCCACAGCACGGTCGCCAAACGCTCGCGCTCTTCGGGTGCCTTGAGTTTGAAGGGCTCGGTATCGGCAACGTACTTATTGGCCTCGCCAACCAGACGCATCGCAGCGGCAAGAGCAGCCTTCTGGCGGTGGTGACGGATCAGGTCCCCGACCTCGTCAAAGCCTGCGGCAATAGCATCCAGCAGTGCGCGGTCGATCTCTTGGAGTTCGCCCGGCGCGGGGATCTCGCCGAACTTCTTGTGGATCATCGACGCAGTGCGGTTCACCAGGTTGCCCCAACCGGCGACAAGCTCACCGTTCGTGCGGCGCACGAATTCCGCCCAGGTGAAGTCCGCATCTGAAGACTCGGGACCCGCAGCAGAAATAAAGTAACGCAGCGCGTCAGCCTGGTAGCGGCTGAGCATGTCACGCACGTAGATGACGATGCCGTGAGAAGAAGAGAACTTCTTGCCTTCCATGGTGAGGAATTCAGAAGAGACGACCTCAGTGGGAAGGTTGAGAACGCCCAGGTCGCCGGGCTGGCCGCCCTTTGCTCCCTGACCGTTGTAGCCCAGCATTTCGGCCGGCCAGATCTGCGAGTGGAAGACGATGTTGTCCTTGCCCATGAAGTAGTAGGTCAGGGCTTCGGGATCGTTCCACCACTTGCGCCATGCTTCGGGATCCCCCGTGCGGCGTGCCCACTCGATCGAGGCGCTCAGGTAGCCGATGACCGCGTCAAACCAGACGTAGAGGCGCTTTCCGGGCTGGTCTTCCCAGCCGGGAACCGGGATACCCCAGTCAATGTCGCGTGTCATGGCGCGAGGACGGATTTCCTCTAGGAAGTTCTTCGAGAACTTGATGACGTTGGGACGCCACGTGCCCGAGCGGTCACGCTCGTCCAGCCATGCAGAGAGGGCATCGGCCAGTGCAGGAAGATCCAAGAAGTAGTGTGTGGACTCAACGAATTCGGGAGTCTCGCCGTTGATTCGCGAGTGAGGGTTGATCAGATCGGTGGGATCAAGCTGGTTACCGCAGTTATCACACTGATCGCCGCGAGCGCCTTCCGCACCGCAAATCGGGCAGGTGCCCTCGATGTAGCGGTCGGGCAGAGTACGTCCGCTCGAGGGCGAGATCGCCGCGCGAGTGACTTGCTCGATCATGTAACCGTTATCGCGAACAGTTCGGAACATGTCCTGGACGACGCGGTAGTGGTTTCCGGCAGTGGTACGCGTAAAGAGGTCATAGGACAGGCCCAGCTGGACCAAGTCTTCGACGATGAGTCGATTGTTCTGGTCGGCCAGCTCGCGCGCGCTGATACCCGCGCCATCGGCGGCAACCAGAATGGGGGTTCCGTGCTCGTCAGTTCCGGACACCATCAGCACGTCGTGCCCGGCCATTCGCATGTAGCGAGAGAAGACATCGGAGGGGACTCCGAAACCGGCGACGTGACCAATATGGCGGGGACCGTTGGCATAAGGCCAAGCAACGGCAGACAAAATTCGACTCATGGTCCCCTAGTTTAATGCCTATTGGCGCTCGAGTCGTCTCTGCCCTATTCTCAAGGTATCTACCGCTTATTTTTCGGGAGGGTCCAATGCCCCGCGCGCTTGTCATTGTCGATGTTCAACCTACTTTTTGCGAGGGGGGAGCTCTTCCCGTTGAGGGCGGAAACGCCTGTGCTCAGCGCGTAGCTGATTTTGTCGCCGCTCACGCCTCGGATTACGACTGCATCGTAACCTCGCAGGATTGGCACATCGATCCGGGTTCGCATTTCTCTGACAATCCCGATTTCGTTGACACATGGCCCCCTCACGGCGTTGCGGGTACCGCCGAGGCCGAGCTCCACCCCGCTCTTGCCAACCTCCATGCCGATGTGACGATCCACAAGGGCATGTACGAGGCCGCCTACTCTGCTTTCGATGGCGAGGACGTGGCAACGAAGCGTCCCTTGCTTGAACTTCTTCGAGACAAGGGCATCGATTCTCTGGACGTCGTTGGCCTTGCTCAATCCCACTGCGTGTGTGAAACCGCGTTGGACGGCGTGAAGGATGGCTTTATGGTGCGAGTCTTCACCGACCTGACCGAACCCGTCAGCCCCGAGCTGGGCGAGCTAGCCGCCGCACGTATGGCCGAGGCTGGAGTCGAGCTGGTCCCCTCTCAGGCCTGATTCGCACCCACGCGCCTGATTCGCAACTCTCCCCTAGCTCGTGCGGGCGAGCGCTGCCCGGTACAGCTCGTTCTTGCGTAATCCGGTTGCTTCTGCGACTTCCGCCGCAGCGTCCTTAAGCCGCATGCCTTCTGCCGCCAAGGCCAGCACGGCCTCGACGTGGTCATCGGCATTTGCCTGTGCTCGCCCGGGAGCAACGACCAGGGTGATCTCCCCAAGGACCTCTCCTTCGGTGGCGTCAACCAGTTCCGCGAGACTTCCGCGAATCACCTCTTCATAGGTCTTCGTGAGCTCCCGGCATAGCGCTCCCTCGCGGTCCGCGCCGAAAACTTCAGCCATAAGGGTCAGGGTTTCGTGAACCCGCTTGGGGGATTCAAAAAAGATCAGGGTGTGTGGGTCGGCGGCAAGAGCCTTCAGGTAGCGCGTCGCTTCCCCCGTTTTGCGCGGGAGGAAGCCCTCAAAAGCAAAGCGGTCGGAGGGCAGTCCTGAAACCGCGAGCGCAGTGACCGGCGCGGAGGGACCGGGGAGGGCACTGACGTGAACTCCAGCGGCAGTGGCCTCGTGAACGAGGCGAAAACCGGGGTCGGAGACGGTGGGCATTCCCGCGTCGGAGACCATGACGACGCGCGCACCTGCCCGCGCTTGTTCGACGACTGCCGAGGCCTTGGCGGATTCGTTGTGATCGTGAAGGCTGATGAGTTTCGCACTGAGGTGGATTCCCATTCTCGAGGCCAGGGCGAGGAGGCGGCGTGTATCTTCTGCGGCGATGATGTCGGCTTGCTCGAGGGCTGGGGCCAGACGCGAAGAGGCATCGCGTACGTCACCGATTGGGGTTGCTGCTAGAAGAATCGAGGCGGGGGCCTGAATAAAATCCTGGTCTTCACTCACGGACCAATCGTCCCACCTTTGGGTGTACTACTCCAGTTGAGGGTGGGCATCGGTAGACTGAACTGGTGAACGACGAAACTCTTTCCAATTCAGATAACCCTGGGGCCGAGGCGACAGCTGGCGACGCGCACACAGAAGAGCTCGCACATAGTGACGACAGCGCTTCAGCTCCTCCCGTGGCTGCGTCTCAGGAAGAGCCCGAATCCGGCACTGATGCGCAAGCTGCGGATGCCGGGACGACGGTTGACGGAAACGATGAGGAGCCTGCCTCGGAGAGCGGGGAAGAGTCTGCAGATATTGAGTCTTCCGAAGACGTCAGCGAGGCCGAGGCACGCAGGTGGAAGCCCGTCGCTATCCCCCGTTGGGCGCAGCTACCCATGTCTGCGCGTGCGGGTTGGATCGCTACGTGGGTGACGACGATTCTTGCCGCTTTTATTCGTCTTCCGGGACTTGGAACTATCCGAACGCTCATTTTTGACGAGACCTACTACGTCAAGGACGCCTACTCGCAAATCGCTTTGGGATATGAGGGAAGTTGGGCGAAAGATACCGATCCCGCGTTTATTTCTGGTGATTTTTCGGGACTTTCTGCCGAGGGAGGCTACGTCGTTCACCCTTCGGTAGGAAAGTGGCTGATCGGACTGGGGATGCGCGTATTCGGTCCGACGAATCCTGTAGGTTGGCGCATCAGCGCGGCGATAGCGGGAATCATTTTGGTCTTCTTGACTGCTCGTATTGCACAGCACCTGTTCCGTTCCCCTGCTATTACTGCACTTGCCGGGTTCTTCATGGCTACCGATGGCATCGCGATTGTTTTGTCGCGAACGGGCCTATTGGACGTCTTCTTAGCAATGTTCGCCGCAGCAGCTTTCTTGGCGGTGCTGAAAGATCAAGAGATTACCCATCCGCGATTGGTCTCAAGGCTCTCCGAATGGACGCCTGATCCCGATGATCCCAAGAGAATTGGACCTCACGCAGGCTCACGTTGGTGGCTCCTCGCGGCTGGTATTTTGAGCGGCTTGGCGATGTCGGTAAAGTGGTCGGGCCTCTATGTCCTGGCTGTTCTCGGTTTATTTGTTGCCGTCCGCGACTGGATGACTCGCAGGCGAATGGGTCATCCTCGCGCGTTTTCGGCAACGCTCATCAACGACACTTCAGTCGCTTTCTTGGCAATGGTTCCCCCGGCGATCATCACCTATATTGCCTCGTGGTTCGGCTGGTTTGCTCATTGGAATGCGTATGGTCACCGCAATCACGGCATTGCCGGAGCCTTCCAAGACTTGTGGGATTACCACGTGGGAATGTTCAAGTTCCACACTGGGCTGACGACGCCTCACACCTATCAGGCGCACCCGGCGCAGTGGTTTGTTCAGGCACGTCCGACGTCTTTTGCGTGGGACAAGGTCGCATCTGGTGCCTGCGATAAGTCCGACTGCGTCCACGCGGTTTTAGCTTTGGGCAATCCGCTTCTGTGGTGGGTCGGGGCCGTCGCCTTCTTTATCCTTCTCTTTGTCACACTGCGAGATCGCAACTGGCGCACCGGATTCGTTGTCTGTGGATACCTCGCGCTCTACTTCCCGTGGTATCTCAACGCGAACCGAACGATCTTCAACTTCTACACGATCGCATTCGTCCCCTTCGTGTGTTTAAGCGTCGCTTGGCTGCTCGGCTATATGTTGGATCAGGCCCGCACGTGGGTTGATCCAGACCGCATGTATGACTCTCAGCCGCTTGAGCCAGGGGATTACCGCTGGATGGGCGCCGATGCCGGTGTCCGCCAGGGCTGGGCGCTAGGAGCTCTGGTGATTACCGCACTCATTACCGCTTCCGCGGTATTCTTCATGCCGCTATGGCGAGGAGATCTGATCTCCTATAACTTCTGGCACTTCCACATGTGGTTCCCGACGTGGATCTAAAGTGATCTGTCGCCGTTGGTAGATGGCGTTGTGCCCGCGAACTTCCGTTCGCGGGCACTTCTCATTCCATCGCTGAAAGCGCATCATGGCAATTGTTTAGCCAGCACACGTCATCTGCTCGCCCCGTTGGCAACAACCTAACTCAGCGGCTCAGTGCCGCTTACAGTGCCTACGTCTTTGTAGATACGAAACCTATGTCTGCGCTCATGTGTACATCGCTTCTCAAAGTGCGCGGCAAAGAGTCAATCTTGGGGTTCTCAAGTATAAATAATGTTGCCTGGGGCGGCGCTGAACTTGGCTCTTTCTCGCGGCAACATTGCCTACTCGTCCCCGTCTAAGGGGCCGCATTCAGTTGAATGGGCCGCGGCGGCTAGTGGTAGCTGGGGTGGTGTGTGTTGTGGGTGTAAGAAATGCGGTGGGGTCTTGGAACATTGTGTTCCAAGACCCCACCGCTAGAGGTTTGGCCCCGGGACCCTTTAGGGGTTCCGGGGCCAAACCGTTGAGTGTGTTGTGGCGGTGTCCTACTCTCCCACACCCTCCCAGGTGCAGTACCATCG
>CAUTAH010000037.1:0-5218 GCA_963536345.1 uncultured Actinomyces sp.
AGGCACTGGCCGTCCTCGCATCGTGTACCTCGTTGAGGACCTTGATGCATTTCTCCGTGCCAACCGCGTTGAGACGACGGGAGGCCAGCGATGAGCATAAAAAATCACCCCGGCACTCCCACTGAGGAGAGCACCGAGGCAATCAGTTCTGTTGGCACCCATTCTACCACGTCTTCCGTGAGTGGTACAGCGCTGCCAACGATCAATCAGCTCATTCTTCAAGAGGTTGCGAACTTCCTCGGCACGAAAAATCAGAGCACGTACTGCCCTGAGGACGTGGAGAGGTTCCTGCTGAACCAGATCAACAAGCGCCTGCTTGGTGAGAACGAGAGGAACCGCCTCAAGGGCGGGCTTGCTCATCGTCCACTTAAGGTTCTTCCACCCTCGGTGATCGCGACGTGCATTCTCAAGCGCGAGCTGCGGCACACGGGTCTGATCGGTAAGTCAAGAGCGACGGCTGAGCTGGTGACCTATGAGGACGCTGGGCCTGACGAGGGCCTGTATGTGCCTGCTGGGGATAGTATCCGTCGCCTGGCTCGTCAGTACCACTACACGATCTCACCCAAGGATCTCAACGCTGTCGTGGAATGTGTGCGCGATTCGGTGTCGCTGCTCGAAGAGAGCGAGGACAGCGATGTCGTGGCATTGGCGAACGGCTTGTTCGATCTACGCACTAAGGAGCTGCGCCCGTTCTCGCCCAAGGTAGTCCTCACGTCGAAGGCCTCCGTTGCCTTCAATGAAGATGCCGCTACGTGCCCGGTGATCGATGGGCGGTGGAGCGTTGACGAGTGGATCAGGGAGCTTGCGAACAATGATACCGAGGTCGAACCCCTGTTCTGGCAGATTATTGCTGCTTTGTTCCGTCCTGATCACTCGTTCGATAAGGCTGTGCTCTTGTACTCCCCTACCGGATCGAATGGTAAGGGCACCTTCGTTGAGCTACTGCGAAACCTCGTGGGAGCTGAGCGAGTTGCGACGCTTTCGATGTCTGATTTCAGTGAGCAGTTTCTTCCTGAGGAGTTGCGTAGTGCTTTTTGCGTTCTCTCGGATGAGAACGAGGTTGGCGGATACATGGAGCGAGCTGGGCAGCTCAAGGCGTGGATTACTCACGACTGGACTCGCTTCAACGTTAAGCATGGCTCAATAACAAGTGTCAAGGGCCGTGGCTTGTGTGTGTTCTGTGCCAACGAGCTGCCGTCCTCGAAGGACAAGTCTGAGTCGCTCTATCGCCGCTTCATTCCCATTCCGTTCTTGAAGCGCTATGTTGGCGCGGATGAGAACAAGGCGATCAAGGACGATTATGTGAAGCGTCCTGAGGTCTTGGAGTACGTCGCGTACAAGGCTCTGATGATGCCGCTGTTCGACACGTTTACTGAGCCTGCTGTGTGTAAGAAGCTGCTCAATCAGATCCGTGTTGAGAATGATCCTGTTCTCCAGTTTGCTGAAGAGTTCTTGCCTCAGTTCGTGTGGGATCTGTTGCCATGGAAGTTCCTCTACGGGGTGTATTCCGCATGGATGCGCAAAGAGGTTCCCAATGGTCGTGCAGTCAACTCTCGGGAGTTCAACAAGCGGCTTAGCGCATACGTTGATGACAATCCCTCGTGCGGGTGGGTTGTTCCTCGTGGTGCGGATGGCAAGCAGATACCCATGCGCACAGAGAAGCGCATCGTCGGTAATGAACCTCTGGCTGTGGGATACGACCTGAGTGACTGGTTTGATCTCCAGCCTGTAGGAGGCTCTATGTGCAAGATCGGTATCCCTCACAACATACCGCTTATGGCTCGTGGTCTCTTGCGAGCAGGCACTTCACCTACTGACGACGAGGACCGTTAATCGTCGTTTAATCCGTTCCAAAACACATCAGCGAAAGGAAAGAAAACATGACCAAAACAGCACACGAAATCCGCAAGGAACTCGCCGCAAAAAACTCTGAAGCGCGCGCTCTCCGAAGGGCACTGAAGGAGGCAGAGAAGGCAGAACTACTGTCCGCAAAAACGGCCCTCGGTGAAGTACTTGCCACCGTTGTTTTTGCGGACAACGCGGATGCGATGCAGGCCCTCATTCCGACTCTGAATGAGCCTGCAATCGCAGACGACCTGCGTCGGATTCTCGGTGTGAATAACACCGAGAACGACGCCTCGGAGGAGCCGGAGGCAGACCCCCAGTGGGGGTCTGACGAAGGCGACGACCAGGACGGAACCAGTGCTCCACAGGAGCAGTGGTGACGGCCTTGTACCACCTCGAACAGACCGAGCTAGCGCAGGTCTGGAGAGGTGGTACCGCCCCTGCGGAGCAGCCCCCGGACACTGGAACGAAGTGAAAGTGTCTTAGGGGGTTAATACACCTTGTGTATCGGGGGTAGCGAAGCGAGGGGCCCCGGAGACACAAGGTGTGACCCGTGGGGCAAGTTTTCGGGCAGGAAGCGCAGCGACCAGGGACCCGAATAGTTGGCCCACGGATGCAGGGGTCGATGTTCTGGGTAACGAAGTGGGGGTCCCAGAGCATTGGCCACTGCGACGACGAACGAGAGAACAACGTGAACGAGTGAGGAGAAAGAAGATGAGCGACACGACGGGACGCACCGGCTTTCGGGTGACCCACACGAAAGCCGTCGGAGAGCGGCGCGCGATTGTCCACGAGATGATGCGCGAACTCGACCCGAAGGCGGTCGAGTATTGGGCACGCGAGAACACGAACATCGTGGTCGAGGACGAGGTCTTTGATCGCGGGTTTGTGAACGATGGGACGGGCCGGTTTGTTCGCGCCACGTCCATGCAGGAGGTAATCGACTACGGGCAGTCGAGAGTGGATCGGTTGTCCTCACCTTTGCGTGAGGACAAGCCGGACAAGAAGGGCAAGATGAGAGGCGGCACGGTGACGACCTCAATGTTCGTCGCCCATCTCCCCAAGAGCCTGTGTAAGGAGGTCCCGGACTTCTACGGCAAGGGCCGTTCACGTTGGATCGCACGCGACCGCGACGAGGCGATGAGGTACTTTACGGACGTTCTTCGTTTCCTCGGGAAGAACGTCATCCCCGGCGGCTTCGAGGCCATCCTAGGGTTCGACATCCAACACTCTGAGACGACCCCACACGTGCAGGTTCTTGCGGACACGTTCGCCGACGATCCAAAGCACGAGGGGCAACTTCGCCCGGAGTGGTCACGGGCCTACGCCGCGCACCGTGACGTGAAGAGGGAGGACGGCAAGATGCTCACAGGGCGCGAGAAACTTGAGCGCTATCAAGATGATCTCAAGGCATACATGGTCGCTCGTGGCTGGCCGGTCGAACGCGAGGTTGACCCCCTCCGTCACGACAAGATCGAGACGAAGGCGATCTACGGGGCGCTGCGCGACGAACGTCGCCAGCTTGATGAGCAGCGCGACCAACTCAAGGCCGATCGTGAGGACCTGATCCGTGACGGGGAGGACCTTGAGCGTAAGGAGTACCAGGTCCGTCTCGCCCGCAAGGAGGTCGAGACGGAACGGGAAACGGCACGCGAGGAGGGCCGACGCGAGGGCTACAAGCAGGGTCTCTCCGAAGGGCGCGCTCAGGCTGAAGCACTACGTGAGCAAGCCCGCCAGCAGCTCGTTCACGCCCGCGTATTGGTAGATGATGCAGCGAAACAGGATGAGCCTATGCCTCTTGTCCAAACTCGCGTGATATTTAAACTCGCTACCGAGATGCTCGCCGGTCGACTCAAAAAGAAGGGGATTCGATTTGACATTGTGGACGGCGTTAAGGCGTGGGCTGATGGGTATGTAAAGACTCCTGGTTTTGAGAAGGACATGCAAGGCGCAAAGGTTGCATATGATCGGCGGATGGAGCGGATTAGCCGTGATTATGAGCAAATTAGGGCATCTGCTCAGCAGCTCGACAGTTTGGCATCTGACCTCGATGACGGGCCTGATTTTGGCTGAAAGGATGAGGAAACAAGAACCCCGGCTACCGTGAGGTAACCGGGGTTCTTGCTATAGCGATCTGTAGATGAAGACGCCACCATCAGGCGCGTTGGTGACTGTGTACTCGTATTCGAGGTCTTGGATCCATGATTTCCAGTTGAAGTAGCGCTTCGCCTCCTCAGGCCATCCTTCCATCAAGCAGATGTCCTCAGCGAGTTGTGTGGCGTAGTCCTCGAATGAGTCCCAGCAGCCACAGTAGCGCTCCTCGAAGTCTGAGACGCTCGGTAGGGTATCCCCACATGCGATGTAGCAGCCGGTTTCCACCCAAGCGAGCAGTGCAGGCCACTGTTCCTCTCCGACCTCATCGAAGACCTCACCCCAAAGCTGTGCGGTGTCGGGTGACATTTCACCTGTTCCGCAAGGGAACCCCTCATGATCGAAGATCCATAGCTCTTCGTGATCTGTGGGGCCAAGGTGTAGGTCTTCAGGTGTCACCTCACAGGCATCTTCTGCAAGGATCCATCTCCCGTTGAGTATGCCCTCGCTGTAGCAGCTAAGGCAGCCAATCCAGACCGATGGACGAACAGTAGTTTGAGTAATCATTCCAACCTCCCGAGTAGGTGGAGGTGAGGCCGGGCAGTCCAGCTCGGGTAAGGACGCACACAGGCGACCTCACCTCCAACGAGTGGCTCGGGGTCGCTTTGCGACCTTCTCAGGGAATGAGCGGGAGGAGGGTATTTATCGCTCAGGGGGGATGATCTTCATCCTTGCATGTTCTCGTGGAGTGGGAGCGGGAGGGTGAGGAGGCCCCTTCATGCAGCACAGGTTGTTACGCTAGTTGTTACGCTTGTTACGCTTGTGTTACGCCTATTTTTAGTCAGGCGTAACGCTTTAAACGTTGGTATATCAAGCAAAACTATATGTTGTTACGCCTGTTACGCCTAATTTCTATAAATTACGCACGGGAAATACTTCTTCACCCGTGTTTTTCTATATATATAGTTTTTTCGGTTTTAGGCGTAACAGGCGTAACAGGGTCAGCTTTTCGTTGAGATACGAGGCGAAACGCCGTTACGCTTGTGCATTTTTAGGCGTAACACAGGCGTAACAAACTCCGTTCAGGCGTAACAAATCCCCCGCCTCCACCCCTTCCCTGAGAACATACGGAGGGTGAGGATGGTCTTATGCCCCGAAGGGGCGTTGGGGGATAGTCCTCGATGTTGGGTGATAGTCCCCCTCCCCGCCCCACCTCAACGACGGTTTGGGGTTAAGGGTCAAAATGTGTGTCCGGAATCGCGGATTTTCACGGATTGACCTG
>CAUTAH010000038.1:0-4950 GCA_963536345.1 uncultured Actinomyces sp.
TGCGCGGCTTCCTCCATTTCGCTGGGCACCTGCGAGAAGAACTGAGTCATGATGAACACGCCCAAGGGGAAAGCAACCCGGGGGAAAATCAGCGCAATATAGGAATTCGCCAGCCCGGCCTCGGAAAACATCATGAACAGGGGAACGAACATCGCTTCTTTGGGAACCATCATTCCGGCCAAGGTCAGTCCGTAAACAATGGTTCGCCCGGGGAAGGGAAGCTTCGCGAATGCATAACCGGCAGCGGCGCAGATGATCACCGTAATAACCGTGGCAGTGATCGACACGACCATCGAGTTAAGGAACCATCGACCAGCCAAGCCAGTTCGGAAAACATCGGCATAGTTCGACAGAGTCGGTTCTGTGGGCACAAGAATCTGCGAGTTCGTCTTCAATGACGAGTTCGAGCTCAGAGAGATCACCAGCGTCCACAGCAGCGGAATAAGCCACAGCAGAGCAAGTGCCATCATGACGACGTGGTAGCCGCACGACTTGAGTTTCTCGCGCATGTCAGCGGCTCCTTTGCCGTGAGATCAGGAATTGGATCAAAGAGATGAAGACCATCAGGACGAAGAGCACCAGGGACATTGCCGAGGCGTAGCCAAGCTGAGTGTCTCTAAAACCGGTCTGGTAGATGTAGCGCACCAGAACGTCAGTCGTGCCACCCGGGCCTCCAGCCGTCATGATGTTGACCTGACCGAAGATCTGGAACGAGGCGATGATCTGGGTGACCAGGACCAGTACCGTTGCGTGGCGCAGACCGGGAAGGGTGATGCTGACGAACTTTTGGAAAGAGTTCGCGCCGTCCAAGCTTGCGGCCTCGTATAGCGTCGGATCGATGTCCTGCAATCCCGCACCAAAGAGGATGAGGTTGAATCCGACGGTCCACCACACGGTCGTCACGACGATTGCAGACATTGCCCATTTCGGATCCGACAGCCAAGCAATGGTTCCCCACCCCATGTGTTCGGTGAAGCGAGCCACGATGCCTCGTGAGGGGTTGAGCATGTAGCCCCAGATCAGCGTGGCCACCGAAACCGGAAGGACATAGGGGACGAAGAATGCCGCGCGATAGAAAGCTGAGGCTTTCCCACCGCGCTGAAGAAGCAGAGCGTAGATCAGGCCAAGGCCCACGATGATCGGTGTTGAGACCAAGGTAAAGACCGCGGTGTTCTTCATCGCGTTCCAAAAACGCGGATCAGACCAGGAACCGCTATCTCCCGGATGGATTCCCAAAAGAATTGCTGCGCCGATCAGAGTGACGATCAACAGAATGCGTCCTGAGTTGAGGTCACTTTCACGCACTGCCTTGATGGCCACATACACTCCGCAGGCCAAGCAGATCAGTCGAGCAATCCACATGGAGCTGATGTCCCAGACCAAGCCCGTTCCACCCAGCATGTGGGTGTAGTTTTCAAGCCCGATCCATTCCCGGGTACTGCCCAGCAGATCCCAGTCGAAGAAAGACATCAGAATCGCTTGGACTACGGGGAAGAGGATGAATACCCCGTAGAAGATCAGGAAGGGCAGGGTGAAAGCAAAATTCGTTGCCCACCGGCGGAGGACCCGGGCTTTAGGCATCGCGATCACCTTCAAAAGCCCGCGAAACGGCACTGCGCTCATCGGTGCCAAGGACCGCACTGGCCTCGACGATTGTACGAGGACGTATTTGCCCGCTCTGGCGAGCAGAACTGGTGACGAATCCTCGGATAACCTCCAGTGGAAGCTTGGGATTGCGATTTTCGTCGGCGAGGCCGTTGGTTTCCTGACGGGTATCCGTCAGTTGCGTGTAGCAGAAGCCAGCCAGAATGGGCGAGGATTCAAGAGCATCGAAAAGTCCGCTCACGCGCTCCTCATAGGCCTCGACAGTGGGGACAACTGCGTAGCCCCATGCGTCCTCGGCATCCAGGGGTAGCGAGATCCCGCCGAACTCCGTGACCATAACGGGACGGTCATCACTCCAGGCCTCGCCCAGTAGGATCTTGCGTCCCTGCGGACCAACTCCGTTGACCAGTTCGGCGACTGCCTCGCGGTCGCGATAGTTCACTCGCAGCTGCTCGCCATAGACGCCATAATCGTGAGTCGTCACAATCGGAGTCTCTAGCTGCTCCCAGCCATCGTTAGCAATAACGGGGCGGGTTCCATCAAGCGCTTCGGTCAAAGCAACGACCGAGCGTACGAAGGCCTGCTGCTTTGGTGAGGTGACGATCAGGTCCACTCCCCAGCTTTCATTGAAGGGCACCCAGACGATCAGACTGGGATGGTTGCGATCACGCAAAACCAGATCGCGCCATTCCTGCGTCGTCACACTGACTGCTCGATCGCTGAAGGCATAGGCGGATGCAGATTCCCCCCACACCATCATTCCCATGCGATCGGCCCAGGTCAGTGTGCGTCGATCCGCACTTCGCTCGTGGATACGGACGAAGTTGAAGCCCATATCGCGGGCCAGTTCCAGATCCGCCTTCAGGGCCCGCGGGCTTGGGGCGGTGAAGTAGGACGAGGCCCAGTAACCCTGATCCAGAACACCGCGCAGGTAGGTGGGCTGGTGGTTAATTTCCAAGTAGCGGTGCGAGAGGCTAACATCGCGGATACCGACGTAGGAAACAACTTCGTCATCACCAACGCGGATCCGCGCATTGATGAGGTTGGGGTGGGCGGGGGACCACAGTAAGCGCCCCCATTCCTGCCGGTTTGCCAGTCCGGGGATTTGAGCAACGAGGCGCAGCGAGCGTGAGCGCATCCGAACCATACTTGCAGCCAGGGTTTCGCCTGCAAGTTCAAGGGTCAAACTGGCCTCAATCGGGTCGATGTCTCCGCTGACTTCATGCAGACCCGATAGTGCGATATCGCAGGCGACTTGAGCATTCTCAATATCCCAAGACCAAGTCAGCGACTCAATGTAGCCTTCGGGAACGACTTCCATCCAGACATCGCGCCAGATTCCAACGACCGAGTGATACCAAATACCGTGGGGGTTTTCCTGCCAGTCTTGTTTGCCGCGCGGCTGGTCCACAGCGTCAAGGCGATCCTGTGCGCGGACGACAAGTTCAAGGCCGTCATCTAGATAATCGGATGAATCAACAGTGATGGTGAATGGCGTGTACCCACCTTCATGATGCATATGGTGACGGCCGTTAATCCAGACATCACAGGTGAAATCAACCGCTTCGAAGTGAATACGCAGGTGCTGCCGGGAGGAAGTGTCATCAGCACCTGCCTGAAGAAGGTCTTCGGGGGTAATGGTGCGTCGATACCAGACAACATCAGATCGTTCCCCACTCCAGCCGCTGTCCGGGCTTCCAGGTGGGAAGGGGACAGTGATCGTCTTGGAGAAGGTGACTCCGGGCAGGTACCACCCCAGGGTGAGTCCCTCATCGCTTGAATCCGTAGCGAAGGACCACTGGCCATTGAGATTCAGCCAGGATTCACGACAGAGATCAGGGCGCGGATAATTCGCGTCGCTCCATGCATCGAAAGTGTCTACGTTGACCTTCATGGGATTATCATGCACGATTTGCCACAAAATTGCAACGTAGCAAATTAAGGACAATTCCTCAGCGATTAACCAGAATATTCAGTAGACTGATGCAATAATCCCTGATGACATCGGTGTTAACAACACTTTTTGGAGACGCACATGAAATCTTCACGGCCGAACATGCGCGACGTTGCGCAGCTTGCCGGTGTTTCACAGCGCACCGTTTCAAACGTAGTAAATAATTTCCCACACATCTCCCCCAGCACTCGACGCGCTGTCGAAGATGCAATCCGTCAACTCGGTTACCGTCCAAATATTGCGGCACAACGGCTTCGCCAAGGTCAGACTCATACCTTGGCGCTCGCGATCCCCAATCTTGCCTGGCCGTATTTCGGAGAGATTGCGCACCTGATTCAAGACGAGGCACGACGCAACGGATACTCGATCATGGTTGTCGAAACCGCCGGCACTCGCGAACATGAAGTCTCAGTCCTGCGCGACTTCCGTACCAACCTCATTGATGGACTCATCCTCTCCCCCATCGAATTGGACCGCGAAGGCCTAGCAGAGCTTGCCCTTGATGCTCCCCTTGTACTGCTGGGCGAACGAATTCAAGACGCCGGGATCCCCCACTACTCAATGGATAACGTCGCTGCGGCCTCGGAAATGGTGCACCACCTCTACCAGCAGGGCGCGCGCAGCTTCTTGGTTCTGGGATCGACGCACACGCAGGCAACCTCCAGCGCGGGCGCACTTCGCCAACGCGGGATCGAGAAGGCACTGACCGAACTCGGATTGGACTCGTGGGCATGGCGCAGCGTCGAAGTTTCCCCATGGACCGCCGGTGGCGCACAGGAAGCGCTCTCTCAGTGGTTGGAGTCCAACAACCTCCCCGATGCAATCTTCACGATGAACGACCTCCTTGGGATTGGCGCACTGCGCGCGCTTGCCGAGGCGAATGTGCGCGTGCCCGAGGACGTGCTGGTCTCCACCTGGGACGACACCGTCCTCTCGCGCTTTTCAACGCCGGCGCTGACCACGATCACGCCCGATACTCACGCGATCGCTCGCGAGGCCGTGGCTGGACTCATCGCACTCATTGAGGGACGCGGGGGCGCGGGTGGCAAGCAGGACACCACATCAAGTGAGGAGCAGAGCGACGTGGAAAGCAGCGCCTCGTCACTCGTTCGCCCACAGACAGTGGCAGACGTGACGGTCTCACACACGCTGACAATCCGCCGGTCGACCCTACGCGCATAAGCTCCTTTATTCCTGTTTTAGCTCGCACACCTGCGGCCTTAGAACAGCAATAGGACAGGAATGAGCGAGCTAAAGCAGGAATAGGGCGGAGGGTGAGCAGCCGACGCGCACACATACACTACGCCCAGATACACGTGTGGGCAGACCCGAAGGCCTGCCCACACGAGAAAATCACGAAAAACACTCAGAGGTTGAGCTGGATCTTTCGG
>CAUTAH010000039.1:0-4947 GCA_963536345.1 uncultured Actinomyces sp.
GCATACGAGTGGAGCCACCGACCAGGACGACGTGGTCGATCTCGCTGACGGAGATGCCGGCATCCTTGATGACCTTCTCGAAGGGAGCCTTCGTGCGCTCGAGCAGATCCGAGGTCATTTCCTCGAACTTTGCGCGGGTGAGGGTCTCATCCAAGTGGACGGGGCCATCAGCAGTGACCGAGAGGTACTGCAGCGAGATGTTTGTGCTCATCGCGCTGGACAGTTCCTTCTTTGCCTGCTCAGCTGCTGCACGCAGACGCTGAAGTGCGACCGGATCCTTAGAGAGGTCAGCACCGCTCTTGGCCTTCACCTGCTCGATCAGCCAGTCAACGATGCGCTGATCCCAGTCATCGCCACCCAGGCGGTTGTCGCCTGCGGTTGCACGGACCTGAATGGTGGAGAAGCCGTCGTCATCCTTGCCGATTTCCAGCAGGGAGACGTCGAAGGTACCGCCACCGAGGTCGAAGACCAGAATGAGCTCGTCTTCCTTGCCCTTTTCGAGGCCGTAGGCCAGTGCCGCAGCGGTCGGCTCGTTGATGATACGCAGGACGTTCAGGCCAGCGATCTGGCCGGCATCCTTGGTTGCCTGACGCTCTGCATCGTTGAAGTACGCAGGAACGGTGATGACCGCGTCGGTAACGGGCTCACCGAGGTACTCTTCCGCGTCCCTCTTGAGCTTGGAGAGGATTCGTGCGGAGATCTCCTGTGCGGTGTACTTCTTGTCGTCGATGTTGACGCTCCAGTCAGTGCCCATGTGGCGCTTGACCGAAGAGATGGTGCGATCAACATTGGTGACCGCCTGACGCTTGGCGATCTCGCCAACCAGGACCTCGCCGGTCTTGGAGAAAGCAACGACCGAGGGGGTCGTACGCGCGCCTTCTGCGTTTGCAATGATTGTGGGTTCTCCGCCTTCAAGTACTGCGATTGCGGAGTTCGTGGTGCCGAGGTCAATACCTACTGCGCGTCCCATAAGTTTTTCCTTTCATCAAAGCGTGGTGGAAATTGTCGCCGAGGCGATGCCGCGCTTTGTACGTCTTCTGTTGTGGTGGCCGAGGTTTCGACCTTCAGACCACCTTGAGTCTGTTGCACTCAAGTTTACGGATCAGCTACCAGGCCCGCAAGCCCTACATCAAAACTTGAGTCTGACATACTCAACTTATTTCAGGGGGTTTTATTCCCCAATTTCCAAAATCACTTTCTACGAATCGAGAACCCGGCCGATTACCATTGAAAATCCGCGGAAAAGTCGGAATTCATTCCACGGAATTTCTCCATATCCCGACGCTCTTTCTTCGTCGGACGCCCACTACCGCGTTCTCGCTGGGCGAAGGCGACCCCCAGCCGAGGCCTCGGCTCGCTGAGATCTTCGTAGCACAGTTTCGCGAAAGGATAACCCAGTCGTTTCGCAAGGAGCTTGCGAACGATAAGAACACGGTCAAAGCCCTCCACGCGCAAACGAACTTCATCGCCCACACGCACTTTCTGCGCAGCCTTCACCGATTCACCGTTAATTTTGACGTGACCGGCACGAGCAGCTGAGGTTGCCTGCGAACGCGACTTCACATGGCGCGTTGCCCACAGCCATGTATCAATACGCATACTCTCACCCGCCGCGAGCGCTCCCGCGGGAACCTCCGTCGGTTCGTTGGACACGCGATCAGTCGCCTTCTCAGTCATGGCGAAATCTTAACGCCACCAACAGCAAACACATCCCCCCACTTACGCTCAACAGACCTGCTCGTTGTGGCAAAGACACTTCCAAGATGCCAAGATGAAGCGATGGAGTGCGTACATTTAACAAGCGGGGAATGCCATTCGTGCCCCCTCATGCCCACTCCCTATGACATCCAGCTTGCTCAGCGCCAAAAAGAAGCCGGCGAACTACTGGCAACTCTGCCCCAGGCCTCGGAAATGAAATGGCTGCCCGCCGCCGCATCAGTGCCTGAGCACTACCGAAGCAAAGCAAAATTTGCGGTCGGCGGAAGCGCCGAGCACCCAACTTTGGGGATCACAGGAAGCGCACCCAGTTACGCAGGAGTAGACCTCCCCCACTGCATTGCGCACACCGAGGTTATCGCCTCGACGATCGAACCACTGAAAGCATTCATTCGCGAACTTCACTTGGAGCCCTACGATATTGTGCACAGGCGTGGCGAACTCAAGCACATCCTGGTCACGCAGGGAACTGATGACGCACTGATGATCCGCTTCGTCATGCGCTCAAAGCGCGACCTAGCCCTGCTGCGTTCAAAACTTTCGCTGCTCTACTCGCTCATTCCTGCGGCCCAGGTCGTCACCGTTAATATCCTGCCCGCACACGCCGCACTGGTTGAAGGCGATGAAGAAATCGTCATTTCTAAGCAGGAGACACTGCCCATGCTTGTTGGCGATGTTGAACTTCACTTGGGACCGCGGTCGTTTTCGCAAACCAATACGGGAGTAGCCTCACACCTCTATCGGCAGGTCGCGCGCTGGGCACAACAAAGCGGAGCGTCTTCCCTCTGGGATCTCTACTGCGGAGTCGGCGGTTTTGCACTGCACGCGGCACTTGGCGGGGTTGAATGCGTCAGCGGTGTTGAGATTTCACCCGAGGCCATTGCCTCCGCCCGGGAAACCTCTGAAGAGCTCGGGGTGAGTGAGCGCGTGAGCCTGTTTGCCGGCGATGCGCAAGAGTGGGCTTTCGCACAGGGTCGGGATCATTACCCCGAGGCCATCGTCGTCAACCCACCGCGGCGAGGAATCGGAACAGAGCTTGCTCAGTGGATTAATCAAAGTGACATTCCCACGGTGATTTACTCGTCCTGCTATCCAAAGTCGCTGGTCAGCGACCTTAGACTCATGCATTCCTACCGGCTGACAGAAGCGCGCCTCTTCGATATGTTCCCCCATACGAATCATATGGAATGCGCGGTTTTGCTCACGAAAGTCGCATAGTTCTTCACTTCTTCATCACCTTCACATACGCTGGATTCTTGTTTAAAGTTCACTGCGTAACTAGACTCAAAATAGATACGTTTTTGAATCCATTGAGACCCCATCTCACTCAAGAGCAGTTCCTGAGATAACGACAAGGTAGAAGGATGATACGAACTCGAAATGCTGTTTTAGCCACGGCTGCTATTGCGGCTTTAATAACCGGTGGCACGGCGCTCGCGGGTCCACGCGACGCGCACGCCCAGGATCAAGCATTCTCGATCTCTCAAAACGTCACGGCTGACGCAGTCACTGTCTGCAACACCAATCCTGTCATTGCGACCTACCACGGAACCGTAAACCTGACGATTCCTGTTGTCACTCTCCTTGCCAATTTCGAAGAAGAGATGAAGGCCGCGGCCGTAGCAGGACAGAGCCCGCACGCAGCGGGGGCTCAGAACCCCGACATTACCTTCACGGTCTCTGTTCCTCAGGGGACGCAGGTTGGTCCTGGAACCGTCACAAATTCTTCTTCTCTCATCTCGAACTGGTGGCTGTCCCCCAATTCAGAGAAAACCGAAATGAAGGTCAATCTTCATTTGACGCAGACTGATTGGCAGGGACTGTACACCACCTATACATCCGAGAAGAGCAATCCTCTTGGGCATACCATCACGATCAAGATCCCCTATGCGGTCGGCGCAAATAATGCAGCAGATGCGGCACGGATCGCTCAAGAGCAAGTCACCAGCACCGCAACTGTGAAGTTCTATACGGGCAGCGATACCCCCAACAAAGTCTTCACTTCTGCAGTCGCATCAAATCCAATTGCATCCATGCCCACGGACTGCTTCTCGAACGCGCCACAGCGGACGACACGTTGGGTGGACGCAGAGACCGGAGCTGACCTCAAGGCCCCTCAGACTGGTCCGAACTTCTTCCAGGCTGCCGGGATCCCCGACTACGAGTTTGTTTCCTCAGAGCTGTCAACAGACCGCATGACTGGCTACTACAAGTACAAGAAGGTTTTCGGTGACCTTCCGGTCAACGGTGATGATCCAACGGTTGATACCGACTTCAAGATCAGTGCTGATGACGCTGCACCAGCACAGAAGGAAACGATCCAGGCTGAGAATAAGCAGTCTCTTCTGACCATCGAAAATGTCATCCACCTGAACAATCTTCAGGGCGGGCGTATTGCACCCCTCCTGCAAAAGTACGAGGAATCTCCCGCGGCTTTCGATGAGATGGTGCTGAAGAACGCGCATCTGGGCTTCACTACGCAAATCACTCTTCCTGAGCAGCTGAAATTTGCTGATCCTTCTGCCATCTCCATCAGCGGCATTCCCGAAGGCTTCACGGCAAAGACCGTGGCCATTGACGGCCAGACGGCACGTGTGACAGTCGACGTCAATAATCCTGAGTCCATTACAACCGCCGAGGCTCTGAAGGACGCAATGTCAAAGCTTCAGGGTGAGGCTGTCATCACGATCAAGAAGATCGCATTTGCCGATTCGGCGCGCCCTGATACCGACTACACAATTGAGCATCAGACTCAGGGGTTGGTCTCAGTCGATATCGCAAAGCAGCTTGGGGTCATTGTTCGCCCAGGCACTCCCTCCCCCGCTTGCCCACCAACGATGGGCGGCTACGACCAGCTCAAGCCTGCCGAGCCACTTCCCGTCCAGGGAACAGTGTTTGACCCGCCCGCACCGGCATGCCCTCCAACCACTGCATATAGCGCCGCATGGACTTTGCCCATGACCGGCCCATCGGCTGGTTGGGCCGAGGCACCGCTTATGGAACATTCTTTGAAGTACACAAGCAGCGAGTCACACCTTTTCGTCACGCGCCTGTCCATTAAGCCAGGCCCGACGCCAACACCGACGACGGTTACGCCCTCGGTTCCTCCCACGCCTGCAACGCAGCTCGCCAAGACCGGCGCTCTCACCGGCGGAGTGCTGCTGCTCGCTGCCGGAACAAGCGCTATTGGCGCCGCGACAATGCGGAAGAAGCGCTCGTAATTCGCGTCTC
>CAUTAH010000040.1:0-4624 GCA_963536345.1 uncultured Actinomyces sp.
CGAATCTTGTCGACAGCCTCCTCGATGGAAACCGCGGCAGTTGCGCAGGCACCCACCGAGTGGATCATCTGGCCGTAGCCACCGATGAAGGACTGCATGGTGTGTGCGGCCACGACATTGGGCAGGGCCTCTTGAAGGATGTCCTGCGGACGATCTTCACCCAGGAAGCGCGAGAGGAAGACGTGGCGCAGGGACTCCATGCCACCGATACCCGTGCCCTGTGTCGAGGACACATCTGCCGGGTGGACGGCCTGCAGGAGCTCAGCGGGGGAGAAGCCCGAAGAGATGAAGGCATCCACTGCGGTGACGAGGTTCCATACGGCGATGCGGTCCAAGGCCTCAACCATGGAAGCGGGAATACCCCACTGAGCCGGATCGAAGTCTTCGGGGATCTGGCCGCCGACCGTACGGGTGAGCGTTGCGCGCGCGGGGACCTGGACGGGGGAACCAGCGGACTTGGTGACATGCCACGTACCGTTTTCTTCCCAGATCATCGTGTGCGAAGGATCCGCTAGGACGTAGTCTTCGGCTTCAGCCTTCGTGTCCACGGTGAAGGTCTGCTCGGAGGTCAAGAAGACCGTCCTCACGTCATTCGAACCGCAATCGACCAGGGTTGAGTCGTCGTTGAAGCGACGGATACCCGAGCGGGCCACAACCTCATCGCGGAAACGATCGTAGATCTCGGCCTCGTCAACCGGTGCGCCAGAAGCGTCGTACCAGCCGGGCTGCGGGCTATCAGACCAGTTGATGAGCTTCATCATCCAGGCCATCTCCAGGACGCCGGCAGCGGTCAGATCAAAGTCCCGACCGAATTCGGCCTCTTCACGGGTACGTCCCGAACCCCAGGTGCCAATTTCACCGGTGCCGACAATGACGATCTGATCGCGCAGTTGCGCGCGAGGAGTTGCCCACTCGATCGGTGCGGCCAGTGAAGGAACAACCGGGTTGGGCAGGGCCCGTAGGGTTGCTTGCTTCTCCGCCTGAGTTTCCTGTGCCGAGGCCGTCGCCTGCTCGCGCGCTTGGCGTGCCAACGCGGGAAGGTCAAGCCCCGCCTCGGCCAAGCCGCCGGTCAGATCGGCGTGAACAGGAGCCTGGGCAGCCTGCTCGCGGACCTCACGGGTGAGGAGCTGGGCGAGTTCGCCGGCGATTTCTTCGGTCGTGTAGACGTGCACGCCTGCCGCCTCAGCCGCGGGAACCAGGATGTCGTTTCCGCCCATGAGGGAGGTGCCCTGAACCCAACCGATCAGCGGGTGAGCAATGCTCGTGCGCGTCGGCCAACCGGACTCGTGCTCCCACTTGGTCGCAATCGCGTCGAAGGCCGCCTTCGCTTCGCCGTATGCACCGTCGCCACCAAAGATTCCTCGGTTCGGCGAACCGGGAAGCAAAATGTGCGTGCGGTGGTTGGGAGCCGTGTCTGCACCCAAGCCGGACAGCAGGTGGATTGCGCGTTCGACGCTCCACAGAAGCAGGCGTTCTTGAGCAAGAGCACCCTGAGGATCCGAACCAACGGTCCCGGAGACGCGAGGTGCGGCGAAGGGAACGAAAAGATCGGGAAGAAGCGCAGGCTTGACGACCTCGGTCGTCGCCCCGTGCGTCTCGGTCTGTTCGCTACCAACCCAGGAGATCAGCGCGTCAACATCGCGGAAGGACGCCATGTTTGCGGGGACGATCCACAGGGTTGCACCGATTGCGGCGTGCGTGCGGTACAGCTCCTTGGCGAATGCCAGTCGTGCATCGTTGACTCGCGATGAGGTCATGATGACGGTTGCGCCACCAGCAAGAAGCTCACCGACGACTGCGGCCGCAATCGAGTGGGGGGCAGCGCCGGTCACAAGTGCGACGTCTCCAGCGAAGCGGCCTTCAGCTGTCTCAAGAGCAGCGTGGGCGACGCGGGCGAAGTAATCCTTGAGACCTGCATCCGAAGTGTTGGCGCTGTACCACTTCGCCAGTTCACTCAGCGATTGTCCTGCGCCGCGTAGGCGTTCAGGCGCAAGGCTTTCAGCGGAAGCAGCACCGGCAAAGATGCGGGCGAGGTCTTCACGAGCAGTCGCCCAGCGGTCGTCAAGGAGGACCGCGCGGCCTTCGTCAAAGGCCGGGCGCACGGAGGCTTCCCAATTTGCTCCAAGTTCGGCCTCGACAGCCGCGATCAGTGCGGAGGAATTGTCGCTTTCCACTGCTGCGGGGGCAGTGGAGATACCCAGAACCTTGAGAATGTCGCGTGCTTGGTTGGCCAAGATTCCGCGCTCACCGAGGATGCGATCTTCCAGGTCGTGCAGAGCAGCAGAATCAACGACCTCACCGCCGGCGCCACCACCGGAGCTTGGACGCGAGAGAGTCAAGCCCTCGCGCGCTGCGATCAAAGCCAGAGCCTGATCGATGAGAGCCGAAGCATCCTTTGCAGAGGAAACCGATCCGGGCAGAGTCGAGAGGCTGCCACCGCGAATCGAGTCACCTTCACGGGTGCCCAGCAGGATTTCTGCGTTCACGCGTGCGGCCCACTGCTCGCTCAGGCCCCAATTGTCCTTGACGTAACCGGTTGTGAAGCTTGCGGGAAGGCCGGCAGAACCGAAGATCTTGCGCAGCTTGGAGTTGATTGCGTCGCTGAGGACCGGGCCAAAAGGTGTGTAGCTGGGAACCAGAGTGTCGATGGTCGCGAAGAGATCGCCCATCGATGCTTCGGCCGCGCCTTCGATGGTCGAGAGCGAGAGCTCAGCGGCCATGTCCATGAGCAGCTGGTTGCGCTTTGACGACACGCCATTTGTCAGGGTTTCGACCGTGTCAGAGGCATCGATCTGCTCGGGCAGGAGCTTGTTCGAGAAGGCGAGAAGAACGCGGATAGCATCCGAGGCCGAGAGCGGGAGTTCCGGCATGGTTCCGCTTGCTGCAGCCGCGGGAGCTGCCGCCGGGGCGACGGAAGGCGCTTCGGCCGCAGGAGTGCTTGCCGCGGGAGCTTCCGCTGCCGAGGCCTTGCTTTCGGGTGCAGAGGGAGTGGCCTCGTCGCTGGGTGCCGACGCGTCGGATTGTGCGCGTTCGGGCTGAGCAACCGCGTCCTCGTTGCGGGCGCGTGCGGCGTCGCGCTCGACGTTCAGTACATCGATATTTGTCTGCGCGAACTTAGGCTGTGAAAGCGTCCGCGAAGCCATGTTTGCCAGGGTCGGCGAGGATGCCAAACCGATCTCAATCACGCGCTCAACGCCCAAGCCTTGCGGGGGAGCACTGAAGAGCAGATCCTGAGTCTCAATCCAACGAACCGGCGAAGCAAACTGCCACGAGAGGAGCTCGATGAGCAGGGTACGCGCGGTAGCCTGCGGATGAGCGATCGATTCTTCCCAATTGTCGACGATCTTTTGAGTTGCCTCAGAGGGAACAACGTCAAGGATCGACTGGGCAAAATCTTGGGTGAGTTCGAAGGGGCGAGCAACCAAGTTCGGGATGTAGCGTCCTTCGAGAACCTCAAGGTTAATGTCCTGGGGAAGCAGAGAATCGAGCTTGTCGCGGAAGGCCGGGACACCAGCGCGTAGGCGCGAGGAGTGGAAGGGAACATCGATTCCGGGGATCATGATGAGCGCTCGGCGACCACCGTGTTCGCGGGCACGCTGTGCGGTGTCCTCTTCCAAGGCCTTCAGGCCGGCGACTGTTCCAGCAACTGAGTACTGAGAACCAGCCAGGTTGTAGTTAACGATCTCCAAGAACTCGCCGGACTTTTCAGCGATCGAGGCCACGTAGTCGCGGACCTCTGCGTCGCCCATACCGAATTGGTTGGGGCGAAGAGCTCCCATTGCGTAGTTCGATCGACCCTGTGCGTCGCGTTCGACCAAGTGGTGCATGGCTGAACCGCGCTGGAAGACGATTTCCAGAACCTGTTCGAGGGGGAAAATCCGCGCGTAGGCGGAGAGGGCGGTGTATTCGCCCAAAGAGTGTCCCGCGTAGAAGGAGTGATTGACAAGGGCGTTATCCGCGCGGAGTTCCTCGGTCTGGGCGTAGGCCAAAGTTGCCAGAGCGACCTGGGTGAATTGCGTGAGGTTGAGGACGCCCTTGGGGTGGCGGAAGACCTCGTTGCCGACGCGAAGTTCGGTCGGGTTTGTGCGAACAATGGCCTCGATGGAGAAGCCCAGTGCCTTGCGAGTATGTGCATCGGCTTGTGCCCACACCGCGCGAGCGGTTGAGCTCATGTGCTCCAAGCCCATCATCTTTCGCTGGATACCCTGACCGGGGTAGACATAGGCGGTGCGGGGTGCGCGAGTGAGTGCACGCGCGATGGAGACGACCTCATCGCCAATGCGGCATGTAGCTTCAAGGACCAATTCGCCACCGATACGACCCACGCGCTCAATCGTGATATCGACGATGTCCGAGAGCTGAACCATGCCGAACATGCGGTAGGACCATGCTTCAATCTCGACCTCGGGCATGTCAACGGAACGAATAACGCCCAGTCGATCAGCGCTGTCAACCGGCTGAGTTGAGTGAGCGCACAGCAGATGCTGAACGGTTGCGGACAACCACATTCCGTGAACCAGCGGAGCACTCAGACCAGACAGGCGTGCAGCAGCGTAGGAGGTGTGAATGGGGTTGAAGTCTCCGGAAACAATGGCGAAGGCCGTCATGTTTTCGGGAGCCTGAA
>CAUTAH010000041.1:0-3096 GCA_963536345.1 uncultured Actinomyces sp.
GCTCCAGCGATCTGATAGGACCAAACCGTCGAACCCAACACCTCGATTGCGGCCGGAATAACAAGTGCGATCAACGCGCAGGTAATGACTTGAACGGGACTCACGATCCCAGTAGCTGCCAGCGCCGAACCCCCCGCTGTCGATATCAATAGAATCATCGAGGGCGAAACAGCAGCCTGCCCCAGCGCGGACCCTTTGAGCAATGGTCCACACCACGCAACGTAGAAGCGCGCAAAATCTTCAGCCGCGTGACTGAAGCGTTCATGTGCGCGCCCGACAGTACCAAATGCTTTTACGACGCTAATACCGGAAACAAACTCGACCATGGTTGCCGAGACACGCGTGAGGTACCGGTCCATTTCGGCAGTTTTCTCGCCCATGTCCCGCATCATCCAGGCATTAATGAGGGCGTAGATCGGCAAGGTGGCGATTGAGAGCAGGCCTAGGCGCCAGTCGATGATAAACGAGTAGATCAACAAGGAGAGGGGCGCGCTCACCGCAGCAGCAGATTCAACTGGCGCATGGGCGATGACCGTATGAACATCGTGGGTGTCGTCTTGGATCGCCTTGCGTACAGCCCCCGAGTTCGTCGAGGTGAACCACGCAAGGGGTGCTGAAGCGAGAACTTTCACCATACGCATGCGGACAAGATGACCGAAACGCACGTCCGCGAAATGAGTGACGCTCAAGGCGACAAAATAGATCCCATAGCGCATGCCAAATGCGCCAATGAGCCACATGAGCAGATTGATAACCTCAGCGCGGTCAGGTGAGACCCCCGAGCGCGCCGCAGCAAGAAGCACCTCACCTAGCTGGACGAGAATGACATAGGGAGCGACTGCAAGCGCACCATAGAGGACGCCAAGTAGCTGGGCGAGAGCCATGGATCCACGGATCGGTGCGGTAAGTTCCTTAAACGCCTTTTGCCCAGCCTTATGTGCAGCGCGCGGGTCGTCGATTTGCACATCGCTAGTGGATGAACCCTGCTCTCCCATACGGGTTTTCCGCTCCTGATCAGTGACAGGCATTAGTGCTCTCCTTCGCAGGCACAGGTTTCATCTAACGGGCTGAGTGTGATGAGCCGATCTGCGCACGCCGAGGCAAACTCACCGTCGTGGGTGACAACGATGACGGCTGCACCTTCGTCGGCAATGCGTCGCAGGGTGGCGGTAATTGAATCAAGGTGTCTGGCATCGACTCCCGAGGTTGGCTCGTCGAGGATGACGATGGGGCGCCTCGCTGCGCGTGCGGCAGCGATGACGAGGCGTTGTTTCTGCCCTCCCGAGAGGCTCAGGGGGTGGCGATCACCTAGGTTTGCGAGGTCGAAGTCGGCCAAGAGTTTTTCTCCGGCTTCTCCGCCGGCATCCGAGGCGCCAATGGTTAGTTCGCCGGCGAGTGTGTCGGAAAAGAGTTGACGCCCGGTGTCTTGCATGACGAGTGCGCACGCCGCGCGCCTCTGACTGCGCGAGCTTGTCACGCCATCCAAGGAGATCTCTCCAGAGTTCGGGGCCGCCAATCCACACAGCATACGGACAAGAGTCGTCTTGCCGACGCCATTCTCCCCGGCGATGCAACTGATCTCCCCAGCGTAAAAATCAGCATTAAATTCATTGAAAATTGGGGTGTCCCCGTAGGAGAAGCCGGAGAAAAACTCTTGGCCGACTTCGACCTCGCAAACCTAGGTGATCGCCACCCCCTGAGCCTCTCGCGAGGTCGCCCAAGTTTCTGGCGGCCCCGGATCAACGAGGGTACGCAAGCCAAGAGAACAGCGTTCTTCATCCGTCATGGAATAGAACTCCTCGCCGCTCCAGCGCCTCGTCACCGCGCCAGCTTCCATGAGAAGAACCTGATCGGCAAGTCCCCTCAGGAAGTGAAGGCGATGCTCGACAACGACAATCGTCATGCCCTGTTCTTTGAGGGTGCCCAAAGCCTCGCGTACATCTGCGATGGCAGCGGGATCGAGGTTTGATGTCGGCTCATCGGCGAGGAGGACCGGAGCGCCAGATGCCAGCGCACACGCAAGAGCTACCTTCTGGAGCTGTCCACCCGACAACGTCGAAAGCTTGCGATCCATGAGCTTGTAGATCCCCATGAGTGTGGCGGCACGCTCGCTGCTCTCGATCAAGTCTGCACGGTCTCTGCCATAGTTTTCACCGCAGAATGCGAGTTCCTCTGCAACGGTGTCGCAGAAAAATTGGGTGCGTGGATTCTGAAAGACGGAGGAACACAGATGACCAACCTCGGTCAGGGGAACTTCGGAGAGGTCGCGCCCGTCTATCCGAACGGCCCCTTCCAGCTGCCCCGGAGTCATCTGCGGAACGAGGCCGGTGAGGGCCCGCATGAGCGTCGACTTTCCGCAGCCTGAGGACCCACACACGAGGGTGAGGGTGCCCGGATGGGCAGACAGGTTGACCCCGCGCAGCGCATCGACGCGATCTCCCGTCAGCTCGCTGACGTAGGAGAACGACAGGGATTCAACATCAATCATGGGAGGACTCCCAAGTAACAGAAGAACTCAAGCACGATGACGACAGCCACGCACCCAAGGGCAAGAGCGTCCCAAACGGTTGCGTGTAGAAGCGTCAGAGAGGTCGGCCGCGTCGACCCGCCCAAGCCTCGTACAACGCTGGAGGCCGCGAGGTCATCGGCGACGCGCGCGATCGAGGAAAGCAGGGGAACGAGGAAGCGCTCGGCGATCACCAGCGGGTGACGCAGCACGCCGCGCATCCTCAGGTCCACTCCGCGCATCTCCATGGCCTCACGGATGGCTACTGCCTCGGCCCCCACAGTCGGAATGACGCGGAAGGCAACCACGAGCGCATCAATAAACACACGCGGTAGATGAATGGCACGCAGTGCCGCCTTCATCTGTCCAATTTTCGTCGTTCGATACACGTAGAGTGCAAGGCCAAAGCCGGCAAAGAAGCGAGCAAACCAGTACATGATCGCGCTGCACGTTCCGATGATGAGAACGATGCTCCGAGGCCAGCCGATCGACTGCATCCAAGCGATGAGAAAAGGGGAACCAAGGGTGACGACGTCGCAGATGAAGCAACCGAACCCCGTGTGCAGCGCGGACCGAGCGCTCACCTCCCA
>CAUTAH010000042.1:0-2799 GCA_963536345.1 uncultured Actinomyces sp.
TGGCTCAGGAAGCAACCGTCCAGCTTCGTGCATTCTTCGAAACGCGTCGGGATCGTCCGGACAATCCCTTCGTTGGAATCCCTCCGCGTGAACGTGAATCTAAAGAAGCTGAAATTGAAACCCTGAGTGGCTGGGCGGCTTCTCATGCCCAGCCGGAAATTTCCATTCCCGAGGCCTCTGCCGCGCAACAAACCCCAGACGTCGACCCGACCGCTACAGCTTCGCACAATGGCCACAGCTCGGTGCCTCCTCGTCGGGTGCGCTCGTACGCGGCTACGAACGACGCCCCTCAGACGAGCTCCCAGGCTCAGCAGGCTCCTCAAAGAGCTACGCCGTCCACTGTTCAAGCGAAGCAGCCTCTGGTGCTTCCTCAGCTCAAGCCCGCTGAGTTTGTCCCCGGAACGGCCGGGATTGTTGTTCGTACACGCGCGTCAAAGCATGGAAGGGCCACCCAGGAGTAGTCCGACCGTGAGGAAAGCGCCGAGCGCTCCTCATCAAACGATATGGGTGTGGCCCGCGCACAACGCGCGGGCCACACCCATCAAAACTGTCGACGTGGGTTTATCGATCGAGTCCCACGTGGCCGACCGCCTTCCACAGGCTTCCAATCACGGCCGCCCCTGCAATTGCCTTAACGATTCCACCCACGATAAAGGGCGTGAATCCTGCATTCATGGTCTGTGCGAAAGACATGCTGACACCACCCATGCGGATAACCAGCCACATGTAGGGGATGCCGACCAAGAAGGGAACCAGGGTTGCGCCACCAAATGCCGCGAGAGACAGCCAGAGGTGACGATCCCATGCGCGCTCAGAGAGCTTTCCGATCAACCATGCAGCCGGAATGAAGCCAATGATGAAACCAAAAGATGGCTTCGCAAGTGCGGCAAGACCGCCACTTGCGGAGGAGAACCATGGCACTCCAGCAAGGCCAAGTACCAGATAAGACGCCAGTGAGAGGGCTCCACGACGTGCGCCCAGAATAGCGCCGACCAGCAGAACACCAAGAGTTTGACCGGTGATGGGCACAGGCCACATAGGAATGGCAACCTGCGCCAGGACTCCGACCAGTCCCGCGCCCGCGAGAACGGCAAGAGCATCTCGACGCAGCGATGTGCTGCCGAAATGGTCAGCGAGTACCGGTGAGAAAGTCGATGAAGCCAGTGGTGTCGTCATGAGAAATCCTTTGAAGAGTGTGATTCGGATGGGTACGCATGAATCCATGCGATCGCGTAGTTACCGTCGTGGGATAAAGAAACAAGCCATGTGAGGGAAGCTGAAATCTCGCGTTCTGTTTGCTCAAGCGCGTCGGCAATTGCTCCGTGGAAGCGCAGTGTTGGGCGCCCCCAGCGGTCATTCACTACTTCGATTTCGGCCCAATCAACCTGGTCGCGCTCAAGTGGATCCTCGTGACCGTAGTACAGCGAGGACCAAGCCTTGATGAAGGCCTCTTTCGCTGCCCAGCGAGCTGCAAGGGACTGAATCGAACGCATCGACAGACCTGAAGGCAGGCTGGAACTCGAAAGGGCCTCAGAAGCTTCGCAGGCGGATGCCCCCTGCTCGGAAGTGAAACGCGCTGCTGCATTCCACTCCCGAGCAGTGAAGACTTGATGAAATACCGAGCCTTCCTGGCCGAGTTGCTCCCCGAAAGAAGCAACATCGACCAGGTCGACACCGATAGCTGCCGGTTTCATGCCGGTTCTCAGTTCTGAGCTTCCTGTGAATCCGAAGCCGCCGATGCGTAGGTGCCATCTGCACCCAAGCGAGCGGAAGGATCCAGGAGCAGGGCAACCTCGGCCTCGTGAGTGTCGGTTGCCGGAAGGCGACGTCCCTCAATGGGAACGAAGAGCTCCGCGTGTCCGATCATTCCCTGCTCCAGGTGACGACGTCCCTCTTCTAGGCGCTTCTGGGCGCGTTCACGCCACTGAGCCAGAGCGGCCTCGCCACGTTCGGCACGCAGCGCAGCCTCAAAGGCGGCGGGGTGAACAAGGACGACGATCGCGGCGATGTGGCCAAAGCCCAGCGAGGTCAGGACACCGGCGCGGACGGGTGAAGCGGACATGTCCAGCGGCTGGCGCAGCCACAGGAGCGGCATCCACTGAGCCATTTCCGGATCCAAGCAATCCAGCGCGCGGTTTGCGGGCAGTTCCTGGCGACGGAAGATATCGATCAAACCTGCCGCTTGGAAGAGCGCAGCGCCACCCTTTGCGTGACCGGTCAGAGTCTTCTGCGACACGACATACAGCGGGTTGCCCGCTGAACGCCCAAGCGCGGCCGACAGGCGCGAGTGGAGCTCGGCCTCGTTCGGGTCATTCGCGCGAGTCGAGGTGTCGTGCTTGGAGACAACCGTGATATCGTCCGCGCTCAGTCCGAGGTCCTCAAGGGCACGGGCCAGTGCGGAATTGCGACCACCGCGTGCTGCCGCCAAGGCGCCGAGGCCGGGGGCGGGGATCGAGGTGTGCGCACCGTCTGCGAAGGAACGCGCGTAGGCGACAACCGCTTGGACCGGCAGGCCCAGATCCGCGGCGATATCACCGCGGGTCACCAGCAGGGTGCCGCCACCAGCGGCCTCGAGGAAGCCCGCACGACGACGGTCCCCTGCGCGAGAGAAGTGACGCGGGGTAATTCCACGTGCTTCAAGCGCTGCGGACTCGGCGGTCGCGTTCATGTTGCCAAAGCCGGTGAGCGATTCGACCGAGATATCGTCGATACCGCCGGCGACAACGAAGTCGGACTTGCCCAGACGAATCTTGTCGACAGCCTCCTCGATGGAAACCGCGGCAGTTGCGCAGGCACCCA
>CAUTAH010000043.1:0-2557 GCA_963536345.1 uncultured Actinomyces sp.
ACGCTCAGGCCTGCTCGCCGAAGATGTCGATGGTGCCTTCACGCAGGGTCACGATCGCGCGCTTGACATCCTTGCGCGTGCCGATTCCGTTGCGAGTGCGGTAAACCTTGCCCTTGCGGTTCTGCGTCGCCACAGAAGCAACCTTCACGCCGAAGATTGCTTCGATCGCCATCTTGATCTCGGTCTTGTTCGAGCGAGGATCAACTTCGAAGGTGTACTTGCCCTCATCCATCAGGATGGAGGACTTTTCGGTAACAACCGGACGCAGGATGATGTCGCGGGGGTTCTTAGCGGATTCGATCGAGCTCACTTCGTTTCCTCCTTGGTGCCAAGGAATGCCTCGAGGGCGCCCTGGGTGAAGATGACATCTTCGTGATCGAGGACGTCGTAGGTGTTGAGCTGATCGGCCCACAGCACGTGAACTTCGCGTGCGTTACGCAGCGAAAGAGCGGTGAGCTCGTCGCCGCGCTCGAGCACGACGAGTGCCGGACGATCGGCAACAAGAGCGCGAACCGCAGCCAGTGCCTGCTTGGTCGAGGGCTTCTCACCTTCGAACAGAGCGGTCACGACGTGGATGCGACCATTGCGTGCGCGGTCTGACAGAGCCGAGCGAAGAGCGCCCACCTTCATCTTCTTGGGGGTGCGCTGCGAGTAATCGCGGGGCTGCGGACCGTGGACGATGCCACCGCCGGTGAAGTGAGGCGCACGGATGGAGCCCTGACGAGCGTTACCGGTGCCCTTCTGGCGGAACGGCTTCTTACCGCCACCGGAAACCATGCCGCGCGTCTTGGTTGCGTGCGTGCCCTGACGGCCTGCAGCAAGCTGAGCGACGACGACCTGGTGCATCAGCGGAATATTAGTCTCAACGTCAAAGACCTCTGCGGGAAGATCGACCGAACCGGCCTTCTTGCCCTGCAGGTCCAGAACATCGATGGTACGGATTTCAGACATGATCACGCACCCTTCACAGCGGAGCGAACCAGCACGATGCCGTTCTTAGGTCCGGGGATTGCACCCGAGATCAGGAGCAGACCCTTTTCCACGTCGACGGCCTGCACGTGCAGGTTCTGGACGGTACGACGGACACCACCCATGTGGCCAGCCATACGCTGACCCTTGAAGATGCGACCGGGGGTTGCGCAAGCACCGATAGAACCGGGCTTACGGTGGTTACGGTGAGAACCGTGAGATGCGGACACGCCAGCAAAACCGTGACGCTTCATAACACCGGCAAATCCCTTGCCCTTGGTGTTACCGGAAACATCGACAAGCTGTCCTGCTTCAAAGATCGAAGCATCCAGTTCCTGACCGAGTTCGAAGTTATCAGCCTCGGAGGTACGGATCTCGGCGAGATGACGGCGGGGAGCAACCCCAGCCTTTGCGAAGTGAGCAGCCAGGGGCTTGGTCACCTTACGAGCATCGATTTCGCCAAAGCCAAGCTGGATTGCAGTGTATCCGTCAGTTTCCTCAGTGCGAAGCTGAGTAACGACGTTGGTGCCAACCTGCACGACAGTCAGGGGCACGAGGCGGCCGTCGGCGTCCCACACCTGGGTCATACCGAGCTTGCGGCCGAGCAGCGCCTGAACAGGCGCGGCAGCGTGCTGCTTATTCTTTGCCATTGCAGATTACCTCAGAGCTTGATCTCGATGTTGACATCCGCGGGCAGATCGAGACGCATGAGCGAATCGACGGCCTTAGGCGTCGGGTCGATGATGTCGATGAGCCGCTTATGCGTACGCATTTCAAACTGTTCGCGGCTGTCCTTGTACTTATGGGGCGACCGAATCACGACAAACACGTTCTTTTCGGTCGGCAGCGGCACCGGGCCCACGACAGTGGCACCTGCTCGCTGCACGGTGTCCACGATCTTGCGCGCGGAGCTGTCGATGACCTCGTGGTCATACGACTTGAGCCGGATGCGGATCTTTTGTCCCGCCATGCCGTCTTACCTCTTCTCGTACAGATTCGGCGCCGGTACCCGTACTCGGGCGTGTCCCTCTTCGCGAGAGCGCCCGATGCGGACCGGCGTCTTGTCCAAAGATCTTGGGCATTTTGCCCGGTTAAACAGTGATTGCACTGCTTAACCGCCCTACCTCTAGTAGGGCAACCCCCCTATTTTTGCAGAAAGACGCAGGTCTCCTCAAGCTTGGAGCCAAGGAAACCTGTGTGAATCCACTGACATAGAAGGCATGCGCACACATTGCTCCGATGGAGGTGCTGTGCGCACCGAGTTCCTACACTACACCGCACTCGGGCGTGTCGCAAAGTCAGATCGGTCACTTCCCCTGCCAAACCCAGCGCTTTTCTCCATCGTCGAGGCCTCGCTGGAGTCGCAGATCACCCAATTTGGTGCACTTCCCCCCAAAGAGCTGGCGCCCACTCCCCCACGCTTAGGGAACCATCGCGTACCGAAACTAGCCATGGCCTCGGCAATTGCAATAAAAAGGAGCAGGCCCGCTCAACTGAGCGGACCTGCTCTACTGAAGAATCAGCGATCGCTATGCGATCAACAAAGTCACTTCAGGATCTTGGTCACACGACCGGAACCAACGGTGCG